>JBBQTC010000044.1:0-36434 GCA_038234785.1 Acidimicrobiales bacterium
GCCCTCGAACTGGCCCCGCGTCAGATCCGCGTGAACGCCGTCTGTCCCGGCGACGTCGACTCACCGATGCTGGCCGGTCAGGCCTCGACCTTCGGCGGGGACGACCCTGACGGCTACCTGGCCCGGCTGCTCCACGGCTACCCGCAGGGTGCAGCGGCACGGTTCATCCGGCCCGACGAGATCGCCGAACTGGTGTGGTTCCTCGCCCAGCCCCACGCAGCCCCGATCACGGGCGCCAACATCTCCATCGACTTCGGCCTGTCGGCCGGCATCGTGTGACACTGGCTCCGATGATCCCCCTCGACCCGACCGACCGCCAACTCATCGAGGCGCTGCAGAAGGACGGCCGCGCCAGCTACGCGGAGCTCGCCGACCTCGTCGGGCTCTCGCCGGCGGCCACGCGGCTGCGCGTGCAACGTCTTCTCGACGCCGAGGTGGTGCAGGTGGTGGGCGTCACCGATCCGCTGGCGCTCGGGTATCCGGTGATGGCGGCACTGGGGGTCCGGGTCGACCGCAACGTCCGCGCGGTCGCCGACCACATCGCCGGCATCAACGGGGTCATCTACGTCGTGTTCACCTCGGGCTCGTTCGATCTGCTCGTGGAGGTGCTGTGCGAGGACTCGGCCAGGCTGCTGGCCGTGATCGACGACGAGATCCGGTCCGTGCCCGACGTGCGCAGCGTGGAGAGCTTCACCTACTTCGGGATCCACACCCATCGCTTCGTGTGGGGCACTCGCTGACCGCGCCGTCTCAGACCGTCGAACCCGTGATGCTCGTCACACGGGGTCTGGCCGACTTGCGAGCGTTTGTTTGGCATGCCTAACATTCCCTGCATGGGCGCCGCCTTTCTCATCACACTGCGCGAGGGACTCGAGATCGCTCTCGTCCTCGCCATCCTGCTCGGGTACCTGGCAAAGACGGGTCGGTCCGACCGAATGGGTTCGGTCTGGCTCGGAGCGATCTTCGCCGCGCTGGCCTGCACGGTCGCCGGGGTCGCGGTGCACCTCGCCACCGACGGGCTGACGGGCAAGTCCGAGCCGCTGGTCGAGGGCACACTCGCCCTGTTCGCGGCGCTCGTGCTGACCTGGATGATCCTGTGGATGCGCAGGAACGCTCGCTCGATGGGTGGCCACCTGCGCTCCAAGATCGACGGTGCAACCGGCGTCGGTGCCGTGGCGTTCATCGCCTTCGTCGCCGTCGCCCGCGAGGGCTTCGAGACGGTGCTGTTCCTCCTCGGAGCCGAGACCGGTACGACCTCCGGCGGGCAGGTGGTCGTGGGAGGCGTCCTCGGCCTCGCCGCGGCCGCCGTCATCGGCGTGCTCGTCTACCGCTTCGGGAAGAACATCGACCTGCGCTCGTTCTTCCGATTCACCGGCATCCTGCTGATCTTCTTCGCCGCCGGCCTCGTCGGCAAGGCGGTCCACGAGTTCGGCGAAGTCCTCGAGCTCGACAACCTGTGGTTGTTCCAGCCGGCCTTCACGCTCAACTCGGGCCCGCTCTCCTCGGGCGTGCTCTTCGACTTCCTGGCCGGCCTGTTCGGTTGGTCGGCATCGCCCGAACGGGCAAGGGTGCTCGCCTACTTCGGCTACTTGGTGCCCGTGCTGTGGATGTTCCTCAAGCCGGACGATCCGGCCCCCACGGGCGTGCCCGCAGCAGCCGCTGCGCCATCCGCCTCGGTCAGCTGATTCCGAGAAATCTGACCTAATACCCTGATTGAGCCTCGGCCCCGGCCGATAATGAGGGTGATGAGCGAACCGATCGACTTTGCTGCGCTGGTGGGCGCCCTGCCCGACGCGATCATCATCGTCGACACCGACATCCGCCTGCACTACGTCAACCAGGCCGGCAGCGATCTGTTCGGGTGGCGTCCGCAGCACTGGCTCGGCCGCAGCCTGCTGGAGCTCGTCCACCCCGACGACGTGGCGGCCGTGATCTCGTCCACCGGCACGATGCAGGAGAAGCGGGCGGGCACACCCGTCGAGTTGCGCGTCCGCGTCGCCGACGGGACCTGGAAGTGGGTCGAGATCCTCGCCACCAATGCGATCGACCAACCGGGGATCAACGGCCTGCTCGTCGCCGTACGCGATCTCACGAGGCGGCGCATGTGGGAGGTCGCTTCCAACGACACCGCGCGCTTCCAACAGGTCGTCCAGCACGCCCCGTCGATCACGCTGCTGCTCGACCGCGACGGCAACGTCACGAGCGCGAACGCAGCGTTCACCCGTCTGCTCGGACACGACCTGTCGAACGTCCTCGGTCGCAAGCTCGTGACGTTCTGCGACCCGAGCGGCGTGGACGAACTGACGGTGGCGATCGAGCGAGCCGGGCTCAGCAGCCGGCCGGTCAGCTGCGAAGCACCGATGCGGATGGTCGATCCCGACGCGGCCCCCAAGCCGATGCGCTTCGAGCTCGCCAACCTGCTCGAGGATCCGGTCGTCGAGGGACTCGTCGTCACCGCCTACGACGTCAGCGACCTCCACCTCATCCGCCGCACGCTGGAACACCTCGCCCGCCACGACGCCCTCACCGGTCTCGCCAACCGGTCCGTGCTGCTCGAGCAACTCGAGCACGTCGTGGGCGAACTCCACACCGGTGCGGTCGTCTTCATCGACCTCGACCGATTCAAGCCCGTGAACGACCTCCTCGGCCACGAGGCGGGTGACGAACTGCTGCGCGTGGTGAGCGAACGGCTCCGCCAGATCGTCCGACCCGGCGACCTCGTCGCCCGCGTCGGCGGCGACGAGTTCGTCGTCCTCGCCCCTTCGGTCACCGATCGCACCACCGCGCAGACGATGTGCGAACGGATCGACGCCACACTGTCGATGCCGTACCTGCTCACCGAGGGCCCGGTGCGGGTCACGGCCAGCGTCGGTCTGGCGATGGTCGACTCCGATGCCACCGTCACCGGACTGCTCGCCGACGCCGACCTCGCGATGTACGAGGCCAAGGCCGCCCGCCGTGGCGAACCGGAGCGAAGCGTCACCCAACGTCAGCGGAACGCCAACGAACGCCGCCGTCTCGCCGACGATCTCGCCGCGGGCCTGCAGCGGGGCGAGGTCGTTGCCTACCTGCAACCGATCGTGTCGATGGCGACTCGCCAGACAACCGGGCTGGAAGCGTTGGTGCGCTGGCACCATCCCGTGCTGGGCCTGCTGTCGCCGGCCGCGTTCCTGGACCTGGCCGAGGACGCGGGACTCGATCTCCTGCTCGGCGACGTCGTGCTGCGGTCGGCCTGCGAGTCACTGTGCGACCTGGACCCCGAAGTTCGGCTCGGCGTGAACCTGTCGGTGACCCAGCTCGCCGATCGGGGCCTCTGTCAGCGCGTGGGCGCCATCCTCGCCGAGTACCACGTCGAGCCGGAACGGCTGATGGTCGAGATCACCGAGCACGCCACGCTGACCCGCCGCCCCGGGGGCGGCCGGGTGTCGCCCGAGCACACGCTGGAGGAACTGCGAGCACTCGGCGCGTCGCTGTGTCTCGACGACTTCGGCACGGGTTACTCGTCGCTCACCCACATCCGCCGCTACCCGCTCGCTGCGATCAAGATCGACCGCTCCTTCGTCGCCGGCGTGATCGACCACCCCGAGGACCGTGCGGTCATCGCGGCGATGGTCGGCATGGCGGGGGCACTCGACCTCAAAGTGGTCGGCGAGGGCGTGGAGACCGAGGAGCAACTTCGTGCACTCAGCCAGATCGGCTGCGACATGGCGCAGGGCTATCTGATCGCCCGGCCGCTCGCGCCCGACGCCGTGACGAATTGGATGCGTGTGCACGGGAACGACTGGCGGCTCGGCCGCGACGTCGCCCCAGCGATCCGCTGAACACGACCGATCCCGCACTCCCGAACGGATTCAGGCGGCGCTGCACTCGCGACACCGACCACGAACGTCGAAGACGTGATGGTCGACCTCGAAGCCGTCGGACTCGAGCAGTGCTCCGACTTCGCGATCGATGAGTCGTTCGAGCTGCGGGCTGGGCGTGAAGTCGGTGACGATGCCGCATTCGGTGCACACCAAGTGATGGTGGTGGTGCTGCGAGAACGGCTCGGCGAGCTCGTGGCGATCTCCGCCGCCGACCCCTGCAACCCGGACCACGATTCCGGCGTCGACGAGTTCGGCCAGGTTCCGATAGACGGTCGAGACCGGCACACCGGACGCGGCGGCGACCTCATCGGTGGTGAGCGGCCGGTCCCCCGATTCGAGCACGGCCAGCACGGTGCGCCGGTGCGAGGTGAGTCGGAGTTCGTGCGCGGCGAGGGCCTGCAGCACGGCAGCCGTCGTGCTCGACGACAGCGTCGGGGAGGTGATCTTCTCCACACGTGCCACGCATCGAGGCTACCCCAGATTCTCGTCGAACGAGAACCGTTCCCGGTGAATTGAGAATCATTCTCGTTCACGGTATGCTCGGGACATGGTTCGCCGCATCGCGCTCCCGCTCGTCGCGGCATTCGTCGCGACCGTGGTCGCCTGCAGCAACACCGGCAACACTGACGGTCGCGTCGTGGTCGCTGCAGCGTTCTATCCCATCGAGGAGATCGTGCGGAGCGTCGGTGGCGATCTGGTCGACGTGGTCACCCTGGTGCCGCCCGGCCAGGAGGCACACGAGTACGACCCCACGCCCAAGCAGGTCACGCGGCTCGAGCAGGCCGACTTCGCGGTGTTCCTCGGCCAGGGCTTCCAACCCAACGTCGAGAAGGCGATCGCCTCGCTGCCGTCGCGCGTGCAGCGGGTCGATCTGCTCGACGAGCTGACGCTGCTCCCGGTCACCTCCCAACTCCCGGGCACCGACGGCACCGCGTCGGGCGAGGAACTGGGTGGCCACAGGGACCCTCACGTGTGGCTCGACCCCGGCAACATGCAGCGAATGACCGCCAGGGTGCTCACCGCCCTCCAAGCCGCTGACCCGGCGCATGCGCAGGCGTACGCCGATCGCGCCGACCGCTACACGGCCACCCTGGTCTCGCTCGACTCCGACCTGTCCGCGGGGTTGGCGTCCTGCGCCAGCGACCTGCTGGTCACCACACATCGCGCGTTCGGTTACCTCGCCGCGGCGTACGGGCTCACCCAGGTGGCGATCGCCGGAATCTCGCCCGCGGAGGAGCCGTCCGCGAAGACGCTCGAGACCGTGGCGGCATTCGCGAAGGCGAACGACGTGTCCACGATCTTCTTCGAGGAGAACCTTCCCGACGATCTCGCCGCCACTGTGGCGAGCGAGATCGGCGCTTCCACCGCAGTCCTCGACACGCTGGAGACGCTGTCGAGCGACCAGCTCGGGGCCGGTGCGGACTACGTGTCGGTGATGCGCGAGAACCTGATTGCGTTGCAGAAGGGATTGGGGTGCACGTGAACGAGAGCTGTTCGTTGGAGGTTCGCGACCTCGGTGTGCACTACGGCACCAAGCACGCGTTGCGCGACGTGTCCTTCTCCGTGGGCGCCGGCGAGTTGATTGCAGTGATCGGCCCCAACGGGGCCGGAAAGAGCACGATGTTCAAGGCCATCTGCGGGCTGGTCAACCACGAGGGCGTTGTCGAGGTGAACGGGGTGCACTGCCATGACCACACCGACCGGATGGACCTCGCCTACATCCCGCAGCGCAACGACAGCGACCTGCACTTCCCGATCACGGTCGAGGAGTTGGTGCTCGCCGGTCGACGCCGGTTCCGTCACTGGTGGCAACGGCCGTCCGCCGACGACCGTCGTGTGGCGGCCGACGCGCTCGCCCGCGTACAACTGACCGGCACGGAGTCGAGCTCCCTCACCGAGCTGTCCGGCGGCCAGCTGCAGCGGGCGTACGTCGCTCGGGCGCTGGCACAGGAGGCATCGGTGGTGCTGCTCGACGAGGCGCTCAGTGGAGTCGATCAACCCACCACCCACGAGTTGCTCGACGTGTTCGAGGAGCTCGCCGCACAGGGCACGTCGCTGCTGGTCGCCACGCATGACCTCGCCCTGGCTCGCCGACGGTTCTCGCGTTGCCTGGCAGTGAACGGCACACTTCGCGCCGACGGCCCACCGATGACGGTGCTGTCGTCAGACGTCCTCGACGCGACGTTCGGCACGGCCGACTCCGGCAAGGGAGTCCGTGATGCACTGGCTGACTGATCCCTTCCAGGCCGAGTTCATGCAGCGGGCGTTCATCGCCGCGATCATCATCGGCGTGGTCGCACCAGTGGTCGGCACATGGGTGGTGCTGCGACGAATGGCCAACCTCGGCGACGCGATGTCGCACGGCACGCTCGCCGGCGTCGGCCTGGCCTACGCCACCGGGATCAACGTGCTGTTCGGCGCAATGGGCGCCGGTTTGCTCATGGCGGTGCTGCTGCTGATGTTGTCCTCCAATCGTCGCCTCGGGCAGGAGACCGTCATCGCCGTGCTCGGCACCGCGTTCTTCGCGCTCGGCGTCGTCGTGATCTCCCGACTCGACACCGGTGTCGAGCTCACCCACTTCCTGTTCGGACGGGTGCTCACGGTGCAATGGGGCGACATCTGGCTGAACCTCGCCCTCGGTGGCGGGGCCGTGCTCGTCGTGCTCGCGATGTTCGGCGAGTTGCGGCTGGCGACCTTCGACCACGTCCAGGCCGAACAGGTCGGCGTCCGCGTCGAACTGGTGCAGGGCGTGCTGGTCGTGCTGTTGGCAGTGGTCGTGGTGATCAGCCTGCGCGCGGTCGGCACCGTCATGTCGGTGACGATGCTCGTCACGCCCGCTGCCACCGCCCGTCTGCTGGCTCGAACCCTTCGGCAGATGACGGTGCTCGGTGTCGTGTTCGGCGTGAGCGAAGGGGTGCTGGGACTGATGCTCAGCTACCACCTCAGCTCCGCGCCGGGCGCCACCATCGGCCTCGTCGCCGCGGCCGTGTTCGCAGTGACCTTCGCGATCACGCTCCCCCGCCGGATGCCGCACCACCACCGGCCCCTCGACTGACCCGAAGCAAGCCAGCACACACACACACGCCACCCCACACCGCCCCGTCACTCGCTTCATGTCATGCCTCGAGCGAGGAAACCTGCCTCCGAGCATGACATGAACGGCGATGGGGGGCGATGGGGGGCGAATTGGGAACGGCGATGGGGGCGAGCTCAGGCCTCGGGGCGGAGCGCGGTGACCTCGATCTCGATCTTCATCTCCGACGTCGACAGCCCGACGACCATCATCGTCGCCGCCGGCAGCGCGTCGGCGAAGTAGGCCCGCAGCAAGGGCCAGCACGGCTCGAAGTCGGCCGGGTCGGGCACGAGGTATCGAACGCGGACGACGTCCGCTGCGCACGAGCCCGCGGAGATCAGTGCCGCGTCGATGTTCGCCAACGTCTGACGCGCCTGTTCGACCACGTCGGGGCTGATCGTCATGGTCGAGTAGTCGTAGCCGGTGGTCCCGGCGACGAACACCCACCGCCCGTCGACGACGGCACGTGAGTACCCGATCTGCTGCTCGAAGGTGCTGCCCTGGCTGATCCGTGTGCGCGACATCGCGACATTCTGCCCACTGCCCCAGAAGTTGGACGCTCGGGTTTCGCCGGCATCTCGATTTGGTGCATGATGGTCACGCCATTGGGGGCGTCCGATTCCGCAAGGGGGATCCAGGGTGAAGATTTCAGTCACCGTCAACGGGACCGTGCACGACAGCGATGTCGAGCCGCGCACGCTGCTCGTCCACTACATCCGCGAAGTCCTCGGGCTCACCGGCACCAACATCGGCTGCGACACGTCATCGTGCGGCGCGTGCAGCGTGCACGTCAACGGCGAGGCCGTGAAGAGCTGCACGATGCTGGCGGTCCAGGCCGACGGCACGGCGATCACCACGATCGAGGGTCTCGCGACCGACGGGCAGATGCATCCGATGCAGCAGGCCTTCATGGAGAACCACGGTCTCCAGTGCGGGTACTGCACTCCCGGCATGGTCATGGCGGCGACCAGCCTGCTCAAGGAGAACCCGCATCCCACCGAGGCCGAGGTCCGGTTGGGTCTGGAAGGCAACCTCTGCCGCTGCACCGGCTACCACAACATCGTGAAGTCCGTGCTGGCCGCGGCCGACAAGTAACAGATCTGCAATTCACCGACGAGGTACTGGGGGTACCGAGATGACCGTCATCGATGACCGTCCGGCAGGCGTGTTGGGGACACGAATGCTGCGTCGAGAAGATCCTGCGCTGCTCACGGGCGAAGCGAAGTTCTGCAACGACCTGAACCTGCCCGGGGCACTGCACCTCGCCGTGCTGCGCAGTCCGTACGCCCACGCGCGCATCCGCAGCATCGTCACCGACGAGGCGGCCGCGTCGCCCGGGGTCGTGGCCGTCTACACCGGCGCCGACCTGATGTCGCAGTGGGCGTCACCCATGCCCAGTGCATGGGCCGTCACGGCCGACATGAAGAACCCGGCGCACTACCCCCTCGCCACGGGCAAGGTCGCCTACGTCGGCGACGGAGTCGCCTGCGTCCTGGCGACCACCGATGCCGCCGCGCGCGACGCGCTGGATCTCATCGTCGTCGACTACGAGCCACTCGAAGCCGTGGTCGATCTGGAGGATGCACTGAGCGACCGCGTGGTCATCCACGACGACCTCGGGACCAACAAGAGCTACACGTGGGACCTCAAGATCGAAGGTCACGAGGGCCAGGTCGACGAGGCGTTCGCTGCGGCCGCGTTCACCGTGAAGGAACGATACGTCCAGCAGCGCCTGATCCCGATGGCCATGGAGCCGCGGGCGGTCGCCGCGGTGCCGCAGCCCTTCGGTGGGGGCATGGTGCTGTACAGCGCGACCCAGATCCCCCACATCCTGAAGGTGATGACCGCACTCACGCTCGGCATCCCCGAGCAGCAGATGCGCGTCATCACCCCATCGGTCGGTGGCGGCTTCGGCAGCAAGCTCGACGTCTACGCCGAGGAACTGCTCTGCGTCGCGTTGGCACGCAAGCACAAGTTGCCCGTCCGCTGGAACGAGGAGCGCGGCGAAGGCACGGTCGCCACCACTCACGGTCGTGGCCAGATCCAGCACGTCGAACTGGCGGCCGACGCCGACGGCAAGCTCACCGCGGTCCGCATCCGGCTGCTGGCCGACATGGGCGGTTATCAGCAACTGATCACCGCCGGCATCCCCCTGCTCGGTGCGTTCCTCTACGCCGGCGTGTACGACCTGCCCCAGGCGTACGACTTCAGCTGCACCGGCGTCTACACCACGCTCACGCCGACCGACGCCTACCGCGGCGCCGGTCGACCGGAGGCCACCTACGCGATCGAGCGGGCGATGGACTCACTCGCCGACGTCATGGGGATCGATCCGATGGAGCTGCGCGAGCGGAACTTCATCCAGAAGGAGCAGTTCCCGTACACGGCGATGACCGGGCTCACCTACGACTCCGGGGATCACCTGCTGGCGATGCGCCAGGCGGCCGAGCTCTCCGACTACGCCGGAGTCCGGGAGCGCCAGAAGACCCAGAACGTCGCCGGCTCGACCAAGCTGCTCGGCATCGGCCAAGCCAGCTACTTCGAGATGTGCGGTCTCGCTCCGTCACGCGTGCTGGCCTCCTTGAACTACTCGGCGGGCGGCTGGGAGGCGGCGACGGTCCGGATCCTGCCCACCAACAAGATCCAGGTGGTCACGGGAACGTCCCCTCACGGACAGGGCCACGAGACGTCGTGGAGCATGATCGTCGCCGACAAGCTCGGCGTGCCCCCGGAGGACGTGGACGTCCTGCACAGCGACACGGCGATCTCGCCGCTCGGCCTCGACACGTACGGTTCCCGTTCGCTGCCCGTCGGCGGCGTGGCGATCGCGATGGCCTGCGACAAGGTGATCGACAAGGCGAAGAAGATCGCCGCCCACCAGCTCGAGGCCAACGAGGACGACCTCGAGTTCGCCGGCGGGGCGTTTACCGTGAAGGGCTCACCCGACCGGACGATGCCCCTCGCCGCGATCGCGTTCGAGGCATTCACGGCGCACAACCTTCCCGATGGCCTCGAACCGAACCTCGAGGCACAGGTCACCTACGACCCGCCGAACTTCTCCTGGCCCTTCGGCACGCACATCTGCACGGTCGAGGTCGACACCGAGACCGGCCAGGTCACCGTGCTGCAGTACGTCGCCGTCGACGACTGCGGCGTCCAGGTGAACCCACTCATCGTCGAAGGGCAGGTGCATGGCGGGGTCATCCAGGGGCTGGCACAGGCGCTGTTCGAGGAGGCCGTGTACGACACCGAGGGCAACCTCAAGAACGCGAGCCTCGCCGAGTACCTGGTACCGGCAGCCAGCGACGTACCCTCACTCACGCTCGGTCACACCGTCACCCCGTCGCCCACCAACCAGCTGGGCGTCAAGGGCATCGGCGAGGCCGGCACCATCGGCGCCGCCCCGGCGGTCATCAACGCCGTCGTCGACGCACTGAGCAGCCTGGGTGTGCATGACATGCCCATGCCCGCCAGCCCGCACAACGTCTGGAAAGCCATCCACGCCGCAACCGGCAACGCACAAGGAGCCAGCAAGTGATTCCCGCAGCATTCGACTACGTCCGGGCCGGTTCGACAGCCGAGGCCATCAGCCTCATCGGTCAACACGGCGACGAGGCCAAGTTCCTCGCCGGTGGCCACAGCCTGCTGCCGCTGATGAAGCTGCGCCTGGCGGCTCCCAGCGTGCTGGTCGACATCGGACGGGTGAGCGACCTCAGCTACATCCGCGACGGCGGCGACCACATCGCCATCGGTGCGCTCACCCGGCACATGGATGTCGAGACGAGCGCACTGCTCGCCGAACACGTGCCGCTGCTCGCTCACGCCGCGGGCCACGTGGGTGATCCGCAGGTGCGTCATCGTGGCACCATCGGCGGGTCGATCGCCCACGCCGATCCCGCCAGCGATCTGCCCGCCACCACGCTCGCCCTCGGCGCCACCTACGTCGCTCAGGGACCCAACGGCACACGCGAGATCGCCGCGGCCGACTTCTATCAGGGGTTCTTGGAGTCGGCGCTCGAGGCAGACGAGATGCTCACCGAGATCCGGGTACCCAAGATGCAGGGCGCCGGCTGGAGCTTTCAGAAGTTCAACCGCCGCGCTCAGGACTGGGCGATCGTCGGCGTCGCCGCATGGCGCCGAAACGGGTCATCCGGTGTCGCGCTGGTCAACATGGGGAGCACACCGATCCTCGCCACGAGCGTCTCGGGCGCGCTGTCCCAGGGAGCGTCCGTCGCCGACGCAGCCCAGCTTGCCGCCGAGGAGGCCGAGCCGCAGAACGACCTCAACGCCAGCCCCGAGTACCGGGTGCACCTGGCCAAGGTGCTCGTGCGGCGTGCGTTGGAGGAAGCGAGCAAGTAGCCCCCTGACATGAACGCCGGGTGAAGGATCGGTAGCGTTGGCTTCCATGTCGACGGCTACGGATGCACCCACGTTCGTGCCGCCGTCGACGCGCATCGGGCTCTTCGAGGTCGTGCCGTTCGAGTGGTTCCGCCCGGTGCGGCTGGGCCTCATGATCACGTATCTCATCGGTTACCTCTGGTGGCTGAAGAACCGCGGCCTCACCGTCGACCGTGTGTCGGTGGCGATCGCCGTGGGCATCTTCCTGGTCTGCGCGTTCGTGGGGAAGTCGTGGCGCACGTGGGGTGTGCTCCTGATCGACTGCGTCGCGTACTGCGCGATGTGGGTGGCCTACGAAAAGACGCGAGGGGCAGCCGACGACGGCGTGTCCGTTCTGGGCCTGTTCCGCGTGAAGTTCCCGCTGCAGGTCGAGTCGATCCGCAACATCGATCGCTGGATGTTCCTCGGGCACGACCCGAACGACGTGCTGCAGCGACACTTCTGGGGCCGCACGGTCCGGTGGTACGACGAGGTCGCGTCGGCGACCTACATGACCCACTTCGTGTTCCCGATGATCGTGATGGCGGTCCTCTGGGCCGTGAGCCATCGCCAGTGGACGCGCTTCATGAAGCGCTTCGCGACCCTGATCGCGGTCGCGTGCCTGATGTTCGTCGCGCTGCCGACCGCTCCGCCGTGGATGGCCTCGAGTCGCAAGTACCACTACCAACTCTTCCCCGAGCTGCATCGCAACGCGGGTCGCGGCTTCTACCAGCTCGGCTTCGACAGCTTCCGCGACGGGTACAAGTTGGCGCTCAGCAACGGCAACGGGGTCGCCGCGATGCCGTCGTTGCACGCGTCGTTCGCGCTCATCGTGCCGGCATTCTTCCTGCCCTGGATCACGCCCAGATGGCTCAAGGCTCTGGTGCTGGTGTTCCCGGTGATGATGCTCACGTCGCTGGTCTACCTCGGCGAGCACTGGGTGATCGACGGCCTGGTGGGGTGGGCGATCACCGGCTGCACGTTCTGGTTCTGGAACCGCATGGAGCGGCGTGGTCGACGCACTCGCGCCGAGCGCGCACGCAGCGCGCTGGACCTGCATTCAGAGCCGGAGTTGGAGCCCGCGTGAGCCTCGATCCCCCGAAGGTGATGCTCGACGCGTCGTTCCTCGCCGCGATCACCGACCCGTCGCACCCTCGCCACGGGGAGTGCGCCGCGGCCTATGGGGCGATGCTTGACCGGTACGAGCGCGACGAGTTGCTGCTCGTCGCCGTCGGCGATCACCTGCGCGACGTCGATCTGGGTACCGAGCCGACGACATTGCAGCGGATCGGCTGGTTCGTACGCCGTCCTCATCTCGGCCCGCTGGCTCCGGTGGATCCGCTGTACGTCGGGTATCAGCACCGGCGCGCGGCCCGCGACACCAAGGTCGATGATCCCGACCTGTCCCTCACGCTCGTCATGTGCGAGCGGCACAAGGTGCGCCGCGTCGCCACGCTCACGGACTCACTGCAGCAGTACGGCCTCCAGGTCGTCGACCTGACCACCCCAGCGGACGTCGAGACGTCCGGTAGCGAGACGGCCGGCAACGAGACGGCCGGCAACGACGACGACCACCAGGCTGGCTAACCTGGCCGACGATTGGTGGTGAGAACATGTCGTTCGAACAACGAGACGACGATGCGATCCAAGAGTTCCATCTCGATGCCATTGCCGACGCCGATCCGTACCCGTACTGGTACGAGGATGCCGACGAGCCCGACAGCAACCCCACGCTGGTCCGCACCGAGAGCTGCGACCTGTGCGTCATCGGAGGCGGATACAACGGACTCTGGACCGCGATCATCGCCAAGGAACGCGACCCCAGCCGCGACGTGGTTCTGATCGACGCCCACGAGGTCGGATCGCAGGCGAGCGGACGCAACGGTGGCTTCATGGAGAGCAGCCTCACCCACGGTGTCGCCAATGGTCAGGAGCGGTTCCCCAACGAGCTGCCCCTCCTCGAGGAGCTCGGCCTCAAGAACCTGAACGACATCGAGTCGGCGATCCAGCGCTACAACATCGACTGCGACTACGAACGAACCGGGGTCATCGACGTCGCCACGTCGTTCCACTCGCCGAGCTACGTCGATGAGCTGCGCGAGGATTTCACCCAACTCCGGGCCCTCGGCCAGAAGGTCGAGTGGCTCGACGAGGCCGGCATGCGTGCTCAGGTCAACTCACCTACCTACCTGGGTGGCCTGTGGCGAAAGGACCGAGCCGCGATCATCGACCCGGCACGGCTGGCATGGGGTCTGAAGGCGGCCGCGATGTCGTTGGGCGTACGCATCTACGAGGACACGAAGGCGACCGGGGTGGAGAAGGACGGCGTCGGCGTGCTGGTCACCACCCCGCTCGGTCGCATCCGCGCCGGCAAGGTCGCCCTGGCCACGAATGCGGCCAAGCCGCTGCTCAAGCGCATCGGCCACTACATCGCCCCGGTGTACGACTACTGCATGGTCACCGAGCCGTTGTCGACGGCCCAGCTCGCCGAGGTCGGCTGGAAGCTTCGCCAAGGCCTCAGCGAGATCAGCAACCAGTTCCACTACTACCGACTCACCGAGGACAACCGGATCCTGTGGGGCGGGTACGACGTCATCTACTACTGGCGGGGCAAGATCAACCCCGAGTTCGAGAGCCGCCCGGAGACCTGGGCGAAGCTGAGCAAGCACTTCTTCGACACCTTCCCCCAGCTCGAAGGGCTGAAGTTCACCCACGCCTGGGGCGGGGTGATCGACACCTGCAGTCGTTTCTGCGTGTTCTGGGGGCGCGGCATGCAGGGTCGGGTCGCGTACTCGGTGGGCTACACGGGACTGGGCGTGGCCGCCACTCGATTCGGCGCCGAGGTCATGCTCGACATGCTCGACGGGAAGCGGTCGAAGGCGACCGAGACCGAGTTCGTCAAGACCAAACCGATCCCGTTCCCGCCGGAGCCGTTCCGCTTCATCGGCATCCAGGCGACGCGGTACTCGCTCGACCGGGAGGACAAGTCCGGCAAGCGGAACCTGTGGCTGCGAGGCCTGGACCGCTTCGGCCTCGGCTTCGACTCCTGAACGTCGACTCCTGAACGTCCGGTTCAGGCGACGGGTCGCTGCAGCACCACGATCGAACGAGGCGCCACCGCGAACCTCATCACATCCAGGCACTCGGGCTCCGCGGTCGCCAACGCGAGCGACCACGGTCCCGGCTGCTGCACCTCGAACGTGAGCGGCTCCCACCATGCGTTGACGATCACGTAGAGGTCGCCCACACACCAGGCCAACGAGTGCGAGTCCCAACCCTCGTCGATGCGGGGGCCGATGCCGTGAAACGCGAAGCCGACCATCGGCTGGCGTCGACGCAGCGCCAACAGGGCCGTCACGAACCCGGTGAGCTCGCGCCATTCGTCGGCGCGCGACCAGTCGACCCACGTGACCGGCCCGTCGACGTTGTACGGGTTGTCGTCGCCGCCCTGTGTCCGGCCGAACTCGTCACCCATCACCCACATCGGCGTGCCGGCGGCGAGGAGCAACAGGGTGAAGTAGTTCTTCATCTGCTGCATCCGGAGCTCCGGGCCGCAGTCCCAAGAGTGGTGGCGTTCGTCGGTGACCATCGTGAGGTCGTGCATGGTCAAGCCGTCGTGAGCGGTGATGAAGTTGAGCGACCGGACGGCGCCGTCCGGACCGAACAGGTCGGGGCTGCCCTGCACCCGCTGGCGGACGGCGCGCACCCTGCCGGGCTCGCCGCGCAGGAGACCTCGCACCTGGTCGCGGAAGCGATCGTTCCACTGGAGCCAGGTCGGCCACGGCCACCCGTGGCCGAGCTGATAGCCGCCCATGTCCCAGGGCTCGGCGATCAGGGCGACGCCCCGCGTGTGCGCCCACTCGGTGATGAGGGTCACCAGTCCCCCACGATCACGAGTGAGCAGGGACGCCAGGTCGAACCGGAAGCCGTCCACACCGAGATCCGCATACCTGTCCAGCGCCTCGATCACGAGCTCGCGCACCCACGGGTGCGCGGGGTTGATGTCGTTCCCGCAGCCACTGTCGTTGGCCGGTTGGTCGTGCTGCCTGCGATACACGGACGGGTCCATGCCCCGGAATCCCGCAGCCTTGGTCGACGGCTCGTCCTCGCCCGTGTGGTTGAACACGACGTCGATCCAGACGTGGATACCGCGCCCGTGTGCTGCTCGGATCAGCTGTGCCAACTCCTCTGCCGCGCGCTCCGGGTCGGCGGCGTAGTTCCGATGGACCGCTCCCCAGACCAGTGGCATGTACCCCCAGTAGTTGCAGCGATCGTCGAAGGGATGGACCGGCATCAGCTCGATGACGTTGGCGCCGACCGCCGCCACGTGGTCGAGGTGATCGATGCAGCCTCGGTAGGTGCCACCGAATCCCTTCACGTGCAGCTCATAGACGACCGGTGCTTCGGCCAGAGGCGCGCCCTGGGGGTGGGCCGGCCATGCGGCGCGGTGCACGCTGCGCGGGCCGTCCTCGGTGAGCACCAGGTCGTGACAGCTGGGATCGAGCAGCGGCTCCCCGTCGTCGACGGTGAGCCAGTAGTGCGCTCCGGCTGCGGCCTCGAACTCGGCCCTCCACCAGCCGGGTGCTGCCGGGTCGGCCACGGCGGCGACCGCTCCCTCGGCGGACGGGATGACGACAGCGACTCGATCGGCGGTGGGCGCGTGGAGGCGAACGGTACGCGCAGAACGCGCAGGTCGGGGGCACATCGAGCACCAGCATGGCATCCCCCTCTAACCTTCTCCACAATGGTCACGATGCCCGCAACCCCAGCCGACGTGTCCGAAGCGCTCTCCGCCTACGGCTACATCCCCGACGACGGGCTCTCCACCTCGGTGTTCCTCGCAATGGTGCTCCAGCGACCGCTGCTCCTCGAGGGCGAGGCGGGGGTGGGCAAGACCGAGGTCGCCAAGGTGCTGAGCCGCTGGACCACCGGTGAGCTGATCCGCCTGCAGTGCTACGAGGGCATCGATGTGTCCCAGGCCGTGTACGACTGGGACTACAGCCGCCAGCTCCTCCACCTCCGTGCGGCTGAGGCCACGGGCGAATCGCTCGGGCTCACCACGTCGGCACTCGAGCAGCAGCTGTACCACGAGCGCTTCCTCCTCAAGCGTGCACTGCTGCAGGCCATCGACAACCGCAACGAGACCCCTCCGGTCCTCCTGATCGACGAGGTCGACCGGGCCGACGACGAGTTCGAGGCGTACCTGCTCGAAGTGCTTTCGGAGTATCAGGTCACCGTGCCCGAGCTGGGTCGGTTCGCGGCCGTTCGCCCGCCGATCGTCATCCTCACCTCCAACCGCACCCGCGACGTCCACGATGCGCTCAAGCGCCGCTGCCTCTATCACTGGGTCGAGCACCCCGACTTCGAACGAGAGGTCCGCATCGTGCGGATGCGGGTGCCGCAGGCACTCGACCGCCTGGCTCGGCAGGTCGCCGGTGCCGTGGAGACGCTGCGCGGACTCAACCTCTACAAGCCCCCTGGCGTGGCCGAAACGATCGACTGGGCGCAAGCGCTCTCTGCGCTCGGCGTCACCGAGCTCGACGAAGCCACGGTGGCGGCAACCCTGGGCACCGTCCTGAAGTATCGCGAGGACCAGGAACGCACCCGCCAGCACGGCATCGCCGATCTGGTGAAGCAGGCGTTCGAGCGAGGCTTCCAGCAGTCTTGAACGCCGCCCTCGCTCCGCACACGCCGGCCGAGCGCATGGCCGTGGCGTTCGCCCGAGTGCTGCGTGGGGCGGGTCTGCGCGTGCCGCTGGGCAGCGTCCTCACGTTCGTCGACGCACTCGGGCGCCTGCGCCTCGACGAGCGCGACCAGGTCTACTGGGCCGGCCGGTCGACACTGGTTCGGCACCCCGAGGACATTTTCATCTACGACCGTTCCTTCGATGTCTTCTGGCTCGCCGCCTCGGCCGGCCCGGAGGACAACCCGGAAGAGCCGCTGCACGTGACGCTGGCCATCGACGACGACAGCGACGACGACAGCGACGACGGCGACAGCGACGAGGGCTCGGCCGACGTCGACGATCAGCCGGAGATCACCCTGCGGTTCTCGGCGATGGAGGTGTTGCGCCACAAGGACTTCGCCAACTACTCCGACGAGGAACTGCTCACCGCGCAGATGTTGATGAGCCAGCTTCGGTTCATCGGCCCACCGCGGCGATCGTTCCGCCAGCACCGGTCCCGACGCGGTCGACGGCCCGATCTGCAAGCCACGCTGCGAGCCGCCCTGCGCACGGGCGGCGAACCGATCACCCGCCACTGGCGCGAGCCCGGTGAGCGACTCCGTCGACTCGTCCTCCTCGTCGACGTGAGCGGTTCGATGGAGCCGTACGCGCGGGCGATGCTCCGTTTCGTCCACGCTGCCGTGTCCGGGCGTCAGCGGGTCGAGGCGTTCGCCATCGGGACCCGCCTCACGAGGGTGACCAGAGAGTTGAACAGTCGCGATCCCGACAAGGCGCTGTCCCAGGCCAGCACTCGCGTCCACGACTGGAGCGGGGGCACCCGTCTCGGCGAGTGCATCCGCGTCTTCAACGACCAGTGGGGCGTGCGCGGCATGGCCCGCGGCGCGATCGTGGTCGTGCTCTCCGACGGTTGGGACCGTGGCGATCCTGCGGTGCTCGGCCAGGAGATGGAACGGCTGCAACGGGTCGCCTACCACGTGATCTGGGTCAACCCGTTGAAGGTCACACCCGGCTACGCGCCGCTGGCCCGTGGCATGGCGGCCGCGTTGCCGTATGTTGATCACTTCGTGGAGGGACACAGCATGGCGTCCATGCAGGAGCTGGCTGCGGTCATCGCCACCGAGGCACCACGCAGGGGGCGCGCATGAAGGATCTGCTCGACGACATCGACCGCTGGACGTCGGCGGGCACCCGAGTCGCCATCGCCCGGGTGGTCGACATCGAGGGCTCAGGGCCGCGCGAGCCCGGTGCGGCGATGGCCGTCAACGAGCTCGGCGAGGTCGCCGGGAGCGTGAGCGGCGGCTGCGTGGAAGGCGCCGTGGTGTCCGAAGCCTTGGCCATCCTCGCCGGCGACTCGCCGTCGCGCATCGTCACGTTCGGGTACAGCGACGACGATGCCTTCGCAGTCGGGCTCACCTGCGGCGGCACCATCCGGCTGTTCATCGAACCCCTCGACTGGTGACGATGAGCGTCTACACCACACTGCGCGAGCTGCTCCGCACCCAGCAACCGGTCGCACTCGTGACGGTCGTCGAGGGACCCGGTGTGGGCAACAAACTGCTCGTCACACCCACCACCGACCCGCTGGGCTCACTCGGTCACCCCGAGCTCGACCGCATCGTCGCCCGCGATGCCTTGGGTGAGCTCGAGGCCGGGCGCAGCGGCGTCCGCCACTATGGCCCCGAGGGGCAGACGACGCCGGAAGACCTCGTCGGCACACCGATGGTGAGCGCGTTCATCGAGAGTTGGGCACCGCCGCCGCAGATGTGGATCTTCGGTGCGGTCGACTTCACCGCCGCACTCGCCAAGGTCGCCAAGGTCCTCGGGTACCACGTGACGGTGTGCGACGCCCGCGAGATCTTCGCCACCCGGCGCCGCTTCCCGATGGCCGACGAGGTCGTGGTGTCATGGCCGTCGCCGCTGTTCTCCGAGAAGGGTCACACGCTCGGTCCTCGCGATGCCGTGTGCATCCTCACCCATGATCCGAAGTTCGACGTCCCCGCGGTGCAGGGCGCTCTCGCCTCCAACGCCGGCTACATCGGTGTCATGGGGAGTCGACGCACGCACGAGACTCGGATGCAGCGACTTGCCGAGGTCGGGATCACCGACCCGACCCAGATCGCCCGGTTGCACTCACCGATCGGTCTCGATCTGGGTGCTCGCACCCCGGAGGAGACGGCGATCTCGATCTGTGCGGAGATCATCGCCCGACGTACGGGGCGCATCGCGCCGTCGCTGAAGGACAGCGACGGGCCGATCCACTCCTGACCGGAACGGTCGGGGTGACTCAGCCGCCGAGCGGGTTGCCGAACTTCAGCCGCTTGATGTGGCGACTGGACACGGTGCCGACCTCGACGTTGCTGCCCGTGTACGGCGCATGCACGATGGCGTTGTCGACGCCGAGGTACATCATCACGTGGCCGGGGTAGTACACGAGGTCACCGGCCTGGGCCTGATCGCGAGTGACCGGGGCAGCCAGGTGGATCTGTGAACTGCTCTGGCGCGGCAGCACGATACCCGACTGGCTCCATGCCCAGGTGGTGAGACCCGAGCAGTCGAACCCGACGCCGGGCTTGCTGGCGTTGTGGTGATACGGGGTGCCAAGTTGGGTGAACGCCGCCACGAGCGCCACCTGGTGGGCGGTGTCGGCGCGGTGCCAGGCGATGAGCATGCGGGCCTGGGAGATGCCGAGACGCTGTGCGGCCTCGGCGGCGAGGGAGTCGCGAAGGTGACGGAACGACACCAGCGCCTTGCCGCTGCCGGTCTCGGCGTAGGTGTCCCAGGCGGTGAGGGCGGCGTCGGCGTACACGGCCAAGGCGTCGCGGCCGATAGCGAACGTCGGGCTGGACGACGACGCGACAGGAGCGGCCTGAGCCGTCGCGGCGAGTGAGGTGGCGCCCACCGCGAGTGCAGCGGCAAGAACAGTTGCGTGGATCGTGCGGCGAAGCGTCATGGTCGGTGACGTTTCCTCTCGGTTGGTCGCACACCGCCGGGGCAGTGACACGTTCGGACGTGAGGAGGGATAGCGGTCCTCGTTCACGGCGAAGGCACCACACGAGAGCGCCACCGCTGCTGTTCCGCCGGAGGTCGGGCACGAACGATGTGACCGACCTGTCGTTGTAACGAAAGCGACCCTAGCGTCATGGAATTGCAACAATCAACCCCCCGAACAACATTTCGTCATCAGTTCGTCATCTGATCGAGGGCACTTCGTCATCCATCCGGCCACCGGTGCGCCGCCTAGAGTGCGCAGGTGCCCCGCGTCGCTGCGCTTCTCGCCGCCGGCGACGGCTCGCGCTTCCATGGACCGACCCACAAGCTGCTCGCGACGTGGGAGGGCCGATCCGTGTGGCAACGGTCGCTCGACCATGTTCGGGCGGCCGCCTTCGATCACGTGATCGTGGTCACCGGCGCCGTGGCGCTCCCCGTGCCCGACGGTGTGGAGCAACGGCCCAACCCGCAGTGGCACCTGGGCCAGGCGTCCTCCGTGCTCGTCGCCGTCGATGCCGCGGCCGCACTCGACGCAGATGCGGTCACGATCGGGCTCGCCGACCAACCCTTCGTCAGTACGAGCGCCTGGCAACGGGTCGCCGACGCCCCGTCGGAATGCCGGATCGTGATCGCCGAGTACGACGGCCGGCCCGGGCCGCATCCGGTGCGCCTCGGCGCCGAGGTCTGGCCGCTGCTTCCACGTGACGGCGACGAGGGCGCGAGATCACTGCTTCGCCTGTACCCCACGTGGGTCTGCCGCATACCATGCCTAGGCTCAGGCGCCGACATCGACACCGTGGAGGATCTCGACCGATGGAAAAGCTGCTGAACGAATTCACCGTCAACCGTTCCATCGCTCATGCCTGGGCGGTGCTCGTCGACCTGGAGCGCATCGCCCCGTGCATGCCCGGCGCACAGTTGCAAGAGATCGAGGGCGACATCTACCGGGGTGTGGTGAAGGTGAAGCTCGGCCCCATCTCCACGCAGTTCAAGGGACAGGCGTCCTTCCTCGAGCGCGACGACGCGCACCACCGGGCAGTCCTCAAAGGTGAAGGCCGCGACACGGGCGGCAAGGGCAACGCCGACGCCCTCATCACGGCCCAACTCGAAGAGGTCTCCGCGCACGTCACCAAGTGCGTCGTCGCCACCGATCTGCGCATCAGCGGCAAGGTCGCCCAGTTCGGCCGCGGCGTCATGGGCGATGTCAGCGAGAAGCTGATGACCCAGTTCGCCAACAACCTCAACACCATGCTCGACGCCGAGGCCGACGACCCGGCCGAGGCCGCGGCCGCCGCCGCCGAGGCCACCACCCACGCCGACGAGGTCGCTGCAGCTGCTGCGGCTGCCGAGCCGACACCGGCCCCCGCGGCCGCCGATGCGCCGCCCACCGTGCGCGCCATCCAGGGACCGGCCGCAGAGCCGATCGAGCTGTCCGGTGTGGCCGGCTCCGCGGTGCTCAAGCGCCTCATCCCCTCGCTCGGCGGGCTCGTGCTGCTCCTGCTCGTGCTCCGTCGCCTGCGCAAGTGACCCGTGCAGGACCACGACCTGGTCACCGAGCTGCTGGGCAGGCTTCCGCAAAGTGAGTTCGAGGTGGTCGTGCGCGACAGCGCCGGCGAACCGGTGGTGCTGCGCAATGCCCCGTTTCTCCACGACGGCACGCCCATGCCGACCCGGTACTGGCTCGCCGGGCGCGAGATCACCAAGCTCGTGAGCCGACTCGAGGCCGCCGGCGGCGTTCGTCGAGCGGAGGCGGAACTCGACCCGGATGCCGTCGCCGACGCCCACCGGCGATACGCCATCGAACGCGACGCGGCAATTCCCGCCGACCACGTCGGCCCGCGCCCATCGGGAGGGGTCGCCGGCACTCGGACCGGCGTCAAGTGCCTGCACGCGCACTATGCGTGGTTCCTCGCCGGTGGCGACGATCCGGTCGGCCGTTGGGTGGCCGACCACCTCGACGAGGTCGCCCGATGAGCATCCTGCACGTGTCGCTCGGCGACCGCCGCTGCGACTTCCGACTCGACGAGATGTCGTACGTGGTGCCCGTGGGGAGCGCCACGCTGACCGACGGCCTGGCCCACGATCCGCCGCGGCCCGAGGAGCTCACCAACGCCATCGGGCTGGTCATGGACCACCTCGAGGACGTCACCCGAGAGCTGCCGATGGCCGAGGCCGCTGACCGAGTCGAGATCGCCGGCCCCGGCGTACCGGCGGTCGCGGCGGTCGACGTGGGGGGCGAGGTGGTCCTGCCCTACCTGCTCGACCGTGGCGCCGCCGAGGAGGTGTTTCGCACGTTGGTCACCGAGCGCCGGGCAGACCGGATCAACAACCCTGGTCTGCCGCCGAGCATGGTGCACACCGTCCTGGGCGTGGTCAGCGCCCTCGTGGCGACGATGCGTTTCCTGCAGGCCGACGCCGTGTGGCTAGTCGACGAGATCCGGGCGCCGGAGCAGCCGCAGTGAGCCCCCGCGGGTCCACCCACCCGTCCATGCCCTCGGGCGGCGGCGCCATCCGGCTCTACGGGCAGCGGGTGATGCTGCGTCCGCTGTCGCCTGCCGACTGGACGCAATGGGCCGAGGTCCGTCACCGCAACGACCAGTGGCTCACCCGGTGGGAACCTTTGCGCCCGGCGAACCTGCTCGACCCCACCCGGGACCGCGACGCGTTCATGTCCCGCTGCGGTGCCCGAGACCGCGACCGGCAGATGGGCATCGCCTACGGCTTCGGACTGTTCGTTGGGGCCGACTTCGCCGGCGAGGTCAACCTCAACGGCGTCGTGCGCGGCGCACTGCAGACCGGTACCGTCGGCTACTGGATCGACGAGGCCAAGGCCGGAAACCGCTACGTCACCGAAGGCGTGGTCGCGCTGGCCCGCTTCGCGTTCGACCAGTTGCACCTTCACCGGCTGGAGATCTGCATCGTGCCGCGCAACACCAACTCGCGACGGGTGATGGAAGTGCTGGCGATCCGCGAGGAAGGCATCGCACAACGGTTCCTCGAGATCAACGGCGTCTGGGAGGACCACGTGCGGTACGGCATCACCGCCGAGGAATGGGTCGAGCGACGCGACGAACTGAGCGCCGCATGGCTGTGACACCCGATTCGGTCGGGGCGGTCGGGGCGGTCGGGGTCAGGCTTGTTCAGCGACGAGGCGCGTTGCCTGCGCCTTCGCCTTTCGCACGTTGCTGCGGCGCTTCCACTCCTTGACCTTCCAGTGACGGAGGCGCTTGGGTGAGGCGTTCTTGATCGCCTTCTCCGCGTCGTGGTGGTGGGCCGGAACCCAGGCCCTGCCGGGCTCGTGGACCTCGTCGGGCTCGTAACCGGCACTCACTTGCGCCGCAACGGACTGCAATTCGCTGTTGATGCGATGCCGTTCGTTGTGGGCATGTGCTCGCACGTCCATCTTCGGTGGCGGAACCACGTCTTGGCTGCGATGGCGCTGGCTCATAGGTACCTCCGTGTTGTGTTCGGAATGTACGGCTGCTGCTCTCCGTGACTGCACGCTAGACCGGGCGTCAGGTCCCGGGTAGAGGCTTTCGGTAACAGTTCTGCGCGCTTTTGCCCTGGTCGGGGCCGGTCAGCGCGGCATTCCAGGTCAGCGCGGCTTCGAGGAGATCTTGGCCTGGAGCGCGGCGATGCGTTCGGCGAACCACGGTTGGCGCGTGCTCCAGACCTGCGGCGTGAGCTCACGGTCCACGGCTTCTGGGTGCGTGCGGACGTCGGCCATGTCCTGGATCGTCTTCTTCACTTCGATGACCAGCTCTCGCGGCGCGCTGGCGGCGCGGGCGGCCATCTCCTGTGCGGCGGCAAGCAACTGGTCGTCCTCGACGCACCGGTGGACGAGCCCGACACGCTCGGCCTCGGTGCCGTCCATCACCTCGCCGAACACGACCCCGGCAAACGTGGCCTGCGGACCGACGATGCGGCGCAACATCCAGGTGTGACCTCCACCGGGATGGATGCCGATCTGGAGGAACCGAGTGTCGAACTTCGCCCGGCGGCCGGCGAGGCGCACGTCGCAACCGAGGGCGAGGTTCATGCCGGCGCCCACCGCCGAGCCGTTGACCGCGGCCAACGTGGGCAGCGGGCTGCGGGCGATGCGCAAGAACCCCTCGTAGATGGTCCCGAGGCTGTCCTTGCTCGACTCGGCGAGGTTGCCCAGGTTGGCCCCGGCGCAGAACGCCGGCGCCGTACCCGTGACCACGAGCGCGCCGATGGCCTCGTCGTGCTCGATGGTGTCCATCGCCGCGATGATCTCGGCCACCATCGCCGCGGTCAGCGTGTTGCGTTCGGCCGGATTGTTGAGCGTGAGCGTGGCGACACCGTCGGCCACATCGACGAGTACGAGCGACATGTGCGTCACCGTAGCCAACCCACTCCCCGGGGCAGCTACCGTCGTATCGACATGCTCGACCATGTGTTCACCGATGCCATCAGCGCCCTTCGGGATGCGTTCGAATCCGCGTTCCTCGAGCGGCAACCCTTCGAGGAGCACTTCCAGGCCGACGTCCTGCTCGGCGACCTGACGTGGGAGACGAGCTACGGGCTACCCGGCGAGGAGAACCCGCCGGGCGTCGTTGCCCACATCACGTTCGACTGGCCATCGTGGAGCCAGACCGCCTACCGCCAGTGGTACGTGGAGGAGGTGCTCGACCGGCTGCCCGCGATCGAGATGGAGATCGTCTTCCGCGTGCAGAACCTTGCCGAGCCGATGGATCCGGCCCGCGTCTACGCGATTGCCCCCGAGGTCAGCCCGCTGATCGGTGACGGACGGCTCGAGCGGGCCGGCGTCACGGGCGAGGTGGCGTACGGCAACCAGGAAGGCGAGCCGCCCGAGCACGCGATGGAAGCCACCTACGAAGGGCTCTACGAGCTCGCAGAGGCGGCCCTCGACGACGGAGCGAGCACGTTGCTCGACGACCACTTCGGCGCGCTCGGCGGGTGGATCGCGGCGACCCTGGTCAAGCTGGCCGACCTGCGTTAGCTGCGCCTCGCCCGCACCGCGTCAGGCCCCACGGTCCGCGCAACACCGGTCCGAGTGCCACACGGTCGGTGCGAGTGCCACACGGTCGGTGCGAGTGCCACAGCGCCATGCGAGTGGGTACTCCCACCCCGGGGTGCGAGTACTCACTCGCTCGGATGGCACTCACTCGGACCGACTGCGCGACACTCGGACCGACAGCGAGGCACTCGCACCGGGACGTGCGTCGGCGTGGACTGGGTGGCGTGATGCCCCTCACCGGCGACGTCATCAACCCGCGACGGACCACTCGCCGCGGCTCGCCCGCACCGCAGAGGATGTGCCATCGTCGACCCCATGTCCGACGTCGTGCTCTACGAGGTGAGCGAACGCATCGCCACCATCACCCTCAACCGACCCGAGGCGCGCAACGCGCTCTCCAGCGAGGTGCTGCGGTTGCTTCCCCAGCGGATGAAGGAGGCCGATGGTGACGAGGGCGTCGACGTGGTGATCCTCACCGGCGCCGATCCTGCCTTCTGCGCGGGACTCGACCTCAAGGAGTTGGGCTCGAGTGCGGGCAACCTCGGAGCGACCGGTGCCGACGGCGCGCCCAACCGCGACGGCGTCCGCGGGCCCTTCCCGTCGATGGGCAAGCCTGTGATCGGCGCAGTCAACGGAGTGGCGATCACGGGCGGGTTCGAGCTGGCACTCAACTGCGACTTTCTCGTAGCCAGCGAACACGCCAAGTTCGGCGACACCCACGCCCGCGTCGGCGTGATGCCGGGTTGGGGGCTGACGGTGCTGTTGCCGCAGGCGATCGGCGTGCGCAGAGCCAGAGAGATGAGCTACACCGGCAACTTCATGCTCGCCGAGGAGGCGCTGCAGTTCGGACTCGTCAACCACGTGGTCCCCCACGCAGACCTGATGTCCACGACCCGCCAACTCGCGCGCGACATCATCGGCAACGATCAGCCAGGCGTCCGCCAGATCCGCACGACCTACGACGAGATCACCCGCGACCACGCCGGATGGCAGAGCGAAGCCACCAACGCGGGGCGGTGGCAGCGCGAGATGTTCAGCCCCGAGAAGGTGGAAGCTCGACGCATCGCGATCCAGCAGCGCGGCCGCCAGATGTGACCCACGACCGAGGACGCGGCCGCGTCAGATCGCAGCGCCGCGCGCGCGCAGGTCGTTCTTGACGGCTTCGGCGATGTCGAGGGCGAGGATCTCGGCACCGGTGACGTTGAGGTGGAAGCCGTCGTCGGCGCGCACGTCTTTCCCTTCACCGTCGCGAGGGTCGACGACGAACTCCGCCCAGCCGCCATTGCGTCCGCTGAAGCGGAGCCACGTGTCGACGAAGACGACCTTGTCGGGTCGCTTGGCGGCCTCGGCGCGAACGACCTCGTCCTGCACCTGCAAGCGGGCGGTCACATCGGGGTTGTTGTCGTTGGGGATGCCGACCCAGACGAGCGTGCGGTTGCCGTCCGACAGGTAGTCCATGACCTCGCCGACCCGCTTGGCGTACTCGGCCTTCCAGTCCTCGTCGTCGACACCCGACGCCGGTGCATGCGCGACCGCCCAGGTCTTGTCGACATTTCGAAGACCTTGCGCGTCGTTGCCGCCGAAGGTGACCACGACGATGTCGGGGTTCACCCTGGGGACCACCTCGCGCATGTGCGCCGGCCAGTCGAAGAAGTCGGGACGCGAAAGCCCCGAGGACGTCTTGTAGTCGAGCTCGGTGGACACGATGCCGGTCTGGTCCATGAGGGTCTTCAGGTATGGTCCGAAGCTGCCGGCATCGGAATCACCGAGGATGAGAAGTTCGGCCGGATTCTCCGCCGTCGGGGTCGTGCGCTCCTTGACCGGGGGCTCGGTCGTGGTGGTGGGAGTGAGCGTGGTGGGCGTGACCCCGTCGTTGACCACGGTGTTGGTCGAGGGGGTGGCGGGGGTGATGGCCTTCGCGTCGTCACTGCCGAACACGCCCGTGACCACGGTATAGCCGCTGTAGAGCACGAACATGACGATCGCGAGCGCGATGGCCCGCCGCACCATGTAGGTGCGCCGATCGACCCGCCGGCGAGGCGACTGAGGAGGGCGATTCCCGTACGACATCGAAACCTGCACAAGGTTACGAGGGAATGAACGATGAAGCGCGGCCTTCCACCACGGGTACACTCCGGAGCGGATATTTCATCCACAACCCAACACTCCAAGGGGGAGACAATCATGGGTAAGAGCAAGCGCCTCGCGGCACTCGCGCTCGTCGCAACCTTCGGTGTCGTGGCCGCAAGTTGCGGCAGCGACTCCAGTTCCAGCAACGACACCACGGGCGCCAAGGGCCCGAAGGTCGGCATCGCGTTCGACACCGGCGGCCGTGGCGACGGCACCTTCAACGACTCCGCCGCCCGTGGAGCCGACCAGGCCAAGAAGGACTTCGGTGCAACCACCGACGAACTCGAAGCAACGACTGCGGACGACCGCAAGCCGAACCTCGAGACCCTCACCAACAACGGTGACAACCCGGTCATCGCCGTCGGCTTCGCATTCGGCGACGGCCTCGCCGTCGTGGCAGCGGCCAACCCCAACACCAGCTACGCGATCGTCGACGGCTTCATCGACAACGCTCCGGCCAACGTCACCTTCCTCGGCTTCGCCGAGCAGGAGGGTTCGTTCCTCGTCGGTGCCGCTGCGGCACTGAAGAGCAAGACCGGCCACATCGGCTTCATCGGCGGCCAGGAGATCGACCTCATCAAGAAGTTCGAGGCCGGCTACACCGCAGGTGCGAAGTACATCAACCCCGACATCAAGGTCGAGGTGCAGTACCTCGGCGCCGCCGGCGACAACGCTGCGTGGGGCTCGCCCGACAAGGCCAAGGAAATCGCCAACGGCTGGTACGCCGACGGTGCTGACGTCGTCTACACCGCCGCCGGCGGTTCGGGTGCGGGCACCATCGAGGCGGCCGTCGAGTCGAACGCCTGGGCCATCGGCGTCGACAGCGACCAGTACCTTGCCGCGACTGCCGACCAGCAGAAGCACATCCTCACCTCGATGCTGAAGCGGGTCGACACCTCGGTGATCGACACGATCAAGCAGTTCAAGGACGGCACCCTCAAGGGCGGCTTCGCGACCTACGACCTCAAGAACAACGGCGTGGACTACTCGACCTCGGGCGGCTACCTCGACGACGTGAAGGATCAGCTCGACAAGATCAAGGCCGACATCATCGCCGGCACGATCACGGTGCCCACCGCACCCTGACGATCACGTCGATCACAACTGAGTAGGTACGAGAGCCCGGGGTCCGACCCCGGGCTCTCTGCTATAACGGAGCGGTACTCGAGGAGGGGGAGCATGGCCATCGAAACTCTGGCCGTCCAGCTGAGCGGGATCGAGAAGCGCTTCCCGGGCGTCATCGCGAACCACGACGTGAATCTCAACGTCCGCGCGGGCACGATCCATGCGATCGTCGGCGAGAACGGCGCCGGCAAGTCCACGCTCATGAAGACGCTGTACGGCATGCATCAACCCGAAGCCGGCACCATCCACGTCTTCGGCGAGCAGCACGTGTTCAAGTCACCGAGTGACGCGATCGCCGCCGGAATCGGCATGGTGCATCAGCACTTCATGCTCGCCGACAATCTCACGGTGCTCGAGAACATCGTGCTCGGGTCCGAGCCGAGCGCGCGGGGCCTCATCAAGTACGACACGGCACGATCCGAGCTCGAGCGTGTCATGGAGCAGTCCGGTACCCACGTCGATCTCGATGCACCGGTCTCACAGCTCGGTGTCGGCCAACGCCAGCGCGTCGAGATCCTCAAGGTGCTCTTCCGCGGCGCGAAGATCCTCATCCTCGACGAGCCCACTGCGGTGCTGGTCCCCCAAGAGGTCGACGAGCTGTTCGACAACCTCCATCGCCTGGTCGCCGAGGGCGCAACAGTCATCTTCATCTCGCACAAGCTCGACGAGGTGCTGGCCGTCTCCGACGACATCACCGTCATCCGTGCCGGCACCACGGTCGCCGAGGTCAAGCCGGATGCGGTCACTCGGTCGAACCTCGCCGAGCTGATGGTGGGCAGCGAGCTCCCCTCGCCGCACGGCCGCACCAGCAAGGTGGGCACCGAAGTCCGCCTCCGGGTCAATGGTCTCACCGTCGCCGGCATCGGCAAGAAGGACGTCCTCGAACACGTGTCGTTCGAGGTACACGAGGGAGAAGTGCTCGGGATCGCCGGGGTCGAGGGCAACGGCCAGTTCGAGCTGTGCGAAACCATCATCGGCCTCACCAAGCCCATCTCCGGCTCGATCGTGATCGGTGGCGACGACGTCACCCACACCAGCCCCCACGAGCGACTCATCGGCGGACTGTCCTACATTCCCTTCGACCGCCACCGAGAGGGCCTGCTCCTCGATGCACCGCTCTGGGAGAACACTCTCCTCGGCCGCGACGCCGATGAACAGTTTCGCAAGGGCCTCTTCGTCGACGCTGCGGCCGCACGATCCGACAGTCGATCGATCATCGAGGATTTCGACGTCCGCACGCCGAGCGAGACCGTGCCCGCCTACGCACTGTCGGGCGGTAACCAGCAGAAGCTGCTGGTCGGCCGCGAGCTGTCGAGCCACCCACGCGTGCTCATCGCCGCACACCCCACGCGCGGCGTCGACATCGGCGCCCAGGCCGCGATCTGGGAGAAGTTGCGTACCGCCCGTGACGAGGGTCTCGCGGTGCTGCTCATCTCCGCAGACCTCGAGGAGCTCATCGGCCTCTCGGACCAGATCGTCGTGATGTTCGATGGGCGGATCACAGCCCGACTCTCACCCGCCGAGGCGACGCCGGAACTCCTCGGTACCTACATGACCGGCGGCGTCCAGGAGGTCGCGTCGTGAGCCTGCCCGATACGGAAGGTTTCGGCGAAGTCCCGGATCCCACCCCGGACGCCGACATCAACCGCCGCCACAGCCGAGCACCCAAGCCGTGGCTGGTCACGCTCGCCAGTTCGCTCGCTGCGGTCGGCATCGCGCTGGTCATCGCCGGCATCCTGCTCGCGATCACCGGCAAGAACCCGATCGACGCCTACTCCAAGATGCTCGATGCCGGGTTGCAGAAGAACAAGTTGCTCGAGACCATGCAGCGCGCGACACCGTTCATGATCGCCGCCGTCGCGGTGGCCATCGGGTTCAAGATGAACCTGTTCAACATCGGCGTCGAGGGCCAGTTCCTGATGGGCATGTTCTTCGCTGCCATCGCCGGCGCCTACGTGCATCTGCCGGCGCCATTGCACGTGACGTTCTGCCTGTTGGTGGCGATGACCGCCGGTGCCGCCTGGGCCGGCATCGCCGCGGTGCTGAAGGTCCGCCGCGGGGTCAACGAGGTGATCGCCACGATCATGCTCAACATGATCGCCCTCAGCGTCATCGACTGGATGTTCAACGAGAAGTTCCGCTACGAGGGCCCGTCGCTCGACGTGAAGACGAAGCCGCTGCCACCGACGGCGTGGATGCCCGACATCGTCAAGAACCGGCTCGGCTCGTTCATCATCATCGCCCTGCTCGTCGTGCTCCTGTTCTGGCTGGTGGTGTACAAGAGCCGGTTCGGTTTCCGGCTTCGCGCGTCGGGCCTCAACGCCGTGGCCGCGCGCACCGCCGGCATCAGCTCGAACCGCATGATCATCATCGCGATGCTGATGTCCGGCGCCGTCGCCGGCCTTGCCGGTATGCCATCGCTGCTCGGCGACACCCATGCCTACGGCCCGACCCGGCCCGACGGGTACGGCTTCCAGGGCATCGCCGTTGCCCTGCTCGGCCGCAACAGTCCGCTCGGCATCGTCGTCGCGGCGTTGCTGTTCGGCTTCCTCGATTCGGTCCAGGGTCCGTTGCAGCTGACCGGCATTCCTTCGTCGATCGTGCAGGTCATCAAGGCAATCATCCTCCTCACGGTGGTCATCGTGAACGAGGTGGTCGGCCGACGTGTGGCCAAACGCACTGCAGATCGAACGGCCGCCGCACTCGCGATCCCGATGGTGGTGGCAGCATGAGCACCGTCGACATGGCACCCGAATCACCCGCCGCTCCGTCGCCGTCGAGGCTCGATACCTTCCGAGGTTTGAGCAAGGGCACCCGTGCCTGGCTCATCGCCGGCACGCTCTTCATCCTGTTGTCGCTCACTCGAGTCCTCACCGACGGCGGCGACCTCACCTCGTCCCACACCGCCGGCACGACGCTTCGGGTGACGATCCCCATCCTGCTCGCCGGCCTCGCCGGCCTGTGGGCCGAGCGATGTGGCATCGTCAACATCGGCATCGAGGGCATGATGATCCTCGGCACCTGGTTCGGCGGTTGGGGGGCATGGAAGTTCGGCCCGTGGGTCGGCCTGATCCTGGCCATCATCGCCGGCTCGATGGGTGGCCTCCTGCACGCCTTCGCCGTGGTTCGGTTCAACGTGAACCACATCATCTCGGGCGTGGCGATCAACCTCCTCGCGTTCGGCGGTATGCGCTACCTCAGTGAGCTCGTGTACACCGCCGATGTGCAGGGCGGTGGCATCAGCCAGTCGCCGCCGCAGAAGTCGCCGATCCCGCGAGTGAACGTTCCCTTCCTCGCCGGCGGTGAGATCTTCGGGTGGAAGAGCCCGGACATGCTCGGCTGGCTCGAGAAACACGGTTGGTTCCTCATCGGCGACCTCGCCGGTATCACCCGCGGGCTGGTCCACAACGTCTCGTGGGCGTCGATCATCGCGCTCTGCCTGGTGCCGCTGACCGGTTGGGTGCTGTGGCGCACCAGGTTCGGCCTCCGTGTGCGGTCGTCGGGTGAAGCACCATCCGCTGCCGAGAGTCTCGGCGTCAAGATCACTCCCCTTCGCTACTACGCGATGCTCATCAGCGGTGGCCTCGCCGGCTTCGGTGGCGGTTTCCTCGCCATCGTTTCGTCCAGCTACTACCGGCAGGGACAGACAGCGAACCGAGGCTTCATCGGCCTGGCCACCACGATCTTCGGCAACTGGCGACCAGTCGGCGTGCTCGGCGGCGCCACGCTGTTCGGGTTCGCCGAGGCGCTCCAACTGGTCGGCCCGAGCAGCCTGCCCAAGCTCTTCCTGTTCCTGGCGATGGTCGCCGCACTGGCCGCCATCTCGTCGATGGTTGCTCATCGACTCGTCTCTGCGGCCAGCGGTCTGATCGCCGGATTCCTCTTCTTCCTCGTCTACTGGGAGGTCAACAAGGTGCCCGAACCGCTCACCAAGGCAGCCCCGTACGTCCTGACCCTCATCGTGCTGGCGACCGCCAGCCAACGGCTGCGGCCCCCGGCGCATGCCGGACTGCCGTACCGCAGCGGCGAGGACCACTGACGGTCAGGAGCTGAGCTCCGCCACCGCCTGCACTTCGATCCCACCACGCGGACGTTGCGTCAGCGTGACGCGAACAGTTCTCGGTGCTGCCGTCGTCATGACCTCGTTGGCGATCTCGGCCGCCAGGGCCTCGGCGAACACGGCTCGGTCACGAAAGCCCCACAGGTACAGCTTGAGGCTCTTGCTCTCGATGCACCACTGATCCGGCACGTACTCGATGACCACGTGGGAGAGGTCGGGCTGCTCGGTGACGGGGCACATCGAGGCGAGCTCGTCGTTGGTGAAGCGGACCGTGGTGACGTGCGCCGGCGCGGGGAAGACCTCGACGTGGTCGATCGCGTGTCGGACCGTGCTGCCGAGCACGGTCAATTCGGGGTGATCCATGGCCGACAGGGTAGGGCACCTGCATGCGCGCGCCTACGCTGACCGGCAGCCATGAACATCCATTCCCTCCCCAAGGTCCTCCTCCACGACCATCTCGACGGCGGGCTGCGCCCGGCGACGGTGATCGAGCTCGCCGAGGAGTACGGCTACACGCACCTGCCCACCCACGACGTCGCCGAGCTCGCGGCCTGGTTCAATCGCGGCGCCAAGCGCAACGACCTGGTCCTCTACCTCGAGACGTTCGCCCACACCGTCGGAGTCATGCAGCACCGCGATGCGATCGAGCGGGTCGCCTACGAGTGCGCCGTGGATCTCGCGGCCGACGGCGTGGTGTACGCCGAGGTGCGGATGGCCCCCGAGCTGTGCACCGAGCAGGGCCTCACCCTCGACGAAGTGGTCGAGTCCATCCTCGCCGGGTTCCGTCGCGGGTCCGAGGGCTCTCCTCTCACCATCTACCTGATCTGCTCCGCCATGCGCACCGCGGCCCGCAGCCTGGAGATCGCCGAGCTGGCCGTGCGCTGGCGCGACGCCGGGTGCGTCGGGTTCGACATCGCGGGCGCCGAAGCCGGCTATCCCCCCACCCGCCACCTCGACGCGTTCCAGTTCGTCCAGCGGGAGAACTTCCACACCACCATCCACGCCGGCGAGGCATTCGGGTTGCCGTCGATCTGGGAGGCGGTCCAGTTCTGCGGGGCAGAGCGGCTCGGGCACGGCGTGCGCATCGTTGACGACATCAGCGGACCCGAGGGCCAGGAGCAGCTGGGCCGTCTGGCCGCATTCGTGCGCGACCGGCGGATCCCGCTCGAGCTGTGCCCCACGAGCAACGTCGGCACCGGCGTCTGCGCGAGCGTTGCCGAGCACCCGATCGGCATGTTGCGCCGTCTGCGGTTCCGGGTCACGCTCAACACCGACAACCGGCTGATGAGCGCCACCTCGATGAGCTACGAGATGGAGCAACTTCGCGATGCATTCGGGTGGGGCCTCGACGACTTCGAATGGCTCACGATCAACGCGATGAAGAGTGCGTTCGCATCGTTCCCCGAGCGGCTCAAGATCATCAACGGCGTCATCAAGCCGCAGTACGCGATGGCGCGCTCCAACACGCTCTGATCGGCGGCGCCGTCGATCTGCCACACTCACGGTATGGCTGTTGCGCTCCACGTCGTCGACCACCCCCTGATCGCTGATTCCCTCACCCGGGTCCGTGACGCCGAGACCCCGAACGCGCTGTTCCGTCAGGAGCTCGAGCGCATCGGCACGCTGCTCATCGCCGAAGCAACCCGCGGTCTGCCCACCCACGCGGTGAAGGTGCAGACGCCGCTCACCGAGACGCTCGGCCGCCAGCTCACGGCGCAGCCCATCGTGGTGCCGGTCCTGCGGGCCGGCCTCGGGTTCCTCCACGCGGCCCAGGAGCTGTTGCCCAACGCCGACGTCGGGTTCATCGGCGTCGCCCGCGACGAGAACACCCACATGCCCAAGCCGTACGTCAACAAGCTGCCCGAGAGCTTGGCGGGACGGCAGGTGATCGTGCTCGACCCGATGCTGGCCACCGGCGGTTCACTGGCCCACACCTGCGAGTTGCTCGTCGAGCGCGGCGCCACCGGCACGATCATCGTCGTCTGCGTGCTTGCCGCCCCGGAGGGCATCGAACTGCTCCGTGGCGCCGGCATCGACATCGCGGTCTACACGGCCTCTCTCGACGAGCGCCTGAACGACAGCGCGTTCATCGTGCCCGGTCTCGGCGACGCCGGTGATCGCCAATTCGGATCTCCTGCCTGACCGCGACGGAGGAGCGCGTCGAGCGGCGTTGAGGAGAACATGAACGCAACCCGCCACCGACGGAACGAGAAAGAGACGTTTCTCGCGTTCTACGACCAGACCTTCACCGAGGCGTATCGATACGCCGGTCGGCTCTGCGGCAGCGATCGAGCTGCCGCAGAGGATCTGGTCCAGGACGCATACCTGTCGGTTCTTCGTCGGCTCAGAGCCGACCAGGACCGTGATCTGACCGTCGGTTACCTCATCACCACCATCCGCCATCGACACCTCGATCGAATTCGACACGACGCTCGCGAAGAGCGTCGGCTTCGACTCGTGGCAGTCAGCCCAGAACCCGAGCCGGCGACCATGCCGTCTCAATTGGCCGCACTCCCCGAGCGTGACCGCACGGCGCTCATCCTGCGCTACGTCGACGACCTCCCGGTCCCCGAGGTGGCCAGTGCGATGGGCCTCACCGTGCACGCAACCGAATCTCTCCTGGCGCGAGCCCGCGCCCGACTCCGTGGAAAGGAAGCCCAAGATGCCTGAGATCTGGATCGACGACCACACCGGCGACGAACTGACTGCGCGTCCCGGATTCCGTGAAAGCCTGCGCGCCGAACTGGCCGCGCAGGACACCAACCGACACCATGCTCCTTGGCGAGCGATTGCCTGGAGCACCGCTGCGGCCGCCGTGCTCGTCACCGGCGCGGTGCTGTTGACGAGGGACGACCGCAACACCGTCGTGCCCGCCGGACCGACCACCGCCACCACACCGCCGACGACAGTTCCGTCGCCGACGACAGTGCCCGACACACAACTGTTCGGCCAGATCGTCGACATCACCTGGATCGTCGACACTGCGGACGGAAGCCCGATCGCGTTGCCCTCGTCGCCGTCGTTCGTGCTGGGCGGCGACGGTGGGCTGACTGGGTTCGACGGATGCAACACCTACGGTTACGACGCCGCCGACGGTGGAGGCTGGACCCTGAACGGTGCCACGATCACCCTCAGCCAGAAGATCGGTTCGACCTCTGTGCTCTGCCCGGGCGTCGAGCCGGTGCTGCCGATCATCGACGGTGCCGTGCTCGCCCTCGACGGTTCTGGCGGGGTGTTGACCATCACCCAACCGAGCGGGGCGACGTACACCGCTCACCCGGCAGGTGACGAGCCGCCGTTGCCGGCACCGGACCTCGTGGTCCCCGCTGTCGGAGGCCCGGATCTGGCACCTGACGTCGTCGCCACGCTCGACATCACGACCGACGAGCGCTTCGTCCGCGCCGCGCTGCTCCCTGACCGCTTCGTGGTGCTGCCCGTCGTGGGCTTCCACTTCGACGGCACGGTGATCTCGGTCGACCGAGACGGCAACCGCCTTCCCGACACCACGCTGGACGTGACGCCGACCGATCTGGCCGGGATCGTCCTGGGCGGCTTCGACGGCACGCTGTACGTCGAGACCTTCCCCGAGGTCGGGAACACCCAGGCCACTCTTGCGTACCGTCTCGACGGGGACGTGTGGCGGGAGGTCGACTCGTTCGTGGTCGAGGACAACAACGACGGCATGTACTCGGTGACCGACGCCGGGCTGATGCTGGGCGACACGATGGTGATCCCCACGTCGTCGACGGATCCTGCCGGTGACCGAGTGTTCGTGTCCACCTACGGCATCGAGACGTTCCAGATCGCTCGGGCACAGTCCCAGGGCGCCTCCACCACGTGGACCGTCGACCAGACGCTGGACCCGGCCAACCCGACCGCCATGCTGGCCCCGCAGGTCTATCGGTTCGGCGACGGGGTGCTGTTCACCAACAGCACCAGCAGCGCCGGCGGCGACTATGTGGGCATTCTGCGCCCCGGCGGCTCGAACCGGTTCGAGCGGCTCGCCGGTTGGACCCTCGCCGGCGTCGACGACACCACCGCCCTGGTGATCGATCGATCCGGCAGCACGGTCCGCTTCGCCGTGATCACCGCCGCCCGTTAGGCGCACACCCGATGTGCCGGGCCACCGC
>JBBQTC010000045.1:0-35889 GCA_038234785.1 Acidimicrobiales bacterium
CCGACCTGTCAGTTCACAGCCAAGACGACCTCGACGCGATCGCACGCAAACTCAACCGGCGCCCACGCATGACCCTCGACTGGCAGACTCCAGCGGAACGATTCGAACGACTCGTCGCGACCACCACCTGAAACCAAGGACGCCGTAACCCTCATGTTGGATGTGTGTGCGAGCGCGAAGCCCACTCGATAGGTTGCGATCCGGCTTCTCCCCAGTGTCATCACGAACGATTGATCGGGGACACCATGGGCGACCTGCCCGGAGCTTCATTGGGCATCCTCCACCGCCAGTTGGGCGTGATCTCGGCGGCTCAGCTGCGAAACACGGGTGTCAGCGACCGAAGTCGCCGGCGGCTCCTAGCAACCGGGGTCATCGAACCGGCTGGGCGTTCCGTCTATCGAGTCCCTGACATTCCGCTGACCTTCCAAAGCCGACTCGTCATGCTGAGCCTTCAACATCGGCGTGGCTTCATCACGGGTCCGACGGCCGGAGGTCTCGTCGGACTGCGCCGGATGCCGCGTGCCTCGAGGGTTCACTTCTGCGTACCACACGGGCTACATGTCGACGTCGGCAACCACGTGCAGCTTCGTCAGTCGAACTACATCGCACCCCATCACGTCCGACGTCTCGACAACGGAATCGCGATCGCGGACTGGGGCCGGTTGGCGTTCGATCTTTCGGCGGACCTGGCCCACACCGATCTGGCATCGGCACTCGAACAGATGCTGCAGTGGCAGGTCGTCGAGACGACCGACCTGGTCGACATCGCGAGAGAACTGTGCGGGCGGGGCCGCCCCGGCTCACGACAGTTCGCTCGTGTCCTCGTGGAGCGCCATCCTGGCCCAGCTGCGGAGTCGCACCCAGAGCTGCGCGTCCTCGACGGGCTTCGCCGATGCGGGGTGCCCGTGGTGCCGCAGGTGGCAGGCCTCCAGCTTCCGAACGGGTCGTCGATTCGCATCGACATGGCGGTGCCCGAGGTTCGATGGGCGGTGGAGGTCGACGTGCATCCCGACCACCTCGATCTGGTCGGCACCACTCGCGACAAGCGTCGCGATCGACAGTTGCACCTCATCGGCTGGCAGGTCGAGCGTGTGACGCGCCTCGATCTCCTCGATCTGCGCAGAACGCTCGACGAACTCGTCGAGCTGTACGAAGTCCGTCGAGCCGACGTCGAACGTGAGGGTTCTGACGCCACTTGGTGACGCCGTAACCCTCAAGTTGTCAGTTGCGGGGGACTTTGCTCCAAGCGACGTCACGGTCGACGCGGACGTCGCCGGGCAGACCCAGGACACGCTCGCCGAGGATGTTGAGCATGACCTCGGTCGTGCCACCCTCGATCGAGTTTGCCCGGCTCCGCAGGAACGCCTTCTGCGGGGTGGCGTACTCCATGGCGTGTTCGGGTCGAACCATCGCGTAACTGCCGTAGAGCAACGCATCCGCGCCCATCAGGTTCATCAGGCACTCGTAGATGTCCTTGTTGAGGTTGGCGCCGGCCATCTTGCTGATGCTGCCCTCGGGGCCCGGGTCGCCCATCTTGCGATTGTTGTTCGCCCGGATGTTGGTGAGGCGGAGCAACTCGGCCCGGCTCCACAGCTGCATGACCTCGTCGCGGGTGGCACTGTCCTTCTTCCAGTCCGGAGCGTCGACCCACTCCTTGACCAGGTGGGCGATGGTGCCCGAGCCGCGCTGGGGGATCGTGCCGCCGATCGACTGGCGCTCGTTCATCAGCGTCGTCAACGACACTCGCCAGCCGTCGCCCGGATTGCCGAGCATCTCGGATTCAGGGATGCGGGTGTCGGTGAAGAACACCTCGTTGAACTCGGCTTCGCCGGTCATCTGCCGCAACGGCAACGTCTGCACGGTGGGTGCGCGCATGTCGACCACGAACGCCGTGAGTCCGGCGTGCTTGACGGCTTCGGGATCGGTGCGAACGACGAGCAAGCCCCAGCGCGACAGGTGGGCGAGGGTGGTCCACACCTTCTGCCCGTTGACGACCCACTCGTCGCCGTCCTTGACGCCACGCGACGACAAGCCGGCGAAGTCGGAGCCCGATCCGGGCTCGCTGAACAGCTGGCACCAGATCTCCTCGCCGGTGAACAGCGGCCGCAGGTAGCGCTGCTTCTGGTCCTCGCTCCCCCACATCGCCACCGTGGGGCCGCACATGCCGTGACCGATCGGGTTCCGGTACACCGGGTTCGGCGCACCCTCGGCGTAGATCCGCTCGTTGATCAGCTTCTGCAGCTTGGGGTTCAACCCGAGACCGCCGCTGCCCTTCTCGAAATGCACCCACGCGAGGCCCTTGTCGTACTGGGCACCCAGGAACGTGACGGTGTCGACCTGCTTGGGCGGGAACTCCGCAAGGAGTTGATCCACGAGGTCGGTGACCAGTTGCTCGTCGGAGTTGAGCGAGGTGTCGGTGAGCGTCATGCGGGCGAACTTACCGGCCGAGCTCAGCGTTGGTGAAGGCGGACGCCGTCGGTTCGGGCCAGGCGTCGGGCGGTCTCGAGTCCTGCGACCCGGTCGAGGTCGAGGGCGACCTCCAGAAACGCCCACGCCACTTCGACCTCCACCTGGACCACCTCTCGCCACGGGCGAGCGTCGTCACCACTCGATCCGGCGGCCGTCGATCGAAGGTACTCGCGCACGATCGGTGGGAGATCGGGGACCGAAGGGGCCAGTTCGGCGTAGAGGGCGATGTCGCTGATCGCCTGGTGCCCGGCCCGAGCGATCTCCAACTTCCAGCGGGGACTCCCGCCGAGCAACTCCCAGCCCCGGTCGGAGTCGATGTGCCCCGGTGTCACCATGTCGCGGTCAGCGGTGACCAGCAGGCTCGGCACGTCGATGCGCTGCAGCAACGCGTCGCTCATCGTGCGCATGAACGGCTGGAACCCGAGTACGGCGCCCACGCGCTCGTGAGGTTGCACCCCTCGGCTCCCGGCCGCGGTGGCGAAGGCAGTGAACGCGCCGTACGAATGGCCGGCGAGCGCGACCCGGTCGATGTCGATCGCCGTGTGGATCGAGGTCGGGACGGCATCGTGACCGTGGAGGAACGACGCGAGCACCAGGTGGGCGTCGGCGACACGGTTCACCTCGTTGGTGCGGTCGTGGGCGTGGGTGCCGGTGAGCCAATCGACGAGGGAGTCGCCGGGATGATCGGCCGAGACGACGACCGCGCCGCGCGCCGCCATCGCTTCACAGAACATCGCGTACGACGTGCGCATCCCGGTGCGGCCGTGCGAGAACATCAGCAGCGGGAACGGGCCGACGGCGCACGGCGGTTCGTGCTGTGCCCAGGCCGCGCTGAACGACACCCCCGGGAACACCTCGTAGACCGATCGCGGCGCGGACGATGCAGATGCCGGATACCAGATGTCGACGTCGAGTCGTCGTTCGTCGCGCGCAGCGTCGATCAGGGTGATGGTGCGACGCCCGACCGGCTGCTGCGGCGCCTCGAGTGGGTCGCCCGCGGTCAGCGTGGTCATCCTTCTTCCTCCTCGTCAGGCGCATCGAATCCGGCAGCGGCCAGACGCGCCAACAGCCCGTCGCGCACAGAGGTGCCAGGCTCTCGCGCCTTGTCACCCGCGATTCGCCAACCGAGTCGGCTCGAGTACAGCAACGGCGGCTCCTTCAGCCGACCGGGCACGACGGCGGTGACGCGAGCGAAGAACAGTCGATGATCGATCATGTCCTTCTGGTCGAACACCTCGCAGTGCAACCATGCGATCGCATCACGGACGACCGGCAGATCGGTGTCGGGGAACACGTCGAGGAACTCCTCGGCGAGATGGCGGAACTTGCGACCGGGATAGGAGAAGTACTGGCCGGCGGCCACCTGGTCACCGGCGAGGACACTCACCGCGAATCGGCCCGTCGCCTCGATCAGCGGATAGGTGTCGTGCTTGGGGGACACGCTCGCCATCAGGACCGGCTCCTCGAAGCTGACCTGGCTCACCCAGTGACTGCAATATGCCCGTGAAAGGCCCTCGTGATGGGCGCCCACGACCTGCACGCCGTGCATCATCTGGCCGAGTGACCGCTTGAGAGTGGGATCGATCATCAGTTCCAGTGTCGCAGCCATCGGGAGTACTCGGCTCGCTCGTGCGCCAATTCCGGGAACGCTCCGCGCAACTTTGCCAGGACCCGCAGCGGCACGGGATCGTCCATGGCCACAAAGGTGTTCTTGAGGTTGTTCAGCATCCGCAGCAGGATCGAGCGCGTGTAGACGGGCTGCACCAGGCGCTGGTCGAACTGCTCCTGGAGGCCGGTGATCCGTCGCCACGCGGGCTCGAGGTCCGCCGACGAGTACGTGCGTCCGGAGTGGAACGGATCGGCGTAGGTGCCCTCACACTCGACGAGGAAGTGCCCGGGAAGGCCGATGCCGTGCACCGGGACCGCGAGGCGCCGCCCGATCTCCATCGCGCAGATCGAGAGCGTGAGCGGAATGCCGAGCCCCCGATGCAGGACCTGATGCAGATACGAGTTGCGCGGATCGCCGTAGTCGGCGGTGTTGCCTCTGAGCCGGCCGGTCTCGAACAGGCTGAGGATGGACGCGAACGTCGGATCGCACTGCTCGGCAAGGTCATCGAGGCCCAGCACTACCGACCCGACGTCGACGCCGCTCTCGAAAGAGGCGCCGACGAGGCCCGCCATGATGTCGAGATGTGCCTCGGAGGCGGGCCGGTTCACCAGCTCCACGAAGCGGTCCGTCGGATCCATGCCGTGAACGTATCGTCGGCTACCTTCGCCTCCTATGTATCCCGGTGCGTTCCTCGACAGCCATCCCGACAAGCCGGCCCTCATCATGGGCGGGAGTGGCTTCACCCAGACCTTCGCCGAGCTCGATGCGGCCGCCAACCGCGTCAGCCACCTGCTGCGTGCCGCGGGCGTCCAACCAGGTGATCACGTCGCGATCTGCATGGAGAACCACGACCGCTACATGGAGGTCGTCTGGGGATGCCATTACGCCGGAGCGGTCTACACGGCTTGCTCCAGCCGCCTCACCAGTGGCGAGCTCTCCTACATCGTCAACGACTGCACGGCCAAGGTGTTCATCACATCGAAGTACAAGGCCGATCAGGCCATCGAGATCCTGCCGAACACCCCAGGCGTGGGCCTTCGGCTCATGCTCGACGGCACGGTCCCCGGATACGAGTCCTACGAAACAGCAGTCGATGCGCAGCCGAGCACGCCGCTCGACGAGGAGCGTGTCGCCGGCACCGACATGCTCTACTCCTCCGGCACCACCGGGCAACCGAAGGGAGTGGCTCGGCCCTTCGTCGCCAACTCGTTGGAGACCACCGCCAACGGAGTGTCGCCCCTGCTCACGCTGCTGTTCGGCGTGAAGAACGAGAGCGTCTACCTCTCCCCAGCGCCCTTTTACCATGCGGCACCGCTGCGGTTCTGCATGGCGGCACAACAGGTCGGCTGCACGGTCGTCGCGATGGAGCACTTCGATCCCGAGCAGTATCTCGCTCTGGTCGAGCGCTACACGGTGACGGTGAGCCAGGTGGTGCCGACGATGTTCGTCCGGATGCTCAAGCTCGACCCGGAGATCCGCGGCAAGTACGACGTGTCGAGCCTGGAGACCGTCATCCACGCCGCCGCGCCATGCCCGAAGCTGGTCAAGAAGCAGATGATCGAGTGGTTCGGACCGGTGATTCACGAGTACTACGCGGGGACCGAGGGCAACGGCTTCGTGTACTGCAACAGCGAGATGTGGCTCGCCCACGAGGGCACCGTGGGCACCCCCATCGGCTGCGTCCTGCACATCTGCGGCGACGAAGGTGACGAGATGCCCACCGGAGAATCGGGCACCATCTACTTCGAGGGCGGCGCCACGTTCGAATACCACAACGACGCCGAGAAGACCCGCGGGTCGCGCCATCCCAGCCAGCCCTGGAGCACGCTCGGCGATGTGGGCTACCTCGACGCCGACAACTTCTTGTACCTCACGGACCGCAAGGCGTACATGATCATCTCTGGTGGTGTGAACATCTATCCGCAGGAGGCGGAGAACGTGCTCGTCGGCCATCCGAAGGTCGTCGACGTCGCAGTGTTCGGTGTTCCCAACGACGATTTCGGCGAGGAGGTCAAGGCCGTCGTCCAACCCGTCACGATGCCGGTCACGCCGGAGGACGCCGCTGCGCTCGGCAAGGAGCTGATCGCGTTCTGCCGTGAGCATCTCGCCGACGTGAAGTGCCCGCGGTCAGTCGACTTCCGCGAGGAACTCCCGCGCCATCCCACCGGCAAGCTCTACAAGCGGCTCCTCAAGGACGAGTACTGGACGGCAGCAGGCCGGTCGATCTGAACAAGCGGTCAGCTGGCGCAGGCCCCGAATGATGCCCGGAGGGCATGGTTTCGGCCCTGCGATGGCGGCGACGTGCTCAGTGTGCGCTGACGATGTGGAGATCCTGGAGGATCCCCGCGAGCCGCAGGCTCTCGGTCCGGCCGAAAATCGGTTCCGCACCAGTGACGACGTCGGCGAAGTGCTCGACCAGGCCGGTGTAGCCGTCGGCTCCGTCGCACGTGATGGACTCGACCGACCCGTCGCGCCGCTCGACGACGATGTCACTGGGCTCGAGCGGACCTGGAGCGTGCCAGCCGGGGAGGCCGACCAGCGCCTCGCTCGTGGTGAGCGCCATCTGACGAGCGTTGGGCGCGTCGAAGGACACGTGGAACGACGACGCGAACCCGCTTCCCCAGTCCACCCAACCGGTCATCTCGATGTCGACACCGGCCTCGTTGCGCACCGCATTTGCCGCCACCGAGGACGGGTCCCGGCGCGCCATCAGCATGAACGGGGCGATGCAGTAGATACCGACGTCGAACAGCGCGCCGGCGCCGCGGGCATCGAGTCGATGATCGCCACCCGACAGGTCCATCGGCCACGAGAACTGGGCGCGCCCCCACTGAGGCCAGCCGACCTCGCCCTCGTTCACCAGCCGCAGCAGCCGTCGAGCGCGCGGGTGATGTGGCCACATGTACGCCTCGAGCAACGTGCGACCGACCGCCTCGGCGTGCTCGAACAGGTCCTCGGTGTCATCGGGTGACAGCGTGAGCGGCTTCTCGCACAGGACGTGCTTCCCCGCGTCGAGCGCGCGATGGCTCCACTCGGCGTGCAGGTGGTTGGGCAGCGGGTTGTAGACCGCGTCGATGTCGTCGCGAGCGAGCATCGCCTCGTACGGGCCGAACGATTCGCCGTCGCGACTCGGTGCGTCGACCACCGTGTGACCCGCTGCAGTGAACGCCGGCAGCAAGCTGTTGCGATAGATGCGACTACTGCCACCCAACACACCCCACCGCAGCGGCGCACTCACGACATCCCTCACGACATCCCTCACGACATCCCTCACGACAGCACCACCATTCGGATCTCGGTCATCTCCTTGACGCTGAATGCCGGACCCTCGCGGGTGTTCCCGCTGTCGCGAAGGCCGCCGTACGGCTGCTGGTCGGCTCGCCATGTCGGTACCTCGTTGACCAGCACGCCACCGAAGTCGAGTGTGCGCACCGCCTTCAACGCCTTGGAGATGTCGGACGTGAAGATGCTCGCCTGCAACCCGTACTTGGTGTCGTTGGCCTGCCGCAACGCCTCGTCGAGGTCGTCGTAGGCGGCGATCGCGACCACCGGTCCGAACACCTCCTGGGCACACACCTTCATGTCGTGGCGGGCGTTCGTGATGACGGTCGGACGCAGCACACCCGCCTCGTCGAGCGAGCCGCCGGTGGCGATGGTCGCTCCTTGGGCCTCGGCCTCGGCCACCCATTCGGCCACACGGTCGCGCTCGCTCTTGGAGATGAGTGCCGACACATCGGTTGCCTCGTCCATCGGGTCGCCCACGACCAACGTCTCGACGTGAGCGACGAGCGCGGCGGTGAACTCCTCCACGATGCTGGAGTGCACGAACACCCGCTGTGTGCTGATGCAACTCTGGCCGGCATGACTGAAACCGGCCACTTTGATCTTCGCTGCGGCGGTCTTCCAATCCCCGTCGGGCTCGATGATGCAGGGAGCGTTGTTGCCCAACTCCAACCCGACCCGTTTGCGCGGTGCGCGTGCGCGGATCGACCAGCCGACGTCGGGCGAACCGGTGAAGGTGATGAGCGCGATGTCGGGATGATCGACGATGGCGTTGCCGACCGTGCCCCCGCCACCGGTGACGACATGGAGGTACTCGGCGGGCAGGCCGCACTCCTCGACGAGCATCTGGGCCAGCAGCAGGCTGCTGAACGGTGTCTGGCTGGCGGGCTTGAGGACCACCGGGCAGCCGGCGGCGATCGCCGGGGCGAGCTTGTGCACCACGAGGTTCAGCGGAAAGTTGAATGGTGCGATGGCGCCGATGACGCCGATCGGCACGAGCAAGGTGAATCCCAACTTTCCTTCGCCGGAAGGGATCGCATCGAGGGGGATCACCTCCCCCCCGAGCTTGCGAGCCTCCGCAGCAGCGAACTGGAACGTGCCGACAGCTCGTTCGGCCTCCACACGGGCGGTCTTGATCGGCTTCGCCGCTTCACGGGCGACGACCCGGGCGAACTCCTCACGCCGCTCGGTGAGGCGCGCCGCGGCCTTGTCGAGGATCTCGGCGCGCTTCCAGAGCGGCAGCGGGTGCTCGTGCAACGCCTTCTTGGCCACGGCCACCGCACGATCGACATCGGCGGCGGTCATCGCGGGGATCTCGCCGATGACGGAATCGTCGTACGGCGAGCGAACAGTGATGGTCTCACTCATGGAGCCGACGATACTGGAGGCGATGCAACCCCGTCCCCATCCCTATCTCGACTGGCCGGGGCCGATTCCTTTCGCCCACCGCGGTGGTGCCAGCGACGTACCCGAGAACACCATGCCGGCATTCGAGTACGCGGTCGGGCTCGGCTATCGCTACGTGGAGACCGACGTACAGGTCACCGCCGACGGCGTCCTCGTCGCGTTCCATGACAACGACCTGCGCCGTACCACCGGACGGGTGGGGACGATCAGCGACCTTCCGTGGAGCGAGGTCTCCTCGGCCCTCGTCGATGGTCGCGCGCCGATCCCACTGCTCGAGGACATGCTCGGCACGTGGCCGGATCTGCGAGTCAACATCGATTGCAAGACGGACAAGGCCGTCGATGCGCTGGTGGCGGTGCTCCGACGGACGAACTCCCTCCCTCGGGTGGCGCTCGGCGCCTTCAGCGACGCACGCCTGCGTCGGCTGCGACGTCTGCTCGGCCCTGATGTCTGCACCACACTCGGCCCACTCGGCGTCGCCAGTCTGCGCTATGCCCGACCAACCGATCGCGATGCGATGGCGGCACAGGTTCCGGTCAAGCAAGGCCCACTCACGGTCATCGACGAGCGCTTCGTCCGCAAGGCGCACGCCCGGGGCATCGTCGTGCATGCGTGGATCATCGATGACGCGACCGAGATGCATCGCCTGCTGGATCTCGGTGTCGACGGCATCATGACCGACCGGCCACAGGTGCTGAAGCAGGTCTTCGAGGAGCGTGGATTGTGGCAGTAGCGGCACCGTTCAACTCGACGCGCGCGCCGCACCACATGGTCGCCAGCGCGGATCAGCTGGCGACCCAGGCCGGGTTGGCGATGCTCGCGGCCGGTGGCAACGCAGTCGATGCCGCGATCGCCACCAACGCAGCGATGGCGGTGGTCGGTCCGCACCTCTGCGGCATGGGGGGCGATCTGTTCGCGCTGGTTCACCACAACGGCGAGGTGTTCTGCCTGAACTCGAGTGGGCGAGCAGGCTCCGGCGCCGATGCCTCGGGCATGCGGGCGGCAGGACTCTCGGAGATGCCCTTCCGCCACGACATCCGCAGCGTCACGGTGCCGGGCTGTGTGGATGGGTGGACGGCACTTCATGCCAGGTTCGGATCCATGCCGCTGTCGATGTTGCTCGCGCCGGCGATCGAGCTCGCGGAAGGCGGCTTCCCGGCGAGCCCGTTGCTCACCGGATCGGCAGGGATGCTCGACGCCGAGGGCCGAGCCAGCCTGAGCGAACTGACGTCCCAGGCGCGCCGCCCAGGCGACCGCGTCCGACGACCAGGAGTCGCGCAGGCGATGCGAGCTATCGCGGCCGGCGGGCGTGATGCCTTCTATCTCGGGGACTTCGGAGCCGGTCTGCAGGCGTTGGGGCAGGGCTGGTACTCACCCCAGGATCTCGTGGTGTCGCAGGCGGACTGGGTCTCACCGCTTCGGACCGCGGCGTGGGGTGTCGATCTGTGGACCGTGCCCCCCAACTCGCAGGGCTACCTGATCCTCGGTGCGGCAGGCCTGGCCGACTCGCTCCCGCTCCCCGATGACCCCGACGACGAACGCTGGGCGCACCTGCTCATTGAGACGGCCAAGGTGGCAGGCTTCGACCGCCCGACGGTGCTCCACGACCGGGCCGCCGGTGACGCACTCCTCGCGGCCATCGCCGGCCGCGGCGCGCTCGTCGACACCCGACGCGCGAGCGCGCTGACCGGCAATGGGCACGACGGCGACACGACGTATCTCTGCACCACCGACGGCGACGGCATGGGCGTGTCGCTCATCCAGTCCAACGCCTCCGGATTCGGGTCGTGGCTGGTGGAGCCAACCACGGGCATCAACCTGCACAACCGGGGTCTCGGCTTCAGCCTTGAAGCCGGGCATCCGGCCGAACTGCGCCCGGGTGCCCGGCCGCCGCACACGCTCGCCCCGGCGCTCGCCACTCGCGGCAGCGACCTTGCTGCCGTCTTCGGGACCATGGGCGGCGACGGTCAGCCACAGATCCTGTTGCAGATCGCGGCTCGGTTGTTCCACCATCAGCAGTCCCCTGCCGCCGCCATCCACGCCGGCCGCTGGGTGTTGAAAGGGCCGGTCACCGGTTTCGACACCTGGACCGCTCCGCAGGGGCCCATCGTGCTGATCGAGGGAAATGCTCCCCCCGAGTGGGTGGCCGCCCTCGCCGAACGGGGGCATCGCACCGCATCAGCGCCTCCCTACGACAGCGGATTCGGGCACGCGCACGCCATCGTGCGCGACTCTCAGGGCTTCTGGTCGGGCGCTGCCGACCCGCGGACTCGAGTCGGGTCGGTGGCCGGTGGCTGAACGGCCGGGCGAATCACTCACCATCACCGCAGCGGTGCTGGCCGACGGGACGACCTCGTCGGTTCGAATCGTCGCTGACCGGGTCGAATCCGTCGGCACGTCCTCACAGCCCGGCGATCGGGTACTCGACGCGGGCGGGCGTTTGCTGCTGCCCGCGATGGCCGAGGCCCACGCGCACCTCGACAAGGCGTTCCTCGCCGAACGGATTCCGAACCCCACCGGTGACCTGATGGGTGCGATCGTGGCGATGGAGACCCACCGCGACAGCATCACCGGCCCCGACACCGAAGAGCGTGCCGAGCGCGCCGCCCGACTGTTGCTCGCCAACGGCACCACCGTCATCCGCACGCACGCCGACCTGACCACCACCAACGGACTCACCTCTGTGGCAGCGCTCATCGCCGTGCGCAATCGGCTCCGACCGCTCGTGGATATCCAGGTGTTCGCGCTCTGTGGCTGGCCCAGCATCGGCGCAGAGGGCACCGACCAGCGGGCACTCCTTCGCGAGGCGATCGCCATGGGCATCGACGGGATCGGCGGATGCCCCCACCTCGAGACCGATCCCGCCGCCGCTCACGACCTCTTCCTCGCCATGGCCGGCGAGGCGGGACTGCCGCTCGACCTCCACACCGATGAGCATCTCGACCCCGCTCGCCTCTCGCTGCACGACCTGGCCGCCCGTGTCGTGGCCACCGGGTTCCGCGAGGCGGTCACAGCCAGTCACTGTGTGAGCCTCGGCATGCAACCCGAGTCCACCCAGCAGCGGGTCGCTGCAGCGGTGGCGGCGGCCGGCATCGGCGTGATCACGCTGCCGAGCAGCAATCTGTTCCTGCAGGGCCGCGACCATCAGCAACGGATGCCGCGAGGTCTGACGGCCGTACGCGCCCTGCGCGCCGCCGGGGTCCGACTCGCCGCCGGTGCCGACAACCTCCAGGACCCGTTCAACCTGGTCGGTCGCGGCGACTGCCTGGAAACGGCCGCACTCATGGTGATGGCCGGGCACCTGCTTCCCGACGACGCGTTCGACACGGTGAGCGGCGCCGCTCGTTCGGTGCTCGGCATGCCGGCTGCGGGACCAACGCCTGGCAGCGTGGCAGATCTGGTCCTGATCCCGGCCCGATCCGTCCGCGAAGCCATCGCCCTCGGACCCGCCGGACGCACGGTCATCCGTGCGGGAATCGTCGTGTCCGGGTGACCTGACGGCCATCGACGAATCGACAATTCCGAAACAGAGCGTTCACACCGCGCGTACCAGCCACGACGTCACCCTGTCGTACGATGTCGCCCAAATGGTGACCGACCACGACGCCCCTGTGCGAGGTCGCCTCGAAGGTCGGCGAGCGCTCGTGACGGGCGCTGCGCGTGGCATCGGGGCGGCGATCGCGACCGCCTATCGCCGTGAGGGCGCGCACTTGGTGCTGGTCGACCAGAACATCGACGAGTGCGAGGTCACTGCTCGGGCGATCGGTGCAACGGCGATGCAGGCGGACCTCGCCGACCCGGCGGCAGCCCGGACCACGACCCAGGCAGCGATCGACCACCTCGGCGGCATCGACATCCTGGTCAACAATGCCGGAATCCTGCGGATGGCGCCGCTGCTCGACATCACCGTCGAGGACTGGGACCTCACGTTCGACGTCAACGTCCGGGCGATGCTGCTCACCACCCAGGTCGCCGCACGGACGATGATCGCGCAGGGCGGCGGATGCATCGTCAACATGGCGAGCATGGGCGGCAAGGTCGGGTCACCGAACCAGGCCCACTACGCTGCGTCGAAGGCGGCGGTCATCGGCCTCACCCGGGTCTCGGCGATGGAACTCGGGGCACACGGCGTCCGCGCCAACTGCATCTGCCCCGGTTACGTGCTCACCGAGATGGGGGCGTCGACACGCACGCCGGAGATGATGCAGAAGTGGTCGTCGATGTCGCCGTTGGGGCGTTGTGCGGATCCGGGCGAAGTGGCGGACATGGCAGTCTTTCTCGCTTCTGACGAGGCCCGATACTGCACAGGCCAGGCAATGAACGTGAGCGGCGGAATGGTGATGCACTGATGGCCGAGCAGACGCAGGACCAAAACGGTGCGCCCACTATGGTGACCGCGATGGACGACTCAGAGCCCACTCCCGCGTTGGTGTTCAACGGGGTTTCGATGGTCTACCCCGACGGTACGCACGCCCTCAGCGAGACATCGTTCTCGGTCCATCCGGGCGAGTTCGTCACGGTGGTTGGCCCGTCGGGCTGCGGCAAGAGCACACTGCTCAAGATCGCCAGCGGGCTCAACCCGCCCACCACCGGGTTCGTCTCGGTGGAGCGTTCCAAGGTCGGCTACGTCTTCCAGGACGCCACCCTTCTGCAATGGCGCAACGTTCAGCACAACGTCGAGCTCCTCGCCGAACTGCAGGGCATGCCCAAGGCGGAACGGCATCATCGGGCAGCCGAGAGCATCAAGCTCGTCGGTCTCAGCGGGTTCGAGAAGAAGTACCCCAAGCAGCTCTCGGGCGGAATGAAGATGCGCGCGTCGCTGGCCCGAACGCTGGTCCTGGACCCCGAGGTCTTCCTGTTCGACGAGCCGTTCGGAGCCGTCGACGAGATCACCCGCGAACGTCTCAACGACGAGGTGATCGGGCTGTTCGGACGCGAGCGGTTCGCCGGACTGTTCATCACTCACTCGATCGGCGAGGCCGTGTTCCTGTCCACCCGCGTGCTCGTGATGAGCGCCCGACCCGGCCGGATCGTCGCCGAGTTCAAGGTGCCGTTCGAGTACCCGCGGCGGCCTGAACTGCGCTTCGACCCCGAGTTCGCCAATCTCTCCGGACAGATCTCGTACGAGCTCCGCGGTGCGCACGCATGAGCACCGCAGAGTTCCCGTTCATCGTGCCGGGCACGGATGCCGGAGCCGTGGAGGACACCGTGCTCGACGCCCCGCCCCCCACTCCTCAGGACAAGTTCGAGTGGAACACCATCATCGGCCCGTTGGTCACGTTCGTCATCTTCCTGGCGATCTGGGAGTGGATGCACCGCACGGGAATGCGGATGTTGTTCGACAAGCCGGGCTTCCTGCTGCCGTCGCCCGTCACGGTGGTCGATCAGGCCTTCCTACGCCATAAACCACGCCGCAAGCTGCTCGGCGGTCTCTACTGGACCGCGTTCGTCTCCGTCATCGGGCTGTTCCTCAGCATCGTCGTCGGAATGACCCTCGCCGTCATCATGGCCCGTGCAAAGTGGGCCGAACGGGCGGTGTATCCGTACCTGGTGGCGTTGCAGGCCACGCCGGTCCTGGCTGTCGTGCCGGTGATCGCCGCCGTCTTCGGTGGCGGGCTCGGGCCGCGCATCTTCGTCTGCGTGATGATCTCCATCTTCCCGATCGCGAGCAACACGCTGTTCGGACTGCTCTCGGCCGACAAGGGTCAGCACGACCTGTTCACCCTCAGCGAGGTGTCGCGCTTCACCCGGCTGCGCAAGCTCCAGTTCCCATCGGCGATGCCGGCGATCTTCACCGGGTTCCGCATCGCTGCAGGGTTGGCCGTGGTCGGCGCCGTCGTCGGCGAGCAGTTCTTCCGACAGGGCAGCAAGCCCGGCATCGGCATCGTGATCGAGGAATACCGGCAGAAGATCAAGTTCCCCGAGATCTACGGCGGACTGATCATCATCGCCGGCCTCGGCGTCACCGTCTTCTTGATCTTCGGCTGGCTCACCAAGGTCGTGGTGGGTCACTGGCACGAATCGAACCGCTGACCCAGCGGCCACAGTCCCCATCCACCCGAGGCTGCTCGCAGCCTCCCGAACATCAGCGTGAACAACCAACAAGGAGAAACCAATGCAACACCGCCGCAGCACCACGCTGCTCGCCTGCTCACTGGCCGCTGTCATGGCACTGGCCGCGTGTGGTGACGACTCATCGTCGTCGTCCGACACCACGCCGGCCGCCGGCGGCGCAGGCGTTCTCAAGACCATCTGCCCCGACACCGTCACCATCCAGACGGACTGGATGCCCGAGGCCGAGCACGGCTTCCTGTATCAGATGGTCGGCAAGGGATACACCATCGACAAGGCCAAGGCCATCGTCACCGGTCCCCTCGTCGACTCGAAGGGCAACGACACCGGCGTGAAGATCTCCATCCAGTCCGGTGGAGCGGCGCAGAACTTCCAGAGCGTCACCTCGATCATGTACCAGAACGACAACATCCTTCTGGGCTACGTGTACACCGACGAAGCCATCCAGAACTCGGCGACCTTCCCCACCATGGCGATCGAGTCGGGCTACGAGAAGAACCCGCAGATGATCATGTGGGATCCGGGGCAGTATCCCGACGTGAAGGGCATCGCCGATCTCGGCAAGGCCGGCGTCAAGATCCGCTACTTCGGTGGTGCGGCCTACATGGACTTCCTCACCTCCACCGGTGTGCTGTCCAAGGATCAGACCGACGGTTCCTACACCGGTGACCCGAGCCTGTTCGTGACCGATGAGGGCAAGTCGGCCCAACAGGGCTTTGGCTCGGCCGAGCCGTACCTCTATGAGAAGGAACTCTCAAACTGGATGAAGCCCGTCGCCTACGAGTACATCAACGACGTCGGCTGGAAGAACTACGCCGAGTCGATCGCGACCAAGCCGGAGAACATCACCAAGTACTCCGACTGCTTCAAGAAGCTGGTCCCGATCATCCAGCAGGCCAGCGTCGACTACGTCAACACGCCGACCGCGACCAACGCAATCATCATGGACGCAGCGACCACCTTCGGTGCCGACTTCGGTTGGAACTACACCCAGGGCACCGCTGACTATGGCGTGGCCACCATCAAGAAGGACGGCCTCGTCGCCAACGGCACCGATGGCGTCATGGGCAGCTTCGACATGGCTCGGGTCAGCGACCTGATCACCAAGGCGATCCCGGTCTACACGGCCCAGGACAGCCCGCCCAAGGACGGTCTGAAGCCCGAGGACATCGTCACCAACGAGTTCCTCGACACCTCGATCAAGCTCTGATCGACGACGTCAGACACGCACTTCAGCAGAGGGGCGTCGGCTTCGGCCGGCGCCCCTCTTCGCGTGCCCGCGATCAGGTCGCTTCGATCTGCGGGTTCAGAGGAGCAGCTGGACGAGGATCAGCTTGACGATCATCGCCAGCGGCAGCACGAGCGCATAGCCGGCGTCGACGCGTTGATCGCCCTTCGACGCCTCCGATGCGTAGGCGTGCACGGCGGGTTGCGTCTCGATCCCCGCGATCTGGCCCGCCGCCGAGACGGGATCGGCGCGTAGCACCCGCGTCAGGAACAGCGACGCGGCTGCCAGCGCAAGGGTCAACGCCGTCGCCGCGACCGCGAGACGGAGGCCGATCGCAGTGCCGGCTGCGTCGGCGAACGTCGCGCCGGAGCGAATGCCGATCGAACCCAGGAACATCAGGATCCCGAGTTGGCGCAGGGTGAGGTTCGCCGCGTGGGGGATCTGCCATGTGATCGGCCCGGTTCGTGACAGCGTCCCGAGCACCAGACCGGCGATGAGCGGTCCGCCGCCGACGCCGAGCTCGACCTGGCCACCGCCGGGCAGGGGCACGCTGATGAGGCCGATCAGCAGCCCGATGCTCATCCCGAGCGCGAAGCCCATCGCGTCGACCTCTCCCAGACTTCGATCCGAGTCACCGAGCAGGACGGCCACCTGCCCCAGGCGCTTGGCGGGACCGACCACCCGAAGGCGGTCACCGAGGCGGAGCACGAAGTCGCCGTCGGCCACGAGGTCGGCATCGCCTCGCCGAACCCGGGTGACGGTCGCGCCGAAACGGCCCTCGAGGTCGAGTTCTCGAAGATGGCTCCCGGCCAACTTGCGGTTCGACACCGAGATCCGGCGGAAGTCGAGCAACGCCCGATCGAGTGCCAGGTGGCGGGTGCTCCGCTCTCCCGCCCACTCGAGGAACCGGCCGACGTCCTCGGGCGCTCCGATCACCGTGCAGAGGTCACCGGGAACGAGACACAGGTCCGTGGTTGCGAGGTGGACCTGGCCATCGTGTTCCGCCCGTCCGAAGGCGAGCTTGGCGCCCTGCCAGTGCCGCAACTCCCCGAGCGCCGGGAGGTCGTCGCGAAGGACGCGCACGGTGGCGCTGGTGGCGTTGGTGCTGCCGGCCGCGCTCGTCGACGAGGTTCCCCCTTCGGCGCGACGACTTCGACGAAGCGACCAGTGGGCGGCGAGGAGCATCGTCAGCACGCCGAACGGATAGGCCAGCGAGTACCCGACCACCGGGTCGGTGACCGATCCGTCGGCGATCTGCTTCGACAGCCCGGTCAAGGCTGCCGACAGCGCAGGTGTGTTGGTCAGCGAACCGGCGAACAGGCCGGACCGTGCGCCGGTGTCGAGGTCGAACAGGTTTCCCACGCCGACGACGCCGAGCGAGAACAGCACCAGCAGCGCGCTGACGCCCACGAGGACACGGGTGCCGCCCCGACGAAGCTCGGCGAGGAACGAGGGGCCACTGGCGAGACCGACGGTGTAGATGAACAGCGCCAGCCCGATCTGCGGGACGATCGCGGGCGTGTTGGCCAGCCGATCGTCGGCAGCGGAGACGGCAAGGCCGACGAACAGCGCTGCGGCCGGACCGAGGGCGATGCCCTTGACGCGCACCGTTCCGAGGGCAGCGCCCACGCCCACCACGAGGAACAGCAGCAGGAGCGGGTTGTCGATGAGCACACCCATGGAACTCCGTTCTACCAGGTGAGCCGGGTTGTCAGGACGGGTCGGCGCGAGCGAGGACCACCTGCAACAGCACATCGGCGCCGGCAGCGACGTCGGTGGGGTTCGTGAACTCGGCAATGTTGTGGGAGAGCCCCTTCACACTGGGCACGAACACCATCGACGTCGGACACACTCGGGCCAACATCTGGGCGTCGTGGCCGGCCCCGCTCGGCATCCGCCGCGTCGAGTGCCCCAACCGCTGCGCCGTCGACTCGACCAGATCGATCATCTCGGCGTCGAACTCGACGGGCTCGAACCGAGCCAGCGTGCGCCGTTCGATCGCGACGCCCTCGTCGGCGGCGAGCCGCTCGCACAATGCCCCGAACACGGCCTCGGCTTGGCGGAGCGCAGTCTCGTCGGTGTTGCGCAGGTCGACGGTGAGGGTGACCTCGGACGGCACGACGTTGACCAGGTTCGGCTGGAACTCGCAGCGTCCCACCGTCGCCACCTGAGAGCCGCCCATCGCCTTCGCGAGGGCCCGCATCCCGGTGATGATCTCTGCGGCCACGTATCCGGGATCGTGACGCAGGCGCATCGGCGTGGTTCCGGCGTGAGCCGACTGGCCGCTGATGGTGAGCTCCGTCCATGAGATGCCCTGGACACCCGTCACGGCCCCGATGGTGACACCCTCATCCTCGAGCACCGGGCCCTGCTCGATGTGCAGTTCCACGTAGGCGTGCGGCGACGACGCCGCCGGGCACGGTGTCGGCCCTGCGTACCCGATGCGACGCAATTCGTCACCGACGCGCGCCTGGTCATCCGCAGCGCGGATGTCGAGCGCATCCTCCAGAGCGAGTCCGCCGACATAGACCAGGCTGCCCAACATGTCGGGTTGGAATCGCGCGCCCTCCTCGTTGGTGAAGAAGGCGACACTGACCGGATGGCGGGTGACGATCTCGTGCTGGGCCAGGGTCTCGACGATCTCCAACCCCCCGAGGACACCGAGGTTGCCGTCGAACCTGCCGCCGGTGCGGACGGTGTCGATGTGGGACCCGATCATCACCGGGGCCAGCGTCGGGTCGCTGCCAGCTCGCGTGCCGACCACGTTGCCGATCGCGTCGATGCGCACGTCGAGGCCGAGGTCGTGCATCCAACCGACGACGAGATCACGCCCTTCGCGATCCGCATCGGTGAGCGCCAGGCGGGCGCTTCCCTGTTCCCCGTTCGGACCGTGGACCGCGCCGATCTCACCGAGCGCCACCAGGCGTCCCCACAGCCGGTCGCCGTCGACCCGTAGGCCGCTGTGACGATCGGCCGACCCGGTCATGCCGAGCGACCGAAGTTGAACACGGCAATCTCGCGGAGTGCCTCGCAGAAGCCCCGGACCGAGCCCTCGAACAGCTCTTTGCCGAGCTCGGCGGTGGCGGCGGTGGGATCGCCGATGTACCCGTCGGGGAAGAAGTCGTTGGACAACCAGCCGAACGAGACCCGGCCGCCGAAGCGCACGTAGGAGTTCTCGGCGATCGCCTCCGGCACCCGTCGCTCGGCCAAGTTCATCTGCACCAGGTGGGGGGCGAGGTGCAGCATCATCGACGTCTCGTCGGTGCCACCGTGCACTCCCATCCCCAACTCGTCTGCGGGGGAGGTGCCCCCCTGGTCCGCTGGCACACCGGGATGGGCGACGAACGTCATCAAACCGTGCGCGAGGCGGAGTTCCCGGTTGGCCACGTTGAGCAGAGCGCTGTTGCCGCCATGGCCGTTGAGGAACACGAGACGCTTGGCGGGCGTCGTCGCGATGCAACGGCCGATGTCGTCCAGGACGGCCAGGAGCGTGGTTGCCGACAGCCAGACCGTGCCGGGGCTCCAGGCATGCTCGTTGCTCTTTGTGTACTCGAGCGTCGGGAGCAGCCAGATGTCGAGCTCCTCGCCGACCTCGCCAACTGCGGCTTCGGCCACCGCACTCGCCACGACGCTGTCGGTACTGAGCGGCAGGTGTGGACCGTGCTGTTCGATCGCTCCGAGTGGCTGGACGAGGATGCTGCGCTCGGTGAGCAGCTCGGCCACCTGGGGGCCGGTGAGGTCGGCGAATCGGCGAAGGCGATGAGTCACGGTCGAACGTTACCCGTGTGCCACCGGCGTCGTGAAGAGCCACAGCACCGCGAACGGCCTGGTCGGTGCCTCGGCATTCGTCCGCGGATGGGTGCCGACCCTCGATTTCGCCTCCGACACGCATCGACCGCAAGAATGACCGCATGACCACGAAGGACTACGACGCCATCGTCATCGGTGCGGGGCACAACGGTCTGGTGTGCGCGGCCTACCTCGCGCGTGGGGGCTTGCGCACCCTCCTGGTCGAGGCCCGTCACGACGTCGGAGGGACGGCCGCCAGCGAGGAGTTCGGCGGGGCGATGGTCAACATCTGCAACTGCGACCACATCACGTTCCGAACGACTCCGATCAGCGACGAGTTGGGCCTTGCCGATCTCGGCTTGGTCTACACGAACCTCGAGCCCTCGCAGCTCAATCTCACCTGGGGCGGCGGGCCGGCGTGGGCCAGCTACCACTCGGTGGAGGAGACACTCGAGTCGATCGGGCGCAACTACCCCGACGAGGTCGACGGGTACCGCCGATACCTCAAGGCCGCGATGCCCGTGGTCCGTCTGGTGTTCGACGCGGCGAACGATCCGCCCTCGTTCTCGGGCCTCACCCGCAAGGTCATCGAGAAGAAGGGCCGCGGTGTGAGCACGCTGCTGCGCTGGAGCCGGCGGAGCGCCGCCGACGTGATGCGCGAGTACTTCCGCGTCGACGCACTCCAGGCCCCCGGTCTCCTCGTCGGCCCGATGGTGTGGGGCATCTCCCCCGAGACCGACGGCAGCGGCCTCGGCGCACTCACGTATGCGGTCCGACACGTCGGGACGGTCGGGCGCCCCATCGGCGGAAGCGGGATGGTGCCACGCACGCTGCTCGCCGCCTTCGAGAAGGCCGGTGGCACGCTGCGAACGTCCACCAAGGTCGCAGCCATCACCTGCGAAGGGGACGGTGTCCGCGGTGTGGCGTTCGATGACGGCAGCGAGGTCACCGCTGGCGTGGTGGTGTCGGCGTGCAATCCGCACGACACCTTCCTCAACTGGCTCAAGCATCCGCCGCCGCAGGCTCGCGACCTGGTGCGGCGATGGAGCGAGATCCCGCGCGACGACGGCTACGAGTCCAAGATCGACGCGATCCTCACCCGTGTTCCACATCTCCGGGCGGCCGAGCAGGCAGGGCTGGCGGGAGATCTCGCCGCGTCCATCGCGATCGCCCCGTCCATCGCCGAGATGCACCGCGGGTACCAGTTGATGCAGTCGGCCCGGATGCTGGAGCGCCCGGGGTTCATCGCCAACGTCCCATCGGTCTGCGACGACACGCTGGCACCGGCGGACCGGCACGTGCTGAGCCTGGAAGCGCTGTTCACGCCCTACGGCCTCGCCGGCGGCTGGGCGAGCAGCCCCGAGCCGGCACGATGGCTCGAACTGTTCGCCGGCCTCGTCGAACCGGGATTCGAGGACACCATCATCGACTGGCGGGCAATGACCCCCGACCGATACGAGCGCGAGTTCCATCTCCCCCACGGCCACGCGACGTCGTTCGCGGGCGGACCGCTCGCGGCGATGCGGAACAAGAACCCGGAGCTCACTCGCTACGAGACCGACGTCAAGGGTCTGTACCTCACCGGCGCTGCCACATTCCCCGGCGCCGGCGTGTGGGGTGCGAGCGGACGGAACGCAGCGCTCACCGTGCTTCGTACCGCCGTCTAACCTCTGCGCGGTGCCGATCACCACCGGCTTCCACCACGTCGCGACCCTGACCACCGACCTCGACCGCTTCGCCGACTGGTATGGAACGGTCTTCGGCGCAGAGCGGGCACTCGGCGCTCAACGTGTTCGAGACGACCCCCGAGGAGATCATCGGCGAGGTGGGCGCCGACATCGGCGAGATCCAGCAACTCGGCGGCGAGTGGTCACTCGTCTTCCGCGACGTCGACGGCATGGAACTCGAGGTCTGCTCTCCCTCCGACCCCGGCTGAGGCTCGTCGCGATTCAGGGTTCGCGGTCGAGGAAGAAGTGGGCGACGTTGGCGAGACCTGCGGTCATCGCAACCCGGTAGCCGGTGGCCGCCACCCCGTTCTCGAACAGCCGCTCGCCGCTCCCCAACAACTCCGGCACGACCGCGATGTGGAGCGAGTCGACCAGCCCGAGCGCGAGGAACTGGCGGACGGTCGCGGCGCCGCCCCCGAGTCGGATGTCGAGGTCGCCTGCCGCCTCTGTGGCACGGGCGAGCGCCTCTGCCGGCCCACCCGTGACGAAATGGAACGTGGTGCCGCGCATCTCGAGGGGCGGGCGCTCGTGATGGGTCATCACGAACACCCGATGGTGGTACGGCGGCTCGTCTCCCCACCATCCCTTCCAGTCGGATCCGGGCTGACCGTCATTGGGCCACTCGCCGCGAATCGGTCCGAACATGTTGCGGCCCATGATGGTGGCGCCGATGCCAGCGAAGCCCTCGGCCATGAGGTCCTCGTCGATGCCGTCGTTGCCGTCGGCCGCTCCGATCATGGCCGCACCGGTCCGGGTGGTGAACACCCAATCGTGGAGCAACTCACCGCCAACACCGAGCGGGTGTTCCTCGTCCTGGCCGGGTCCGGCGACATACCCGTCGAGCGACATCGACAAGGCGTGGACGCGCAGCCGCGGCATCGGTCAGGCGTCCTTGACGGACCAGTCACGCTTGGCGACGGGGTCCTTGTCGCTCCACGGGAAGTTGATCCACTTGTCCGTGCGCTTCCAGACGTAATCGCACTTCACCACGGAGTGGCTCTTCTCGTAGAGGCACGCAGTGCGCACCTCGGCCACCTTGCCCGCACAGAAGTCCTGCACGCTGCGCAGTGTGTGACCGGTGTCGGCCACATCGTCGGCGATGAGGATGCGCGCATGGCTGACATCGACGAAGTCGGGCGCCGGCGGCAGGATGCGCGGCACCTCGAGGCGCTCGTCGACCCCGGTGTAGAACTCGACGTTCATCGTGTACACATTCTTGACCGACAGGGCGTACCCGAGCGCTCCGCCGATCAGCAGACCACCCCGGGCGATGGAGAGGATCATGTCGGGCTCGTAGTCGTCGGTGACCATCTGGGCCAGCACGCGGGACGCGTCGCCGAAGATCTGCCAGGTCATGATTTCACGCTCGTTCGACACGCCGCCCAACCTAACCGAAGAAAATCTTCGTCGGCGAAACGTCAGAAGACGATGTCGGTCGGCCGAACCGGGACCCGATCGAGGTCCTTGCCGAGGGCGTCACGGAGCGCCGCGACGACGGCGGGTGTGCTCGACACGGTGGGTGGCTCGCCCACGCCTTTGGCACCGAGGGGCGCCTGCGGTTCGGGCTCCTCGACCAATCCGATCACGACGTCGGGCATGTCCAGAAAGGTGGGCAGCAGGTAGTCGGTGAAGCTCGCGTTCCGCACGTGTCCGCCGACGAGGATGATCTCCTCCATCACGGCGAGGCCGACTCCCTGGGCGATGCCGCCCTCGATCTGCCCCGTCACACTCAGTGGGTTCAGCGCCCGGCCGACATCCTGGACCGTGGCCACCTGCACGACCTTGACGAGACCCAGTTCGGGGTCGACGTCGACGACCGCCCGATGCGCGGCGAACGCGAACGCGGTGTGGCAGTTGCCTTGACCCGACTCGTCGAGATCCTCGGTGGGGCGATGGTGGTGCTCGAAGGTCTCGTCGAGCTCGATTCCCTTCGTCGCCTCGGTCACGGAGATGCGCAACGTGCCCATCGTGTCGATCACGTCGGTGCCGTCGATCTCCAGCCGCAACGGGTCGATGTCGTGTGCCGAGCCCACCATCTCGAACAGCCGTTCACGCACCAGCCGGCACGCACCGTCGACCGCTCCGCCGCTCATCCAGGTCTGACGCGACGCCGAGGTCGACCCTGCGGAGCCGATCGTGGTGTCGATCGGTGCGAGCACGACATCGTCGACCCCGAGCACCGTTCGGGCGATCTGGCCGGCCAACGTCACGAAGCCCTGGCCCACTTCGGATGTGGCGAACTTCACCGTGGCGACACCGTCGCCAAGACGGACGCGAGCCGTGGAGAAGTCGTCGAACCCCTCGCTGTACATGAGGTTCTTGATGCTGACGGCCCACCCGATTCCACGGCGCACCTGGCCCGCGTCGGCGGTGAGCCCGGCACCGCCCGGCAGCCTCAGCGGGTCGCCGTCGCGACCGCCGACGGGCTCGTCGGGCAGCGGAAGTGCGGCCAACTCGCGGATGAGGCGCTCCACCGGTGCGACGCTCTCGACGACCTGTCCGGTGATGAGACGGTCACCGGTCTTCATCGCGTTGCGCAAGCGGATCTCGAGCGGGTCCAGACCGCACGCAGCGGCGAGCTTGTCCATCTGCCCCTCGTGAGCGAAGCACGCCTGCACCACACCGAACCCACGCATCGCACCACACGGAAGGTTGTTCGTGCGCACGGCCCAGCCGTCGACGGTGGCGTTCTCGCAGCGGTACGGGCCCTGCGTGTGGGTGATCCCGTTGAGCAGCACGGCCGAAGAGGTGGAGGCATACGCGCCGCCATCGAACACGAACCGGGCCTCGACCCGCAGGAGGCGGCCGTCGGCGTCGGCGTGATGCCGCATCCAGATGCGACACGGGTGGCGGTGGACATGCCCGAGGAAACTCTCCGAACGGCTGTAGGCCATCCGCACCGGTCGCCCCGTTCGGAGCGCGAGCAGACAGGTGTGCACTTGCAGACTGATGTCCTCACGAGCCCCGAACGCGCCGCCCACCCCGCCGAGCACCAGCCGCACCCGCTCCTCGGGCAAGGCGAGGCACTTTGCGATCTGCGTGCGGTCCTCGTGGAGCCATTGCGTGGCGACATGGAGTTCGACACCGGCGCCACCGGGATCCGGCACGGCCAGCGCCGCCTCGAGCCCGAGGAACGCCTGATCCTGCATGCCCAACTCGTACTCTCCCTCGACCACCACGACACCCTGCAGGTGCTGGTCGCCGCGCACGATTCGTTGGTGGCGGATGACGTTGCCGTCAGGGTGGATCGGCGGGTGCGACCCGTCCACGGCCCGCTCGGGATCCGTGAGTGGTTCGAGCACCTCGTACTCCACCACGATTGCGGCGAGTGCCCGGCGACAGGTCTCGGGATGGTCTGCGGCGACGGCCGCGACGGGTTCGCCGACGAATCGGACGACATCGTGAGCGAACACCGGCTGGTCGTGACTGATCAACCCGTACGTGGGGACGCCCGGCACATCCTCTGCGGTGACGATGGCCTCGACGCCGTCGATCCTCCACGCGCCCGACACGTCGATACGAACGATGCGGGCGTACGGGTGCGGCGATCGCAGCGTGGCCCCCCACAGGAAGCCGTCGGCCGAGCGATCGCCCGAGAACTCGAACGAGCCCTGCACCTTCGCCACGCCGTCGGGACGGAGCGCGCTCTCACCGAGGCGGCCAGCGACGCCGCTGCGAACCGCTGCATCGGTCACTGCGCACCTGCCCGCCGCGACACGGCCACTCGTTGCACGGCGTCGATGATGCGGCCGTAGCCGGTGCACCGGCAGATGTTCCCGGACAACTCCTCACGGATCTCCATCTCCGAGGGTTCGGGCGAGCGATCGAGGAGCGAGTGCGTGGCCATGATCAGCCCGGGGGTGCAGAACCCGCACTGCACCGCGCCGGCGTCGACGAACGCCTGCTGCACGTCGCTCGGCGCACCCACCGGAGCGATGCCTTCGATCGTGACGATCTGTTGACCGGTCGCACTTGCCGCGAGGACGAGGCATCCGCAGACCAGGTTGCCGTCGATGAGCACACTGCACGAGCCGCACTCCCCCTGTTCGCACGCTCCCTTGCTCCCCATGAGTCCCAGCCGTTCGCGCAGGACGTAGAGCAGGCTCTCCCCCACCCACGCGTCGTGCACCTCTCGGCCCACGCCGTTGACGTGCAATGTGTAGGCGAGCCCCTCGCCGGTCGCCTCGTTCGACGCGTCACTCATTCGGGAACGCCCTCCTCAGCAGCCGACCGGCGAGCACACCGACAGCGTGTCGGCGGTAGTCGGCGGTCGAGCGATGGTCGTCGATGGGTCGCGCCGCCCGTCGCGCGGCCTCGCGGCATCGGTCGATGGCGTCGACGGACAACTGTCGCTCACCGAAGTCGGCGAGCTCGGCAACCAGTGCCTCGACCTCGGGGCAGCGAAGGATGACGGGACCGACCGAACCGAGCGCGAGCGAGACGGACCCGTCGCCGACGACCAGCGCGGCGCTGGCCACGGCGATCACCATCGCGTTGCGGACGCCCACCTTCGCGTAGCCCTGCCAGCCCGACAGCACCGGGACCGTGATCGCCGTGATGAGCTCTCCCGGTTGGCGCACCGTGCGCTTCGGGCCGACCATGAACTCCCCGAACGGGACCAGCCGAGTGCCGGCCGACGACTGCAGTTCGACGACCGCGTCGAGTGCGGCGAGCACCGGGAGTCCGTCGCCGGCGGGCGAACACGTGCCGACGTTGCCACCGATCGTGGCGGCGTGACGGATCTGCGGTGAGCCCACCGTTCGAGCGGCCTGCGCCAGCGCCGGGACCCACTGCCCGATCGGGTCACGCTCGATCTCCGCGTAGGTGACGCCCGCGCCGATGCGCAACGTGCCCGAGCGCGGGTCGTGATACCAGGTGCACAGTTCTGGCACGCGGTTGACCACGACCACCGTGCCGGCGACCCGCCGATGCCCACCGTTGATCTCGACCATGAGGTCGGTGCCACCGGCCAGCACGGTGGCATCGGGCGCGGCGGCGATCGCCTGCAGCGCAGCGTCGAGGGAGGTGGGGACGAGCACGGACATCTCAGGGTCGACTTTACAATTCGTCAAACGACGATGGTGCCCTCGATGCCGGGTTCTTCGGGCGGCAGCGTCGGATGCATCTTCTCCAGCGTGTTGAGGAGGATCCGCGCGACGGCGAGGTTGCGGACCCAGTTGCGATCCGCAGGCACGACGTACCACGGCGCGTACTTGGTCGAGGTGCGCCGAATCGCGTCCTCGTAGGCCTTCTGGTAGTCGGGCCACAGTGCGCGATCATCGAGGTCGCCGGCGCGGAACTTCCAGCGCTTCTCCGGATTGTCGACGCGCTCTTGCAGTCGCTCTCGCTGTTGTTCCTTGGAGACGTTGAGGAAGCACTTGACGACAGTCGTTCCCTCGTCGCTGAGCATCTGCTCGAAGGCGTTGATGTGACCGAACCGCTTCGACCACACCGACTTGGGGACGATCTCCTTCACACGCACGACGAGCACGTCCTCGTAGTGGCTGCGGTTGAAGATGCCGATCGTGCCGCGAGCCGGCGTGACAGCGTGGACACGCCACAGATAGTCGTGTTCCACCTCCGGCCCGCCGGGCGCCTTGAAGCCGCTGACCGAGACCCCCGCCGGGTTGAGACCCGACAGGATGTTGCGGATCGTGCCGTCCTTGCCTGCCGCATCCATCGCCTGCAGGACCAACAGCACGCTGTGGCGGCCCTCCGCGAACAGTCGTTGCTGGAGGAGGTCGATGCGAGCCTTCACGCGCTCGAGCTCTGCCTTCGCCCACACCTTGTCCCATCCGAACGTGTCGTCGGTGTCGTGGTGACGCAGTGCGAACCTGCTGCCGGGCTCGATCTTCAGAGCGGTAGTGGGATCCTTCGCCATGCCGCGACGCTACTGCTCCGTCGGCGTTCGCGCCTCGTACGGGCAGTGCCGACAGCCACTGTCACAGCAGTAGTCGCGGTCGGCGAGGAACTGCGCAGTGAAGACCGTGAACCCGGTCACCGGGTCTCGGTACGACACGTTCCCGGCGGCGGTCGCAGCGGCGTGACGGGCCATCCCCTCGACGTATCCACGATGCTTCGGCGAGTAGCGCTTCGGCAGCGGCACGGCGACGTGGTCGTGGCGGAGTGCTCGCACGGCGGGGACCGTACCTCCATGTTGCCGAGACTCATACTGATGTGGCTAAGGTGCGCTTCGCCGAGGTGTGATGGGGGTCACATCCACCGTGACGCATCGGCACACAACGTTCATGATCGAAGGGGGAAAATACGTGGGAATCACACGATCGACCGGGCGATCCGGTCGAATGCTCGTAGCGGGACTGGTCAGCCTTGGGCTGCTCACCGTTGCCTGCAGCAAGAAAGACGACGGCGCAAGTACGGCCACCACCACCGCCGACACCGCCGGAGGCCCCGACACCACGGCGACTCCCGGTGAGACGACGGTGCCCGACACCACGGTGCCCGCCGAGAAGCCGGTCACCGGCGGGTCGGTGGTCGTCAGCGGCGAAGCCGAAGTGGCCAACCCGTGGACACCCGTGGCGATGCAGTGCGACTCGTACTGCTCACAGCGCGCCCGCACCTTCTACGACTCGGTTGCGGTCGTCGGCAGTGACAACAAGGTGCATCCGTTCCTGGCCGAGAGCATCACGCCCAACGCCGACTTCACGCAGTGGACCATCAAGATCCGCTCCGGCATCAGCTTCACCGATGGGACGCCGGTCGACGGTGCAGCCGTCCTCCGCAACCTGAACGACACCGGCAGCGGTCTGCTCGTGGGCAAGGCCCTCAACGACCTCGCCCGCTCGGTTCCCGGTGACGCCACCTCGGCCTTCAAGAGCGAGGTCGTCGACGGCCAGACCTTCACACTCTTCACCGGCAAGGACGGCGACGGAGCGAACCCGATTCCGTGGCCCGGCTTCGACTTCTACCTCACCGGCCAGTGGGGTCTCGTGGCCAGCCCGGCGTACCTCGACGCGGCGAAGGCCGATCCCACCGTCGCATCCAAGCCAGTCGGTTCCGGCCCGTTCATCGTCCAGAGCTACGCACCACGCGACGCCCTTGTCGTCACCCGCAACCCCGACTACTGGTTGAAGGACGCCGACGGCGTGCAACTGCCCTACTTGGACAAGATCACGTTCAAGGTGATCGAGGATTCGCAGACGGCCGAGCAGGCGCTGCAGGACGGCAACATCGACATCACGTCGACGTCGTCGGCCCAGGTCATCGCCGATTTCCGCGAAACGCCTGACGAGTTCCCGATGAGCGAGCAGAGCACCCTCACCGAGACCAACTACATCCTCGTCGACCAGGCCAAGCCCGGGCCCACGAGTGACGTCCGGGTCCGATGCGCACTGTCGAAGGCCATCGACCGCACCGAGCTCATCGACCTCACGGCCGGTGGCATCCTGCAGCCGGCCAACGGAGTGTTCTCGCCGGGCCAAGAGGGTTACCTCGCCGACAACGGCTTCGATCCTGCCCAGGACATCGAAGGCGCCAAGGCCCTCATCGAGGAGTACAAGACGGCGACCGGCGCGACGTCGGTCGATGTGCACTACGGTCACACCGCCGATCGCATCGGTGACCAGACCGCAGAGCTGCTGAAGGGCTACTGGAACGCGATCGGCGTGAACACCACGATCGACGTCGTCCCCCAGGATCAGTTCATCACGCTGGCCCTGCTCGGCGACCCGAGCTTCTACATGTTCGGATGGCGTCAGCACGCCGGCGTCACCGTCGACCAGCAGAACTTCTGGTGGAACAGCGCCAGCGGAACCGCAGATGGTGCGCTCTCGCTGAACTTCTCCCGCATCAACGACCCCGAAGTCGACGCGCTGCTGGCCACCGCCCGCAGTGAGACCGACCCGGCCAAGCGTGCGGCAGCCGCCGAGGACATCAACCGCAACTTCGCCAAGAACTGCTATCAGATCCCGACGTCGTGGACGCTGTGGGGGACCCCCCACAAGCCGAACATCAAGGGCTTGGCCAGCTTCACGCTGCCCGACGGCACCGTGGTCGCCGACGGTGCCGGATTCTCCGGCCAGTTCTGGATGACTTCCATGTGGGTGTCCGCCTGACCGAATGACTCAACTGAGGTGGGTGCGTGGCAGCGGCCGCGCACCCACCTCGATTCGGTTCCCTTCTTCTCTTCGAGGTTCTGGTGCGCTACCTGGTTCAACGTCTGCTCCGCTTTGCCGTCGTCTTCTTCATCGTCACCTTCGGCCTGATGGTGCTGATGCGCCTCGGCATGAATCACCCCGGTGACCCCGCTCGCACCATGCTCGGCGGAACGGTCACCCAGGCCCAGATCGACGACGTCACGGCGCGCTACCACCTGGACTCGCGCCTCATCGTCCAGTACTGGTTCTGGCTCAAGGGCATGGTCACCGGCGACATGGGGGTGTCGGTGCAGCAAAACCTGCCGGTCTCCACCTACATCGGCACGCGTGTCCTCGTCACCTTCTTCCTCGGCGTCTATTCGCTGCTGCTGGCCATCGTGGTTGCCATCCCGGTGGCCGTCTTCCAGTCCTACAAACGTGACTCGGTTCGCGACAAGTTCCTGAGCGTGTCGTCGTTCGCGTTCGTGGCCATCCCGCCGGTGGTCATGGGGGTGCTGCTCATCCAACTCTTCGTCATCCATCTGGGCTGGTTCCCCCGGACCGGCGAGAAGATCTATCCGTGGGACGACCCCGTCGCCCATGTCAAGAACTTCGCCCTTCCCGTGCTCGCCCTGGCGCTGCCGGTGGGTGCGGTGTTCAGCCGGCTCCTGCGCGCCGACATGGTGCGCACGCTGCAAAGTGACTTCATCACCCTTGCCAGCGCCAAAGGGGTGTCCACCCAGCGAATCCTCTGGCGTCACGGTCTGCGGAACTCTCTGTTCTCGCTCGTCACGTCGATCGGGCTGCAGCTCGCCGGCATCGTCGGCGGCGCGATCGTCGTCGAACAACTCTTCAACATGAAAGGAATGGGCACACTGCTCGTGTCGACGATCCTGAGCAAGGATCTGTTCGTGGTCCAAGCCCTCTCTGCGATCATCGTGGCGACGGTGGTCATGGTGAATCTTGTCGTCGACCTTTCGTATGCCCTCATCGACCCCCGCATTCGCCAGATGCGCGCGCTGAGCTGAGGTATCACATGACCGCAACCATCGAAGCTCCCGTCGTCGAGATGCCGGCCGACGCGCCCCCACCGAAGGACTCACTGCGCAAGCGACTCCACATCCCCCGCTTCTCGGTGCTGTTCAGCGTCCTCTGGCTCGTCGGCCTCACCACGCTCACGCTGCTCGCCAACTACGCCCCGTCCGTCGTGCAGAGCATCATGTATCCGTACAGCACCAAGATCCGGGCCAACGGCAAGGCAGCCAAGTATCTGGCCCCCAATGCGCAGAACTGGTTCGGCACCGGCAAGAGCGCCGAGGACATCTTCTCTCACTGCATCTACGGTGCCAAGGTGACGCTCATCATCGGCGTGGGGGCCACGCTTGTCGGGCTCATCGTCGGAGGGTTCATCGGCATCGTGTCGGGCTACTTCCGTGGCTGGACCGATCGCATCTCGTCGATCTTCACCGACTGCCTCCTCTCGATCCCTCCCCTGTTGTTGGCGCTGATCCTGATCCTGCGCCTCGACGATCTCAAGGATGTCTACAGCTGGCTCAGCTGGTGTACCCGGACATGGCAGATCACCCTCACGCTCGGGTTGGTCGCCGTCGCCCCGTTCGCCCGGATCGTGCGAGCTCAGACGCTCACCCTGCGCGAGCGCGAGTTCGTGATGGCCGCGCGCAGTCTTGGCGCCAACCGGAGCCGCATCATCTTCCGCGAGCTGCTCCCCAACCTGGTGCCGGCAATGCTCACTGTGGCGTTCACCGGCCTCGGCATTCTGATCGCCGCCGAAGCGGGCCTGGCCTTCCTCGGCCTCGGCGTCGAGAGCCCGCACACGTGGGGCAAGATGATCGACATCGCCCGAGACGACATCGACAAGGCTTGGTGGGCCACGGTGTTCCCGTGCCTCATGCTGTTCCTGACCGTGCTCTCGTTCAACCTTCTCGGCGATGAACTCGCCCGCCGCTTCGACATCAGAGAGGCCTCCGTATGAGCCAGACGGTCAACGTCACACAGGCTGCGACACGCGAGATCGCCGGCCCGCTGCTCGAGCTCACAGACGTCACCACTCACTTCCGAACGCCGCGCGGCATGGTGCGCGCCGTCGACGGCGTGAGCTTCACCCTCGACCGCGGTCAGTCGCTCGGCATCGTCGGCGAAAGCGGCTCGGGAAAGACGATCCTCTCGCGCAGCATCATGGGTCTGCTCCCCACCCGTGGCACCGAACGAGGCGGCAGCATCAAGTTCGCCGGCCGCGAGGTCGGCAACCTCGGCCGCAAGCAGATGCGAACGATCTGGGGCAAGGAAATGGCGATGATCTTCCAGGATCCCATGACCTCGCTCAACCCGCTGATGAAGATCGGCGCCCAGATCTCCGAGCCGCTGCGCATCCACCTGGGGATGTCGCACGCCGATGCGGCAGCGACCGCCCGTCGGCTGCTGCAGGACGTCCGCATCCCCGAACCGGATCGCCGTTTGGAGCAGTACCCGCACGAGCTGTCGGGCGGCATGCGCCAGCGCGTGATGATCGCGATCGCCATGGCGTGCGGTCCGACCGCACTCTTCGCCGACGAGCCCACCACCGCGCTCGACGTCACCGTGCAGGCCCAGATCCTCGACCTGCTCGGCGAGCAACGGCGCGACCGCAACATGTCGCTGGTGCTGGTCACCCACGACCTCGGCGTGGTTGCGGGCCACACCGACGAGATCGCCGTGATGTACGGCGGCAAGCTCGTCGAGAAGGCACCCACCCGTCGTCTGTTCGCAGCGATGAAGATGCCCTACACCGAAGCGTTGCTGGCGAGCATCCCCAAGATGGCCGACCCCAGCCACACCCGGCTCAGCGTCATCGGCGGCCGGCCACCCGACCTCGTGCATCCGCCGATCGGCTGCCGGTTCGCGCCGCGTTGCCCGTACGCCCGCGAGAAGTGCCAGAGCGACGAGCCACCGCTGATCGCCACCGACGACGACCCGTCGCACACGTTCGCCTGCTGGTATCCGGTCGGCTCACCCGAATATCACGAATCCCGCGAGCGCAATGCAGCGAAAAAGGTGGAGGCGGCCTGATGGCAGGAACCGGCAAGGCGCACTTGCGCACGGAGGGCGATGTGCTGCTGCGTGTCGAGGATCTCGTGGTCGAGTTCCCCGTCGGTCGCACTGGCCTGAAGGTCAACGCGGTCAGCGGGATCAGCTTCGATGTGCTGCGCGGTGAGACGCTCGGACTCGTCGGAGAGAGCGGCTGCGGTAAGAGCACAACCGGACGCGCCGTGATGCAGTTGCGTCCACCCGACAGCGGCTCCGTCGCCTTCGAAGGGCGCGAGCTCACCTCGATGTCGCACAACGACATGCGCGAAGCCCGCACTCGCATGCAGATGATCTTCCAGGATCCGATCTCGTCGCTGAACCCTCGCCGCAAGGTGCGCGAGATCGTCCTCGAGCCGCTCAGCATCTGGAAGCGCGGCACGAAGGAAGAGCGCAGCCAGAAGGTCGACGACCTCCTCAACGAGGTCGGCATCGATCCCGAGCGCGCTGCGGAGAGTCAACCGCACCAGTTCTCTGGCGGCCAGTGCCAGCGCATCTCCATCGCCCGCTCGCTCGTGCTCGACCCGACGCTCATCATCTGCGACGAGCCGGTGAGTGCGCTCGACGTGAGCGTGCAGGCGCAGGTGCTGAACCTGCTCGAGGACCTCAAGGCCAAGCACGGGCTCACGCTCATCTTCATCGCCCACGACCTCGCCGTGGTGAAGAACATCAGCGACCGGATCGCAGTGATGTACCTCGGCAAGATGTGCGAGGTGGCACCAAGCGACCAACTCTACGCGAGCCCCGCGCACCACTACACGAGCGTCTTGCTCGACTCGATCCCGGTGCCCGACCCAGAGGTCGCGATCACCAAGATGGCCATCGAAGGCGAGCCTCCTTCGCCGGTGCTGCCCCCTGCCGGCTGTCGGTTCAACCCCCGCTGCCCCGCTGCCGACGATCGGTGTCGCTCCGAGGAGCCCCAGCTCCGTGAGGTGGCGGCCGCCCACTTCGTGGCCTGTCACCACCCGCTGATCGGTGGCGATGCTCCGGTGACGGTTTCGGCCGGTGCCGCTCACTGACTGCGCAGATGTTGGTCGTTGACGTGCCTGCTCAGCCGTTCGTGTAGTCGGGAGACCGGCGCTCGAGAAACGCTGTCATCGCCTCACGATGATCGGCCGTGGCCGATGCCATGATCTGCTGACGGTTCTCGAGATCGATGGCGTTCTGCAGTGCCGGGATCTCCAACGCTCCCCACATGCCCTCCTTGGTCAAGGCCACTCCGAAGGGCGCATTGCGCATGATCTCGTGAGCCTTGGTCATGGCCGCATCGAGCAACACGTCGTCGTCGACGAGGTCGACGACCAGACCAATCCGGTAGGCCTCCTCGGCGTCGAACACCCGGCCGGTCAACATCAGCTCCTGCGACCGCGCCGCCCCGACGAGACGGGGCAGCAACCAACTGGTCCCGATGTCGCACGCGGAGAGTCCGATGCGGATGAAGGCAGCGTTGAACTTCGCCGATCTGCCCGCAAGCCGGACGTCTGAGCCCAGCACGAGTGCGAACCCTCCGCCTGCCGCGGCGCCGTTCACCGCAGCGATCACCGGCTGCGGGAGCGAGCGCAGCTTCGGGATCAGGCCGGCGATGTGCTTCTGGACGGCGAAGCCCGCCTGTGTCCGGCCGAGGTGGGCGGTGTTCGGCGCGGTGCCGTACCCACCCAGATCGAGGCCGGCACAGAACCCGCGACCGGCGCCCGTGAGGATCACCACACGCGCCACGGGGTCGATCGCCACCGCATCGAGGTGCTCGTGCAGCAACTGAACCAGCTCCCCCGTCATCGCGTTCAGCTTGTCCGGACGATTCAGCGTGAGCTGGACGATGCCGGGCGCGGGTTCGGAGCGTTCGATGACGGCCATGACACATGCTGTCCCATCCGCCTCGCGACCGGCGAGTTACAGTCGCTCGATGGCTCGCGCACCGATCGCCTCCCTCCATGCGATCGCCGCGACGCTGTCGAGCTACCGCTATGGCAGCGGCGACCCCACCACCCGCCTGGGGGCCACGCAGTTCTGGCGCGCAACCTTCACCCCGAGCGGACCCGGGACGCTCCACCTCGACTGGAGCGATGGCACGGTGCGTTCGCAGGCGTGGGGCGACGGTGCCGAATGGCTGCTCGACACGGTGCCCGGGCTGATCGGCGATCTCGATCCCGGGCACGAGTTCGTCGATGCCCACCCGATGGTCCTGCGCGCCCAACGACACCATCCGCACGTGCGCTTCGGCGCCAGTCGAACGCTGTACCACGAATTGCTGCCGAACATCCTCGGACAGCGAGTCACCGCGGGAGAGGCGCTGAGTCAGTGGCGCCGCCTCGTGGAGCGGCTCGGCCGTCCGGCGCCTGGCCCCATGGACGACCTTCGGCTGCCGCCCGAACCTGCCGCACTCGTCGAGCAACCCTCTTGGTGGTTCCACCCGCTCGGCATCGAGGTCAAGCGCGCGGAGACGTTGCGCCAGGTCGCTCGACACGCGCCGCGGCTCTTCGAATGGCTCGATGCGCCTGATCCGGCGTCGAAGTTGCGGCTGCTCCCCGGCATCGGCCAGTGGACGGTCGGGTCCGTGCTGGGAACTGCACTCGCAGACCCCGATGCCGTGGCCGTCGGCGACTTCCACCTGAAGAACATGGTGACACACGCCCTCACCGGGCGCCCGCGAGGCACCGACGACGAGATGATGGCCCTGCTCGAACCGTACCGCGGTCAGCGCGGCCGGGTGGTGCGACTCCTCCAGTTGGACGGCCATTCCGCTCCTGCGTTCGGGCCACGTCAACGTGTCGTTCCCATGAACAGGTGGTGACGCCGCACAGGTGTTAGCGTCGATTTGCTCCTGCACGCCTGACTTCGATGACCGCCACCACCACTTCCGTCGTCCACCATGCCCACACCCCGCTCGAGCGGGCCTCGTGGCGCATCACGCTGCGCAAGGTCGGGCTCGTCTACCTGTTCTCGCGCCTCTGCGTCATCGTCGGTGCCGCGATCGTCGCCGCTGAGCTGAAGGCCGACGAGAACACCCGAATCGCCGACTTTCCGAGGGCAGTCTGGGCGGATCCCCAGTACGCAAACAAGCCCATCCCGACCAACGCATTCCGTCCCATCGTCGACGTGCTCACCTCGTGGGACGGCCTGTGGTACCTG
>JBBQTC010000046.1:0-34880 GCA_038234785.1 Acidimicrobiales bacterium
ACTCCTACCCCGGGGTGCGAGTACCCACTCGCATGCATGGCTGCCACTCGGACCGACGCTGTGCCACTCGGACCGACGTCGAGGCACTCGGACCGGTGGGCGGCCCGAGCAGAGAGGTCAGTCGAGCAGCGTGGCCAGTTGATCGAGCAGATGTGCGGGGACGCTCCCGATGCCTTCGCCGTATAGCATGACCTTGGGCTCGGTGCCGCTCGGGCGCACCTGGACTCGCAGGGCGTCGCCGAGCTGGAGGCGCAACAACCCGGCCTCCTCGAACCACTGCACCGACGTGACCTCGTGGTCGCCGACGTGGGTCGGTGGTTCGGCGCGCAGACGGGCGACGGCCGCGGCCGCGTCGGCGGGCATCATCCGGATCGACTTCTCGGCCATGATGTGTCGCCCGTACGTCGCCACGATCGCGTCCAGCCGATCCTGCAGGGTGACACCCTCCGCCGCGGCGACGGCGGCGACTTCGGCCATGAGCACTGCGGCGGTGATGCCGTCCTTGTCGAGCGGCTGGCCGCAGACCAGGTAGCCGAGCGCCTGCTCGTAGCCGAAGACGAAGCGCAGGTCGGGGTGCTGCAACACGGTGTGGCCGATCCACTTGAAGCCGGTGAACGTCTCCAGGCAGGCCACACCGTTGGCCGCCGCCATGCGACCGAGGAGCGACGACGAGACCAGCGTGGTGATGACGAGACGCCCGTCGCCCGAGGTGTGGCGGAGGATGTGATCCGCGAGCAGCCAACCGAGCTCGTCGCCACCGAGGCGTCGCCAACCGCCGTCCGGGGTTGGGATGGCGGCACCGAGGCGGTCAGCGTCGGGATCGTTGGCGATCGCGACGTGGGCACCGACGTCGGCGGCACGGGCCATCAGCAGATCCATCGCCCCAGGTTCTTCGGGGTTGGGGAACGACACGGTGGGGAACCGGCCGTCGGGCTCCTGCTGCTGGGCGACGACGGCCGGGGCGGGCAGACCGGCCCGGTCGAACGCCTCCACCAACGTGGCCCCACCGACGCCGTGCATCGCCGTGTACGCGACCTGCACACCGGGGATCGTCGGGCACAAACGCACCGAGGGGACGAAGGCGAGGTACGCCTCGATCTCGTCGTGGCCGAGCACGGTGATCAGCGGATGGTCCTCCGGCGCAAGCTCGACAGCAGTGGGGTCGACCAGGTCGATGCACCCAGCAATGTCGACGTCGGCCGGCGGGACGATCTGGGCACCGGTGCCCAGATAGACCTTGTAGCCGTTGTCGGCGGGCGGGTTGTGCGACGCGGTGACCATGACGCCGGCTGCGGCGCCGACCTCGGTGATGTTCCAGGCCAGCACCGGCGTGGGGACGACGTGGGGGAAGATCATCGCCCTCACTCCCTTGGCAGCGCACACTCGGGCCGTGTCCATCGCGAACACGTCGCTCTTGCGACGTGCGTCGTAGCCGATGATCACGCCCTGATCGACGGTGCCCGGCACGGTGGCGAGGAGGTAGTCGACGAGACCTGCTGCGGCTTGCTGGACGACGAGCCGATTCATCCGCTGCGGACCGGCGCCGACGGCGGCACGCAGACCCGCCGTGCCGAACTGGAGGCGGCCGGTGAAGCGCTCCTCGAGCTCGGCATCGGGGCCGGCAACCAGGGCCTCGAGCTCGGTGCGCATGTCGGCGTCGGGCTCGGCAGCGAGCCAGGCCCGTGCCGTGGAACGAAGGGTGACGATGTCGGTCATGGCGAGAATCCTCAGGGAAGGAGCGTCTTCAACTCCACGAGCGGGCGGGGGCCGACGTGGGAGATGACCTCGGCAGCGGCGATGGCACCCAGCTTCGCGCAGTCGGCCATCGACCGGTCGCGGGTGTACCCGAACAGGAAACCGGCGGCGAAGAGGTCGCCGGCACCCGTGGTGTCGAGCACGTGCTCGACCGGTTCTGCGGGGGCGTGGACGACCTCGTCGCGGTTGATGACCACGCACCCGTCCTTGCCCATGGTGACCACGGCCAACTTGCAGTCGTCGCGGACGGCGGCGACGGCTGCGTCGAACGAGTCGACGTCGTAGAGCGACATCAGTTCGTCCTCGTTGCCGAACAGGATGTCGACGGAGTCCGAGACGAGACCGCGGAAGTCGTCGCGATGGCGGCCGACGCAGAACGAGTCGCTGAGCGTCAGCGACACCTCGCGGCCGTTGGCGTGCGCCACCGAGGCGGCGTGCCGAAACGCGTCCTTGGCCGCGGGGCGGTCGTAGAGGTAGCCCTCCATGTAGAGCACCTTGCCCTTGGCCACGGTCTCCTCGTGGATGTCGGACGGCTGCAGCAGGCTCGACACACCCAGGTAGGTGTTCATCGTGCGCTGGGCGTCGGGGGTGACGACGATGATGCACCGCCCCGTGGGGGTGTCGGCCTCGGGGGCTCCCGGGCGGAACTGCACGCCCACGGCTCGCAGGTCGTGGCCGAACACGTTGCCGAGCTCGTCGTCGCTGACCTTTCCGACGTACGCCGCGCGGCCGCCGAGCGAGGCGACACCGCACATGGTGTTGGCGGCGGACCCGCCGCTCATCTCCATCGCGGTCCCCAGGGCACGGTAGAGGTACAGCGCGCGATCGGTGTCGACGAGGGTCATCGAACCCTTCACCAACTCGTACCGGTGGATGAACCCGTCGTCGGCGTGAGCGATCACGTCGACGAGCGCATTGCCCACCCCCACCACGTCGAACTCCGGGGCCACTGACACGGCCGATAACGCTACCCGTACTTGACCGAGCGAACCCGTCTTCGGCCCCCGGATACGCTGACCGGGTGAATCCGTACCGCCTGCCCCGCGCCGTCGTCCCCCATCGCTACGCCCTCGCGCTGGAGCCGGATCTGGGTCGTGCCTCGTTCAGCGGGCACGTCATCATCGACGCCAACGTGAACGAGGCCGCCCCGCAGATCGTCCTCAACGCGATCGAGCTCGACATCGTGTCCGTCACCGTCGACGGGGTCGAGGCACCGTTCGAGCTGCAGGAGTCCACCGAGCGGCTGATCATCGACCACCCCGTCGCGGTCGGCACCGTGGCCGTCGAGATCGAGTTCCGGGGGACGCTGAACGACAAGCTGCGCGGCTGGTATCGCAGCACGTACAAGGACGCCGACGGCGTCGAGCAGGTCATCGCTGCGTCACAGATGCAGGCCACCGACTGCCGTCGTGCGTTCCCCTGCTTCGACGAGCCCGACTTCAAGGCCGTGTTCGACATCACGCTGGTCATTGAGCCCCATTTGCTCGCGGTGTCGAACGGGCCCGAGGTCGAGCGCACCACGCAGCTCAACGGCAAGGTCGCCGTGCGCTTCGCGCCGACGATGCCGATGAGCACCTACCTGGTCGCGGTGGTGGTCGGGCCGCTGGAGGCAACCGAGGCCGTCCAGGTGCCGCGACCCGATGGCGGCACCATCCCGCTGCGCATCATCCACGTCCCCGGCAAGGGGCACCTCACCGCGTTCGGTCTCGACGTGGGCAAGTTCTCGCTGGAGTGGTACCAGGACTACTACGGGATCCCGTACCCCACCGACAAGTGCGACATGCTCGCCCTGCCCGACTTCGCCGCCGGCGCGATGGAGAACCTCGGGTGCATCACCTACCGCGAGAACCTCCTGCTGGCCGACCCTGCCACGGCCACCCAGATCGAGCTGCAGACGCTGGCCGATGTGGTCGCCCACGAGCTCGCCCACATGTGGTTCGGCGACCTGGTGACGATGAAGTGGTGGAACGGGATCTGGCTCAACGAGGCGTTCGCCACCTTCATGGAGATCGCCGCCTGCGCCGACTACCGGCCCGACTGGTTGCGCTGGACGACGTTCAGCCTCGAGCGCAGCATGGCCTTCGAGGTCGACTCGCTGGCGAACACTCGCAGCGTGGAGTTCCCCGTCGAGGCACCGGCGGACTGCGACGGCATGTTCGACGTGCTGACCTACCAGAAGGGTGGCTCGCTGCTGCGCATGCTCGAGCAGTACTTGGGCGAGGAGGAGTTCCGTCGCGGCATCAGCCACTACCTGTCCACGCACGAGTACGGCAACACCGAGACCAGCGACCTGTGGGACGCGATCGAGGAGATCAACCCGACCGCGCCGGTGCGCAAGCTGATGGACAGCTGGATCTGGCAGCCCGGCTACCCGCTGGTCGCGGCACGGCTCGACGCCAGCACGCTGGTGCTCACCCAGCAGCGCTTCGCCTACGGGGACACCGAGGATCCCACGCTGTTCGTCGTGCCGGTGCACCTGCGCATCGACGGCGAGGACTCCAAGGTGCTGCTCGACGGGTTCGAGCTGCGGGTGCCGCTGCCATCCGCCGACGTCGCGGTGGTCGTGAACTCCGGCGGCCACGGCTTCATGCGCGTCGCCTACGACGCGTCGTTGCGCAGCCGCCTCGTCGGCGCCGAGCTCGACTCGCTGACCATCATCGACCGCTACAACATGGTCGACGACGCGTGGAACGAGGTGGTCGCCGGTCGCCTCGCGGCTGCCGACTTCCTCACCTTCGTCGAGGGGTTCGGGTCCACGCGAGACCTGGCGGTGTGGCAGGCGATGGCCATCGGTCTGCGCGGCGTCGGGCGCCTCGTCGACGGCGATGCGTACGCCGCGTTCCAACGTCGAGTCGCCGCGCTCGTGCGGCCGGCGCTCGACGAGGTCGGCCCCGACCCGGTCGCCGGCGAGAGCGACCTGGTCGCCAAGCTCCGTGGTCTGCTGCTCGGCATGGCCGCCGTGCTCGGCGGCGACGCCGACGCGCAGGCCCGGTGCCGGGCGATCGTCGATGGCGCCTCCACCGATCCGGAGCTGGTCGCCGCCGCCACCAACGCCGTCGCCGCCTACGGCACCGATGCCGACTACGAGCGCTTCGTCGACGGCTTCCGCACCGCCGCGACGCCACAGGAGCAGTTGCGCTGCCTGTACGCGCTGGCGGAGTTCCCGGAGCGGTCGCAGATCGAGCGCACCATCGAGTTCGCGTTCTCCGGCGAGGTCAAGTCGCAGAACGCCCCGTTCCTGCTCAACCGCTGCATCTCCAACCGCTGGCACGGCGAGATGGCGTGGGACTCGGTGCGGCGCCGGTGGGACGAGGCCAACGACATCTTCCCCAACAACACCATCGTGCGGATGATCGATCCGGTGAAGCTGCTCACCCGGCCCGAGGTCGCCGCCGACGTGCAGAGCTTCTTCGCCGAGCACCCGATCGTGCAGGCCGCCAAGACCCTCGACCAGATCCTCGAGCGCCAACGGGTGAACTCGGCGATGTTCGAGCGCGAGTCCGGGCGCCTCGCCGCCTCACTCGGGGACTGACCATGTACGTGCCGGCGTCGTTCGCCGCAGAAGAGGAGTGGGCCGGTTCGGTGATCGATCGGTACCCGCTCGCCCAGATCGTCTTGGCCACCACCGAAGGCCTCGTCGCCGGGCCGGTGCCGATGCTGCGCCGTGGTGATGCGCTGGTCGGCCACGTCGCCCGCCCGAACCCGCTGTGGCACCACCCCGGTCCCGCGCTCGCGATCTTCAGCGGTGCCGACACCTACATCTCGCCGAGCTGGTACCCGGCCAAGGCGGAGCACGGCAAGGTCGTGCCGACGTGGAACTACGAGACCGTCCATGTGCACGGCACGCTCGTCGTCCACGATGACGACCCGTGGAAGCGAGCAGTGGTCGAGCTCCTCACCGAAACCTTCGAGGCGCCGCTGCCGTCGCCGTGGAGCGTCGGCGACGCGCCGGATGACTTCGTCGAGGTGATGCTGCGCGGCATCGTCGGGATCGAGCTCGTCGACGTGCGCATCGAGACCAAGCAGAAGATGAGCCAGAACCGGGCGGCGCCCGACCGCGAGGGCGCGATGGTCGCGCTCGACGCCGGCGACGCCCGCCAACGAGCGGTCGCACGGTCCATGCGAGACTCGACGACATGAGCACCATCACCGTGGACCGAATCGCCGGCGCACTGGGAGCCGAGGTGCACGGCCTCGATCTCACCGCCGAGCTGACCTCGGGCGAGCTCGACCTGTTGCGCGAGACGCTGCTCGGGCACAAGGTCGTGTTCCTGCGCGACCAGCCCTACGCGACCGAGCACCTCGAACGGCTCACCGAGCAGCTCGGCGGTCACGGCCACACCCCGTTCCTGGAGTCGATGGAGGGTCACCCCGGCGTGGTCAAGGTCGTCCGCGAGGCCGACGAGGGCGGCTTCAACTTCGGCGGCCAGTGGCACAGTGACTGGAGCTTCCAGCCCGAGCCGCCGGCGTTCACGCTGCTGTGGTCGGTGGAGGTGCCACCGCACGGCGGCGACACGATGTGGTGCAACCAGGAGATGGCGCTCGACACGCTCAGCGACGGATTGCGGGTGACCCTCGAGGAGCTCGACGCCGTGCACTCTGCCGGCTGGGCGTACTCGGCGAACGGTGTGCTTGCCCGCTCGGCGAAGGGTCGCTCGATGCAGATCAACACCTCCGACGAGGCGCTCGTCGAGCAGGTGCACCCCGCGGTGACCGTCCACCCCGAGACCGGCCGCTCGGCGCTGTTCGTCAACCCCACCTACACCGTGCGCTTCGCCGGTTGGTCGGCCGCCGACAGCGCCCCGCTGCTGCAGCACCTGTACCAGCACGCCACGCGCGACGCGTTCACCTGCCGGTTCCGCTGGACGCCGAACACGCTCGCGATCTGGGACAACCGCTGCACTCAGCACAACGCGCTGAACGACTACCAGGGCCACCGCCGCGAACTGCACCGCACCACGGTCGCCGGCACCGCCCCGACCCGCTGACGACCCGGTTTCAGTTGAAGGCTCGTGCCGAGCCGGGTTGATGTCTTCTTCTCCGTCCGCCGCTCTCTGGGTCTCAACCTCCTGGGTGACCGCTGGCGGACGTCGGTCATGGAGTCACCTCGCCCAAAGGCCACTACCTGGCGATCACCATCGGGTACCGAGTCCCCACACCACATACTGCGAGCACCACCAGCATCAGAACGGTCAACTGCCTCACAGGCCATCGACCGCCGACGAGCGAGTCAACGCTGGTGAGATACCCCAAGCTGGGTCCTGGTAGCGGTTGTTGAGGTAACCGCTAGGACGCGCGTGACAGCGCGGTCGTACCCGGCTCTCGGCCGCACCCGCAGGAATCCGGCATCTGGACGCGTCGGCGATCAGTTGTCGACCAGACGCTCGAAACGCTGCCGCGCACCCTGACGGGTCACCCCCAACTGGGCGCCGATCACACCCCACGACGCGCCGGCATGGCGAGCCGACAGCACCGCCGCCTCCACACGCTGCTCCGCGTCACGACGCAGCGCCGCCGCAGCCCGCAACTCGCGCAACACCGCAGCGTCCACCACCTGAACATCACCGCGCTCCACCGCCGCGTCAACCTCAGCGACGATCCCCTCGACCTCAGCGTCGCTCAGATCCCTCGGATGCTTCCTCGTTGTCGATCCCATCGTCATCACCCCTGTCCCAACACGGTCAGATACTGCGGTCGCGCTCGCATCGCATGAACCACGAACTCGTCACCATCGTCCTCGAGCACCCCAACTTCCAGCAGATTGGCGTTCTCGTCTGGGCCGACATACATCACGAAGTCCGGCCTCGCCAGCGAACGCACCGCACCAAGAGCGTTCAACACGGCATGGCGAACGTCATCGTCAGAGATCCCATGCTTGCGAGCACTCGGCAAGATCTCCACACACGACAACACTAGTTGTCACGCGACGGCGCCGCAACCGCCGGCCAAGATCACAACACAACCACCGTCAACCAAAGACGCGGCAGACCCACTCCTTGCCGGCGACCAACAATTACTTCCAGGGTCTGCGAAGGAGCTGATGTAAAGTACCGGACGGTTCAGAGTCGCACAACAACTGGACCGGTACACCGGGCTCAACTTACGCCCGCACCGCCGCCACCGAAATCACAGCCGAATAGCCAACGACCAACACGACGCCGACCCACCAACATCACCTCAACGCGCCCCGACCACATCCCCACCCAACACGACACCCCATCCTCATCCAGCACGTCGGGCAACAATCTGCGGCGCTGCCAGGATCGCTCAGCCGGAACGCGCAAGCCATCGGGCGATAGCCCCCGGAGGACTCAGGACGTTCCGAATGACGAGGTCGAGGTCACCCCGATCAGCGGGCTGGCCGCGCAAGTCGACGAGCTCACCTGTCATCTGGGCAATGCCCACCCGCCCCAGGTCTACGCACGGCGCGTTGGCGAACGTCACGAAAAGGCCGTCAAGCCAACCGGTGCGGTTCGTGATGTATGGATGTCCGATCATTCGACCACCCTCCAATCGCTCCTGGCCAGACCGAACATCATCAACGGCGATGTTGAAGAACGCGACCAGGATCAGCTTGGCCCCGGCGAGTTCCGTCTCGACGTCCAGCACCTGACCTGTGTACGTCTGCTCAGAACCGAGCAACCGCCATCCGAAAATGTCGCCGACGTTGACGGCGCGCTTGCGCGGGCCAATCACTACGAACTCCCCTGCGCTTCCTGGTGCGCTCATCGGTCCTCCGGTGGCAAGAACTCTTCCGGAAGCCCCATCCCAGCCATCTTCGCTTTGCCCCACTCGATCGCCGTCCGGTACCAGGGCCGACTCTCCGCAATGCTGGCAATCTGATTGCGGAAGCCCGGATTCGCCTCGATGATGACCTGCTCGATGGCACGCGCCTGGTAGCGCTCAAGATCTGTCACGATTGGCTCAAGTTCGTACGTACCACGCCAAGCGCTCGATCTGGCCGCGAAGTTCGAAGTGATCCCAACATATGACGGCACACCATCGATGGAACCGATGTACACCGTGTTTCCACCCGAGCCAGTAGGCATCGCCGCCCCACCGCCAACATCTGCCGACCGCGACCTTCCGAATCCGCCTGAGGACAGCACGTGATTCCCCAGGGCCTCGTTCGCGACCAGATACGCCATCAGGTAATCCGTATTAGTGCTCCAGTCGACCAGCTGGTGATCTCCCGTGGCCGCCCGCTGCTTCTGGAACGACTGGACCACATAAAGGGCGCCAGCGAGCTTCTGGTCACGATCAGGGTCGTTGGGTGCCATCGAGGTGTACCAGTCCACTTGGCTGAGGTAGTCATGCCAGAACAGATACGGGACGACGTCATAGATGTCGTGGAGATCCGACAACCACCGCTTCGCCCCCGACGACACCGGCTGATCAGCTGGCCCGCCACACGCCCCCTTGCCGTCGTCGCCGCCCTGTCGGCCATTGTTGCCTGCGCAGAGCCCGTTCGGGTCGGAGAGTGTGGCAGGGTTGCCGCCGCCGTAAAGGTACGCCGTCCCAGTCTTCGCGACCATCGGGTCGACTGACAGGAACACACCCGAAGCTGGGTCCATGTAGCGGTTGTTGAGGAACACTGAGCATCCGACACGGTTGAACGCGTAGGTCGTAGATGCCGGGACGGATGACCTGCAGCGACGGGCCATCCGACCAGGACGCGACCGCCGCCCAACCGGGTGCTCGGAGGCGAAAACGCGCGGACGCGTGTTTCCGGGCACGCGACTGGTGACGCGATCGCGGACGGGACTGTCCACGCGACCGTCGTCGACGAGGGCCAGCGGGTGCACGATCGTCAGCCTTGCAGACCGTGACGGGTCATCGGTGGCGTTGCCCGCGTTGCTGCCCACGCTCGAGCCGTCGCCGTTCGCCCCGTGACAACCCGCTCGGCGGACGCGCTTCACCCGACTCGAACAAAACCCTCTCCGGCACGGCTTCCGCTCATGTCGGAGGGTCGGTGGTGTGGCCGTTGGGCTCATCAAGCTTGGGCCAATCATGTGGCAACACGTCGAGCGGGCGGGGGAGGGAGATGTGGTTCCCGACCACGACGGTCGGGTCGGGCAGAACGGCACGCTCCCCCAGGTAGGCCTTCCATCGGCCGAGTGAGTCCTCGTCGAGTTCCGACGGCAAGCGACGCAACCGGGTCACCGCTCGCGGCCGGCCGTCCGGGCCATCGACGACCGCGATCCGCTCCACAGGCGCCGAACGGGCCATCTCGTCAGGCCCGCCGAGACCGGCCACGAAGGTTGGTGGAATCACGGTGAAGGTGTGATATCCGAGGATCTGTTCCTCGTGACGGGCGGGTCGCCGGTCCCTGACCTGATACTCGAAGGCGAAGTTCTTGTCGGGTGTCCAGGTCAGGTACCCCATCGTGAGAGGGAGCAGCCGTGCACAGGAGCACAGCAATTCGAAGGCGGCTTCGGCCACCCCGCCGGTGTCACGCGAAATCGTCGGATTCTTGATTCCTGCGTAGAGGATCACCTCGACGAACGAGTTGCCGGTCCGCCCCGGCCTCGAGGCCACCATGAGCGACAACGTGTGGACATTGGTCTTCGGGTCGAAGGCGAAGATGGTGTCCAGGAACGTGCCCGCTTCGAGCAAGGCGTCCACCGCGTCGAAACTCTTGCGCCATCGGCGGCCTCTGAACCACTCAGTCGCCGGGCGGGTCGACGTGACGCCCACGAGCGTGGTGGTGTCCAACCGCTGCCGTGGTGCAACCTCAGCCAGCAACCGACGCGAAAGCTCGTGCAATTCGGAATCGACGAAGCTGGCGAACGTCCGCCGCACGAGCGCCGGGACCTCCTCGTTCGACGCTTCACACCCTGCACGTCCTATCAACCACACGCGGTCACTCACCGAGTTCTCCATTCATCGTCTCTCGTCACGGGCTACAGAAAGTGGGCTGCCCGACCGGGCGGAGCGCCGCCACTCATCAGGTAGCCCGCCGCTGCCCCACCGGCCGCCGCCAAAATCCAGAGTCGCGGATCAGGAGTTGGCGCCAGCGACGCCGCCGACCCGTTGGCCGTCGCCCGAGCCGTCGACTGGTTCCTTCGATTTTGTGCGAGCGTCGATTCCATCGCCGCCAGCAATGCGCTCAAGTCCCACTCGTTCAACTTGTACGTGTAAAGGCCGTCAACCTCGGGATCCTCCTGCCAGTCGAACACCAGAATGCCGACCCTGGTCGAGCCAGAGGTCCCAAAGACTCCACGCTTGACCTCCACGCCATCGTCGCCGCCGTAGCGGCCCAACTGCGCTTTGCCGGCCCCAATGCTCCACGGGGTCCGGTACTTCAACTCGCCGACGTACTTCGGGTCGCTGCCCTTGCAGAGGTCCGGCATACCTCCCGGGACCGAGCAGCCGATCTCAAAGCTGGCGCCGGATCTTCTCGCGATGTCGATTCCGACGGCATCGTGGAACGGGTCTAGAACGCGAGCAATGAAGAATCCCATTGCCTGGGGCTCCGAGACGCGTGCATCCCTAGCTGCGGACTCATACAGCTCAGCCTCAAGCCGGGCCAGTTGCTCCTGCCTTGTCACCCCATCCGACCACGGACAGTTGCCGTCATCGTCACAGGCTGCAAGACCGGTGGGGTCGCTGAGTGTGGTGGGGTTGCCGTTGGCGTAGAGGTATGGGGTGCCCGTCTTGCCGACGAGGGGGTCGACGCTGAGGAAGATGCCGGTGGTGGGGTCTTGGTAGCGGTTGTTGAGGTAGTTGAGGGTGGTGTTGGGGTCGTTGGTTTGGTTGAGGAAGCCGCGGTCGTTGGTGGTGGTGCCGGTGCGGATGGTGCCGTAGGGGGTGTAGGCGGTGCGGGTGAGGGTCCCGGTGTTGGTGAGGGCGATGTTGATGCTGTTTTGGGTGTCGCCGGCGGTCCAGACGAGGGTGCCGTCGTAGCCGCGTTGAGCACCGCTGTAGGTGCGCAGAGCTTGGATGGTGGTGGGTGTGGTGGATCTCCACCGGTATTCGATGGCACCGATGTAGACGGTTTTGGTGGTGACGCCGGCGGTGGTCTCGGTGCGCAGGACGCGTTGGCCGGTGGTGTCGTAGGCGAAGGTGGAGTTGGTGGTGGCGGTGGGGGTGGTGCGGGTGGCGGCGACCATGCGTTGGCGGGCGTCCCAGGTGTAGGTGTTGGTGATCCCCGCGGTGGTGTTGGTGTCGGTGAGTTGGGCGCCGTTGCAGTCGTAGGTGTTGACCCTGCCACTGGTCGACAGGGGGTTTCCGGGGGCGGTGATGTAGGGGACGGCGTGGGGTTTGGTGGTGTCGGTGCCGGGCGAGCACGACGAGACGGTCGCACCGGTGGTGCCGTAGGTGCGCACGCTGCCGGTGGTGCCGGAGGTGGTGATCCGGTCGATCTTGTCGTAGGTGTAGGACTCGTCGAAGGGTGCCGGGCCGCCGGTGACGACGGGGGTGGTGGCACAGTTCCCGGTGGTGCCACCAAGGACGAAGGCGCGGGTGAGGCGTTGGCGGGCGTCGTAGGTGTAGCAGGCGGTCTCGTCGTTGGTGGTTCCGGCGGGGTCGCGCACGACTTTGGAGGGGTTGCCGACGGTGTCGTAGGTGTAGGTGTCGTTCTGCACGATGCTGCTGCCGCTCGACGAGGAGTCGGTGGCTTGCATGGTGTTGATCCGCCCGTCATCAACGCGGTAGGTGTAGTCGCGTTGCAGCCCGTGGGTGCTGCCGGTGCCACCCATGATGCGTTGGGTGATCCGCCCGATGCTGTCGTAGGTGGTGGCATGGACGTAGGTGACTCCGCTACCGCCACCGAAGTCGGACAGCGCCCGGATGGGCATTCCGAGCGAGTTGAACGTCGCAGTCACGATCTCGGGGTCCGGAAGGTTGCTCGAAGTCGTCATCCCCGGGTAGACGGTCTGGTAGATCTGGTCGTCCTGGGTGTAGGCCTGTTCGGTGGTGACGGCCATTTCGAGCAAGTCGTCATTCGGGTTCGACGTGTCGTTCGCAGCTTTCACCGTGACGGTGCTCTTCACCAACCGGCCCCGGGTGTCGAACGCCCCCGACGACGCAACCTCCGCTTTCACCTGCTCCGCTCCGGTGTCGGAGTACGAGGTCGCTGACGCGGTGGCACCGATGCCACCGGCCGGGTCGTAGGTGAACGAACTCAGCTGCGTCCACCCCGTGAGTGGATCGCCGATCGCAGGGCAGGTGCTGGTGCCCGACGGTGCGAGGAGCTCTTGGAGGGTTCGGCCGGCGTCGTCGAGGGTGAACAGTCGCAGCTGGCCTTTGGCGCTGTAGATGCAGCGGACCTGTCCGGTGTCGTAATAGGTGTAGGCGGTGAAACCCTGGTCGGGTTCATCGGTCGAGAGAACTCGGCCGAGCCAGTCGCTGGCGGTGGTCGTGACGTGGCTGTCGGCGTCGGTGGAGGTGACCACGGGCCCGTTGCCGGTGTTGGTGTAGGTGTAGGTGGTGACGGTGTCACCGCCGGTGTTGGTGTATCGCTTGACGGCGGTGGTCCGCCCGAGGACATCGGTGGTGGTCGCGGTGGCGCCGACGGTGGAGGTCGGTGACCCGGGCAGGTGGGAGATGGTGGCCAGGTTGACGTCGTCGTATTCGGTGGTTTGTTCGTGTGCGACGGCGACGGTGCTGCCCGTCCCGTACTTGGATTCGACTTTGGTGGTCCGTCCGAGCGCGTCGTAGGTGGTGACGGTGTCGCGGAGCCCGTTGGTGGTGTCGGCGGAGGTGTCGAACACGAACGACGTCCCGGTCGCCGGGTAGGGGGCGGATTGTTGGGTCGGGCGGCCGTTGGCGTCGTATTTGGTGCGCGTCACGATTCGCCCACCGGTCGGTGACAGGGTTTGGGTTTGCAGTGACCGGCCGTACCCGTCCAGGTAGGCCATCGTGACTTTGTACAGGTCGCCGGTGACGGGGTTGTACGGGGCGCCATTCACGGCGAACAGGCTTTGGGATTGGACCCGCCAAGCGACCGAGTCACGCGGGGTCGCAGTGACCGTGACCGACCAGTAGTCGTAGATCAGATTGGGGGTCCCGGTGGTGCAGGAAGTGAACCCGCCGTCGGCCATGTACACGCGGGTCGTGCGACCCAACTGGTCGAAGCACAGGTTGGTGGCCCGGCCGTTGGCGTCGGTGGTGCGGTAGGCGCGGCCGAAGTTGTCGAACAACGTCGTGGTCGTGTGTGTACTGATCGGGTCGTGGGTGACGATCGACAGGTCGTTGCGGTTGATCGCCGCCCCCGAGGACACCGGTGTGTAGGTGATCGTGCTGGTCTTGGTGCGGGCGTCGGTCGTGGTGACTGGTCGCGCGTAGCCGGGAATGTACGGCGCGACGGTGCCGAACCCGTTGGGTTCGTAGGTGGCGTAGGTCTTGACGACCGCGGTGGCGCTGGTGGATTTCACGACTCGGGTGACCAGCCCGTAGATGGGGAGCTGTGTGGCGCCCGCCCAGGTCTCGTTGGCGAGGTCGTAGTAGGTGTTGGTGCTCGAGATGTAGGTGTTGTTGACACCTGGGCATCCCGCCCCGCCACCGACGACGTTGGTACCGAACTCGAGTCCTTCGATGAAGCGCTCAGCATCCGAGGTGGCGGTCGCGGTGTAGAAGTGGCTGGTGCAGGTGTCGTCGGTGGTGTTGGGGTCGGACCCGGCGGCATTGCCGGCGTCACCGAGGTTGATCTCCTGGGACAGCACACCGCCCGAATACGTGTAGGAGATCTTGGTCCATTTGTTGGCGTCGACCATGTTGGTCCGGTTGAACGATGTCCCGACCCGGCGGGCCAGGGTCGCGTTCCCCGTGCCAGCGGTGGAGCCGATACCGACGTAGTTCGTGAACGTCCTCGATTTGGTCGAGGTCGCGTTCTTGGTTTGGGTCTCATAGGGTCGGCCGCGGAACCAGTTCGCGTCGTTGACGGTCTCGCCGATCGAGTTCGTGTAGGCGGTGGTCTTGGTCCCCGACGCGAGCAGGTCGCCCCACATGCCACGGAAGAAGTAGCTGCGGGACTTCGCAGCTGCGGTCCCGGTGCCGGTGGTCGATTCGACCCAGTTGTAGCCGCGATACTCGTCCCAGGTGGTGGTCCCGGCGGTGGCCATCGGGTCGTCGTTGTGATGCCACCCCATCCCGGCGGTGTCGTAGGTGTAGGTCGTCGTCACCGATGGCTGCAACCGGGCCAGGTCTTGGCTGGTGATCGAGTTGACGACGTACTTGTTCCACCTGGCGAACCCGGGAGTGCCCGACGACGGGTTGTAGTAGCGGGCGTAACAGCGGCGGGTGTTGGTGTCCCACCCCGACGACACACCCGCACAGGTGCTGTCCACCGCCGAATACGCCACCGAGGTGCGCCCACCGAGCTCGTCGGTGATCAGATCAACCCGGTAGTACTTCTGCTTGACCACCGTCGGCAGCACGTAGTCGGAGCGGTTCGCCAACCGTGAGCTCGTCGAGTCGAACCAGATCTTCGGCAACGCGTACGACGTCTGACCGTTGGCGTCATAGCCCTGCCAGCCGACACGTTGGATCGAACGCAACCACAACTTGTTCGCGTTCGTGGCGTCCTCGTCGTCGTTGTCCAACCACTCGGTGGTCAGGTTGAAATCGTCGACCTTGTGATACAACGCGGTCGACCCCGACGTCTCCAGGCGGAACGTCGAGACCGAGTTCAACACCTTCCAATCGAAGAACGTCGGCGCGTACTTCACGCAATACGTCGCGAACTCGCCACAGATCTCGTCGTTGGGGATGTCCGGGAACTGGGACCCGTTCGACGAGGTCGGCTGCGGACACGAACTGTTCAACGTGTTGCACCGCCACGAATAGTTGAACTCGATCTTGGCCGGATGCCGATCCGCGACATTCGCGTCGGCCTCCAACTGCCCGTACTCGATGCGCACCAACTCGCCACCAGCGACATACTTCGTCGCCCACCCCGGCGTCGACCCCAACCCGAAGGTGTTGACATGGGTGTCATAGAAGTACGTGGACGTCACACCCGTCGCAGTCACGACCCGGTCCAACATCCACCGGTACGCCTGATGACACCAGTTGTTCGTCAACCCGTTGCACGGCTCCCCCGCGTTGTTCCCCAACACCGGCTGGGTCCACACACTCTTGGTCACCGTCCCCGGCGCACCCGCAGCACCCGGAGTGTCGCCACCGGTGCCCTTCTCCAACCCGAACCCGAACCAGTACTGGGTGCCGTCCTGGGTGGTGACCACCCTGGACGGCACCCAGTACTCCTGATTGGAATCCACCCCCACCGACCCCTGCGTCTCCGGCCCGGCGCTGAACCGGCGGATCCGCCACCCAGGATCAGCCTCCAGATGCCACGACCCACCCGAGTCCTTCACCAACTCGCCGCTCTCACCATTCAACGAGATCACCGCGTTGTCGTTGAACCAGCACGCCGTCCCCTTCCACGCCGTACTCCCATCAAACGCGCACGTCTTGTACCGGCGCTCGATGAACGACGACGGCATCGACCACCCCACACCCACCTGACCGCCCTGGGTGTTCTCATCCGCCGTCAACCCATCGACCGCACCCGACGAATAATCCAACGACGTCGACACCGACCCACCCGGCGTCGACGGACCCGACATCGGATACGACCACGAAAACCCGCCCGAGTTGCCACCATTCGACCACCGCTGCGACCCCGCCAAACTCGTCGCCGCGTAGTTCCCGTACTGCGACGACGCACCCGCCGACAACCCGAAACCGGGACCACCATTCGACGACGACCGCGGCCGGTACCCACGCGACGCACCAAACCCACCCGCCGACACCACCGGCGTCACCGCACCCAACTCGACCTCGACCACCAACACCTGACGGCCAACATCATTGACCACCGACGGCAACACCGTCGCCGACCGATCACACTCCTTCGAGACCTGCGCCGCGAGCCCGCAAGAATCCGTCGCCAACAGCTGCAACCGCGACGCCCACTCCGCCCCGTAGTTGTCCTTCAACGCCGACCAATCGATCTCGAAACGCAACCACACCGGATCTTTCACACCCACCAGCTCCGCGCTCGGATCCACCGCGAACGCCACACCATCAAACCCCGCCTTCATCGCCTCGTCCGTCGACAACACCCGCACCGTCAACGAACCCTGCACCACACCATCCGTCGACCCATCCGCCAACGACACCGGCACCACCGGCGCGACCTCCGACACCAACCCCGACACCGGCTTGTCCGCCACCTGCGTCACCTCAGCTGGACGCAACACCTGCACCGACAACGGCGACAACCCCACTCGCACCGGCTTGCCCACCGCTGCGGTGGTGTCGACCGTCAACACATCAGCCGACAACCGAACGGGGTCCGGCGCCACCAACACCGGCGCCGGCACACTCCGATCCACATACTCCGTCGGCTCCGCCAACGGGCCCGGCACCACCGGATCAGACGGCTGCCACGAATCCGACAACAACACCGGACCCCGAGCCGACACCGGCGGCGACACGAACGTCAAACCCCCCACCACCACCGACAACACCATCACACGGGCCACACCCCGCACCAGCCGACCACGCCCACCCGACACCACACACCGAGACATCCAGGACTCCCGCCCTCACAGCACCAGAACGCTGACAGTACGCACAGAACACCACCCGACGCAAGGAGGTGAGCACGAAGCGTCGCCGTCGAGGCTCCACCAGGATCTGACTTCTCGAACGGACCGGGTTTGCACGTGCGGAACGCGGGGTAGCCCCGGCCCGTGACCACCTCCGTCGACCCGCCACACTCGGATCTGCCATGGGCGACGATGACCGTCGCCGAAGCGACGGCGATGCTCGAAGAGGTCCGCGAGCCTTCCACGGCGGAGCCGCCCCCCGTCCCGCCGTGGAAGGCCGTGCCCTGGCGGACGATCGTGGGAACGGTCGCCGTGGTCGCCGCGACCCTGCTGCTCACGATCGTGATCTACCGCGCGTCGCGCATCATCGTGTGGGTCGCCATCGCTGGGTTCTTCGCCGTGGTGCTCAACGGCCCGGTGAGCTGGTTCGAACGACGGTGCCACATGCGCAGGGGTCTCGCGATCGGCACGGTCGTGGTGATCGCCGTCGCCGTCACGCTCGGACTCGTCGCGCTGTTCCTCCTCCCCGTGCGCGCTCAGGCCGCCGCCGCGCTATCCGACCTACCGGGCACCGTGAGGGATGCTGCGCAGGGCCGCGGTCCCCTCGGCGGGGTGATCAAGTCGTTGGGGCTCGAGCGGCTCGTCGCCGATCACGAGAGCGAACTGACGAACACCGCGACGTCCATCTCGTCCGCGATGCCGGGGGCGCTGCTGCGCGGCATCCTCGCGACGTTGACCATCGCTGTGATGACGTGCCTCCTGCTGTCCCAGTCGGCCGCCCTCGCCACCGCCGGGAGGCGTCTGATCCCGCCACGCCATCACGACCGCGCCACGGAACTGGGCCGACTCGCGGCACACGCCGTCAGCGGCTACATGGTGGGCAACCTCGTGATCAGCGCCTGTGCCGGAGGTGCCGCGTTCCTGTTCCTGTTCGTCTGTCACGTGCCCAGCGCGGTCGTGCTGGCGTTGTGGGTCGCGTTCGCCGACCTCATCCCGCTGGTGGGCGCAACGCTCGGCGCCGTGGCCGCGATCGCAGCATCGTTCCTCGTGTCACCCGGCGTCGGCATCGCGGCGATCGTGTTCTTCATCGTGTACCAGCAGTTCGAGAACTCCGTCCTCCAGCTCGTCGTGATGAAGCGCGCCGTGTCGGCGAACCCACTCGTGGTCCTGCTCAGCATCCTCATGGGCGTCGAGCTCTTCGGTGTCGTCGGTGCGCTCCTGGCTGTGCCGCTCGCCGGCGCCGCGAGCGCCGTCATGAGGCAGCTCTGGCTGCAGCGGTCACCGAGCGGCGAGCAGTTGGTCATGGTCACCGATGATGCGGAGGTCTGAGACATGTCCCTGACAGCTCCTTCCCGTGCGGCCGACGCTCGGCCACAGGGCTCGAACCGGTTCACCCGCTTCGCACGGGCGGCCGCCGCCGCGTCGGGGAAGCCCGCCGCGTTCATCGGCGCAGTGCTGGTGATCGTCATGTGGGCGCTCGCCGGACCCGTGTGCCACTTCAACGACACCTGGCAGCTGACGATCAACACCGGCACGACGATCGTCACGTTCCTCATGGTGTTCGTCATCCAGAACAGTCAGAACCGCGACACGTCGGCGCTGCAGATCAAGCTCGACGAGCTGATCCACGTGATCGCGGCGGCCGACAACCGGTTGCTCGATCTCGAAGAGCTCGACGACGACGTGCTGTCGGACAAGCAACGCGAGTTCGAGCAGATCGCCGAGACGGCACGCGACGTCGCACCCGACGAGGGTCAGTTGTCAGGCAGCTGATCGGGTTCTTCCTGAGCGGTACGTTCCTCGAACGACTCGTCGGTGACGTCGGCGTCGGCAAACGGCACCCCCTCCAGGTGATCGGGTGGGTAGTCGGCGGCCACCTCGTCGCTGGTGACCGGATCGTCGAGCCCCGTCACCTCCTCGTCCAGTTGCTCCGCACCGGACTGGTCATCGATGAAGTCGGACATCGTGCACCTCCACGTCCACCTTGGCCCGACGACACCGGCGCCGTCAATGGGGAACGATCACGCCCCGGCGAGCACAGCTTCCACGTCGGCCCGGTCGGCCGCGGTGAGGGCCCACGTGGACGCGGCGACGTTGGCCGCGATCTGTGTGGGTGTGGTGGCACCGGCGATCACGGACGCGACGAGCGGGTGCGAGGTATGCCAGCTCATGGCCAGGTCGAGCAGGGTGTGGCCACGCGACTCGGCCCATCCGGTGAGGCGGGCCACGACGGCGAGCTTGTCGTCGTCGATGAACGCCGCAGCGCGATCGCCCCACGACGCGAGCCGCGACCCCTCCGGCCGCGGCTCGCCCTGGCGGTACTTGCCCGTGAGGAGGCCGGACTCCAGCGGGAAGTACGGCACGAAGCGGATGCCGAGCCGTTCACAGGCGTCGAACACGCCGTTGGTCTCGGGGTCCCTCGTGATCAGGCTGTAGTGGTTCTGCACCGACGGGTATGGGGCGAGCCCGTGTTCGACGGCGGCCGTGTGCGACTGCTCGAGCTCGCCGGCGGTGAAGTGGGTGCAGCCGATCTCACGGATCTTGCCCTCGGCGCACAGCTCGGCGAGGCAGCCCAAGGTCTCTTCGGGTGGCGTGTCGGGGTCGGGCCGGTGCAGTTGGTAGTGGTCGACATAGTCGGTGCCCAGCCGGGTCAGGCTCGCCTCGAGCCGGCGGCGGATCTGGACGGGGTCGCCGCCGCGCTCCCCTTCGGCGAGGCTCACGGTGTGGCCCCACTTGGTGGCGATGAGCACATCGGCTCGGCGGCGGCCGAGCGCCCTGCCGAGGTACTCCTCGGACATGCCCTGCCCGTAGCTCTCGGCGGTGTCGAAGTAGTTGATGCCGGCCTCGATCGCTGCGTCCACCACCACCTTCGTCCGGTCGGGATCGAGGCGCATCCCGAAGTTGTTGCAGCCCAGTCCGACGACGGACACCTGCAGCTGACCGAGCGGGCGAAGTTCCATCCCCTCCAAGGTAGCCACGTCTCGACGTAGGTCGCTCCGGTGCGAGCGGGGCACGAGCGTGGTTCTACGTTCGCGAGTACGTCGAACACGGGGGAGACACCATGGCCCTGACGATCGCTGCGCAGAAGCCCATCCACGCGACGCACCGCGTCGCCGAGGACGGCGCCGTCGACGCCGACGGCCACATCCTCGAACCACCCACGCTGTGGGAGGAGTACATCGACCCGCAGTTCCGCGACCGAGCGCTGCGCTTCAAGGTCGACGAGCACGGCCTGGAAGAGCTCGAGATCGACGGTCGCCCGTCGCGGATGAGTCGCGGCGGCTTTCCCTCCACGCTCGGCGCGATGGGGGCACCGGACCTGCCGGCGATGCAGAAGGACCCGGCCCGCACGTACCTGCGCGAGGCACCGTTCGGCTCGATGGACCCGCGCGAGCGCGTGCAGGTGCTCGACGCCGAGCACATCGACACCGCGATCCTCTACACCACGGTCGGCCTGCTGTGGGAGGCCGAGGTGGAGGATCCGGCACTGTCGCAGGCGTACACGAAGGCGTACAACCGCTGGATCTGCGAGTTCTGCGCCGACGAGCCGCGACTCGCCCCCACCGCGCACCTCTCGTTGACCGATCCGGCCGCTGCCGCCAGGGAGCTCGAACGCGCCGTCGGCGAGGGCGCGGTCGGCGCGTACGTCGCGCCGTTCACCCACGACGGCACCCCGCTCGGCCATCCCGACCACGACGTCGTGTTCGCCGCCGCGCAGGACCTCGACGTGCCGTTCGCGATCCCCCCCACGTTCGAACCGCAGTGGACCAAAGGCACCCGCATGGGCACGTGGGAGAACGTCAAGCAGCTCCGCCTGCTCGCCTCGGTCACCGCGTCCGACGGTGTCCGCCACCAGTTCACGACGTTGTTCGACTACGGCGTGTTCGACAAGTTCCCCCGGCTGAAGGTGCTCGTGCTCGAGTCCGGCGCCGGATGGATCGGCTACTGGCTGGACCGCATCGACGCCGTGTACGGGCACACGTTCATCGGCAACCGGGTCCCGCTGCAGCACAAGCCGAGCGACTACTTCCGCGAGCGCATCTGGATCAGCGCCGACCCCGACGAGCGCATGGTGCCCGCCCTCGCCCAGCGTTACGGCGTCTCGCGGTTCATGTGGGCGTCGGACTTCCCGCACGCGGACCACACCCCCGAGTACATCCACGACCTCGACGAGCTCGTGGCGATGTTTCCCGAGGATCAGCGGCGGGCGTTCATCGGCGACAACGCGAGAGCGCTGTTCAAGCTGGACTGAGCACGCGCAGAAGGCCCGGATCGAGCTCCGGACCTTCTGCGGGATGACGGGTAGGGATCAGGCGATGCCGAGTCGCACCGCGACTGCGCGGTGGTCGTCGGCCGACAGGACCGAGCGGGCCAGGCTCCAGACACCCTGGAAGACCTCGTCCGGTGCGGTGGCCTTCATGCCGCCGAGCAGTTCGGTGCGGTCGTCGACGTTCATCGCCGGGAACATCACGGCCAGCCCGGAGATCAGCTGCTGCGGTGCCATGTTCCCGATGATCGCCATGTGCAGCTCGATGACGCCGTCGACGCCGACGGCCGACTGCAGCAGTTGGCCGACCTGGCGCTCCTCGGTGTCCTGGTGACGCAGGTAGTCGGCCGTGAAGAGGGCGAGCTCGATGTACAGCTCGTGCAGCAGGGCACGCCGCTCGCTCGCTGCGCTGGCCTCGGTGGCGAGGGCGGCGAGGAGGTCGAGTCGACGTTCCAGCGCGAGGTGGTCGGCGGCGACCTGCTCGGCGAGGGTCGGAGCGTGCAGCTCGAGCACCGGCTGGAGGACACCGTCCTCGTGCTCGGCGTGATCGACGAGCAGCTGCACGGTGCGATGCACCTGGGCGGCGAGCGCGGCCGCGTCGGCGTCGTCGGCCGGGTCGGTGCGACCAGCCTCGGCGACGACCGAGAAGAGCTCGGCGCGGATGCCCTTGTGGATGTCGCGATACAGGTCGAAGGCAACGGGCTGGAGCCGGTCGGCGATGATGGTCTCAGTGATGGTCATGGCGGTTCTCCTGGGTGATGGGTGGTCGCGGTGGCGACGTGGATCAGTGTGCGACGACCCGCCGGGAGCCCGCTCCGAAGAACTTCGTATCGGATTGCTAAGAACTCACTAGGTTTTCGAAACTGACGCGACCGAGGAGGTGGGAACCATGTTCGACAGCACGACGATCGAGTTCTTCCACTCCGGCTGCGCCGTGCTGATCGGTTCCACCGACGCCGACGCGACGCCCCATGCCGGCCGCGGCTGGGGCCTCACCGTCGTCGATGCCACGGCCGGTCGAGTGCGAGTGCTGGCCGACGCCGCCGACGAGGTCACGCTCGCCAATCTGCGCGTCGGCTCGATCGTCGCGATCACGACGGCCTCGGTGCGCACGCTGCGTTCGATCCAGCTCAAGGGGCGGGTGGTGTCCGTCGAGGCCGCGACCGAGGTCGACATCGCGAAGCAACAGCAGTACACCAAGGACTTCATCGGCGACATCCACGAGACCGACGGCGAGCCGATGGAGATGCTCACCCGTTGGAGCGATTGCGGTGTGGTGCCCTTCGTCATCGACGTCGACGACTCGTTCGACCAGACCCCGGGCCCGTCCGCGGGCACCCGGATGGCGGTCACCGACTCATGACGGTCGATGCGACCATGCGCGACCTGCGTCGCTGCTTCGACGGGCGGGTCCCCGCCGTGATCGCGACCTCGAGCGCTGCCGGCGTCCCCAACATCACCTACCTGTCCGCGGTGCACCCGGTCGACGAGGAGCGGGTCGCGCTCTCGAACCAGTTCATGTCGAAGACCTCCAGGAACCTGGCGGAGAACCCGCACGCCTCGCTGATGCTGCTGGATCCGTTCAACTACTGCGAGTATCGCCTGACCCTGCGCTACGAGCGGACCGACCGGCGGGGTCCCGTGTTCGAGCGGCTCCGCGAGGACGTCGACCGCGTGGCCGCGCTCGCCGGCATGCGCGACGTCTTTCGCCTGCGGTCCGCCGACATCTGCCGCGTCGAGCGGATCGAGCTGATCCGCGATCTCGGGACGTCGATGCCCGTCGACGAGCGCGGGCACCGTCCGGTCACGCTGGCGGCCTCGGCCGAGCTGGTGAGGCGGATCAGTCGATGCGCGGACCTGGAGAGCGTGATGGACGTCGCGCTGGTCGGTCTCGACGAGCTGCTCGGCTACCGTCACTCGTCCGTGATGCTGCTCGACGAGGTCGGCGCACGGCTGTTCACCATCGCCAGCCACGGCTTCCCAGCCGAAGGCGTCGGCTCCGAGGTCGAGGTCGGCGAAGGGGTCGCCGGCGCCGCCGCCGACCGATGCGAGCCCGTGCGAGTCGGGCAGCTCCGTCAGATGCGGAAGTACTCGCACAGCGTACGACGGTCGTTCGAGGCGAGCACCCAGGTGGGACCCGGACTCGACGTGCCCCTGCCCGAACTGGGTGACACGCAGAGCCGGCTCGCCGTCCCGGCGCTGGCTCGCGGCGAGCTGGCGGGCGTGCTCGTCGTCGACAGCCCGATCTCGCTGGCGTTCGACGACGACGACGAGGCCGTCCTCGCCGTGGTGGCCGCCTTGGTGGCCCAGGCGATCGACAACGAGCGGTCGAACGCCGACGTGGTGGACCGCGGCACGTCGAGCGCGCCGGTCGCACCCCGTCCGCCATCGGGTGAGGAGACCCACGTGCGGTTCTTCGCCGGTGACGGCAGCGTGTTCCTCGACGGCGACTACCTCATCCGCGGCGTGGCGGGCAGGATTCTCTGGTCGCTCGTGCAGCGCTACCTGCAGGAGGCGCAGACAGAGTTCACCAACAAGGAACTCCGCCTCGATCGTTCCCTCGATCTGCCCGGCTTCCGTGACAACCTCGACACCCGCCTGGTGATGCTGAAGCGGCGCCTCGACGAGCGAGACGCACCGCTGCGCATGGAACGAACCGGGCGCGGGCGCTTCCGCCTCGAGGTCGCGACGGCACTCCGCTTGGAAGCGCACGACTGAGCAGCTCCACGGGACGCGCGCTCGCCCTGGACTGCCATGATGTCGAGAGCCCCCGAACCTGAGGAGTACCCCGAATGAGCATGCTCGGCACCAACGTGATCCGCAAGGAAGACCCCGCGCTGCTGACCGTCGGCGGCCACTACGTCGACGATCTCCCCTTCGACGGCGCGTTGCACGCCGTGTTCGTGCGCTCCCAGGTGGCCCACGGCACCATCACCGGCATCGAGGTCGACGATGCGATCGGCATGCCCGGCGTCGTCGGCGTGTTCACCGCGGCCGACCTCGAGCTCACCCCGTACCCGCCGAGCATGCCGATGTTCAACGGGGCGATGCAACGCATGCGGCTGGCCGGTGAGCGGGTGCGCTACGTCGGCGAGCCGGTGGCGGTGGTCGTCGCCACGTCGCACGCCGAGGCGGTGGACGCGGCCGAGGCCGTGTTCGTCGACGTCGACCTGCTCCCCGCCGTGGTGTCCGTCCACGATTCGCTGACCGACGAGACGCTGCTGTTCCCCGAGGCCGGCACCAACACCGTGTTCGCGATCCCGGGAACGGGTGCCGACGTGTTCGAGGGATGCGAGGTCACCGTCGAGCTGTCGTTCCGCAACCACCGGCTCGCGCCGTGCCCGCTCGAGACGCGCGCCGCGGTCGCGCAGTGGGAGACGATCGACGGCGTCGAGCACCTCACGCAGTGGTCGGAGAACCAGGGCGCCCACGGCACGCGTGACGGGCTCGTCAACGCGCTCGGCCTGCAGCCGTCGCAGGTGCGGGTGATCACCCCCGACGTCGGCGGCGGCTTCGGTGCCAAGCACGGCACGTCACCCGAGGAGATCCTCACCGCAGTGCTGGCCCGCAAGCTGGGTCGCACGGTGCGCTGGGTGGAGACCAGGTCGGAGAGCATGCTCGGTCTCGTGCACGGCCGCGGTCAGGAGATCACCGCCACGATCGGCGGCACGCGTGACGGTCGCGTGCTCGGCTTCCGGTCGCACGTCATCCAGGACGGCGGGGCGTACCCCGAGGTCGGATCCGTCCTGCCGATCTTCGCCCGCAACCTCGCCAGCGGCCCCTACGACATCGCCAAGGTCGACGTGTCGACCGTGTCGGTCGTGACCAACACCGTGCCCATCGGCGCCTATCGCGGAGCGGGTCGACCGGAGGCAGCGCAGATCATCGAGCGGATGATGGACGCCTTCGCCGCCGAGATCGGCATGGATCCCGCCGAGGTCCGCCGGCGCAACTTCATCGCCCCCGAGCAGTTCCCGTACACGAACGCAATGGGCATCACCATGGACTCGGGCAACTACGCGGGCGCGCTCGACGAGGTGCTCGCCCAGGTCGATTACGCCGAGCTCCGCGCCGAGCAGGCGCGCCGGCGCGAGGATCCCGACGCGACGCTGCTCGGCCTCGGCTGGGCCTCGTACATCGAGATCACCAACCCGGTCACCACGCCCGACTTCGGCTCGATGGAGGTCCGCCCCGACGGCACCGCGTTGCTCTTGACCGGCGTGTCACCCCACGGGCAGGGCCACTACACGGTGTTCGCCCAGATCGCGAGCGACCTGACCGGCATCCCCTTCGACAAGATCGAGGTACGTCACGGCGACACCGACCTCGTGGCTCGAGGCAACGGCACGGGCGGGTCGCGGTCGCTGCAGATCGGCGGGTCGGCGATCAAGCTCGCCGGTGAGGCCTTGATCGAGCGCGCCAAGGAAGTCGCCGCCGAGCTGCTCGAAGCGAGCGCCGACGACATCGTCCTCGATGCCGCGACCGGCGACTTCTCCGTCGCAGGGACACCGGCGATGACCCGTTCGTGGGGCGAGGTCGCCGAGGCCGCCATCACGAGCGCGGGCGAGCCGTTCCTCGCCGAAGCCGACTTCCAACCGGTCGGTTCGGCGTTCCCGTTCGGCACGCACCTCGCCGTGGTCGAGGTGGACCGCGAGACCGGAGAGGTGAAAGTGGTCCGCCATGTCACCTGCGACGACTGCGGGATCATGGTCAACCCGATGCTCGTCGCCGGCCAGGTGCACGGCGGTGTCGCCTCCGGCATCGCCCAGGCGCTGATGGAGGAGTTCGTCTACGACGAGGACGGCAACCCCAAGACGGGCAACTTCCTCGACTACGCGCTGGTGTCGGCGGCCGAGCTGCCCAGCTTCGAACGGCACCCGCAGGAGACACCGTCGCCGATCAACCCGCTCGGCGCCAAGGGCATCGGTGAGTCCGGCACCATCGGCGCCACGCCGGCGGTGCAGAACGCCGTCGTCGACGCGCTCGCCCATCTCGGCGTGCGCCACATCGACATCCCCACCACGGCGCAGCGCGTGTGGACCACGATCCAGTCCGCGACCTGACGCTCCTCCTGCCCTGCCCCGCCTTCGCAATTCCCGTCTGTGTCCCGTCTCCACCTCCAACCTTGGTGGTCGGGGCGGGGCACAGAAGCAAGATCGGGGGATCAGGCCATGGCGAGGACGTCGTGCAGGGCGGCGCGCATCTGCTCGCGGTGGGCGAGCGAGTCGTGGATGAGGTGTCCGGCGCCGGCGACCATCCGCACGTCGATGTGGGGACTGTGCTGGGCGAGGGCCGACTTCTCGGGAGCGCGAACGATGGTGTCGGGTGACGCCTCGTCGCCGCAGACCACGATGCCCGGCACCGGGATCGGTGCCGACGGGTCGTAGACGTGGTCGATGCGTCCTTCGAGCACACCGTCGAGGACGCTGGCATCGAGGCGGAGCATCCCCGTCGCCATCGCTCGGATCGCGTCGGCGTACAGCGAGTCCTGGAACTGTCCGCCGTCGAGGGAGGGGCTGACGTTGAGCACGTCGACCAGCGCGTCGACCGAGACCTTGTTCTCCTGCAGCATCGGAATCGACTGGCGCATCAGCGTGAACACGGCGAGCAGCGCGTTCGGCTCGCCGTCGTCTGGCTCGAGCGTGCCACTCATGATGGCCGGATCCTCGAGCAGCACGGCGCGCACGAGGTCGGGCCGAACCTGGGCGAGCGCCGCGGCGGTGCCACCGCCGAGAGAGTGCCCGACGACGACGCTCGGCCGGCCCGCCACCTGCTCACAGACCGCAATCGCGTCGGAGACGCACGTGGTGAAGCCGTACGTGTCCGGAGCGCGACCGGAATCCCCGTGGCCACGGAAGTCGAGACGGAGGACGCGATGGTCGGCCACGAGATCGGGCAACGCCCAGTCCCAAGTCTCTGCGCACGACGTGATGCCGTGCAGGAAGAGGACCACCGGACCGTCGGGGTTGCCATCTTCGGCAACGTGGAGCGAAACGCCATCGTGTTCGATCTGCATCGCCGGAGCGTAGCGAGCGCCACTCGACGAGATTCTGTCGTGGGTCAGAGCAAGTGCAGGGTGCGAGCGACCTGCACCGCGCTCTTGCGGTCGCCGACGGCGAGCTTGCGATAGATCGCACTGCAGTGGGTCTTCACCGTGTTCATCGACACGTAGAGCTCGGCGGCGATCTCGCGCAACGACATCTGTGTCGGCAGGTAGCGCAACACGGCGAGTTCGCGGTCGGTCAGTTGTTCGACGAGCTCGACGGCTGATGGCGGTGCCGCGGCAACGCGGTGGCGAGACTCGGTGCGGGCGAGATGCTGTCCGGCGATGCCGGGATCGACGCACTGGTCGAGGATCACTCGGGCCTCAGCGAGCAGCGACGCGGCGGCGTCGTCGCCGAGGTCGAGCAGTGTCCCACCGGCGATGGTGAGCACGAAGGCGCGACCGAGGTCGGTAGTGGCACGACGGGCGAGTACCACCGAGTGCAGCGCGTCGGCGCGGCGATGGTCGGCGTCGGGGCTGGTCGCGGCGCGTACGGCGAACGCCGGCGCAACCCCGTGGTACCCCGCCAGGCCGAAGGATTCGGCGGTGTCGAGCGCAGACTCTGCGGCGGCGAGCGCTGCCGCAGTGCTTCCTGCGTCCAACTCGACGATCGCCATCGACACCTTCGACATCGTGTGCGCGGTGAGCCGCTGCTGGGCCGTCGCACTCGCCACAGCGATGGCCAAGGACTTGCGAGCCTCCGCCGCCAGCCCTGCCCACGTGTACGCAGCACCGACCGCGGTCGCCAGTTCGGCGGGTCGCGTCGGGAGATCGCCGATCGCGGTGACGGCCCGAGCGAACCCGAGTGCTGTCGCGACGTCGCCACGACCGAGCGCGACGTTGATGCGCAGTGGCGTCGCGAGCATCGGATCGAACTCCTGGGGCCAGACCGAGGTGGCCGTGTCGAGCCACTCCTGCGCCGCTGCGTATCGACCGCCGAGATACTCGCACCAGCCCTTCAGCATCGAGCACACCGAGTCCTCTGCCACGACGGGGCCGATCTCTTCGAGCAGCCGCTGCAGGGTGCGCACCTGACCTCGACCCAACAGGTCGGGCCCGACGAAGCGCATGAGGTCGATTGCGCCGGCGATGTCGCCGGCAGCGAGCCGATGAGCAGTCGCCTCGCCGTGTTCGCCCTGGGCGACGAACCAGTCGGCGGCACGTCCGTGCAGAGTCGGCAGGCGATCCGGGAACGTGCGGGTGGCCTCGAGAGCGAGCAGGTCCCGCAGCAAGTGGTGGTAGCGGAACCACTCGCCCGCGCTGTCGAGGCGGACGATGAGCTGGTTGCGGGCAGCCGTCTCGATCAGCCACTGCGAGCCACCGGTCGAGTCGCAGACGGCGTCGACCAAGGGACCGTTGAACCGGTCGAGCACCGAGGTCTCCAACATGCGACGACGGTCGTCGGGCTCCATCGTCGCCAACAGCTCCTCGCCGAGGTAGCCGACCACGAGCTGGTCGTCGCCACGGAACGCATCGACGAAGCGACCCGGTGAGGCAGAGCGCTCCAGCGAGATCCCGGCGAGGACCAGCCCGGCTGCCCAGCCCTCGGTACGTTCGCAGAGGTCGCCGATCGCAGTCGCCGTCAGCGACTCGCCGGCGGTGCCGAGCAGCACGGTGGCCTCGTCGGTCGCGAAGCGCAGGTCGTGCGCACGCACCTCGCTGACCAGGCTGCGCACGCGCATGCGTCCCAGCCGGAACGGCGGGTCGACGCGGGACGAAACAACGATTGTCAGCTGCGGCGGGCAGAGGTCGATGAGGCGCTCCATCCCGCGGTGGACGGTGGGATCGTTGATCAGGTGGTAGTCGTCGATCACGACGACGAGGTGCGACGGGTCGTCGACCAACTCGTTGACGAGCATCGGGACGACCACTCGATCGTCGCCACCGGAACCCACCACCCGCGGGCCGAGTCGCTCGCCCACTCCGGGCCGGGGGCGAGCGATCGCGGCGACCAGCGACGACCAGAAGCGGGCCGGGTCGGAGTCGGCGTCCTCGACCTGCAACCAGGCCACCTGCTCGGGGCGTCGCACCGACCAGGCGGCGAGCATCGTCGACTTCCCGGATCCGGCCGGCGCGCTGGCGAGCACCAGCGGCACGTGGCGGGTGACAGCGTCGTCGAGGATCGCGTCGAGCCTGGTCCGGGCGGCCAGACGGGTCGGCAGCGTCGGCGGCCGCAGCTTGGTCGCCGCCATCCCCATCTCGTCTGCTGCCACCCGGGGACGATACGTCACGACGGATCACCCGGGTGAGATGACGGGCGAGGTGAGGCGCGCTCACCTGGGTGGATGAGACCTTGGCGTCATGTCCGAACCGACCACCTTCGAGATCGTCATCCGGGGCAGGGCCAGCGCCCGTTTGCTGCGGCCGCTCCTCGACGACTTCACCTTCGACCACACGCCCGACGACACCACACGCCTCGTCGGCGAGGTGCGCGATGCCTCTCATCTCCACGGAGTGGTGGCGCACCTGACGTCGGTGAACGTCGAGCTGATCTCGATCATGCCGGTCGACCCCACCACCATCCACCAAGAAACGAGCACCCGATGATCACTGTCTCCCACCTCACCAAGCGCTACGGCAACCGCCTTGCCGTCAGCGACATGACCTTCGACGTCGCCGCCGGCCGCGTCACGGGCTTCGTCGGCCCCAACGGCGCCGGCAAGTCGACCACGATGCGCATGATGGTCGGTCTCACCCGGCCCGACCAGGGTGACGTCCGCTACCACGGCGTCAGCTACACCGACCTGGTGCACCCGACCCGTGTCGTCGGTTCGGTGCTCGATGCGGGTGCGATGCACCCGGGCCGGACCGCCCGGAACCACCTCCAGGCGATGGCAGCACTCAGCTGCATCCCGGCTCGCCGGGTCGAGGAAGTGCTGCACGAGGTCGGCCTCGACACCGCCGCCGACCAGCGCGCAGGGGGCTTCTCGCTCGGCATGCGCCAGCGCCTCGCACTCGCCGGCGCACTGCTCGGCCGGCCCGACGTGCTGCTGCTCGACGAGCCCTCCAACGGGCTCGACCCCGACGGCATCCGCTGGCTGCGCAACTCGCTCAGCGAGTTCGCCGCCAAGGGCGGCACGGTGTTCGTGTCGAGCCACCTGATCGGCGAGCTGGCGATGTTCGCCGACGACCTGGTCGTGGTGGGTGGCGGGACGCTGCTCGCCGCCGAGACGGTCGCAGCCACCCTCGCCCGCGGCGAGACCACCGTGATCGTGCGCACCACCGACGCATCCGAGCTGGCTCGGCTGCTGGACCGTCACGACATCGTCGTGGGGATCGACGGGGACCGGCTGACGGTCACCGGCACGACGCTCGCGGCCGTCTCGAAGATCGCCTTCGACCACCGCATCCACGTGATCGAGATCACCGAGAGCTCTCGTTCGCTCGAGGAGATCCTGCTCGACATGACCGGGGCCAGCGCCGAGTTCGTCGCCGCCTGACCATCCGCCGCCCATCACGCAACCACACCAATCACTCACCCCAAAGGACTCATCATGAACACCGCCACCGCCACCACCGACTTCCCCACCACACCATTCGTGGCCTCCACCGCCGGCCCCGTCAACACCCGCTCACGCCGACTGGATCTCGCAGGCGTGCCGGCCGCGATCCGGAGCGAGTGGATCAAGCTCCGCTCGCTGCGCTCCAACCGCGCCATCTTCCTGCTGGCCATCGTCGCCGGTGTGTTGATGTCGTGGATCCTGGCAACGCTCGTGAGGACCGACCCCTACGACCACAAGCCGTTCACGGTGGCCGGCAGCTTCATGGTGTCCTCCTGGTTCACCCTGGTACTCACGATCATCGCCGGCATCTTGATGTACACCTCAGAGGTCCAGCACGGCACGCTCGCCAACTCCGTCGCCGCACAGCCCGCCCGCTGGGTGCTCGTCGCCGGCAAGGGCGTCGTCCTCACCGCCTTCGGTCTGGCGATGGGCATCGTCGGGATGGCAGCCGGGTTCGCCAGCGCCGTCGCCAGCGGCATGGACATGGGCGACACGTCGGGCGTCGTCGCCACCGCCGCTTGGACGCTGGTCCTCACGTCGCTCGGAGCGCTCCTCGGCCTGGGAATCGGCATGATCGTCCGCCACAGCTCGGCAGCCGTGTCGGCGGCTCTCGTGTGGATGTTCGTCATCGAGAACCTCGTCCGCAGCATGGCCCCGGTGAACCTCTCCCGCCTCATGCCCTTCAGCGCCGCCACCGGGATGCTCGCCATCCGTTCGGCGGGCGACACTCCGGCCACGTTGGCCGCCCGCCTCAGCCGCACCCAGGACGCGTTCTTGTTCGCCGGATTCACGGCCGCAGCGATCGTCATCGGCACGGCGTTGCTGTACCGGCGTGACGCCGACTGACCGATCTGCTCCGATCCACCAGGACCCGGCCCGCGAGGGCCGGGTTCCTCGCGTGTCGGAGCTCTCGCCCGGATCAGCCCGCCGAGGGTGCGCGGCGACCGGCAAGGGCGACCAGGTTGCCCTCGGAATCGCGGAAGAACGACATCTCCTCGGCCTCGCCGGCCGGGCCGAACTGGCCCCCCGCATCGACGAAGATGGTGTGCGGCTCCGATTCGATCGCGACGCCTTCCGCTCGAAGTCGTTCGGTCTCGAGGGCGACGTCATCGACACCCAGGTAGAGGAGCGCGGACGGCGCCGCCGCATCGAGGAGCAGCCGCACATTGCCGAGATCGAAGAAGGCAAGTCCCGGGGGCTCGAAGCGGGCCACGAGCCCAAGCCCGACGACATCCCGGTAGAACGCCACTGCGCGATCCATGTCATCAACGTGCTGGGCAACTTGGCGAAGGTGGGGCTCACTCACGAGGAGAAGAATAGGTAGGCTACCTACCTGATGCAAGAGCAAGATCTGGCCGCCCTCGCCACGCAGCTCAATTCGGTGTCGATCCACCTCGTGCGCCGGGCGCGAACCGCCGACTCGGCGCTGGGAGTTCCGCCGGGCCAGCTCTCCGCGCTCTCGGTGTTGGTCTTCGGGGGCGAGCGCACGATCGCCCAGTTGGCCGAGGCGGAAGGTGTGGCCAGCCCCACGATGACACGGATCGTCGACGGGCTGGAGCATGCGGAGCTGGCGCAGCGTCGTCCTCATCCCACCGACGCCAGGGCGACCCTCGTGCGAGCGACCCGCAAGGGACGGCAGGTGATGGAACGGGGACGCACGCGCCGAGTCGAGGTGATCGCGAGCCTGCTCGACCGATTGCCCGAGGCAGACCTCCGCGCCATCGAGCGCGCTGCCAACGCCATCACCGTCGCGCTCCGCGCCGACGCACGCGGCTAGAGGGGTTGCCCGAGGTCCTGGAGGGGTGTACGAAGTCGGGAACGTTCCCGCACGCCCTGAGGAGAGACCATGACCGACCCGCTGAAGGAAGTGCTGCTGGATCTCCTCGGCCGCGTGGACGAGCACGTCCACGAAGCGCTGGACGGAATCGACCCCGATGTGCTGTCCGTGGCACCCGAACACGGCTCGAATCCGGTCGGTTGGCTCGTGTGGCACCTGAGTCGTGTGCAGGACTCACACATCGCAGAGCTCACCGGCGATCCGCAGGTGTGGGAGGCCGACGGATGGGCCGCCCGCTTCGGACTCCGGCCAGACGCCCGCAACAGCGGGTGGGGACACACCGAGGCAGAAGTGGCAGCGGTTCGTCCCGACAGTGCCGATGCATTGCTCGACTACCACGCCGCGGTCGCGGCGGTCACCCGCCGCTACATCGAGGGGCTCGCACCCGAGGAGCTGGCGCGGATCGTCGACGAACGATGGGATCCGCCGGTGACGCTCGGAGTGCGGCTGGTCAGCATCATCGACGACGACATCCAGCACGGTGGCCAGGCCGCCTACGTGCGAGGACTGATCGAGCGACGCTGAGTCACCGACGACGTGGGACCAACTGCCCTGGCCGGACCGCCCCCGCATCCGTACGGTGGACCCGAGCCCGGGAGGTGTCATGGACTTCGAAGTGTCCCAGGAGATGACGACCATGCTCGCGATGATCCGCGAGTTCATGGACCGTGAGGTGATTCCGCTCGAGGGCGAGATGCTCTTCGGCGACCCCTCCACACTGGAGGAAGGGGTGAAGGCCGCCCAGGCCAAGGTCAAGCAGATGGGTCTCTGGGCGCCGAACCACCCCGTCGAGTTCGGCGGCCTCGGACTCTCGATGGTCGATCACGGGCTGTTCGCCGAAGCGGTCGGTCGGAGCCCGCTGGGCATGACCGTGTTCGGCACACAGGCACCCGACGCGGGCAACGTCGAGATCCTGCACAAATACGCCACCGAGGAACAACGAGAGCGGTTCCTTCGTCCTCTCGTGGCCGGCGAGATCCGCAGCTGCTTCTCGATGACCGAACCCGAGACTGCCGGCTCGAACCCCGTACTGCTCGCGACCACCGCCGTCACCGACGGCGACGACTACGTGATCAATGGTCAGAAGTGGTTCACCTCCTCCGCCGACGGTGCCGCGTTCGCGATCGTGATGGCCGTCACCGACCCGCAGGCGCCACCCCACCAGCGGGCGAGCATGATCATCGTCCCCACCGACACGCCCGGGTTCAACCTGGTCCGAAACGTCAGCGTGATGGGTCACTCCGGGTCCGGTCACGCCAGCCACGCGGAAGTGATCTACCAGTCGTGTCGCGTTCCCCGCACGAACCTGTTGGGTCCTGAGGGCAGCGGGTTCCTGATCGCCCAAGATCGTCTCGGCCCCGGCCGCATCCACCACTGCATGCGCTGGTTGGGCATCGCCGGCCGCGCCTTCGACATGATGTGCATGCGCGCCAACGAGCGGGTCATGGACGCCGACGGCGGACGACTGGCCGACAAGCAGGTGATCCAGCACTGGGCGGCAGAGCTCGATGCGGAGATCCGTGGCGCACGGCTACAGGTGCTCCACGCGGCGTGGATGATCGATCAGCACGGCGCGAGCGCCGCCCGCGACGAGATCTCGGCGATCAAGTTCGAGGTGGCCAACACCATGCTGAAGGCCGTCGACACCGCCATTCAGGTGCACGGCGCGCTCGGCGTCACCGACGACACGATCCTCTCCTACTGGTATCGCCAAGAACGGGCGGCCCGTATCTACGACGGTGCCGACGAGGTCCACAAGACGAGCCTCGGCCGGCGCATCATGCGCCGCTACGCGAGAGCCGCCGAACAGCCCTGACTCCTCGAGTCGGCCGGTCCGAGTGCCACGCAGCCGGTACGAGTGCCACGCCATCGGTCCGAGTGCCACGCCAACGGTCCCAGTGGCAGCCAACCAAGCGAG
>JBBQTC010000047.1:0-33927 GCA_038234785.1 Acidimicrobiales bacterium
CAACATTCCAACCACCTCCCCAGCCCAACGGTTACCGTTCATACCGTCGCAAACGACGGATAGTGGCACATTTACCTGGTGTTTTAGCGCCCCCGGGAGGATTCGAACCTCCGACCTGCGATTTAGGAAACCGTTGCTCTATCCCCTGAGCTACGGGAGCGGGGCCGCGGCGCATCAGCGCACGACTCGGGCAAGGCTACCGAGGAGAAGTCCCCCGGACCGCAGACGCGGGCGGGGTGCGTGACTCGGCTGATCACGCCGAGTCGCTCCGTTCTGTCACTCGCTGCGAAGGATCTCGGCCGGATCCAATCGGGCCGCACGGCGCCCCGGCAACACCGCCAGCGCGTTGGCGACCAGCACGGCCGCGGGAACGACGAGCGCCACCGCGACGAGCGCCATCGGGGCCACGAAGGTGAGTGGCACGCGTGTCGTGATGCGGTGCCATCCGTAGCGGCCGAGCACGACACCGACTGGTACCCCGACCAACAGGCCGGCCGTCGCGATCACCGTGATCTGCGCACCCACGATCACCCGTGTGTTGCGCCGCGTCGCGCCGAGCGCACGCAGCACGGCCAGCTCGCGGTCCCGGCGGCGGACCGAGGTGAACAGCGCATGCCCGACGGCGGACACCCCGAGCACGGCCAGGAACAGAGACAGAAGAAGCGGCAGCGTGCGCACCTTGCGCAAGTTGGTCAGCTCCAACGGCACCTCCGCAGGATCCACCGACGCGACCGAGTCTCCGAGCGCTCCGGCGAGAGCCGCGACCCGCGCCTCGCTCGGGCCGCCGGCGAAGCGCACCACGACGGCCTCGTCGACGATCTCGCTCATGTCCGGGTTGACGGCCTGCTGCAGGCTGACGAACGTGTCGGGCTGGACCAGCGCTCCCTCGTCGAACTCGGCGTGCACATCCGTCGGGAACAGCGCGATCCCCACGACTCGAGCGTCAGTGCCGTCGGCAAGCGTGACGTGATCCCCCACCCCGACGCCGATCGCCGAGGCGGAGGCGGGCCCGAGAGCCACCTCATGTGGTGCGGTCGGAAGTCGGCCACTCACCAGCGCAAAGCGAATCTGCTCCTCGGACCCCGCGTCGTACTCGGTGTACACCGGCACACCTGTGCCCGAGACATCCATCACGGCTCGCAGCACGGTCGCAGCACCCACCACGCCCGGCTGAGCACGAACCGACTCGACGACGTCGGACGACACACCATCGAGCGACATGTCCTGCGCCGTGGGCACGACCGTCGCGTCCCACACCACGCCCGCCCGCTCGGGATGGTGCAGAGAGTCGGTGATCCCGCGGTCGAGGGTGACCATGCCCACGACACCGGCAACAGCCGCGACCGCACCGAGCAGCGCGGCGCGTGCCCCGGTCCCACGACGGCCGGCCCGGGCATCGAACGCCATCCCCGCCCCGAGACCCACCGAGAACGGGCGAAGACGGCGCAGCCATGCGAGGAGACCCACTGCCCGCGGCGCGGAATCGGACACGTCGGGTCGTGACGCCATCCACGCCGCTCCGCCGGCCACCACGCCGATCGCCAGCAGCACGGCGAGTGCACCGACCAGCGTGGGGACCACCGCAACCTGGAAGCCCCGGTCGGGGTCGATCTCGGCCGCAAAGCCGACGGGGAACCACCTCGATGCGATGACTGCGGTTGCCACCGTGGCAACCACCGCGACCGCCGAGGTGAGCACATGGGGCACCAATGCCGTGCTCGTCAGGTCGGATCGGGTCATCCCCATCGCCCGCAGCGTGGGCGCGTCCACACCGATGGTCGCGCCGGATCGGGCAAGAGCCTGGCCGACCATCACCAGTCCGGCGAGCACCAGCACGATGGCCAGCACGATGAGCATCGTCCTCTCCACCCCTGTGGTCACCCGAACCCGACGCGCTGCGCCGCGCAGGTCGAGCACCGGGATGCCCGCAGCAACGTCATCGGAGGCGTGTGCGCGGAACACCGCCATGTCGGAACCGGGTGTCAATCGGACTGCGGCGTTCACCGGCACCTGGACCTGGCTCCCGTAGCGGGCGATGTAGCCCGGTGACACCCACGCCGTGCCGTCGGCGGCGAAGGCGAACTGCCACGTGCTGCGGATGACGCCGACGACCTTCAACTCGACCTCCGGGCCGGTCACCTGCCCGACCTCCTGGTTGTCGGTGGGCCCCAGCGCCTGGAACTTGATGGTCCCGCCGACTCCGATGCCCTCGTTGCGAAGCGTTGGCTCGTCGACCACGATCTCGTCGGAAGAGGTCGGGTCGAACATGCGGCCGGCGATCACCACCGGCCGATCGACCGCGGTGGACCAGGTGCCGTCCATCGACACGAACAGTGGACCGCCGAACTCCCCATCGATCAGCCCGAACAGCAAGCCCCACTGAGCGAGTGTCGCCACCTCCGGCTCGGCAGCCAGCTTGGACCAGTCGGGGGTGGTCTGCCCGATCTGTGAGCCGAAGACGAGCGCGTCGGCTCCGGCCGTTCGCGTCGTGAGCCGGTCGAGCGCGGTCCCAGTTCGCTGCGCGCCGTCGTAGGCGGCGACCGCCAGGCCGGCCGTGATGCCGGCCAGCACACCGAGCACCACCAACGATCGCCAACGTGCGCGCAGATCGGCGGCGGCCCACAGCCGCGTGGCAGCCCCGGCGAGGCTCACCTCGACACCTCCACCCCGGCCAACACCTCGCCGACGTCGATGACGTCGCCTTCCCTGGCGGCGAACACGAACGGCCCCTCGCGCCCGGCGAAGCCGCGCACGATGTCGGCGACCTCCTCGTCGGTTCGGTTCGGGTGATGGTGGAACAGCAGCACGGCGGTCACCCCGCAGCGGCGACCGAGCTCGACCGCGTAATCGGCCGCGGAGTGGCCGAAGCGGAAGTGACGCTCCAGCTCGTCCGCGACGTGCTGGGCATCGTGCACGAGCAGGTCGACACCTCGGCAGAGGTCCATCGCCGTCTGATGGTAGGGCCCCCACCCGTCAGGCCCGGCACCAAGGGCCGCCCGAGGGCCGTGGTCGGGAAGGTAGGCCATGCTGGACGACTCGTCGGAGATGCGATACCCGAACGTCCGCCCGCCACCGTGTGGAATCTCCCGCGCCTCGACCGTGAAGCCCTGCACTCGGCAGCTCCCCTCGTCGATCGATTCGAACGTCCACCGGCCTCGCAGACCCTCCGGGCCGATGGGGAACGCCGGCGGTGACATGAAGCCGGCGATGGCGGCCTCGGCAGCAACGCCCTGGTCGGGCAGCAGCAGCGTCACCTCGGCGTCGTCACGGTCCGCACGTGTGAAGAACGGCAGGCCGTGGGTGTGGTCCCAATGGAGGTGGGTGAGCAGCACCGCGCCGCGAAAGGGCCCGTCCTCGAGGAGGCCGTCCACCCGGCGGATGCCGGTGCCCGCGTCGAGGATCAGGACCGGCGGCTCGCCTGCCCGATGGCGAATCGCCAGGCACGAGGTGTGGCCGCCGACGCCGGCGAACTCGACCCCCGGCGCCGGCGTGGAGCCCCGCACACCGCAGACGTCGACGATCACCGGCGACCTGTTTCGCGATGGTGGTCACCGGCAAGCCGTTCCCGCGCCTCCACCTCGAGTGCGTCCGCGGGTACTGCGGCGAGCTTGCAGTCCGTTCGTGCGCGAACGGTCGCGGTTCTGGCGCCGCCTTCCAACGCGGCCCGCTCCCCCAGCACCGCACCAGGTCCGAGCTCGACCAGTGGTTCGCCGTCGACCTCGACCGTGACCACGCCGTTCAGCAGGAGGAAGATCCGTTGGTCGTGGTCGCCCTGATCGAAGACCGTTCGACCGGCGGCGACGGACACCAGATCCGGTCGCCGCAGATGGCCCATGATCGCGAAGGACATCTCACGCTCCAGCGCCGATTCGACCTCTGCGACGAGCACCGGCGAATCCTCGTCACCCCAGGGGGTGCGATGCCCGAACGAGTTGCCGGCCCACTCCTTGTACTCGGCCAGGCCGCTCTTTGCGACCAGGGCCCCGTCGCCGTCGTAGACCCAGTGTCGCGGGAACGCGGACGCCCCGCGCAGCGCCCACTCTGAGCGACCGTCGCAATGGATCGTCAGCTCCAGCGTCGTCCACACCGTCGGGGCCCGATACGACACGAACGGTGGATGCCGAACCGGCCGTGGCATGGGCGCACCGGTGCGGCCACCGACGGTCTGGGTGAAGCGAACCCAGCCGTCGCCGATCTCCGGATCCGCTCGCCGATCAGGGAGTTGCACTGCGGCGAGCGTCACCGAGCCGACCCCGAACGACAGCGTGGTTGAGCCGATCAGGCCCTGCCCGAGGTAGCCGGCGTCGAGCAGCGTTCCCGTGTCGTCCACGTCGATGAAGGCGCAGAGACGGTTGGCGAAGCGGAACCGATCGTCGGCTCGGAGACGCTCGAGGCTCTCGTCGAGGTCGCCATCCAGATGGTCCGGTGGTGGAACGTCGTGGTGCGACAGGTGCAGCGACATTCCCAACCGCCCGATCCCCGAGAGCACATCGGTCGGGATCCACGACACAGTCGTCACCGAGTGAATGATCCGCTTCGCCATGCGCCGTCACACCTCCAGGTCGGGCGCCGTGTGCGCCACACGAGTCATGCTCCTCCTCGGCCCCCACGACCGACAGGGCGCAGCCCGGTCCTCTCCCGGTGTGGCTGCCACCCCCTCGTTCCCCGTGGGGGCCTCCTGGCGCGACGACCTCCGATTGGGTTCACTGGCCGGCATGGCCCAGATCACCGTGTTCCTCGCGGACGACAGCGTCTTCATCCGTGAGGGTGTGAAGGCGATGCTCGCCCGCCAGGCCGACATCGTGGTGATCGGTGATGCCGAGGACCACGACGGCCTGGTCAGCGGCGTCGAGGCGACCGAGCCCCAGGTCGTGGTGAGCGACATCCGAATGCCACCGAACTTCGAACGAGAAGGGATCGACGCCTGCCGCCTCATCAGGCAGCGGCATCCGGGGATCGGCGTCGTGATCCTGAGTCAGTTCGACGATCCTGACTACGCCATCTCGTTGCTCTCGGAGGGGGCGGCCGGATACGCCTACCTCCTCAAGGACCGCATCGCCGAAGGTGACCAGTTGGCACGAGCGATCCGGGAGGTCGCCACCGGCGGCTCGATGCTCGATCCCGTGGTGGTCAGCGCACTCGTCAATCCGGTGCGCAGAACGGGCGGCCTACAGCCCGAGGACGAGCAACTGCTCGAGATGGTGGCGGAGGGCAAGCCGATCAAGGCCATCGCCGTCGCGTCGCACACGACACCGGCTGCGGTCGAGGCCGACATCGAGCGGCTGTTCCTGCGCATCGCCGAAGGTGTCTCGAGTGGCACCGACGGCGCGTTGGAGCGCCTCAAGCGCCTGCACTCGGCCATCCTCGCTCGCGAGGAGCAGGGCGAGCGGCTGTCGCGATTGCTGCCGACCGGCGTGGCCGCCCGACTCGGACGTAACGGCATGGTGGCCGGTCGCGTCGAGAACGTTCGCGTCACGGTGCTCATGAGCGACATCCGTGGCTACACCACGATCGCCGAGCACACCCCGCCTGCAGCCCTTGCCGCCCAACTCGATCGTCACCGAGGAGAGATGAACCATGCCATCCTGTCCGAAGGTGGAACCGTGATGCAGTACGTGGGTGACGCAGTGATGGCCGTCTTCGGGGCGCCCGAGCCCTGTCCGGACCATGCCGACCGGGCGCTCGCCGCCGCGCGAGCGATGCACGACGCGCAGCGGCGGATCAACACCGAGTGGGAAGGCGAGCACCTCCCGCCGTTCCCGCTGGGCATCGGCCTGTCCACCGGCGACGTCGCAGCTGCGCTGCTCGGTTCGGAGGAGCGGCTCGAGTACACAGTGGTGGGCGACGCGGTCAACGTCTGTCAGCGGCTGCAGCAGTTCGCCGCCGACGGGCAGGTGGTGCTCGGCGATGCCACATGGCAGGAGCTGCACGATCGGCCCACCGAGGTGGAGGACCTCGGCGAGCAACCGGTGAAGGGCCGCGTCGCCCCGGTCCGGCCGAGACGGATCACGACGACCGCGTCCGGCACTGTCGAGAGGGCGATCTCGTGAGCGCCGAGCCGTCGACCAACGGCACGGGAACGGCCGCCCTGACCCCGACGCCGGTCGTGCGCGCCAGCGCCGTGTACCGCACCTTCGAGCAGGATTCCGTGCCGGTGCGCGCGCTGCGCGGCGCCGATCTGACGATCGAACCCGGCGAGTTCGTCGCCGTGATGGGCCCATCGGGCTGCGGCAAGTCGACACTTCTCAACGTCGTCGCCGGCCTCGACTCGCCCGACGAAGGCGAGGTGGAGGTGGTCGGTCAGTCGCTCGTCGAGATGACCTCCAGTGAGCGTGCGATGCTGCGCCGACGGGAGATCGGCTTCGTCTTCCAGTTCTTCAACCTCCTCGAGGGCATGACGGCGCTGGAGAACGTGGTGATGCCAGCGCTCATCGCCGGCAAGCGCCGCCGCGACGCCGAGGCCCGAGCCCGCGACCTGCTCGACCTGCTCGGCATCGGTGACAAGGCGCGCCAGACCCCGACGGCCTTGTCAGGCGGCCAGCGCCAACGACTGGCCATCGCACGGGCGCTCGCCAACGAGCCGACGCTGTTGCTCGCCGACGAACCCACGGGAGCGCTCGACTCGCACGGCGGCGAGGAGGTGCTCGAACTGTTCACCCGCCTCCACGAGGCGAAGCAGACGATCCTGCTCGTCACCCACGATCAGCCGGTGGCGGAGGCGGCTGGTCGCATCGTGCGCATGCGCGATGGTCGAGTGGTCCACGATGGCGCCACCGCCGACTGAGATGCACACGGCCGATGCGCCTACCCGTGCGGCGGCAGTGGTCGCGGCGGGCATCGCCGTCGTCGCACTGGCGGTTGCCATCCCGGCCCCGCTCGGCATCGTCGGTGCCGCTGTGGCGCTCGTGTGGGCAGCCACCGCGTTTCGGCTCGCGACCTGTCCCGCGCTCGCTCGGCGTGGCGCACTCGCTGCCGCCGTCGGCGGGCTCGTCTCGTGGGCGGGTGCGGTCGCCAACGCCGAGGTCCGCTCGGGACCAGGCGGTTGGCTCGTCGATGCGACGTTGCGCATCGGCCTGTCCCTGCTTCCCGTGCTGACGGCCGACCTCGTGCTCTCGCTGCCGGATGGGCGCCTCCCCTCCCCCAACGCGCGACGGCTCGTGGGGATCGCCGCACTCGCTTCGGTCGCGGTGGGGTTGGCCCTCATGGTCGAACGCGACCACGTCGTCGCGTGGCCCATCGCCGTGCTGTGGTTCTTGCCGGTCGCCGCGCTCCCCGCGGCCCGTCGGCGATACCTTCGCAGTGACGCGAGCGACCGACGCCGACTGCAGTGGTTCGGTTGGGCCATTGCACTCGGAGTGGAGATCGCGCTGGTGGTGCTGGCCCTCGACCTCCTCGTCGACTGGCCGCGACACGTGCCGTCGGTCCTCCTGGCCACCTCGGCACTGGCGCCGCTCTCCCTGCTCGCGGCGGCCAACCGACGCATGTCGGCACGCGTCGACCAACTGCTCACCCATACCGTCTCGCTGGCCGGGCTCACCGTGCTCGTGCTCGGTTCGTACGCAACCGCGCTCGCGGCGTTCGGTCGCGCACCCGACAACGGCGAGCGAGCGCTGCTCCTGCTCTCGATGGCGGCCGCCGCAGGCGCCTCGGTGGCGTATCAACCCGTGCGCCGTTGGCTGGGCGAGCGCGCCAACCGCGTGGTGTACGGGGAGCGCGTGTCACCAGACGAGGCGCTCCGCACGTGGGGCAGTCGGCTCACGCGGTCCATTCCGCTCGACGAGCTGTTGTTGCAGCTCACCGAAGCCTTGCGCAAGTCGATGTCCCTCCGCTCGGCCCGGGTCTGGACGGGGTCGTCGGGACGCTACGAGGTCAGTGCGGGTGTACCCCATCGAGCACTGGCGCCGCTGGCCATCGCCGACAAGGAACTGAACGTGGTCAGTCGGGCGGGCGTGTCGGGTGGCACCTGGGTGTCGGTGTGGCTCCCCGGCCTCGTGCCCGACGACGACGCCTGCATGATCCGGGTGGCTCCGATCGCCCACGGCGGCGAACTGCTCGGGCTGATCGTCTGCGAACGGCCCAGCGGCGGGCCGCAGTTCAACGACGACGAGGACCGTCTGCTCGGTGAGCTTGCCCGCCAGGTGGGTTTGGCGTTGCACAACGTGCAGCTCGATGCGGCGCTGCAAGCCTCACTCGACGAGCTGCGCTCCACCAACGAAGAGCTGCGCGCGTCGCGCGCCCGAGTGGTGGCCGCCGCTGATGACGCTCGACGAAAGCTCGAACGGAACCTGCACGACGGCGCCCAACAACATCTCGTGGCGTTGGCGGTGAAGGTGCGCCTCGCCAAGGACGCACTCGCCGACGATCCGGAGGACGCCGAGGCGCTCCTCGACGAGATCCGCGGTGACGTCCAGGGGGCGATTGCCGAGCTCCGCTCGCTCGCCCACGGGATCTTCCCACCGCTACTGATGTCGGGAGGGCTGGCCGAGGCCCTGCCCGCCGCCGCGACCCGGATGGGGCCGTGCATGCGGGCCGACGTCACCGGCGTCGGGCGCCACCTCCCCGAAGTCGAGGCGGCGGTCTACTTCTCGTGTTCGGAGGCGATGCAGAACGCGGCCAAGCACGCCGGGCCGGAGGCGACGGTGGCACTGAGGGTGTGGGAGCACGAACACGTGCTGCGATGGGAGGTCTGCGACGACGGGCCAGGCTTCGACCCGTCGACGGTGGAGGCGGACGGCCACGGCTTCGTCAACATGCGCGACCGGATGGGCTCCATCGGCGGTCAGCTGTCGCTGCGCTCTGCCCCTGGCAGCGGCACGACGGTGAGCGGCGCCGTGCCGGTCTGACCGGTCAGGCCCGGGACCAGCCGGGCTGACTGCCCGCCGCCCACAGCTCGCGCAGCCGCTTGGGTGACAGCTCGTCCTTGTTGATGTACGCGATCGCTCCGCACGACCGAGCATCACTCGGGAGCTCCTCTTCTCGATACGTCGACAGCAGCATCACGCTCACCGCCGGCTGCGTGGACGCGATTCGCCGCGTGGCCTCGATGCCGTCGATGCCACCGAGGTTGATGTCCATCAGCACGAGATCGGGATGCAGCGCGTCGACCAGCTCCAGCGCGTGCTCACCCGAGATCGCCTCGCCGACGAGCGCGAACCCGTCGACACGCGCGACGACCGCACGAGCTGCGGCGCGGAAGGGCGGCTGATCGTCGACGATCAGCACCTTCACCGGTTCGAGTGTCGAATCCATGAGCTGCACGGCCCGTTCATCATGGTGGCTCAGCGCGTCGCCGACGAGGGTGGTGGCACGACCTCGTTCGCGTGGTCACCACCCGCCCCGGCACCCAGGTAGACCAGCACGGCGGACACCCTGCGGTTCAGGTCGCGTTCCTCGGTGAGGTGCAGCTTGGAGAAGATCGAGTTGATGTGCTTCTCCACGGCCCGCTCCGACAGTCCGAGGTGGTGGGCCACCGACGCGTTGGAGCGCCCCTCGGCCATCGCCGCCAAGACCTCTCGTTCACGAACGGTGAGGTGCTCCAGCGGCGAGGACCCTCCGCGCCGCGAGGCGTTGACGAGCTGCTCGACCACTTTGGGATCGATCGCGGCGCCGCCGGCGGCGACGGTGCGGATCGCCTCGACCAAGTCGTCGACGTCGGCGACACGATCCTTGAGGAGATACCCACGACGATCGGAGCCGCCATCGAGCACGGCCAGCGCGTAGCTCGTGGACACGAACTGGCTGAGCACGACCACTCCGATATCCGGATGTCGCCGGCGAATGTCGGCTGCGGCGCGGATGCCCTCGTCGGTGCCGGTCGGTGGCATCCGGATGTCGGTGACCACGACGTCGGGGAGGTGGGCATCGACTGCGGCGAGCAGCCCATCGAGATCGCTGCATGCGTCGACCAGCTCGAAGTCGGCGACGGACGTGATGAGACGGGCAAGACCATCTCGGAGCAGAGCGTTGTCCTCTGCGACGAGCACCCTGATGGTCACAGGCACGAGTGTAGGCGCCACGGCAGCGGAGGCCGGTCGCGTCGGTGTGGATGTCAGCGTTCGAGGTGGGCCATCGTGGCGGCGACCCCGCCGCACATGGCGGCGACGACGCCCATCTGCGCGACCACACCGACGTCCTGGCGGGTGACGGCCACGAACACCGCACCGAGTCCGGCGAATCCACCCATGAACCCGACCAGCCCGATCATCGGGTTGTGGTGCGACTCGGCGTGGTCCGAGGAATCGATGATCGTCAGCTCGGAGGTGATTTCGGTACTCATGTGGGGATTCCGGTTCGACAACTGGTGGGAGGGGCGCGGCGCTTGCGCTGCACCACTCACATCGGAAGAAGTCGGCCCTTCCTTGAGCAACTACCGCAGCGGACCCCTCAGGGCAGTCTCGGCAGCGTGGAGGCCGCACATGCCGTGCACCCCGCCTCCGGGAGGGGTGGAGGCCGAGCAGATGAACAACATGGGGTCAGGCGTTCGGTACGGGCGGCCGATCACCGGCCGGAACAGGAGCTGCAGTCCGTCGTGCGCGCCACCGGCGATGTCGCCGCCGAGGTAGGACGCATTGTGTTCCTGGAACCAGGCGGGCGTCGCCACGTGGCGGGCCAGGACAAGATCGCGAAACCCAGGGGCGAAGCGTTCGATCTGCGATTCGATGGCCTCGGTCATGTCGACCGTGGAGCCGTTGGGCACGTGGCAGTAGGCCCACAGGGTGTGCTTGCCGGCCGGGGCCCGCGACGGGTCGATGATCGACTGTTGCGCGACCAGCACGAACGGCCGATCCGAATGTTGGCCCGAGGCCACCGTTCGTTCCGCCTGCGCAACCTGCGCGGCCGTCCCGCCGACATGCACGGTGCCCGCTCGTCGACAGTCCTCGTTGCTCCACGGGACAGGCCCATCGAGGGCGTAGTCGATCTTGAACGCACCCGGACCCGGCCGGAAGCGCTCGAGACGCGCCCGGTACCGCGACGAGAATCGGTCGCCTGCGATCCGGGCCACGGCGCGCGGCGGCAGATCGAACAGCACCGCGCTCGCAGATGGCAGGTCGTCCATCGAGGTGACCCGCCGACCGGTCTCGATCCTGCCGCCCAGACTGACGAGCAGCGAGGCGAGTGCGTCGGCGATTCGTTGGGAGCCACCCTCGGCAACGGGCCAGCCGCCTGCGTGCGCTGAGGCCAGCAGGAGCAGCGCGAAGCTCGAGGTGAGCACGTGCTCGAGCGGCAGGAACGCATGGGCGGCGCTGCCGGCGAACAGGGCACGAGCGGGTTCATCGTCGAACCACCGTCGGCCGAGGAACCCCGCGGGAGGCAGGGCCGCCAGCCCGAAGCGGCCGAGTAGCAACGGGTGGGCCGGAACCTGGGGCAGCGGGCGCAGCAGCATCGGCGCCAGTCGATCCCATGCCACGGCCGGGCCGCCGATGTGGCGTCTCCATGCCTCGCCGTCGACACCCAGGCCTTCAACGGTCGACGTGAGGTCACGGCGGACCACCCCGGCGGCTCCACCATCGAGCGGGTGAGCCAGCGCGACTTCCGGATGCAGCCATCGAAGACCGTGCTGCTCCAGCGGGAGATTGCGCATCGCGGGTGAGCCGACGCCGAGCGGGTGCACCGCAGAGCACACGTCGTGGATGAATCCGGGCAACGTGAGCGCGGCGCTTCGCGTCCCGCCGCCGATCTCGTCCTCGGCTTCGATCACCACCACCGATCGACCCGCCTGGGCGAGTGTGACCGCAGCCATCAACCCATTCGGTCCGGCCCCTACGACGACGGCGTCCACAGCGGCGACCTTATCGCCGCCGCTCTCACGCCTGAGCCAGCACCCGATCGCGTCCGCTGCGCTTGGCCTCGAGCAACCGGCCGTCGGCGATCGTCAGCACAGCGGGGAACTCCTCTGCCTCGGAGGTGTCGGCGACGCCCGCAGAGATGGTGAAGGCGGGGGTGCGGCCGTCGCTCAAGGCAACCTTGAGCTCGAGTCGAATCCTGTTGAGCACCAGCGCGACCGACGCGGCGTCCTCGTGCGGCGAGACGACCACGAACTCGTCGCCGCCGTAGCGGGCCACGAGGTCGGTCGAACGCACGCCGTTGCGGAGCAAGCGGGAGAACAAGCGCAGCGCTCGGTCACCGGTGTCGTGGCCGAAGGTGTCGTTGAGGTCCTTGAAGTCGTCGACATCGCAGATCGTGACAGCGAACGGGACCGCCTGTTGCTGCAGCGATCGCACCGCGTTCTCGAGGCTTCGGCGGTTCAACACACCGGTCAACGGATCCGTCGATGCCTGCAGCGAGGTCTGGGCGGTCGCCCGCAACATGCCGACGCGCTGGCCCGCCTGACGAGCGACCGCCTCGACACGCACGCGCGCTGGCTCGGTGAGGGATCGGCCCGACGACACGGTGTGCACCACGCCCGTCGCCCGTCCCACGATCGAGACCGGGATGCACAACGCCCTCAGCGTGTCATCGCCTCGGTCGACGAGGTTCGGGCAGCAGTCGAGTTGATCGGCGCCGAACTCCAAGGTGTGCCCGTGTCGCAGCGCGGGGCACCCCCGAGGCGTGGCGACGTTGCACACCGAGTCCTCCGAGCAGCCGGGTGAACGCGCCGCCAGTTGGAGGTGGGCGTCGCTGTTGTCGGCGAGCAGGACCGTCGAGTCGAAGTTGGGAGCGGCGAGCACCAACGCCCGGATGGCAACGGCCAGAGCCTGATCCTCGTTGTCGGCCATGTCCAACGCTCGACCCACCGTGGCATCGAACTGCGTGCGCTCGAATTGCGCGTGCAGAGCCTGAGTCTTCTCGTCGTCGGCGCGACGCTGTCTGAGCAGCAGGATCCGCAGCGGGGTGGCGACTGCAACCAGGATCAGCAGTGCAGTCGTGCCGACGAACACCGCCCAGCGAGTCGTCGTCGTATCGAAATGGTCGCTCACGGCCTTCGCGATCGAGGCCAGCACCACCACCGCCACCAGGTCGACCAGGACCATGCCCCAGGTCCCGCTCATCGGGTCGAAGCGTCGCCGCGGGGGCGTCGTCGGCTCGTGCGCGCTGGCGGTCATGCTCAAGGGATCGGCACGAAACCCCTTCGGTATGAGCAGAACCTCGGACGGTCGGTGCTCAGACCTTCGGTGTCCAACCGCCGTAGCCGGTGGCGTCGAGATCCTCGTCGACCGTTCCGTGGACCTCGGTGACCCAGTCGAGTCGTTGCTGCAGGATTCGGCTGATACCGCCCTCCAGGGTCAACCCGGCCACCGCGCAACTGCCACACGCCCCGGCCAGCTCGACGTTGACGACCCCCGTGCCGGTATCGGCCGACACCAGTTGGAGGGTGCCGCCGTCGGCTTCCACGGCCGGGCGGATCACGTCGAGCAGTTCGAGAAGGTCGCTCGCTCGTCGATCGTGCTCGGGGCCGCTGCCGGTGATGAGGTCGGTGATGGAGTCCATTCGTGGCCTGCAACGGTTCGGGGCCGGATTGTGTTCCCGAACGAGGGAATCTCGACGTCGACTACCCTCGCGCCCATGCTGTCCACTGGAACCGTCGCCCCCGACTTCACCCTCCCCGACCAGCACGGCAACCTCGTCCACCTCGCAGATCTGCGCGGCTCGTGGGTGCTGATGTGGTGGTACCCGAAAGCCGCAACTCCTGGTTGAACGGTCCAGGGCCAGGGCCTGCGTGACAGTGCCCACCGATTCGAAGAGCTGAACGCCGTCATCCTCGGTGCGTCGTTCGACACCCCCGAGGAGAACCTCGCCTTCGCCACCGCGCAGGAGTTCCCATATCGGCTGCTGAGCGACGTCGACCACCAGGTGGGCGTCGAGTACCACGTCAGCCGCGACCCGGGAGATCCCTACGCCGACTATCCGCGCCGATTCAGCTACCTGATCGGTCCGGACGGCCTCGTCGCCAGGGCCTACGACGTCACCGACGTCGCCGGACATGCCCAGCAGGTCATCGAGGACCTGCTCGAACAGGGAGCCGCCGGCAGCACATGAGCGAACGGCCGTTCACGGAGCAGATCGAACCGCACGTCCGCGATGAAGGTCGCGACGCCGCCGAGCTCCGAGGCAAGATCCAAGCCGTCACTCGCGGCGGGGCGCGGGCCGCGGTGCTCGGCGTGAACGATGGCCTGGTCACCAACGTGTGCCTCATCCTCGCGGTGGCCGGCGCGACCTCCACCGCTTCCGACGTCCGCATCGCCGGCTTCGCCAGCCTCATCGCCGGCGCCTTCTCGATGGCGGCGGGCGAATGGGTCAGCGTGCGCAGCCAGGTCGAGTTGTACCAGGGTCTGCTCGTCGAACTGCGCGATCTGATCCGACGGAACCCCAAGCTCATCCTGGGTGAGCTCACCGACCACCTCGTCGAGTCGGGGTTTGCCCGCGACACAGCTCAGCGCGTCGCGACCGAGCTCCCGCTGGGCGAGCGACAGTTCCTCGAATTCAGTGCGAGGACGGTGTTCGGCCTGGACCCACACCAACTCGGGTCCCCCGCGACCGCAGCCCTCAGTTCGCTCGGTCTGTTCACTGCTGGCGCCGCCGTCCCGCTGATCCCGTGGCTGATCACCGATGGCTCGGTCGCCGTCGTCACGTCGGTGGTGGCCACCGCCATCGCGAGCATGGCGGTCGGTGCGTGGGTCAGCCGCTCGGCAGACCGGCCCGTCGCGGTCGGCGCCGCTCGCCAGCTGCTCATCGTCGTCGCCACCTCGGTCGTCACCTACGGGATCGGCAAGCTGTTCGGCACGGCCATCGCCTGAGGGTACGGTCTGGGCATGAACGACACCCTCGCCCTGCACGACTCGGTCGAGTTCACCGACGAGGAGCTGACCGAGTTGGCCCTGGCCGCCGACCCGGACGCCCCGCTGGACCCCGACGCTGTCCCGTTCAGTACTCACCTCGCGGACTATCCGGAGCTGCTGCCGAGCTGGTACATGCCGATGCCCGGCGGCTTCAGCCGCAGCCGCCGCAAGGCCGCGGTCGTGGTCCTCATCATCCTGTCGTTGCTGGTCATCAACGCCGTCGGGTTGTGCATCACGAACGGCCACCTGGAGATCCCGCTCTGACCGGACCCAAGACGTCAGTGCAGCGGAACGGCGGCGCGTCCATCTCCCTGCGCCTCCCGTTCGCTCCAGCACCCGTTTGACGGCGCGAAGTGAGCGAGACTGTCGTTCGATCGCTGATGTGCCGATCGCTCATGTGAGGAGCCGACATGGCAACGCCGCCCGTGCAGGACTGGACCACCGACTACGACGTGCTCGACCCGGAGTACGTCGCCCACCCCTATCCCGTCTGGGACGACCTTCGCGAGAAGTGCCCCGTCGCCCACACCGACCGTTGGGGCGGCTCGTGGATGCCGACCCGATATGCGGATGTGTTCGCCGTCGCCCACGACATCGCCAACTTCAGTTCTCGCGACGTCGGAGTGCTCACCATCCCGCCCGGCGACAGTTCGCCCCAGATCGACATTCCACTGCCGCCGATCGACGCCGACCAACCCGACCACACCTGGACCCGCCGCCTGCTCCTGCCATGGTTCTCGCACTCGCAGGTCGCCGGCTACGAGCCGATGACCCGAGAGCTCTGCCGCAGCCTCATCGACGGGTTCATCGCCCAAGGTTCCGCCGACGCGGCCGCCGACTATGCACAGCAGATCCCGGTGCGTGTGATCGCCAAGGTGCTCGGAGTCCCAGCCGAGCTGGCGGACACCTTCACCGGCTGGGTCCGCGACGTGCTCGAGTTCGCCCACGACCCGGTCCGCAGCACCCGCGGACAGGACGGCATCACCGGCTTCCTGCTCCAGCAGCTCGTCGATCGTCGTGCCGACCCGCAGGACGACCTCATCAGCGTGCTGCTCAACACCGAGGTCGACGGCGAGCCGATCCCCGATCTCACCATCATGGGCATGGCCGCGCTCACCCTCATCGCGGGCGTCGACACCACGTGGTCGGCGATCGGCTCCTCGCTGTGGCACCTCGCCACGAATCCCGCAGACGCTCGCCGCATGATCGACGACCCCGAGATCATGCCGATGGCGATCGAGGAACTCCTTCGTGCATACTCCCCCGTCACCATGGCCCGCATCGCGGTCAATGACGTCGAAGTGGCCGGGTGCCCGATCAAGTCGGGCGACAAGGTCCTGCTCAGCTTCGCTTCGGCCAACCGCGACCCGGAGGTCTTCGATCGTCCGGGCGAGGTGATCCTCGATCGCGGCGAGAATCGGCATGTGGCGTTCGGGGCCGGCATCCATCGGTGCGCAGGCTCGAACCTGGCTCGCATGGAACTACGGGTGGCCATCGAGGAGTGGCTCGCCCGCATCCCCGACTTCCACCTCGCCGACCACGCGGAGGTCACATGGGCAGGCGGTCAGGTGCGCGGACCGCGGACAGTACCCGTCGTGTTCTGACGGGTTACCCTCGCTCGATGGCCCTGGAGACCCCGCATCGCATCGACCTCGTCGGAGCGGACGGCATCCGGCTGGCGGCCGACGCGATGGGCGATCCGAACGACCCGCCCGCTCTGCTGCTCCACGGCGGCGGCCAGACCCGCCATTCGTGGCACTCGACCTTGCGGCATCTCGGATCCACGGGCTGGTACGCGGTGTCTATGGACCTCCGCGGGCACGGCGACAGCGGCTGGTCACCCGACGGCAGCTACGGACTCGACACCTTCGCGGGTGACATCGTGGAGGTCGCGCGCACGCTCGGCCACCCCGTCCTCATCGGCGCGTCGCTCGGCGGCACGTCTGCGCTCTCCGCGCTGGGATCCACACGCGACGACCCGTGCGGTCGAGCGCTGGTCCTCGTCGACGTCGCGCCGCACATCGAGGCCGCCGGCGCCCAGCGCATATTGACGTTCATGGCCCGCCACATGGCCGACGGGTTCGCCGATCTCGAGGAGGTCGCCGACGCGGTGCAGGAGTACAACCCCCATCGCCCGCGGCCCTCGGACCTTTCGGGACTGCGCAAGAACGTGCGCCAGCACGACGACGGGCGCTGGTACTGGCACTGGGACCCGCAGTTCATCACGTCTCGCCCGACCGACGACGAGTCGCGCACGGCGCGACATCGCAGCGACGCGCTGGTCGAGGCAGCGGCACATCTCACGGTGCCGACGCTGCTGGTCCGAGGCCGACAGAGCGACCTGCTCAGCGAGGCAGGGGCGAAGGAGTTCCTCGAACTCGTACCGCACGCCCGGTTCGCCGACGTCGGCGGAGCCGGACACATGGTGGCCGGCGACAAGAACGACGCGTTCAACGACGCCGTGATCTCGTTCCTCGACGAGGTGCGGGGGCACTGAGCTCCGGGTCGGTCAGAGTCCGATCGACTTGGCGATGATGGTCTTCATCACCTCGGTGGTGCCGCCGTAGATCGAGGTCACCCTGGCGTCGGCGTAGGCCCTCGCGATCGGGTACTCGGTCATGTAGCCGTAGCCGCCGAACAGTTGCAGGCACCGGTCGACTGACCGCTGCTGGAGCTCGGTGCACCAGTACTTGGCCTGCGCGGCCTGTGCCGCGGAGAGTTCGCCGGCGTTCAACTGCAGCACGCACTGATCGACGTAGGCCTGCGCCACGTCGACCGAGGTGGCGACTTCCGCCAGGGTGAACTTGGTGTTCTGGAACCCGGCGATCGACTGTCCGAACGCAGTCCGCTCCTTCACGTACCGGACCGTCAAGTTCAACGCGGCACGGGCCGATGCGACTCCCGTCACCGCGATCGACAGGCGCTCCTGTGCCAGGTTCGCCGTCAGATAGCCGAACGCCTTGCCCTCCTCGCCGAGAAGGTTCGCGGCAGGAACGCGCACGTCGTTGAAGAACAGTTCGGCGGTGTCCTGACTGTGCATCCCGATCTTGTCGAGGTTGCGCCCGCGCTCGAAACCCGGCATGCCCCGTTCGACCACGAGCAACGACATGCCCGAGTGGCGCTGCGTCGGATCGGTCTTCGCGACCACGATCACGAGGTCGCTGTTGATGCCGTTGGTGATGAACGTCTTCGATCCGTTGAGCACGTATTCGTCACCGTCCCGAATCGCGGTGGAGGCGATGCTCGCGAGATCCGACCCGGTGCCGGGTTCGGTCATCGCGACCGCGGTGATGAGCGTGCCGGCAGCAATGCCGGGGAGCCAGCGGGCGGCCTGGTCGGCGTTGGAGTACTCGACGAAGTAGGGCGTGGTGATGTCGTTGTGCAGTGTCAGGCCGAGGCCCGCGCCGCCGATACCTGCAGCGGCGAGTTCTTCCGCGAGGACGACGTTGAACCGGAAGTCGCGGCTGCCGCCGCCTCCGAACTCCTCCGGTACCGCCAAGCCGAGGAACCCGAACGACCCGGCCGACGCGAAGATTTCACGAGGGGCAATGCCGTCGCGCTCCCAGTCTGCGTAGTGGGGAACCATCTCCTTGGCCACGAACGCGGCGAACGACACGCGGAATGCCTGATGGTCGTCGGTGAAGAGTGAACGCACGCCCGTCAGGGTAGTCAGGCGCCGGTCGCACAACAGATAGCGTTCCGTCGTGGCGAACGCCGGCATCGCGATCGACGGGGGTGCATTGCACCCGCGCAACGGACACCTCGTCGACCGACTGGTCGGTGGTGCCACCGCCGGGACACTTGCGTCATGGGTGATCACCGTGTCGGCACTCGGGTGGACCTATGCGTCGACGGGCGAGCCCGCCTGGGTGGCGGCTGTCGCCGCCGCCAGGGTGCTCCCCGGCGCAGTGCTGGGTGGCCCAGTCCGGCTGCTCTTCGACCGACGCGGTCCGCGCGCGACCCTGCTGATCGGCACGATCAGCTCGTTCGCCATCGCGGTGGGTCTCGCCGTGGCCGTCGGCAATCGAGCGCCGACCGCCGTGTTGGTCGTGCTGGTGATGGCGGCCGCGTTTGCCGAGAACGCCGGGGAGATCGCTCTCGCTGAGGCGCTCCCGGCGATCACGGATGAATCCCGGATCGCTCATGTCCGCGCCCGCCTGCAGCGATGGACTGCCGCGTCCGTCGTCCTCGGTGCCGCCGTCGGAGCGCTGATGTCGCTGACGGGCGCCGCCACGGTTGCGTTCGCCGTCGGCGCCGGCACGTTCCTCGTCGCCCTCGCCCTGCTTCGAGCGGTGCCGCTGGCCCCACCGGCCAGGACGGCCCTACCGATCGCCGGGTCGATCCGACCGGGGCGCAGCGGGTCCAAGCCGATCCTGCTGGCCACGGCCTCCACGAACGTCGTGATCGGCGCACAGTTCGTTCAACTCGTCATCGCCGCACAGGACCGATTCGGCATGCGAGCAGAGGAGTTCGGCTACCTGATCGCCGCCGCGGCAGTCGGCGCGCTGATGCGAAGCGTCGTGAATGCGCGCGTCGCCGTCCGACCGAGCGTGTCGACTGCGATCGCCTCGGCTGCTGGAGTCGTGTGCGCCTGCGAGCTCGGGTTCGCCCTCACCCGACACTTCGGCGTAGCGCTCGTGATCGCGCTGAGTGGCGGAATCGGCTTCGTGACCGCCGAGGTCATCACGGACACGGCAACAACCCGTGTCGCACCGGCGGAGACGAGAACTCTCGATTCGGTGCGGGCCGTGGCCCGGCTGGCAGGAGTCGTCCTTGCACCGATCGTCATCCTCACCACTTCGCTCCGCGTGAGCTTCGTGCTCATCGGACTCGCCGGACTGGTGGGGGTCGCGGTTGCCCGTGCAGCGATGACAGGGCTCGATGCAGCCAGCCGAACCCGCGTCGAGGTCGTGGCGACGCGCCTCGCGGTCATCGCTCGCATCCCGGTGATCGCCGAGCTCCCAAGGGGCATGGTCGAGGCGGTCGCCGGCTCGTCCCAGATCTGCCCGATCCCGCCAGGCGTCGATGTGGTGGTGCAAGGGGCGCCCGCTCATGCGTTCTACGCGATCGTGGACGGGGGCGTCGTCGTGCATCGCGCGGGCACAGAGGTGGCACGCCTCGGCCCGGGCGACCACTTCGGCGAACGGGGCCTGCTCGATCAGTCACCTCGCAACGCCACGGTCACCACCACCGTTGCCACCACGTTGCTGCGTGTGGACGGTCAGTTCCTGCTCGCCGCGCTCGGCGCGGCACCCGGTCTGCGACCGGCCATCGACCTCGTCCACCGAACCCACGACGAGTCGTTCGTCGACGACCCCACGTTTCGGCGTGCGCCGTGAGCGGAGTCGAGGACGTGAACGGCGCCACCGTCCTGGTGGTCAGCGCCGGATACGAAGGAAAGCGTCGAGCATTGACGCGGATGGCGGCGCTGGGAGCCCGGCTCGTCATCGTCGACGAGCCCGGCCATTGGTCGGCCGCCCTCGTCGAGGAGGGAATTGCGATGGGGTTCATCGCTACCCCTGTCGTGGGTGACGCGGACGAGGACGCCGCGGCCATCCTGGCCGCCCTGAGGGAGGCCGCGATCACGCCCGACGGCGTGCTGACCTTCTGGGAGAACAGCGTCTGTGTGGCGGCCCGTGTGGCGACATCCCTGGGACTGCCGACCAATCCTCCGGCTGCCGTCGACGCCGCCCGCAGCAAGCTCCTGACCCGCGCGCTGTGTGCCGAGCTCGGACTCCCGTCGCCGCTCGCTCGTCGAGTCCGCTCGCTCGACGAGCTCTTCGCGGCCGCAGTGGACGTGGGGTTCCCCGCAGTCGTCAAACCCGAGTTCGGCGCCTCGGCGCTGGGATGCGTCCGGGTCGACGATCTGGAATCGCTGCCGGGCATCTACGCCGTCGTACGCAGTGTCGTCAGCGCGGACAATGACGACATCTTCCGAACCGGCAACGATCTGCTGCTCGAGGAGTACCTCGACGGTGTCGAGTTCGACGTCGACCTCGTCATGCACCGCGGCGAGTGTGTCTTCTCCAGCGTCTCACAGAACTGGCCGACGGCCGAGCCCTCGTTCCAGGAGACCGGGCTGCACTGCCCTCCTGACCACAACCGCAAGGAGGTCCGTCGACTGGTCGATCTCGCGATCCGAGTCGCCAAGGGCTTCGGCCTGCACCGCGGAGTGCTCCACATTGAAGGCAAGTGCACCAGTCGCGGACCTCGGATCATCGAGGTCAACGCCCGGATGGGCGGCGCCCGGATCCACGAGATCGTTGAAGCCGTATGGGGCGTGGATCTCATCGAGGCCCATCTCCGGAGTTGCCTCGACCTTCCGTGCACTCTTCGTGCGAGCCGCACACCGAGAGCTGCCGTCGTGAACACAATTCTCCACGCCGATCGACCGGGGACGCTGGCTGCGCTCCCGTTCACGGATCCTCGCTCACCACACCTCCTCGCGGTCGCCATCGACGTCGAGGCGGAGGTCGGCGACCAGGTGCGTGGGCCTGAGCACGTGTTCTCCACGACGCTCGCCGAGATCACGCTCACGGCTTCGAACATGCGACGAGCGCGCGCCTTGACCGCGGAGCTCCTGCAGAGCCCACCGCGGATCGACTCGTCAGAGGAAACGCTGCATCCGTAGCCGACGGCCGCCACGGCGGCCGATCAGACTTCGTAGGTCGTGCGCTCGGGCAAGAGCGAGTCGTAGTGCCGGCCGGTGTGGGAGATCCACCAGCGCTGCCCCTTCTTCATCTTCAGGGTCAGCGGGAGCAACTTCTTGTCGTCCTCGAACATCTTCGTGGTGGTCGCCCGATCGACGATGATGCCCCGCCGCGCCGCCGCGGCGATGGCGGGTTCGACCCACTGGTCGAGCCCCTCCTTCTGCAGGTTGCCCACCATGTCGCCGAGGGCTCCTTCGGCGGTCGTGAACCGCCGCACCAGGCCGAGGAGTTCACGCTTGAGGTAAGGCCGCAGCAGCGCTGGATACTCGCGGAGGAACCCACTGGTCTCGAACTGCAGGTCGTCGCGCGTGTCGTTCAACAGGAAGGGTGACGTGAAGTCGATCTGGTGCGCGGTACTGCCGTCCCAGATCCAGTTGGCGACCTGGACATCGAGACCGACGGTGGGCGTCACCACCGCTGCCGCGGCAGCGACGATCGCATCCAGCAGCGGATGAGTGTCGGCAATCGGCGCATCGCGGAGCACGCGGCTGCCCACCTGCGCAGCCGACGCCACCGGCTGACGGTGGTACACCACCGCGGTACCGTCGACGCGTCGGGTGATGTGGAACGAGGTCGGCCACACCGCGACGCCGGCGTCTTCCAGGAGCTGCAGGTTCTTGCGGCAGACGTCGACGTACACGACCGCTGCCGCTTCGGTCCGGAAGGGCGGCACTCGCTTGACCGCGTGGACCGGTGCACCGGACGGCCAACCCAGCACGATGCTGATCTCGCCGAACCCCAGGAGGGTGAGTCCGGACGCATCGCGGGTGCGGATGGCATCGCGCACCGCCGCTTCGACGAGCGCGAAATCGGGCAACTCGAGGTCCTCCACGTCTCGGATCGTAGGCCGCCCGCTCGGTCGGGTCGCGATCCGACTGGTGCTGGAATGGTTGGAGCGCCCTCGCCATCGTGGGCTGGCGTATCTCGCCGGCGCGTTCGTGGTCGAGTCGCCGATCCGCTCTTCGCGAGCTTCGTCCTGGCGGGAACGGTCGGGGCTCCGTGCGGGCAAGACGTTCATGGCAGGTGCACTGCTCGCCAGTGGCATCCCGCTGACCCTCTTCGTCGTCACGGGATCCTGCTCGTCACCGACGCTGCGCTGGCCCGGCTCAGCGCCTGACGCGTCGCACAGCGGTAGCGTCCTGCGGGTGACCGAGCCGAACAGCGCCACCGATCCACAGCTCGGACTCTCTGCGGCCGAGGTCGCCGACCGACTCGCTCGCGGATTGGGCAACACGGTGCCCGCAGCGCCCACCCGCACCGTCGGGCAGATCATCCGCGCCAACGTGCTCTCCCCGATCAACCTCGTCGTGGGCATCCTGGCCGCACTCGTGATCCTCGCCGGCTCGCCGAAGGACGCGCTGTTCGCGGGCGTCATCGTCGCCAACAGCGTCATCGGCGTCTACCAAGAGCTCCGCGCCAAACACGTGCTCGACCAGCTCAGCGTCATCAACGCTCCGAAGGCGCACGCCGTCCGCGATGGAAAGGTCGTCGAGCTGCAGGTGCACGAGCTCGTGCTCGACGACATCGTCGAGCTTCGCGGCGGCGCCCAGGTCGTCGCCGACGGCACCGTGCTCGTTCACGACAGCCTCGAGATCGACGAATCACTCCTCACCGGTGAAGCCGATCCCGTGGTGAAGGACGACGGCGACGAGATGCTCAGTGGCAGCGCCGTGGTGGCCGGCACGGGTCGAATGGTGGTCACCAAGGTCGGGGCTGAGAACTACGCGGCCAAGCTCGCCGAGGAGGCACGCCGCTTCACCTTGGTGAACTCCCCGCTGCGCAACGACGTCAACCGGATCGTCACCTGGGTCGGTTACGCCATCATCCCAGTGGGGCTGCTCCTCGCCACCAGTCAGTTCTTCCGCCGCGACGAGACGTGGCAGGACGCTGTGATCAGCACCGTTGCCGGTCTCGTGGGCATGGTGCCCGAGGGACTCGTCCTCCTCACGAGCGTGGCGTTCGCCGCAGGAGTCGTTCGGCTCGCCAAGCAACGCTGTCTCGTCCAGGAGCTGCCGGCCATCGAAGTGTTGGCACGGGTCGACGTGCTGTGTGCCGACAAGACCGGCACCATCACCGAAGGTGCCCTGGAGGTCGCCGACGTCACCGTGCTGGGCAGTGATGATCGATCCGACATCGACGCCGTGCTCACCGCGCTCGCCCACCTCGATCCCGACCCGAACGCCACCTCGCTGGCGCTCGGCGCCCACTACACCGAGCCGTCCGACTGGACCTTGGCCGGACGGGTGCCGTTCTCGTCCGCCCGCAAGTGGAGCGCGATGACCTTCGACGACCACGGCAGCTGGGTGCTGGGCGCTCCCGAGAACGTGCTCACCTCGGCGTACGAAGGTGCGCTGCGCGCCCAGGTCGAGGAACAGGCCGCCAACGGCCGCCGAGTGCTCGTGCTGGCGTCGACCACGACCGCGTTCGACAATGCAGCGGGCAACGAGGCGGTGCTCCCCGACGTACAGCCCGAGGCGCTCGTCCTGCTCGAGGACATCGTGCGCGCCGACGCCCCCGCGACATTGCAGTTCTTCGCCGAGCAGGGCGTCACCGTCAAGGTGATCAGCGGCGACAACAACGTCACCGTCGGCGCGGTCGCCCGCCGTGCAGGCCTCAGCGGGTGGGAGGACAACGTGAACGCCACCACCCTGCCGGCCGATGACACCGAGGAGTTCGCCGACGCCATCGAAGCATCCACCGTCTTCGGTCGTGTCACACCACACCAGAAGCGGGCGATGGTCCGGGCGCTGCAACAGCGCGGCCACACGGTGGCGATGACGGGCGACGGCGTGAACGATGTGCTCGCGCTGAAGGATTCCGACTGCGGCATCGCGATGGCATCGGGCAGCGAGGCAACGCGCGGCGTCGCCCAACTGGTGCTGATGGACTCCAACTTCTCTGCGCTGCCGCGAGTGGTGTCGGAGGGTCGGCGGGTCATCAACAACATCGAACGGGTGGCGAGCCTGTTCCTGGCCAAGACCGCCTACTCGCTCATCCTCTCGTTGCTGACCGGTGTGTTCGCACTCGCCTATCCGCTGCGGCCGATCCACCTCTCGATCCTCAGCTGGTTCACCATCGGCGTGCCCGCGTTCTTTCTGGCGCTGGAGCCGAACGACACCCGCGTGCGGCCCGACTTCCTGCGACGGGTGCTCGGCCGCGCCGTGCCCGCCGGCGTCGTCATCGCGGTCTCGACGATGGCAGTGTTCGCGCTTGCCCAACTCGACACGTCGATCGACGCCGACCACGCTCGCTCGATCGCCGTCCTCGTCGCCGGCTCGGTCGCACTCATGAACCTCGTTCGCGTCGCACAGCCGCTCAACCGCCTCCGCACCGCGCTCGTCATCGCGATGGTCTCGCTGTTCGCTCTGGCATTCGCACTGCCATGGACCCGCGACCTGTTCGAGCTCCCGCAGACGGCGACATGGGCGTACCTCATGGGAGCCGCGTTCATCGCCGGATCATGGCCGCTGCTCGTGCTCGGCAGTCGGCTGAGCGAGCGGTGGGGGCACGGTGCTGGGGTAACGTCGACACCATGAGCCACTTCCACGACCTCACGATGCGATCCATCACCGGCGACGACGTCAGCCTCGGCGAGTACCGCGATCAGGTCGTGCTCGTCGTCAACGTCGCCAGTCATTGAGGCCTCACCGGCCAGTACGCAGGTCTGCGTACGCTGCAGAACGACTTCGCCGCCCAGGGTTTCACGGTCCTCGCATTCCCGTGCAACCAGTTCGGAGCGCAAGAGCCCGGCACCGACGAGGAGATCCTCGAGTTCGCGACATCGAAGTACGACGCCAACTTCCCGATGTTCTCCAAGATCGAGGTCAACGGTGACGGCGCATGCGAGCTCTACCAGTGGCTTCGTTCCCAGACCGGCGATGGCGACATCTCCTGGAACTTCGAGAAGTTCCTGATCGGTCGCGACGGCGAGGTGGTCGAACGCTTCAATCCGATGATCACGCCGGAAGAGATCTCGCCACGCGTGGCGGAACTGCTCTGACGCACCGGTACTCTCGCCGCTGACGGCTTCCCCCGGAACATTCACCACCTCGTTTCCGGAGGTTCCCATGCCGTACCTGCCGCGTCCGCGACTGCCCCGCCGTCGTCAACCCTCGCTCCGGCTCCGATCCGGCGAGCACGACTGGTTCATCGTGCTGCCCGATCCCGACGACCCACTGATCATCGCCGGATTCGGCGAAGCCGCGTCGCTGGCGATGCACGTCGTCGACATGCCCGTCGACCACGAGGTGCTGGTGCTGCTCGATGAACAGCGCCGGGTCACGGCGCTGTTGCTCGACCCACCGGCCGAGGTGGGCATGTTCATCGCCTCGTATGCCCCGCCCGGCGTCGAAGCACCGTTCTGTCAGACGATGTCGATCGTCATCGACGAGCACGTCACGTCAGGGCCGCCCGACCCGGTCGACCGGCAGGGCTACCACGCGCTCCGCAGAGTCCACATGGCACAGGGCTTGTTGCTGCTCGACGTGTTGCTCACCGACGGCGACACCGTCCGCAGTGTGGCGATCGGCTGCGACCCTGATCCGGTGTGGTTCGACCCGGTGCCCACCGGAGATTTCGCGCCCAACGTCGACCCAGCGGCCTGAACCGCCACAGCTCGCGTCAGGTGTGACGCAGGTCATCGCACTCGCCGGCGCACATGGGACCAAAGACCCATCACGGTCCGTCACCGCGCGCTCACACTCGGAAGTGACCATGCCGGCGGCGGCCGGGAAAGAAGGGCACGATGACTGGGAGCGGCGTTGCAGGGGTGTCGTGGAGCCAGGGCAGCCGGAGGGTCTCGATCCTCCTCGCCGCGATGCTCGTGAGTGGCTTCGCGGTGGTAGCACCGGTGGCCCCGCCACGGGTGGCCGATGCGTACAACGGCGGTACGTCGTACGTCACTCCGGCCGCCCAACCATGCCCACCGCCCTGTTCGTTCGTCGGCGACAACACGGGCATCGGCCTATCGGGCTTCTCGGCCGGTGGCCGGTCGAATCCGAACGCGACCTGGTGGTCGCTGACGCCGGCGACCACCAACACCTACACGTTCCGGGCCAACAGCATCTCCCCTCAGGGTTGGGACAACACGCTGATCGTCACCACCGCCGACGGCACCCTCCTTGCCTACAACGACGACAGCTACGGCCTCGACGCGATGACGTCAGCGGCACTCACCGCCGGGGTGTCGTACCGGTTCGCGCTGGCCAGCTACTCCAATGGGCAGGGCACCGCCAATGTCAGCGTGAGCGCCAGTGCACCCGACGCGCCGACAGGTGTGCTTGCGGTGGGCGACAACGAGAGCGCGGTCGTCGCCTGGGAGGAACCGTTCGACAACTACGCCGCGATCACCGAGTACCGGATCTACGTCAACGGCAGCGACGCCTACTCGAGCGTCACCGGGGCACCGCCGGCGACCGTCACCACGGTCGTGGGTCTGCCGGCGGGCGAACCGGTCACGTTCGAGGTCTCGGCCGTCAACGGCAACGGGGTGAGTGCCCGCTCCGCTGCCACCGACCCCGTCTACCCCACCGGCGAGACGACGACCACGCTGTCGTTCTCGCCACCGACTGCCACATGGCCGGACTCGTTCGACGTCGTCGCCGAGGTCGCGTCGTCCTCCACCGTGAACTCGGGCACCGTCACCTTCGTCCGCAACGGCACGACGGCGGGCACGGTGGCCGTCGTCGACGGCGTGGCATCGCTCAACCAGACGCTGGAGCCCGGGCTCTACCACTTCACCGCCGACTACACAGGCACGATCATTTGGGGCGTGAGCGCTGCCAACCGGAACATCACGGTGGGGAAGGCATCGCAGTCCATCACCTTCGACGAGCTGAACGCTGCCCCGTACTCGACCGGATCGATCACCGCCGCACCCGTCAGCTCCTCCGCACTCCCCGTCGACCTCGTCTCCCACACCACTGCGGTCTGCGCAGTGTCGGGCACCACGGTCACGTTCCTCACCGGCGGCACCTGCACGCTCGAGGCCACACAGGTCGGCGATGCCCGCTACCGCGCCGCCGTCCCCGTGGTGCGCAGCTTCGAGGTCACCGACGCCCCGCAGACGATCTCGTTCGACGCCCCGCCCGACCGGGTGTGGACGGATGCGACCTTCGACCTGTCGCCGACCGCCTCGTCGGGCCTTCAGGTCACGCTCGCGAGCGAGACACCGGACGTGTGCACCGCTTCGGATGCCACGGTGACGCTGCTCGCCGCCGGCACCTGCGAGCTCGTCGCCTCACAGCCCGGCACGTCGACGTTCCTCCCGGCCGACGACGTGCATCGCTCGTTCGACGTCACTCCGGCCACCCAGGGCGCGTTCGCGGCGTGGGTTGCGGAGTACTCCATCGCGCTCGCCGGCTCCACGACGATCGGCTCCACCGGCGGAACGGGCGACGGCTCGATCACGTTCGACGTCACCAGCGGCACTGACGTCTGCTCGCTGTCGGGCACCACGCTCACGGCGACCGCCCGCGGCACCTGCGTCGTGACGGCCTCCAAAGCCTCAGATGCGCGCCACGAAGCCGCGACCGCATCCACGGACCTCATCACCGTCGTACCCGGCGAACCGACTGTCGCCATCGACGGGCCACTCGCTGCCGTGCCGGGTGAGACGATCTCGGTGACGGTGACCGTCGGCGGCCTCGCCCCGGGTCATTCGCCGGGCGCCGTGGCGCTCGTCCTCACCGGTGCCGCCACGGGAACCGACGTGGAGCCGGCGAGCGGAGCCGTCATCGCACCGGACGGACGTTCGGGTCGTGCATCGTTCCTCGTCATCGTCGGATCCGTGGGGACGCTCCACGTGGATGCCACCGTCGGCGCGAACGAGGACTACGACGAGGCCACCTCCGCCGACTCGCTCGCCGTCTCCGTCGCCCGCGCCCGTCCGACCATCGAGGTGCACGCAGCGCCGACCGTGATCACCGGCCAGCCCACGCAGATCGTGGTGACCGTCTCCGATCTCGTCGATTGGGCCACCCCCGGTTCGGTGAGGCTCCAGTTGAGCGGGAGCGAGGGCGCCACGTTCCTCCCCGCCATCGCCGACGTGACGCTCGAACGCGACGACCTGTCGGGCACCGCGACCTTCACGATCACCGCGGGGGCCGAAGGGTTCCTCGAGATCAGCGTCGTCGTCGCCGAGACCGACACCTACGAGGAGGTCGTCGGACCGTCGGCCGCGGTCATCGACGTCGTCGGCATCCCGCGCATCTTCCGAACCGTGGCACCGACCAGAATCGTCGACACCCGAGACTCGGAGGAGGGCAAGCTCGTCGCCGGTTCGACGCGAGAGTTCCGCTTCGCCGACCTCGACGGGCTGGTGCCGCCCGATGAGATCGGCGCAGCCTCATTGAACATCACAGTGGTCGATCCCGAGGCCAACGGGTACGTGACGGCCTACCCATGCGGCGAGCGACCGCTCGCGTCCAGCCTGAACTACTCGGTCGGCCAGGTCGTGGGGAACGCCGCCCTGGTACCGGTCGACGCGGCCACGAGTTCGGTGTGCTTCTACAGCAAGAGCACCACCCACCTCGTCGTCGACTTCACCGGCTGGATGCCGGTCGACGCCGGCTACGCCGCCATCGACCCGGTCCGGGTGTTCGACACCCGCCCCGGCCACGACGGGCTGAGGGAAGTACCCGACGGGCCGGTCATGGCGGGCGAGACCCTGGAGGTCCGCTTCGCCGACCTGCAGGACGCAGCGTCGAATCCCCTGCTTCCCGCCACGGGCGTCGGAGCCGTTGTGATGAACCTCACCGCAGTGGATCCGACGGGCCCCGGGTTCGTCACCGTCTACGCCTGCGGTGAACGACCCGACTCGTCCACGCTCAACTTCGTCGCGGGTCGAAACGTCGGCAACGCCGTGGTCGTGCCCGTCGACGTCGCGACGGGCTCGGTCTGCTTCACCGTCAACCGCACCACCCACCTCGTCGCGGACATCAGCGGATGGTTTCCTGCCGGGCTCGGCTTCACGCCGACCGGTCCCGCCCGAGCGTTCGACACCCGACCCGAGTTCCACACGGCCGGACTGGTGACGGTCGAGGCACGCCGAGTCGGCGGTGAGTACGAGCTGATGGTGCAGCTGACCGATCTCGACGGCGTCATCCCGGCTCGCGACGTCAGCGCCGTGTCGCTCAACGTCACCGTCGTCGATCCGGACGGCAACGGATTCGTCACCGTGCACGACTGTGACGCTCGCCCGATGGTGTCCAGCCTGAACTACCGCGCCGACCAGACCGTTGCGAACGAGGTCATCGTGCCGGTGAGCCAGGACGGCACGGTGTGCTTCTACAGCAGCCGCGCCACGGACCTCGTGGTCGACATCAACGGATGGTTCTTCGCGCGAAGCAAGTGATCGCCCGACCTGGCCTGCCGGCGGCCCCGTCTCCGTCGGCAGGCCGCCTTCGGCACAGCGCGTACGATCCCCTCCCATGACCACCATCTCCGTCGTCACCGGCGCCAACAGCGGCATCGGTCGCGCCATCGCCATCCACCTCGCCGGCCAGGGACACGTCGTGTACGGCACCGTCCGCAGCCTCGACAAGGCCGCCAAGCTCCGAGCGATGTCGCAGGCTGCCGGCGTCGAGGTCAACCTGGTGGAGCTCGACATCGCATCCGACGAATCGGTGGCGGCGGGCTTCGCCCAGATCCTCGAGGAGTCCAGCGGTGTGGTCGACGTGCTGGTCAACAACGCAGGCATCGGCGGCAAGGCCGTCGCCGAGGAGTGCCCGGCCTCCGTTCACCTGGAGGTGATGAACGTGAACCTGTGCGGCGCGGTGCGATGCGCACAGCAGGTGTTGCCGGGGATGCGCTCGCGGGGCACCGGCACCGTGGTCAACATCACCTCGGTGGTGGGTCGCATCGCGGCCCTCGCCCAGAGTCCCTACGTCGCGTCGAAGTGGGCGCTCGAGGGTTACAGCGAGGAACTCGCCCAGGAGCTGGCACCGTTCGGCGTCCGGGTCGCGATCATCGAGCCGGGCATCACCAAGAGCGCGATCTTCGCCAAGAACCTCGACGCCCCGAACCAGTCGGGGGCGTACGACGCGGCCTACCGGCGCATGTTCCAGATGTACGCGGCGGGCCTCGCGTCCGCCACCGATCCGTTCGAGGTCGCCGCCGTGGTGCACCACGCGATCACCACCGATTCACCGCAGTTGCGGTACGCGGTGAGCTGGGGCGCCACCGAGCTCATCGACGGCCGGGCCGCGATGACCGACGAGCAGTGGGTGGCGCTCGGCGCTGCGGCGACCGACGACGAGTACTACGACGGGTTCCGTGACGCGTTCGGCCTGGAGCTCCGCCTCCCGGCCTAACCGATCGCCGGCCGGTGCAGCACCGCGTAGGTCGGCGTGAAGGTGACCGGGTTCCCCTCGGCTGCTGCCTCGGCGACGCCGTCGAGAATGAGGCTGTAACCGCCCGACTCGGAGGGCGGGAACACCATCGTGACCTCCGGACGGGCCGACACGTTGGCGATGGTGCTCCGACCAGCGCAGAGGTGGAGCACGCCGTCGCGAAAGTCGGTGGGCACGGCGAGCGAGTGCGCCCTGCCGGCCCCGCCCACGGTGACGAAGTAGCCCCACGGATACCGCTCGAGGGTGTCAGCGAGTTCGGACAGTTCGACCGGGATGCTCATGACACCATCAGAACACGGTGCAGCCGGCGGGGATGGTGATCAGCGGCAACGGGTTCACGGCCGCGCCACCGCCCGGGTGGATCTCGAAGTGCAGGTGGTAGTTCCCCGGCCCGGCATTGCCGGTGTCGCCGACGTACCCAATCAGCTGCCCGCGATACACCGACATCCCTTTCGTGACACCTTCGGCGAACGCAGAGAGGTGGGCGTAGATGTAGTACGTGCCGTCGCTGTTCGCGACGAGCTTCCACAGGTTGCCCGAGAGCACGGTGCCGCTGTTGCCGTCGCCCACGACCCCCTGGAAGGTGAGGATCCCATCTGCCATCGCGTACACCTCTTGACCGAGGGTCGACAACATGTCGCTGCCCTGGTGGGTGCGACCTCCGCTGCGCGGGTCACCGAAGTTGTCGAGGATCGCGCAGCGCGGCGTGGTCTGCATCGGGAAGTTCAAGGGTGGCAGCGTGCGCAGTCGCTGCGCCGGCTGCACTCCGTTGGCGGACTGGTCGATCGAGGGCGGCGTGCCCGCTGCGTTGACGAGTGAATCGGCAGCGCCGGGCAGCCATGCGGCGAGGGCGAGCAACGCGAGCGACAGCGACAGCGACAGCCCGCGGCGCGAGCGAGGACGAGGGAGATGGTTCATGCGACACGACTTCTTTGGACCGGAGGAACATCGACGGCCCGCCCGGGCAGGACACTACCCACCCATCCGGTTCGCCGTCGGTCGCCCCCGGGCGCGGCAACGCCCCACCGCCCGAGGGCAGTGGGGCGTCGGCGACATCAGGTCACTTGTTCGGCTGGTGCACGACGCGCAGGTACGGCTTCACCGTCGTCCACCCCTTGGGGAACAGCTGCTTGGCCTCGTCATCGGTCACCGCCGAGCCGATGATGACGTCGTCACCGTCGGTCCAGTTGGCGGGTGTGGCGACCTTGTAGCCCGCAGTGAGCTGCAAGCTGTCGATGACCCGGAGGATCTCGTCGAAGTTGCGGCCGGTGCTGGCCGGGTAGGTGAGCGTCAGCTTCACCTTCTTGTCGGGGCCGACGATGAACACCGACCGCACCGTCATGGTGTCGTTGGCATTGGGGTGGATCATGTCGTAGAGGTCGGCGACCTTGCGCTCGGGGTCGCCGATCATCGGGAAGTTCACCGGCGTGCCCTGGGTCTCGCCGATGTCGCCCTCCCACTTCAGGTGGGACTCGACGTCGTCGACCGAGAGGCCGATGACCTTCACGTTGCGCTTGTCGAACTCGGGCTTGATCCGGGCGACGTAGCCGAGCTCGGTGGTGCACACCGGCGTGAAGTCCTTCGGGTGACTGAACAGCACCCCCCAGGAGTCGCCGAGCCACTCGTGGAAGCTGATCTCGCCCTGGGTGGTGGGGGCGGTGAAGTCGGGGGCGATGTCGCCGAGACGGACGGTCATGGTGGGTCTCCTTGGAGCGGAACGGGGTAGGTGCGCTGCTGCAACCTATCCCGATTCCCGACTATTCCAGTCGCCAATTGGAGGTTGACAGGTGACCAAATGGTCACCTATTCTGCACACGTGGATCTCGTCTTCAAGGCCCTCTCCGACTCCACTCGGCGCGCCGTCCTCGATGCCCTGTTCGAAGCCGACGGACAGACCGTGCGGGCGCTCTGCGACCGCTTCCCCGACATGACCCGATTCGGGGTGATGAAGCACCTCGACGTCCTCGAGACCGCAGGTCTGATCACCACCCGTCGGCAGGGTCGAACCAAGCTCCACTTCCTCAACCCCGTACCCATCCAGCAGGTCGCCGATCGCTGGATCAGCAAGTACGCCCAGCCGTACACGCGGGCGCTCGTCGACCTGCAGACCGACCTCGAAGCCCGTTCCGCCTGAAGGAGCCCCATGGCCATCACCCGACACCAGTACCGCATCTACATCAACGCTCCGATCGGCCGAGTGTGGACCGCACTCATCGATCCCGCGTTCACCCGCAGGTACTTCCACGGCACTGCCTTCGACGCACCGCCCGAAGGCGGACAGCCCTACCTGACGACGACGTCCGACGGTCGACCCGCGGTCGACGGGATCATCGAGGTGTGCGAGCCGCCCCACCGACTCGTGCAGACGTGGCACGTGCGCTACGACGCGGCGATGGCGGAGGAGCCGCCGTCACGAGTCGAGTGGTCGCTGATCGCCGCGGGCGACGACCTCACCCGGGTCGACGTCGTGCACGGAGATCTCGCCCGCAGCCCGCTCACGTGGGCCCACGTGAAGGACGGCTGGGTCTGGATCCTCGACGGGATGAAGACCCTCCTGGAGACCGGCAACGACCTGCCGGCCCCCGCCGACTCCGACGACGATCCGGTCGCCGACCCCGCCGGCGACTGGCATCGCGCCCAGGGCATCGAGTGCAACAACGGCATCTGGGAGTTGATCGGCGAGGACCCGTCGCCCGAGCGCGACGAGGAGTTGCTCCGACGCGCGTATGCCTCGACGTACCACTGGGCCAGGGCCGCCGGCTGGGGTCCGGAGAACGACGCTCGCGGCGCCTACATGGTGGCCAAGGTCCAGTTGCTGGTCGGGCAGCCCGGGCGGTCGCTGCACTACGCCGACGAGTGCATGCGGCAGTGCACCGAGCACGGCCTCGTCGACTTCGACCTCACCTACGCGCACGAAGCGCGTGCGAGGGCATTGAAAGCACTCGGACGCATCGACGAGGCGACGACGGCGTGGCAGGCCGCACTCGACACCCCCGTCGCCGATGACGAGGACCGTGCGATCACCGAGGCCGACATGGCCGACGGCCTCTGATCCGCGTCTCCCTTTTCAAGCCCCGACATCGCAGGCCC
>JBBQTC010000048.1:0-32786 GCA_038234785.1 Acidimicrobiales bacterium
GGTCGCCGCCTCGACCGAGCACATCCCACGGTCGACGCCCGACTCGACGACGGGTCGCGCATCTGCGCCACGCTCGACCCGATCGCCGTCGACGGCCCGTGTCTGTGCATCCGTCGCTTCGGTCCAACGTTCATCCCGCTGCTGGGCTTCGCCACGCCGGCCGTCGCCGACCTCGTCCGGACGCTCGTGCAGCAGCGGTGCAACGTCGTCGTCAGCGGGGCCACCTCGTCGGGCAAGACCACGCTCCTCAACTCACTCGCCCACGAGGTCGAGCCGCATTGCCGCCTCATCACCCTCGAGGATGTCGCCGAACTCCGGCTCGCCCATCCTCACGTCGTGCGGCTGGAGACCCGCGACGCCACACCCGACGGCGTCGGCGAAGTCACGCTCGCTCACCTCCTTCGCACGGCTCTGCGGTTGCGGCCGGACCGCCTCGTGGTCGGCGAGGTTCGCGGCGCAGAGGCCGTCCATCTCCTCCAGGCGTTGAACACCGGTCACGACGGCTCGCTGTGCACCGTCCACGCGAACAGCGCCACCGACGCGCTCGAGCGGCTCGCGTCGCTGGTGCTCACCGAAGCGGGCAACTGGCCACTGTCCGCCGTCCACCAGCACGTCGCCAGGGCGGTCGACGCAGTGATCCACGTGGCGAGATCTCCCGACGGTGCTCGCCGAATCGTCGAGGTCGCCGAGGTCGATCCCGTCACCGGCGACTCGTCATCGCTCCGCGTCCGAAAGCTCGCGGTCACCGACACCGTGCTGGAGCAGCCGCACCGAGGGCGAGCATGAGCGCCGTCCTCACCGTCACCGTCGTGCTCCTCGCCGCGCTCGCCCTCGCGCTCCGCTGGCGCCCACCACCGGCGTTGGCGACACGCGCCGGGCCGGAAGGATCAACGCGGCCGTCGGCGCGTCCAGGTCCCGACGAGTGGTCCGTCGTGCTCGACGCCATTGCGTCGGAGGTCCGCGCCGGCAGCAGCCTCACGAACGCGTTCCGTACGACCGTGACGAGGTGCTCGCCAAGGGGAAAGGTGGTCACGCCGCAGTCCACGCTGGCCGACGTCGTCGCCCGAAGTTCCACCGATCCGCACGAGGCACTGGTCATCCAGTGCGTGTCCGCCGCGGCCGCGTTGGGAGGGCCGATGTCCGCCACGCTCCATGCCGGCGCCGGGGTGCTGCGCCAGCGCGCCGCGGTGAGGGCAGAGGCCGCGGTGCACAGCGCTCAGGCCCGTCTGAGCGCGCGAGTGCTCACCGGCGTCCCACTCATGTTCGCCGCGTGGAGCCTGCTGGCCAGTCGTTCGTTCCGGGCCGCTCTGGTGTCGCCGCCCGGCGCGGCATCGGCTGCGGCAGGCGTCGCCCTCAACCTGTGCGGCTGGTGGTGGATGCGACGCATCGTCGATCGCGCCGCAACATGACCGCGGCGATCGCGGCCACCATCGCCGCAGCGACGATCGGCCTCGCCTTGCGGCCGCGGCCGGCTCGTCTCGTCGATCGGCAACCGATCTGGCCACGCCCACAGCATCCTCGTTCGATGTCGAGCCGACGGCGCCGACGAACACTCGACACCGCCTACCCGGAGGCGATCGATCTCATCGTGCTCGCCGTGCGCGCCGGCTTCCTGCCGGCGGCAGCACTGCGCGCCGCCCATCCCCACGTGGCGTCGATCCTCAGCGAGCCCATCGGGTCGGTGCTGCAGCGCCTCGACGCCGGCGACCGTTTCTCCGACGCGTTGTCCGCACTCACGCAGCGTCTCGGTCACCGCGCCGACACGCTCGTCGACACGCTGGCGGCGGCGGACCGAGACGGGCTCCCGCTCGCACCGGTGCTGGAACGTCTCGCCGCCGAGGCCCACGCGCATCGACGCCGGCAATCCGACACGTTGGCCCGCCAGTTGCCCATCCGCCTCTCGATCCCGCTGGTCGTGTGCACGCTGCCCTCGTTCGTGCTGCTCGCCGTTGTCCCGTTGCTGCTCGCAGCCCTCTCGTCGCTCGGCACATGAGCGACCGTCCACCCCACCACATGCCAGAGGAGTCCCCACCATGAGCACGCGAACGGCGACACCGATCCCCCGCCCCGCCCGTCAGCGGATCCCGCACCTCCTTCGCGACGACGAGGGCCAGGCCACCACCGAGTACGCCCTCGTGCTACTCGGCGCGGCGCTCGTCGCGTTGCTGGTGGTCGCCTGGGCCACCGGTGGCGGTACCGCCGGCAAGATCGGGCACCTCTTCAACGCCGTGATCGACGCCGTGATCGCCAAATTGTGAACCGGCGGGCTGCGAACCGGCGCAACACCGACGGTGGACAGGCCACCGTCGAACTGGCGCTCGGACTCCCGGTTCTGTGTGTGATGACGCTCGCGGTCGTGCAGGTCGCCGTGGTGGTGGGGCACCGGGTCGCCGTCCAGTTGGCGGCCAGAGAGGCGGCTCGGGCAGCGAGCGTCACCGCCGATCCCGACGCGGGCACCACGGCGGCGAATCGCGCCGTTGCCCTCCGCCCGCTCCGCGTCGTGGTCGAGGAGTCCAGCGATCACACCATCATCGCCACCGTGACCTACACGGACCCCACCGACATCCCGATCATCGGCCTGTTGCTGCCCGATGTCGTTCTCGAGGCCACGGTCACGATGGCCGTCGAGCCGCCATGAGCGCACCGGTAGCGTGACCAGGCCATGGAACTCCTCTGCCGCCTTGCCACCATCGGCGACCTCCCCGTGCTGCATGTCAGCGGAGAGATCGACCTGGCGACATTGCCACAGTTCCGCGACCACCTCAGCCAGGCCATCACCCACCACCCCGGAGCGACGCTGTTCGTCGACCTCGACGGTGTGACCGCCCTCGACGACACCGGGCTGGGCATGCTGCTCGGCGCTGCTGGCCGGGCCCGCGAACTGCACGGCGATCTGGTGCTGGTCTGCACGAGCGAGCGCTTGCTCGAACGCTTCGCGTTCACCGGGCTCGATCGGGCGGTGGCGATCCGTTCCAGCCTCCGCGCCTGAACGTCACGGCCTTGGGCGCACCTTGCGGACGCCTCGCTTGTCCTGCGCCTTCTCCTGGGCGCGCTGCTCTTCCTCCAGGACCGCCTCCTCGGCGACGAGACGCTTCATGCTCTCCAACCGGCGCGGATCCAACTGGCCGGCATCGATCGCGGCGCTGACCGCGCAGCCCGGTTCCTGCTCGTGCTTGCAATCACGGAACCGGCAGTGATCCATCAACTCGAACACATCGGCGAACGCTCGCTCGATGCCGCGACCGCTGCTCCACAGGCTGACCGCTCGCACACCGGGCGTGTCGATCAGCCACCCGTCGCCCGGCAGGCGCACCAACTCCGACGCCGTGGTGGTGTGGCGGCCACGCTGGTCGCCCTCTCGCACGACGGCGGTGGCCTGGCGCTCCTGGCCGACCAGGGCGTTCACCAGCGTGCTCTTGCCGACCCCGCTCGCGCCGAGCAGAGCGATGGTGCCGTTGCCCGCCGCGTACGAACGAAGCTCCTCCACACCGATGCCGCTGATGCCGCTGGCCAGCAGCACGTCGACGCCCGGTGCCACGTCCTGGAGTGCCGCGACAGTTGCCGACGGGTTCTCGATCAGATCGTTCTTGGTGAGCACCACGACCGGTCGCGCCCCGCTGTCCCATGCAAGGACCAACTCCCGTTCGAGGCGACGCTGATTCGGCGGCGATGTGAGCGCGTGGATCAGCATCACGACGGCGATGTTGGCGGCGATGGTGTGCGCCTCGGCACGGTTGCCCTCGAACGATGCGCGGCGGACGAACGCACTGTGCCGAGGGAGCACCTCCTGCACTCGCTCGCCATCGTCGCTGACGACCACGAAGTCGCCGACCGCGACATCGGCGCCGATGTTGCGCATCCGCAGCGGAGGCTCGTCGAGCGACACCAGCACGGTGCTCCAGCCGCGGTCGAGCCGACTCACCCGGCCGGAGGGGCCTGGCGATGCAATGCGCCCGCGCGCCTGGAGCGCTTCCTCGGTCCAGCCGAGACGGGGATCACCTTGCCAGTCGATGTGCGACACGGTAGCGGTGGTCACCCGATCCTTCGGCCCGGATGGACCGAGGTGGGGCCAGCCCTCGACGAACGCCGACCGGGCAGCGTCCATCACGCACCCGACGCCGCCGTTGAGACAAAGGTCACCTCGCGGGCCCGCCGGCGACGGAGCTAAGTTCGAAGCCTGCTCGTGTCCCCGAACGAGCGAAACGGAGATCTCCATGCTCGCCCGCCTTGCGCGCTTCAGCTTCCGCCGCCGTTGGATCATGGTGTTCGCGATCTGGCTGCCCATCCTGCTCGTCCTGAACGTCGCATCCTCGGCAGCCGGCACCAACTACCACACCGAGTTCAACCAGCCCGACAGTGAGTCGACGCGCGTCCAGGACATCTTCAGCTCGATCGGGCAGAAGGAAGACGCTGGCTATCCCGGTCAGATCGTCTTCACCGCCGAACAGGGCAACGACGACCCTGCGGTGCAGGCGGCGATGAGCGAGATGTTCCAACAGGTCGACGCGCTGCCCGGGGTCAAGCTCGTCAGCCCGTTCTCCCCCGAGGGCGCTCGGCTGAACAGCCCGGCCGATTCGGTGACCAACAGGCTCGGCCACGACGTGTCGTTCGCGCAACTCACGATCTCCAAGCGAGATCAGGCCCAGTTCAAGGAGCTCGCCACCCAGATCCAGGACATCGGCGACCAGGTCACGGTGCCCGGCATCACCATCAACTACGGGGGCCAGATCTTCCAAGAGGTCCAGTTCCCGGCAAGTGAGGTCCTCGGCATCCTGGCCGCGATCGTCATCCTGCTGATCGCGTTCGGCTCCGTGATCGCGATGGGACTGCCCATCGGTACGGCGATCTCGGGCCTCGGCGTCGCCATGGCGATCGTCGCGCTGTCGTCGCACCTGCTCTCGATCCCCGAGTTCGGGCCGCAGATGGCCGCCATGATCGGCCTGGGCGTGGGCATCGACTACGCGTTGTTCATCGTCAGTCGATATCGAGAACACCTCCAGATGGGCGAGGATCCGGAGACCGCGACCATCGCCGCCGTCGACACCTCGGGTCGCGCCGTCATCTTCGCCGGCATTACCGTGATGATCTCGCTCCTCGGCCTGTTCATCATGGGCGTGTCGTTCGTGCGTGGCCTCGCCGTGGCCGGCGCCACCGGTGTGTTCGTGATGATGATCGCCTCGATCACACTGCTGCCCGCGCTGCTGGGTTTCACCGGTACCCGCATCCACACCACCTCACGGGCGGCCGCGACGGGCGTCGCGCTCTTCGTCTTCTGCGGTCTGGCCGGTGTCGCGCTCGACCAGGTCGGCCCGCTGCTCGGCCTCGGTGTGCTCGGGGCCTTTTTGCTGGTCGGCGCCAGCTACCTCCCGGGAGGTCGCTCGCTGCGCACGCCGATCCCACAACGCGAGGAGAAGCCGCGCGAACAGCGGTTCTGGTTCCGGTGGAGCCGCTACATCCAGCACCGGCCGTGGCCGTTCTTCATCGGCGGCGTCGTCACACTCGTCGTCCTCGCCCTGCCGCTGTTCTCCATCCGGATGGGCTTCAGCGACACCGGCAACCTGCCCAAGGACACGACCGTCCGCCAGGCCTACGATCAGATCGCCGGCGCGTTCGGACCCGGTTCGAACGGCCCGCTCGTGCTGGTGTCCACCGATCCCGCGGCCAACGCCGAGACGGTCGCCGGGGTGGACGCGGCCATCGGCGCCGACCCGAACGTCGCGTTCCCGCCCAAGGGCGCGGAGATCGCCCCCGGTATCTGGACCTGGACGGTGTACCCCACCACCTCACCGCAGGATGCCGCCACTGCCGACCTCGTCACCCGATTGCGCGCCGATGTCATCCCCGTGACCGGCCTGAAGGTCGACGTGGGTGGATGGACCGCGGCCGGCATCGACTTCGCCGACTACCTCGGCGGACGGCTGCCGCTCCTCATCGGCGCGGTGTTGATCCTCAGCTTCCTGCTGCTGATGGTCGTGTTCCGCAGCCTTCTGGTGCCGCTGAAGGCGGTCATCATGAACCTGCTCTCGGTCGGCGCCGCCTACGGCGTGATCGTCGCGATCTTCCAGTGGGGTTGGGGCCTGAGTCTGCTCGGCATCGACAAGCCGGGGCCGGTCGAGGCCTGGGCGCCGATGATGCTGTTCGCCATCGTCTTCGGCCTCTCGATGGACTACGAGGTCTTTCTCCTCTCGCGGATGAAGGAGGAGTTCGACCGCACCGGCGACAACGGCACCGCCGTCGCCGACGGCCTGGCCGTCACCGCCCGCGTCATCACCGCCGCAGCGCTGATCATGGTGTGCGTGTTCTCCGCCTTCGTGCTCGGCGACGACCGTCAGCTCAAGCTGTTCGGCCTGGGCATGGCGGTCGCCGTGCTCGTCGACGCCACCATCGTGCGCATGATCCTCGTCCCGGCGACGATGGAACTCCTCGGCGCTCGCAACTGGTGGATCCCCAGGTGGCTCGACCGAATCCTCCCCCGACTCGACGTCGAGGGCGGCCACTCGTCGTCCACTGCCGCGCCGGTCGAGGAGCCCGAGCTCGTCGGGGCGGACTGAGCGCCTCGTCCGCAACCACCGTGTGAATGACATCGGTGGTATTTCAAGACTTCGGCAAGGTCTTCGCGTGAGCTTGCGAAAACGGCCGCTTCCCTACACTGATGCTCTGTATGGCGGGAACCAGCGAAATGGACAATGACCTCGAACTCGTGCGCCGCGGCTACGACCCGGCACAGGTGAAGGCCCTCGTCGGTCAGCTCTCCAGCGAGCTGAAGTCGGCCACCTCGGACGCCGACCGCCTCCGCGCCAGGATCACAGAGCTCGAGGCGGAACCGGTGACGCCGCACGTCTCGGCCCCCGACGACGACATCCTCAGCCGCTGGGGCGACGAGACCACTCAGCTGCTCGACACGGCCCGGGCCGCCATCGCCAAGGTGATGGAGCAGGCCCGCGTCGATGCTGCCGCCCGGGTTGCGGTCGCCGAATCGCAGGCCCACGAGATCCGCCACCAGGCGCAGGTCGACGCAGAGCTCGTCCTGTCCCAGGCCCGCAAGCAGGCCGAGGAGACCACCGCCGGCGCCGACGCCCACAGGGCCGAGACCGAGACTGCCGCGCAGGCGACACTCGACGAGACCCGCCGCAAGATCGACCAAGCAGCGGCGCAGCTCGCCGACCTCACCACTCAGCGCGCATCCATCAGTCAGCAGCTCGGCGCGACGAAGGCTCAACTCACCCAGTTGCTCTCGATCGTCGAGACGCCCGCTGCACCCGCGGCGGAGAACGACGATGAGCAATCCTGACGATCGCTCTCGCGTCGAGGACCTGATCGCGCGGGCCGAGCGGGTCACCCGGCAGCCGGTTCCAGAGTCCCGCGCCCGGTGGGTGCCCGTCGTTGCACTCGGCCTCATCGGCGTCGTCGCGATCTGGATCGGTGTCTCCATGGCGTCGAACGACGACAGTTCAAGGGTGGCTCCGGCACCGACCACGGCCGTGCCACCCGCGCTGACCACGGCGCCCCCGTCCACCACGATCCCCGTCGTCATCACGCTGCCACCGGCGACCGTGCCGCCGTCGACCGCGCCGACCACTGCACCCTCGACCGTGCCTCCCGCACCGACGACGACCCAGTTCGTCGACGACCCGCTCCATCCCGTTCGATGGGCCGACTACACCGGCGGGCAACTGCTGCTGCTGGGCGAGGTACCCGATCAGATCACCTCCGATGCCCTGCGCGACCGCTTCGCCGCGGTGTTCGGTGCCGACCACGTCGTTGTCGAGCACACCGTGGTCGCCGGCGCGCCGACCCCGGACGGCGAGCCGTTGCTCGCGCACGACTCGATCCAATTCGCCCCGAACTCGATCACCCTCGATGCCACCGCACAGCAGTTCCTCGACCTCGTCGTGGCGATGATGGAGCAGAACCCGCAGACCACTCTCGACGTCCGCGGGTACACCGACGGCACTGGCCCGGCCGACGCCAATCTCGAGCTGTCGCAGGCACGCGTCGACACCGTGACCGCCTATCTCGCGTTCAGCGGCATCGACCCCGCACGGCTCATGGGAACGGGATTCGGCAAGGCGTACCCCATCGCCGACGACAGCACCCCGGAGGGTCGCGCCCTCAACCGCAGGGTCGAGTTCACGATCCATCACCTGCTCGACTGAACATCCGCCGGACACTGCGCCTTGACAACGTGGTGTCCCATCACGTAGCGATACGCACCAATGCCCAGACCACTCGTCATCGTGGAGTCGCCCGCCAAGGCGAAGACCATCTCGAAATTCCTCGGGAACGCCTTCGACGTGCGCGCCTCGGTGGGCCACGTGGCCGACCTGCCCAGCAAGGGCCTGCAGATCGACGTCGACAACGGGTTCAAGCCCACCTACGAACTGACGGTCCGCGGCAAGGACGTGGTCAAGGACCTGCGAGCGGCCATGAAGGACGCCAGCGAGCTCTACCTCGCGACGGACGAGGACCGCGAGGGCGAAGCCATCAGCTGGCACCTGCTCGAGTACTTGAAACCGAAGATCCCCGTGAAGCGCATGGTGTTCCACGAGATCACCAAAAGCGCGATCGATCAGGCCGTCGCCAACCCGCGCGGGATCGACTACGGACTCGTCGACGCCGCGGAGACTCGCCGGCTGCTCGATCGGCTGTACGGATACGAGGTGTCGCCGGTCCTCTGGCGCCGGGTCAACCGGGGCCTGAGCGCGGGTCGCGTGCAGAGCCCGTCGGTCCGGCTCATCGTCGAGCGCGAGCGGGAACGCATCGCGTTCGTCACGGCCGGCTACTGGGACATCGATCTGCAGACCGGCACCTTTCCCGCGTTCACCGCGACGCTGGTCGCCGTCGACGGCGCGAAGGTGGCCACCGGCAAGGACTTCTCTTCCGACGGCCAGCCGAAGAAGAACGTCATCGTCGTCCCCGAGGGCCGTGCCCGCTCGCTGGCAACGGCTCTCGAGTCAGCTGAGTTCGCCGTGCGCTCGGTCGAGCAGAAGCCGTACCGCAGCAGCCCGAAGGCACCGTTCATGACCAGCACCCTGCAGCAGGAGGGCGGTCGCAAGCTGCGCCTCGGCGCGGCTCAGGTGATGCGCATCGCCCAGGGCCTGTACGAGCGGGGCTACATCACCTACATGCGTACCGACAACGTGGTGCTCAGTGACGAAGCGCTGATGGCCGTGCGCGCCGAGGTGCAGCGCAGCTACGGCGCCAACTTCCTGTCGCCCGGACCGCGCCAGTTCAGCACCAAGGTGAAGAACGCGCAGGAGGCCCACGAGGCGATCCGACCCACCACCCCGCTGCGGAGTCCCGACGCCGTCGCCTCCGAGTTGAACGGCCAGGAACTGTCGCTCTACCGGATGGTCTGGCAGCGCACCCTGGCGTCACAGATGGCCGATGCGGCCGGCACCACGGTCAGCGTGCGGCTCGGCGCCGTGGCCGCGGAGTCCGGGGCGAACACCGACTGCGAGTTCGCCGCCAGCGGCACCACCATCACGTTCCCGGGACACCGGCAGGTCTACGTCGAGTCCACCGACGACACCGAGGCCGAGGAGGAACGCGAGGCGTTGTTGCCGCAGCTCGCGGTCGGCCAGGCCGTCCCGGTCAGCTCACTCACGCCCAGTGGGCATGCCACCTCGCCGCCTGCTCGCTACACCGAGGCCTCGCTGGTGAAGCGGCTCGAGGAGTTGGGCATCGGCCGCCCCAGCACCTGGGCGTCGATCATCCAGACGGTGCAGGACCGCGGGTACGTGTGGAAGAAGGGTCAGGCGCTGGTGCCGACCTGGACCGCGTTCGCCGTGGTCGGGCTGATGGAGAAGCACTTCGCCGAACTCGTCGACTTCGCGTTCACCGCTCGCATCGAGGAAGACCTCGACTCGATCGCCCGCAACGAACGCCAGAAACAGGACTGGCTGCAGCACTTCTACTTCGGCAGCGAGGCCGAGCAGCTGCCCGGACTGAAGCGGTTGGTGGAGGAGAACCTCGATCACATCGACGCGGCCGAGATCAACACCTTCCCGATCGGAGTCGACGCCGACGGCAACGAAGTGGTGGTGAAGCCCGGCAAGTACGGGCCGTACGTGAAGCGTGGCGAGGACACCGCCAGCGTGCCCGACGACATGGCGCCCGACGAACTCACCATCGAGGTGGCGATCAAGCTGCTCGCCGCTCCGAAGAGCGACGAGCCGATCGGCGAGCTCGACGGTTTCCCCGTGTTCGCCAAGAACGGTCGTTACGGGCCGTACGTGCAGTGGGGCAGCCCGGACAACCTTCCGCCCGGGCTCGAGAAGCCGAAGATGGCGAGCCTGTTCAAGACGATGGTGTTCGAACGGCTCACCGTCGACGATGCGAAGGAGCTGCTGCAGCTGCCCCGGTCGTTGGGTGTCGATCCGTCCGACGGTGCCGAGATCATCGCCAACAACGGTCGCTACGGGCCGTACGTGCAGAAGGGCAAGGACTTCCGCAACATCGCCGGCGAGGAGCAGCTGCTGACGATCACCCTCGCCGAAGCGGTCGCGATCTTCAGCCAGCCGAAGGTCTTCCGCCGCGGCGCCGCAGCCAACATGGCGGCACGAGGGCCATTGCGCGAGTTCGGCACGGATCCGGTGAGCGGCAAGCCCGTCGTGGCCAAGGACGGCAAGTTCGGCGTGTACGTCACCGACGGCGAGACCAACGCATCGCTGTCGAAGGGCGATCGCCTCGAGGCGATGGAGCCCGAGCGTGCCTACGAACTGCTCGCGGTACGTCGTGAGGCGATCATCGAAAAGGGTGGAGCGCCCGGCAAGAAGGCTGCGGCCACCAAGCGGGCAGCGGCGAAGAAGTCAGCACCCGCCAAGAAGTCGGCAGCGAAGAAGTCGGCCGCCAAGAGGGCCCCTGCCAAGAAGGCGGCCGCGACGGCGAAGTCCCCCGCGGCGACGCCCGTCACATCCGCTGCCGACGACCCCCTCGGGTGACACCCGCCCCTGACGACACCCACCCCACCCCCGGGTGCGAGTGCCACGCAGCCGGTGCGAGTAGGTGTCGGTCGGTCCGAGTGCCACCGAGCCATGCGAGTGGGTACTCGTACCCCGGGGTGCGAGTACCCACTCGGATGACGGGTGGCAGTCGTGCCGGCGAGTGCGGCGGGTCAGCCGGTGAGCAGGACGGCCAGCACGCCGAGGAGCACGAGTGCGCTGGCTGCGTACTCGCTGCGCTCGTGACGATCGTGCAGGATCCAGCGCGACACGGCGAAGGTGAACAGCAGCTCGACCTGGCCGAGCGTGCGCACCTTGGCGGCGTTCTCCAACGTCAGCGCCATCGCCCACCCGGCCGAACCGCAGACGCTCAGGAGGCCGACCACGGAGCTGCTCCGCCAGTGGACGACGGTCAGGCGCAACTGGTCGCGTTCACGCAGCGCGAGGTACCCACCGTGGACCACGGTTTGGATGGTGTTCATGACAGCCAGGGTGACCAGCGCCTTCATCACCACGGGGCTGTGGTGCAGCGCTTTCGTCGCGGCGCGGATGCCGACCGATGCGAGTCCGAACAAACCTCCCGCCGCGAGGCCGTACATCGCCGCCGGCTCGCGGATCGACGCCCACGTCAGGCGCCGGCCACGGGACACGAGCATCGCCACGCCCACCATGCACACGAGGGCACCGAGCCACCCGCCCCAACGCAGCGGCTCCCCCAGCAGCACCATCGAGAAGATCGCCACCTGCACCACCTCGGTCTTGGAGAACACCGTGCCCACCGCGAAGTTGCGGGCGTCGAACGCCCGAATCAGGAAGATGGTGCCGAGGATCTGCGCGATCCCGCCACCGGCGATGACCGGCCAGAAGCGCGAGTCGATGCCCGGCCACCGCAACCCCATCCTCCACACGACGAACACCGCCAGCGCGGACAGCGGGGCCCCGTAGAAGTAGCGGACGAACCCCGCGCCACTGACCGAGAGCAGCGACCGCAGACGGTGCTGCATGGCCGTACGGGCGGTCTGGAAGCCGGCGGCGGCGATGGTGATCGGGATCCACATTTGTTGTCTCACATATCGGGAATGTAATCTCATTCACAGACTAGCCCACCGAGATCGGTATGGTGCGCCTCGATATGTCCACGGGTCGCTACATCGCATTCGAGGGGGCCGAAGGGTGCGGGAAGAGCACCCACGCGGCGCGACTCGCCGAGGCGCTCGGTGCGGTGCTCACCCGCGAGACCGGGGGTACGGCGGTGGGCCAGCGGATTCGCACGATCCTCCACGACACCGCGGTCACGAACCTCTCCCACCGTGCTGAGGCGTTGCTCGCCGCGGCCGACCGGGCACAGCACATCGATGAGGTCGTCGGGCCGGCACTCGCCATCGGACGGCACGTGGTGAGCGACCGCAGCGTCTACTCCACGCTGGCGTACCAGGGCTACGGGCGAGGGCTGCCGCTCGACACGGTCCGTCGAATCAACGAGTGGGCGGTGGAAGGACACTGGCCAGACCTCGTGCTGTTGCTCGATGCTGATACCGAGGTGCTCGAGCGACGTATGCGAGGGCGGCAACTCGACAGATTCGAACAGGAGAACGGCGGGTTCCACCACCGAGTCCGCGACGGCTTCCGCGACATGGCGGCGAGCGAACCGGATCGCTGGGTCGTCATCGACGGATCCGCCAACATCGAGCAGGTCGCGAACGCCGTGCGCGCCGCCGTCACGAATCGACTCGGCCTCTGATGTTCGCCGAGTACACGCGCTCGGTGTGGGACCACGTCGTCAGCCAGCCCCGAGCCATCGACCAACTCACGCGAGCGGCAGCGGCGCCAGTGCACGCCTACCTGTTCGTCGGGCCGCCCGGCTCCACCAAGAACGAGGCAGCGAGAGCATTCGCCGCTCTGCTCCTCACCGGCCACGATGATGCAGATGCCCGCGCCGCCCGGCTGGCACTCACGGGTGAACACCCCGACGTTCGCGAGGTCGAGCGATCGGGAGCCCGCATCTCCAAGGACCAGGTCAGCGAGATCATCCGCAACGCCTCGCTCGCTCCGATCGAGGGAAGCCGCAAGGTGATGGTGCTGCACGAGTTCCACCTGCTCGAATCCGAAGGGGCCGCGCGGCTCCTCAAGACCATCGAGGAGCCGCCCCCGAGCACCGTGTTCCTCGTGCTCGCCGATCAGGTTCCGCCCGAACTCGTCACGATCGCATCGCGATGCGTCCGCATCGAGTTCAGCAGCATCGCCGAGGCCGCCATCCGCGACGTGCTCGTCGCCGACGGGATCAGCCCGGAGGTCGCCGACGTCGCTGCGGGCGCGGCAGAGGGCAACCTCGACCGCGCTCGAGTCCTCGCGGTCGACCCGAGCCTCGTCCAGCGCCGTGCCGCGTTCGCCGCCATCCCGCAACGACTCGACGGGAACGGCAACACCGTCGTCGCGCTGTGCACCGAACTGAACTCGCTGATCGAGGGTGCCGCAGCGCCGCTCGCCGCTCGCCAGGCCGACGAGGCCGCGTCCCTCGAGTCACGTGTGGCCGCAGTCGGTGAACGAGGCAGCGGGCGCAAGCAACTCGAGGAGCGCCACAAGCGCGAGCTTCGCCGTCATCGCACCGACGAACTCCGCAGCGGGCTCGCCGTCGTGGCCGGTACGTATCGCGACGCCCTCGTGCAAGGCCGGATCGCCCGCCCCGAAGCGGCGGTGGAGGCCGTGCGACGCATCCACCTCGCACTCGACGCGCTCGAGCGCAACCCCAACGAGACACTGCTGCTCCAGTCGCTCCTGCTCGATCTCCCGTCGCTCCCCACCCAATCCTGACCAACACGGCAATCGGGTGGGTAGGTCAGAGGTCGACCGCTAACATTGCTGCCCGCGCCCAGGTAGCTCAGTCGGTAGAGCAACGCACTCGTAATGCGTAGGTCAGGAGTTCGATTCTCCTCTTGGGCTCCACTCGAACCCCGTCTGGCATACTTTCCCGGTGCCCGACGTCGCTGTAGAAGTCGACGCCGCGACCATCACCACCCGGCCACGCGAGCTGCTGGCGCAGCGCCTCATCGCGGCGATCATCGCCTTCGGGCTCGCGGTCAGCTTCCATCATCGACTCGGCGACGACCCGATGATCACGTTCCGGTACTCGAAGAACCTGGCCAACGGCTTCGGGTTCGTGTTCAATCCGGGCGAGAAGGTCCTCAGCACGACGTCGCCGCTGACCGGGGTCCTGTTCAGCGTCCCGGTGAAACTGGGGATGGCGCCACAACAGGTCTCGATCGTGGTGGCCTCATTGTGCCTGTCCGCGTCCGCGTACCTGGTCTGCTGCGAGTTCGCCCGCATCGGCTGGCGGGTGGCGGCATGGGCATCGCTGATCGGCATCCCCCTCAGCCAGATCCTGGTGCGCAGCCTGGTCAACGAGCTGCCCATGTATCTGTTGGCGGCGGTCGCGACCCTGCTGCTCGTCGCCCGACGCAGGTATGTCTGGGCACTTCCACTCGCCGCGATCACTGTGTTGATCCGGCCCGACGGCGTCGTGCTGTTCGCCGTCGCCTTCGCTGCCGCCGCCCTGGTGGCGCGCCGCGAGCCGGAGATCCGGCGACCGCTCGCGATCGGCTCCGCGATCGGCATCGGCACGCTCGCGGTCGTCGCGCTCATCGGGCGCAGCTACTACGGACGAACGCTGCCGGTGACGCTGGCGGCGAAGCGGGCGCAGCACGACGCCGGCCTCGGCATCACCTATCCCGTGATGATCTGGCGCACGTTGCGCGCCCACCTCGACGGTTGGTGGAACTGGCCCAACTTCGCCCTCGCCGTTGCCGGCATCGCGGTCCTGGCGCTGGGGTGGCGGCGACTGACCAGCACCTTCATCCCGCTGTTGCTCATCTGGGTCCTGTTGTTCGGTCTCGCGTTCTCCGTGTCCGGCACGACGGCCTACGGCTGGTACGCGGCGCCGGTGGTCCTCGGCTACTGGGTGCTGGTCGCGCTCGGCGCACAGGGTGTCGCCCTTCGACTCTCCAAGGTGCACGCGTCGTCGCGCATCCGGCTGGTCACGGCAGCAGCGCTGCTCGTCGTGGTCGGCGTCAGCGGCGCAGTCACGGTCCACGACGAACGCAACGCGGCTCCGCTGCGAACCGACCTGTACCGACCCACCGCCGACTGGCTGCGGACGAACACCCCGGCCGATGCCTCGGTCGGAACCGCCGAGGTCGGCATCATCGGGTACTACGCCGACCGTCGCATCATCGACTTCGCCGGACTCATCCAGCCCGACGTGCCGATCAACTTCGACCGTGAGTTCGGTTTCGAGGGGTTCGCGACGTACGCCTTCCGCACGTATCAGCCCGATTACGTCGCGCTCATCACGGGATGGTCACCGAACCTCACCTCGCTCCCGGAGTTCGTCGACTCGTGCACCGTCGCCACGGTGATCACCGTTCCGGGCATCGGCGGGTCGCTCGACATCTACCGCTGCGTGTACGCCGACACGACCGGCTGACCAGCGCCAGAGCCGCCGCAAGCCTCGTTTCGTCGGGTGTCATCCCGCGAGCTACCGTCCTCTCAGACTTACGAATTGCGGAGGTGCCGCGGTGACGACGTACCCGACCGAGCGAATTCACAACGTGGTGCTGGTGGGCCACGCCGGAGTGGGAAAGACCACACTGGCAGAGGCGCTGCTGGCACGAGCCGGAGCCGTCCCACGGCCGGGCAGGGTGGACGACGGCACGAGCCTCCTCGACACGGACCCGGAGAGCATCAAGTCGCGCATTTCGATGTCGCTCGCGCTGGCTCCGTTCGAGTGGACGGCCACCGACGGCAACCTCTACAAGGTCAATGTCATCGACACCCCGGGGTCGATGGACTTCGCCGGTGAGGTTGATGCGGCGATGGCGGTCGCCGACCTCGCCGTGTTCGTCGTCAGCGCCGTCGAGGGTCTCGAGGCACAGACCGAACTGCTCTGGCGACGGGCCGTCGAGATGAAGTTGCCGCGACTCGTCTTCGTGAGCAAGGAGGACAAGGATCGCGCTGACTTCCACTCCGTCGTCGAGCAATTGCGCGCTGCGTTCGGACCCGGCATCGCTCCGCTCGAACTACCGATCGGTGAGGCCGCGTCGTTGCACGGCGTCGTCGACGTTCTGTCGGAATCCGCGTTCGACTACGAGGAAGGCGGCACGCATCACACCGAGCCGATGCCGGCAGACGTGACGGAAGAGGAGCACAGCCTGCACGACGCGCTCGTGGAGGAGATCGTGTCCGGCGACGACGACCAACTCGAGCGCTACCTTTCCGGCGAGGTTCCGAGCGTGGCCGACCTCGAACGCACCCTGGCCCACGAGGTGCTCGACTGCGTCGAGTTCCCGGTGCTGCTCGGATCGTCGGCCACCGGTGTCGGCATCGATCGCCTCGCCGATCTCCTGTGCGAGCTCGGCCCTGCCGCCGCCGATCGCACCTGCGAGGTGATCGCCGGCGACGGGACCGTGTCTGTCACCGCCGACCCGTCGGGACAGCCACTCGCGTTCGTGTTCAAGACGATCGCCGATCCGTACATCGGCCAGCTCTCGGTGTTCAAGGTCCTGTCCGGCACGATCCGGGCCGACGACCGCCTGTTGAACACCACGACGGGCGCCGAGGAGCGGCTGCACGGGCTGTTCCTCCTGCGCGGCAAGGACCAGACCCCGATCACCGAAGTCGCTGCTGGCGACATCGCCGCCGTTGCCAAGTTGGCGAACACGCACACGGGCGACACCTTGGCACCGAAGGGATCACCGGTACGGGTGGAGCCGCCCGCCCGACGCGCACCCCAATACGGCGTGGCGATCCTTCCTCGCACTCAGGCCGACGACGACAAACTCGGCAACGCTCTCGCCCGTCTGCAGGCCGAGGATCCGTCGCTGTACGTCGACCGGATCGAGGAGACCCGACAGACCGTGCTGCGAGGATTGGGCGACACGCACATCGCAGTCACCATCGACCGCATGGCGCGCAAGTTCGGCGTCAACGTCGACATCGCGCCGCTGCGAATCGCGTACCGCGAGACGGTCGCGGGTAGGGCGTCGGCGGAGGGCAAGGTGAAGAAGCAGAGCGGCGGTCACGGTCAGTACGCGGTCGTCAACCTTCGCGTCGATGCCCTGCCCCGCGGCGAGGGCTTCCAGTTCATCGACGCCGTCGTCGGGGGAACGATTCCTCGGAACTACATCCCCGCGGTGCACGCAGGGGTCGAGGAGACGATGACCCGCGGTGGCGTGCACGGGTTCCCCGTCGTCGACGTCGCGGTCGAGTGCTACGACGGCAAGTACCACCCGGTCGACTCGAGCGAGATGGCGTTCAAGACCGCTGCCTCGATGGGCTTCAAGGAGGCCATGGAAGCCGCCGGCGTGCTCGTGCTCGAACCCGTCTCGTTGCTCACGGTCACGGTGCCATCGGCGTATCAGGGCGACGTCATGAGCGACGTCAACTCACGCCGCGGCAGGGTGCAGGGAAGCGCGACGAACGAGTACGGCGAGCAGGTGATCGAAGCGCTCGTGCCCGCTGGTGAGCTGTCTCGGTACTCGATCGACCTGCGCTCGATGACCGGAGGTCGCGGCCAGTTCGCAGTGCAACATCATCACTACGACGTGCTGCCTGCACACCTGGTCGAGAAGGCCAAGCAGTCACTACCGAAGGTGCACTGATCGCACGCTCCGTCGCGTGACTCACGCCTCGATGATGTCGAACTCCACGTCGCGTTCGCCTTCCTTGGCGACGTAGTGGCCAGGCCGAAGGTCGAGATCGACCGCGCAGACGGCGCCGGCCGGCACGCCGCGGACGACGGAGACCTCGGTGCCGTCGCGACTGAGGGTGACGTTGATCGGCGACTTGTTCCCGGCGTCGGCCTCGATCGACAGGCGGATGAGTCCCGAGGCGAGATCGCTGGGTGTGCGGGACGACATCCCTCCGAACCCGTCGACGACGTCGTCGACCGAGATCTTCACCGTGCGCCCTTCCTCGAACGAACCGGACGCGCACGGAGTGGGCGGGAGCGTGGACGGCAATTGGGCCACGCCACTGTCCGAGCCGCACGCAACGAACGAGAGGACGACGGGAACGAGCAACAGGGCGGAGCGCATGCGCCGATGCTACGGAGTGCCGACGAGCGGCGGCAGCCATTCCTCGAGCCGCTCCCACAGCACTGCGTCGCTCTTGGCGAGCAGGTGCCCATCACCCGGCAGCCGCACCAACTCGCCGTGGCCGGCGATCATGCGCACCATCTCGCTCGCCTCGATCGGCAGGATCTCGTCGCGCTCACCGTGGAACAACAACAACGGGGTGTCCTGCAGCCCACCGGCGAGCTCGCATCCTGCGGACTGCGTCGAGAACGTCACCACGCCGGCGACCATGTCGTGCAACCCCACCCCGACCCGCACCGCGACGGCACCACCGAAGCTGTGTCCCATCAGGACGACGGCGTCAGCGCCGGAGCCCCCGATCGCGAGCTGAACCGCCGCAGCGACATCGACGCAGCAGAGGTCGAGGTCGTTCGGCCGGCGATAGCTGACCCGCAAGACGGGCACGCCGCGAGCCGCCCAGGCGTCACCGAGCCGGTGGTAGAGCGCGTCGCCCGGACCGAGCAGTCCGCCCATCGCACCGCCGCACAGCACGAGTGCCCCGCGCCCGCGAGCAACATCGCCGGGTGGCTCGTGCCACAGCAACGTAAGGAGCCCGCGCATCGTGTACATCTCGATGTGCCGCAGGGTCGGAGTGAGCATCACATCACTCGACGCCATCACCTGGAGAGCGTCGAGCGGCGTCGTCGGCGACTCCCTCGGGGGCGGCTCGGCCGCGGTCCTTGCGGTACGGCTTGGGTCGTCCATCATGAGTACCCTAACCCCACCGATGTCCGACGTTCCGACCGATCAACGCCACCGCGAGGTCTATGACCTCGCAGTCCGCATCGGCCTCGCGTGGCGCGAGATCCGCCGTGGAGCCTCCACCGCCGGCCTGCGCGACTACCTCTACGGGACCGGCGACGAATCGATCGAGCAGGGCCAGATGGACACCCTCGACCTGCTCGCGCTGCGACCGGCGTGGAGGATGAGCGAGCTCGCCGAGGGGCTCCGAGTCGACCCCTCCACGGTCACCCGAGCGATCCAACGCCTCGAAAAGGCAGGCCTCGCCGAGCGGCAGGCCAGCAAGGACGACGGTCGCGTCGTCGAGGTGCAGATCACCGACGCCGGACGTGCACGCCATTCCGACGTCGCCGCCAGGCGAGAGGTCCTGATGACCGAGATCCTCCGCGTGTACCGGATGCGCGAGCTCCCCGTGCTCGCCGACATGCTCGAGCGGTTCGTGGTCGCGGTCGACGCCTTCGTCGGCACCCTCGACGAATCCGCCTGACATCGCGCCTCCCGTCCACCGCGCCCTCACCCCTCCCCTCACCCCTCCCCTCTCCCCTCCCCTCACCCCTCACGCTCCCCTCCCCTCCCCTCCGACGCTTCATGTCATCCCTCATGGCAGAAATGCTGCCTCCCGCCATGACATGAGCGGAGGTTTGCTGATCGCCGCGGGCCGGTGTGCCCAGTGTCGACGTGAGGTACGAGATCGCACTGGTGGAACTGGCAGCGGCGAACGATCGACTGCTGACATCGCAGCTCGTCGCGACGGCCGGGCTGAGTGCAGGCCAGTGGAAACGGCTTCGGGGTGACGACATCTGGATCCCGGTCGTCCCAGGGCAATGGCGTCACACCGCCACGGCGCTCACGTGGGAGATGAAGGTGCTGGCGGGTGCCCGCTGGCTGGGGCCGGGTGCTGCGCTCTACGGGGTCAGCGCCGCCAGGTGGCTCGGAATCGACACGCCGATGCGTGACTCGGTCGAGTTCGTCGTCCCACGATCGCGTCGGCACCTCGCGCCCTGGATCGACCTCCATACGACACTGCAGTGGCGCCGGACCGACCACGTGACCGTCGACGGGGTCAGGACGTGCACGGCAGCACGGGCGATCGTCGACATGGCCCGCCGCGAGGACCCGCACATCCTCGAGGCCGCCATCGACAGCGCGATCCGACTCCGACGCACATCGGTGCCGACCCTGCGTCGCCAGCTCGCGAACCTGGCCGGCCCGGGACATGCCGGGGTCGCGACGCTGCGGATCCTGATGCTCGATTCGGGCGGCGAATCCCACCTCGAGCGCTGCTTCCTCCGGCTGGTGCGCAGGGCGCGACTTCCGCGGCCGAGTTCGCAGGTCGTCCACCGATCCGGCGGTCGGACTGCGGCCCGCGTCGACTTCGAGTTCGTCGGGTCCGGCGTGATCGTCGAGGTGAGCGGGCGACTCGGACACACGTCGGACCGGGACCGCCAACGAGACGCGCGACGCCGCAATCACCTCCAATCCATCGGCAAGACGGTGTTGGAGTTCACCTCTGCGGACGTGATCGGTGATCCGGCCTATGTGCTCGCAACCCTCGCCGAGCACCTTCATGTCATCCCCTGAGGCGACTTTTCTGCCTCAGGGGATGACATGAACCCGGGCGGAGCGTGACGGCGGAGCATGACGACGGGGTGGCTGGGTGCGGGTGGGGGTACGGGTGGGGGTACGGCTGGGCGCTCGGAAGGGAACCCGGTAGGGTTCGGCCGATGGCAGATCGAGCGGCGTTCGCCCAGGAAGCGATGCAATACGCACCGCAACTCTTCAGCGCCGCGATGCGCATGACCCGGAACCGGTCCGACGCAGAAGACCTCGTGCAGGAGACCTATCTGCGGGCGTATCGCAGCTATGCGACCTTCGAGGAGGGCACGAACCTCCGGGCGTGGCTGTTCCGCATCCTCACCAACACCTTCATCAACTCCTACCGCTCCAAGCAGCGTCGGGTGCAGGAGACAGAGCTCAACGACGTGGAGGACCTCTACCTCTATCGGCGCATCTCGGGAGTCGACGTGGCCAGCCGCAGCGCGGAGGACACGATGTTCGAACTGTTCACCGACGACGAGGTGAAGCAGGCGCTCGAAGACCTTCCCGAGAACTTTCGCCTCCCGGTGCTGCTCGCCGACGTGGAGGACTTCTCCTACAAGGAGATCGCCGAGATCCTCGACATTCCGATCGGGACGGTCATGTCACGTCTGCACCGGGGAAGAAAAGCGATGCAGAAGGCGTTGGCCGACTTCGCAACCCACCAAGGATTGCTGGTTCGCACACCAGAAACCACGGAAGAGCACGTCGATGGCTGATTGCAGCGAGACATTGCGAGAACTCGAGGCCTTCCTCGACGGCGAGCTCACCGACGAGTCCCAGGCCGCGATTCACGCGCATCTCGAAGGCTGCATGGACTGCCTCCAGGCATTCGACTTCCACGCCGAGCTGCGCACGGTCATCAAGCAGAAGTGCACCAGCGACGAGTTCCCGGCCGGTCTGCTGTCCCGCATCGAACAGTGCTTCGGTGAGGACTTCGACGGCGACGGGCAGATCGGCTGAGCTCGGTTCCCATCCCGATTGGGCCCAGCCCCTCCCGGGCTCGCTACGCTGGCGACCGTGTTCGCGATCATCTTCCACTGGTGGCTCGGTGCCATCCTCGCAGCAGTCGGCATTCTCGCCGTCGTCGGTGTCATCGCCGGCTACGTGAAGAGCGTCGTGGCCCCGCAGTACCCGGGCCGACGCAACCGTCGCGACGATTGATCGGATCCACATGACCGAGGCGCCGAGCCCCATCGACTGGGCACGCGCAGAGCGAGTCGCCTTGGCGATCGCCGACCGTCGGTCCGGGCCCCCCGTGCCACCCACACCCGCCGACATCGACATCGCTTCGGCCGCGGTCGTGGAGGACGCCATCGAGGCAGTCACCGGCCTGCGCCCCGCCCACGGGACGGCGACCGTGCAGTTCGTGGACCGCCCGGCCTGGATCCGAGCCAACCTCGCCTCGTTCCGGACCCTCCTCGCGCCGCTCATGGAACGGTGGGGAGAGAAAGTATCGGCGTCCTCGGCGGCCGGTTCGGTGGCCCGACAGATCGCGGGTGCCGAGATGGGCGCCCTCCTAGGGTGGATGAGCACGCGCGTCCTCGGCCAGTACGACATCCTCGTCGGGCGACAGGCATCGGACGACGCGGTGTACCTGGTCGCTCCCAACCTGGCGGCGATCGAGCACCGCTACGGCTTCGACCCTGGCGAGTTCCGCACCTGGGTGCTGCTGCACGAACTCACTCACCGGGCTCAGTTCACCGGTGTCCCCTGGATGCGCGAACACTTCACCGGGCTCATCGACCAGAGCTTGTCGTTCGCCGACCCCGACCCGGCCGCGCTCTTCGACGCGGTGAAGAGTGCGCTACGCAACCGTCGCGAGGCGAGCGAGCAGGTCCGCGACGGCGGGATGATGGGGTTGCTGGCCAAGCCCGAACAGCGCGCCGTCATGGCAAACATCGGCGGCCTGATGTCGTTGCTGGAAGGTCACGGCGACATCACGATGACCCGGGCAGCGGGACCGCTGGTCCCCAACGCAGATCGATTCGAGCGCATCCTCCGCGAGCGTCGGCGCACGACCAACCCCCTCAGCCGCACGGTGATGCGGTTGGCCGGCATCGAAGCCAAGCTCAACCAGTACGCGGCGGGCGCCCGGTTCATCTCGGTCATCGAGTCAGCCGACGGCGAACGCGCCGTCGACCGCTGCTGGCAGAGTCCCGAGCACCTCCCCACGCTCGAGGAGATCCGCCATCCCAAGGCATGGCTGGACCGCATGGAGTCGCTCGTTGGCTGAGCAGCCGGCGCTGCACGACCCGACGATTCGAGCGATGTTGGCGCGGTGCACCTTCCCGCGCGCGGGCACCGCGGTCACGTGCGCGGTGTCGGGAGGACCCGACTCCGCCGCGCTCCTCGTGCTCGCCGTAGCGGCCGGTTGCGACGTCACGGCCGTGCACGTCGATCATCAGCTGCGTCCGGGCTCGGCGGCCGAGGCGCTCGTCGTCGCCACGATCGCCGACGCCGCGGGTGCGTCCTTCCGGTCCGTCACGGTCGAGATCGGTGACGGTCCGAACCTCGAGGCACGTGCCAGAGCCGCTCGCTACGGTGCGTTGCCCGACGACGTGATGACCGGCCACACGGCCGACGATCAGGCAGAGACGGCGCTGGTCAACATGCTGCGCGGCGCCGGGACGAGCGGCCTCGCCGCCATGCGACCGGGACATCGCCACCCGCTGCTGGCCCTACGGCGCAGTGACACCGTGTTGCTGTGCGAGTTGCTCGCGCTCGACGTGGTGCGGGACCCGTCGAACGACGATCCCCGACACCTCCGCAACCGGGTGCGGCACGAACTCCTGCCGACGATGAACGAGCTCGCCCAACGAGATCTCGTGCCGGTCCTGTCCCGTCAGGCCGATCTCGCCCGCGACGAAGCCGACCTGCTCGATGCGCTGGCCGGTGCGATCGACACATCGGATGCGAAGGCGTTGACGGCCGCACCGGTCGCGCTGGCCCGGCGCGCCGTCCGTCGGTGGCTGACATCGGAACACCCTCCGGACGCCGCGACGGTCGAGCGCGTACTGGCCGTGGCCAGGGGTGAGGCCACGGCGACGGACGTCGGCGGCGGCCGACGTGTGGAACGCCACCAGCAACGACTCCACCTTCGGCCCTAGGGAACCATGGGGTGACGGAGTAACCTGCACCCACATTCAGTAAGTGCACGACCGTGGAGGAGGGCTCGATGCCCCCGAGGCTGCGCGGGAAGTGGGCGCTCGGCATTACGCCTCGCAACTTCACGTGGTTCATGAAAGACAAATTGGCGGTCTGCGAACGTCCTGGCGGGTACGGCGACAACCATCGCCGCGTCCGACGTCAGGAGGAGATCATCTGGCTGCGTGAGAACGGTTTCGGCTGCGTCGTCAGCATCATTCCCGCGCCCCACAACCTCCACAACTACGACGAGCTCGGCTTGCCGTATCTGCACCGTCCGTTCACCGGCACCGATGACCTGGGCATGTGGCTCAAGGCGTTCTACACCGAACTGCACGTGCTGCTGGAGGCGAGCACCAAGGTCGTCGTGCACAACGAGTCGGTCGACGATCGCGTGATCGGCATCCTCGGTGGATACATCCGCTGGAGTCGGATGGTCGACGACCCCTCGATGGCGATCAACCTCACCGAGCGCATCGCCAAGCGACAGCTCGACCCCTTCGCTCGTGAGGTCATCCTCATGGCGCACGAGCTCCGCTGACCGTCGTCGCCGCGCTTCCAGCGGCGTAATGTGAGGTCATGAGCAGCGCACCCGCGAACTGGCACCCGGACCCGATGGGCCGTCACCAACTCCGCTACTGGGACGGCACCAACTGGACCGAACACGTCAGCGACAACGGGATCCAGGGCACCGACCCCGTGCAGGCCTCGAGTCGCCTCGATGCCATCGACACCGCGCTCACCGTCGGCAACGAGGGTGACCCATCCAAGATCCACGACCAGTTGCACGGTGACGGCAAGTACCGAAGCGCGAAGGTCGGCGAGGCAGCGTTCGAAGGTGGAGGCACCCTGTTCACCGAGCCCATCCTGGTGGTGAACCAGAAGGCCAAACTCATCGAGCTCAACAACCAGTACGGCATCTTCGACCAGCACGGCCGACGCATCGGCGCTGTCAACCAGGTCGGGCAGAGCACGGCGAAGAAGGCCGTGCGACTGCTCACCAGTTACGACCAGTTCCTCACCCACAAGTTCGAGGTCGCCGACGGCCAGGGGCGGGTCGTGCTCAAGCTCACCCGTCCCGCCAAGCTCATGAAGAGCAGCCTCATCATCACCGACGCGAACGACCAGGAGATCGGCAAGATCGTCCAGGACAACGTGTTCGGAAAGGTCCACTTCACCCTTCAGGCGGGCGGGTACACCTACGGCTCCATCCGTGCCGAGAACTGGCGAGCGTGGAACTTCCGCATCGAGGACCACACCGGCGCCGAGGTCGCCCGCATCACCAAGACGTTCGAGGGCGTGGCCAAGACCCTCTTCACCACGGCCGACAACTACGTGGTGCAGATCCACACCCAGATCCCGCAGCCGCTGATCTCGCTCGTGATCGCGGCGGCCGTGTCGGTCGACACGGCGCTCAAGCAGGACGACCGCGGGCTGAACTGATCAGCCCGAGGCGGTCACGTCGAGGACCACGTCGAGGCTGGTATTCGAGGACAGGCAGACCGAACCACCGACGGTGCTCATGCTCACGGTGACCGAGGTGGCCGAGTGCGCCGAGGTGGCGACCACCGCCGCGACCGGCATCGACTGCGTGCAGTTCCAGGCGTAGAGCGCACCGCTCTGCGCGCCGGCGATCGCGGTGATCGTGATCTGTGCGCGGGAGGCACCGGCGGGGAGCGCCACCGTCACGACGGCACCGCCCGAGGTGATCGGATGGGACGAGCGAGAGTCGAACAGTCGCTGTGGCACGCTCGGCCCGATCGCACCCGTGCCGTTCCAGAGTCCGGTCACATCCAGGGTCGCGTCGACCTGAGAGGTCGACGACAGGCACACGCCCGTGTCGGAGGTGGGCACCACGGCCGAGAGCGTCTGGATCGCCGCAGCCGTGTACGACAGCACCCATGGCTTCCCGCCGCAGGCGCCGATGCCGATGCTGCCGGCAGCGACCGGATCGAGAAGCGTGAGCGTCACCGTGACCGCCTTTGCGGTGCCGGATGTGCCGAGCAGCCGGGGCGTCACCTGCCGCGAACGGGCAGGGGTGATCGCCATTCCGGACCGTGTGTCGAGGGCACGTCGAGCAACGACCGGTTGCAGCCCGACGCCGTCGGGCGCGAGGTAACCGATGACGTCGACCCGCACGTACATCCTCTCCGATGGCGTGATGCAGATGTTGCCGTCGGAGACCGCGGTGACCGACGTGATCGCGTTGAGTCGTCCCGGCGCGACCGTGAGTGTCGCCGTACCGCCCGAGCCGGCCGCACACGAGTGCACGGTGAGGAAGCCGCTCGAGGTCACATCTCGGGTGGACACACGCACCATCACGCCGGTGGTGGTCGAGGGCACACCCGCCAGTCCACCGACTCGGACGGAACTCGCGCGCCCCGCAGGTAACGGCCGGTCTCCAGTCACGAGTGCGTTGACGGGTTCGACGAACTTCCAAGTGGTTCCCGAGGGCGGCACCGTCACCGTGGTCGTCGGCGCGATCGTGCTGGTCGTGGTCGTCGGTGTCGTGGTGGTCGGTGTCGGCGTCGTCGTGGTCGTCGTGGTCGTCGGCGTCGTGGTGGTCGGTGTCGAGCCGGGCTGAGCGGGGACGACACTGGTCCCGCATCCGTCGACTGCACGCACCACCGGCGTGGGGTTCACTGCGGCGCCGCCGCCGGGGTGGACCTCGAAGTGCAGGTGCGCGGTGCCGGCGTTGCCGGTCATGCCGACGTAGCCGATGATCTGGCCGGAGGCGACGACCGAGCCGACCTTCAGGCCAGGAGCGAACGAGCTGAGGTGGGCGTAGAAGTAGTAGGTGCCGTCGCTGCGGGTCAGTCGCCAACCGTTCCCGGACAACGAGCCGGGGGCGTCGATGTACTGCTTCGTGAGCGTGCCGTCGACCGCGGCATACACGAGGTGACCGGCGCCGGCGATGATGTCGACGCCCTCGTGGGCTCGTCCGCCCGAGCGAGGCGCACCGAACGTGTCGGTGAACCAGCACAGCCCCTGGGCCGGAAACTGTGTGATGGCCGCCGTCGATCCGCCGGCCGCGGTGGTGACCGTGGCCGACGTGGTCGTCGGTGCCGTCGTGACCGTGGCCCCGCCGGGTACGCACAGCACCTGACCCGGGTGGATGACGGTGCTGGTCGTGGCGCCGTTGGCCGCCAACAGCGAGTTCATCGAGACGCCGAGCACCGAAGCGATCCGGCTCCAACTGTCGCCGGCGACCACCGTGTAGGTGGAACCGGTGCAGGCGGTGGCAGCGGCCAACCTCGCGCCCGCGTCGGCCCGATGCCCGACCGCGACCGGCACTGCGACCAGCATGGCGAGGAGCAGGGTGACCCCGACCCAGAACCGTCCCGACCGTCCGGTCGGGGTCATGACCGACCCGTTTCCGCTCGATTCGACGATGTTCAGCCTCATTGCACTCCTGCTCGCTCCCGCAGAGAGGTATCGGCCGCCGCCGTGGTCGTCTTGAGCCGCGCGAGACTCTTGTCCCATGGCTTCCGTCACCGTCCGCGGCTCCGCTGCCGCCTCCGTCACCCCCGATCGGGCCGAGCTGTGTCTCGATCTCACTCATCGCGCACCCGATGCCGCCTCCGCGCTCGACGTGGTCGCCCGGCGGTCCGCGCAGCTCGAATCGATCCTGGTCACGCACGGTTTCGACGCGACGGACTGGGCCACTGAGGGCGTCCAGGTGGGTGAGGAATACCAGTGGAAGAACGATCGAAACGTGCTCGTCGGGTACCGGGCCAGTACGGCACTCACGGTCACCATCCGCAGCCTGGAGCTGGTCGGGGCAGTCATCCGCGACTCCGTCACCGATGCGGGTGCCAGCGTGCGAAGCCTCACGTGGAAGGTCGATCGCGACAACCCCGCCCGACGCGCCCTGCTCGCCGACGCGGCCCGCGACGCGAAGGTGCGTGCGACGGCATATGCGGAGGCCCTCGACCTCACGTTGGGCGAGGTCGAAGTGATCAGCGAGGCCCCGATCATGATGGAGCCCGGGCCCCAACCGCGGGCGATGATGGGAATGGCCATGGACGCGAAGATGTCCGGCGGGCAGGAGATCGAGGTGAGCGGCGGGCTCGTCGAGTTGACCGCCGATGTGCACGTGCAGTTCAGAGTGCTGGCCTGAGCGTTACCTGCGGGTAACCTGGCCTCGTGCGGGGTCAGCGTGTTCTCGTGAGTGGGATGGGCGGAGAGCTCGGTTCGCTCATCGCCGCCCAACTCGAAGCCGAACCGTGGGTCGGTGCCCTGGTCGGCATCGATGTCGACCCGCCCCGGCGTCGCTTGCGCAAGGCCGAGTTCCACCTCCTGCAGCCCTCGCAGCGCGACCGCATCGTCGATGTGGTCACCTCGTTCAACCCGCACGTCCTCATCAACGTCAGCGTGTGGGAGCCGGATGCGCGCGCGTCGCTGACCCACGCCCGCCAGTTCACCGCCGATGCGACGAAGGCCATCGTGGGTGCCGCCGCCGAGTGCCCCGCGCTGGAATCGATGGTGCTGCGCAGCGGACTCGAGATCTACGGACGTGAGCGCAACGCGGCCACCCGTCCAACCGAGAACGCCCCCCTGCACCCGACCACCGAATACGGCAAGATGCTCGCCAACATCGAGCAGTCCGCTCGTGAGGTGGGCCGCCGCGTGGGCATCGCCGTCGGCAAGCTGCGGCTCGCACCGGTGCTCGGCAAGCACGTCCCGAGTCCGCTCGGTCGCGTCCTGCGTCAGCCCGTCGTGCCGTTCAGCATGATGGCCGACGCACCGTTCGCGGTGATCGAGGACGGCGATGCCGCTCGGGCCTTCGTGGCTGCCGCAGCGCAGCGACTCGACGAACCACTCAACATCGTCGCCCCCGGCGCGATCACGGCCTTGCAGGCCGTCCTCCGTGGCAGACGCGTCCCCCTGCCGCTGGTCGGCCCGGAGTGGGCACTCGCTCGCCGCCTCAGCCATCTGTTCGGCGCACCGATCCCCGACCACGTGGTCGAACTCATGCACCGGGGTCGACTCGGTGACGGCTCGAGGGCGCGCGAGACGTTGGGATTCGAGCCCCGTCTGAGCACACCCGAAGTGATCGACCACCTCTATGCGTGGGAGAGCGTCGTCCGCATCGGCAGCATCCGAGAGGTGGCGTGATGGCCGAGCTCATCGAGTTCCCGAAGAAGGTGGTCGGCAAGGCCGGCTTGGCGCTGCTCGAGCCCGTTCTCCACTGGCCCGTCCACTCGGTCGACGACTTCGGCCGCGACCCACATCTCATCGGCATGCTGTCACCGCTGGCCAAGCTCCGTTGGGACGTGAGCGTGGGTGGCACCCGGCACCTGCCCGTCCGTGGCGGTGCGCTCCTGGTGTGCAACAGCCGCCGGTGGGCGCTCAACGCGGTCTACGCGGCCCTCGCGCTCAGCGAGGCCACCGGTCGTCCGGTTCGATTCGTCGGTCGCCCCGACGTCGCCCCGATCGGCCCGTTCATGCGGCGCATCGGCGGCCTCCTGGCTCGGCCCGACGAGGTGCTCGGCGCGCTGCGCAACCACGAACTCGTGCTCATGTCGTCCGAGGGCACCAACCACGCCCGCCACGCCGGGCCGGTCGATCATCACCTCATCAGTGCTGCTGTCGTGTCCGGTTCGCCGGTCTTCCCTGTGGCGACGATGAGCTCCGCCGTCAGCCGAGCGGCGAGAGCCGAGGTCGGTCCCCAGGTGCGCCCTCGACGCAAGCGCAAGGGACCGCTGGCCGAGGTCGAACTGGCCGAACAGGTGCAGCACCACCTACAGCGGATGCTCGACGGGTTCGGCGGCATGCAGACCGGTGTTGCCCCGATCGACTGGCTGGCGGAAGGCTGACATGCCCTACGCACGTTCGTCCGACGGTATCCGCCTGCACTACGAGGTGATCGGCCGCGCCGGTTCGCCCGCCGTGCTGATGATCCAGGGCCTCGGCGCCGACAAGCACGGCTGGGACATGCAGCGCATCCCGCTGGCGATGCACTACCGCGTGATCGCCCTCGACAACCGAGGCGCCGGTCGCAGCGACAAACCGTTCGGTCACTACACCCTCGAGCAGATGGCGGACGACGCGATCGCCGTGCTCGACGACGTCGGCGTCGAGCAGGCCCACGTCGTCGGCGCGTCGATGGGCGGCGCGATCACCCAGATCATCGGACTCAAGTACCCGCAGCGGGTGATCTCGCTGACGCTGGCGTGCACCGCATGCCGCAACCACCCGTGGCGCCGCGAACTGCTCGACGGGTGGGCCACCACCGCCGGCGAGCGCGGGATGGGCGTGATGGCCAAGGAGGCAGCTCGGTGGGTGATCGGACCTCGATCGTTCCGGCGTCTGCTTCCCGCATTCGGCTGGCTCGGACCGCTCGCCATGGGCCGCACATCGCACGCGTTCGTGGCGCAGGTGCGGGCGATCCTCGATGTCGACGAGAGCGTCGCCGAGCAGCTCGAGAACGTCCATGCGCCGACGTTGGTCGTCGTCGGCAATCAGGACATCCTCACGCCGCGAGGCGACAGCGAGGAGATCGCCGACCGCATGCCCAACGCGGAACTGGTGGTCATTTCCGGCGCTGCGCACGGGTTCATGGTCGAGCACGCATCCACCTTCAACCGCGTCCTGCTCGAGTTCCTCGGTCGCGCGACCCGGATTCACCGCGCCTCGGCCGAGCCCATCGCCAACGCCAGCTGAGGCGCACCCAAGCCGTCAGGCCGTCAGCGTCGCCTCGAGCTCGTCCCGACGGGCGTACGCCCAACCAGGGCCGCGCAACACATAGCTCAACCGGTCACGCCAGTTGGTGCTGCGAGCGACGTCGCGGAACATGTCGCGGTACTCGTGCGTGCTCACCGTCCACGGGTTGTACGAGTGGATGTTGCGGGTGAGGCCGTAGACGACGGGGTCGGTGTCGGGCTGCTCGCGACGAAAGGTCCCGAACATTCGGTCCCAGATGATGAGGATGCCGGCGTGGTTGCGATCGAGATACTGACGATTGCTCCCGTGGTGCACTCGATGGTGCGACGGAGTGTTCAGCACTTCCTCCGCAGGCCCGATGGTACGGATCGTGTCGGTGTGGATCCAGTACTGATAGATGAGGTTCAGCGCCCGCGAAGTCTCGATCAGCTCCGGCCGCACACCCAATCGCGCAACGGCGCCATACGGCACCCACACCCCGAACGCGCCGGCCACGGGCTGACGGAGCGCGGTCGACAGGTTGTAGTGCTCGCTGGAGTGGTGAGGGACGTGGATCGCCCACATGCCGCGCACCTCGTGCATGATCCGGTGGTTCCAGTAGTAGGCGAAGTCCCACCAGACCATGGCTGCCGCCCACGGCACCACACCCGCGCCGAGGTCGTGGCGCTGACCCTTGTTCCACAACCGGCGGGTGCTGGTGAGCGCCGCCGTGGTCGCCGTCAACACCACGCCACCCGCGGCGATGGCCGCGACGCTGCCGACCTCGGCCACTTTACGCGCGCGGCGCCGGGCCTGTCGTCCGGACTCGGTGGCGGTGTCGGCTCGTGCCGCCACGAAGTCGGCCACCGTGGTGGCCGCAACCGCGGCGACGGCGACACCGAGCACGACCTGACCGACGCGACCCCGCCGACCGCGGCGGAGGGCGGCGTGGCCGGCAAGGTGGACCGTGAGCGGCGTGGAGAGGCTGAGGACGCCCATCGCCAGGCTGGTCCTGGCATCGTCGGTGGTGTAGTCGACCGGACTCGGGCCTTCGAGTGCGGCGCGGCGGGTCAGCGCCTTGCGTTCGGCGGCCATCGAGGCGAAGTACAGCGGCGTCACGGCGACCGACAGATCCATGACGCCAGTCTGCCGCACGACGGTTGCGGCACGACAGTCGCCCCACGACAGTCGCCGCGACCGGGGCCACGCATAGGGTGGCCGTCGTGCTCCCCCACACGGTCGTCCCCCACGACAACTCGCTCCGCGATCGCATCCGCCGCAACCTCGAGGCGCACGACGTGCTGGCGATCCCCCACGGCGAGGAGCGGCGCGCTGCGGTGGCCATCGTCGTGGTGCCGAGCGACCTGGGAAGTGACGACGCCGATCCCTACTCGTTCAGTCCGGAGGAGATGGAGGTGGTGCCCGGCGACATCCGCGGATTCGACGGATCCGTCACCGGCGTCGCCGGCGGTGCCTCGTTCCTGCTGTGCCGACGAGCCGCGAAGCTCAACCGTCACGGTGGACAGTGGGCGCTTCCGGGAGGGCGCGTCGACCCTGGGGAGACGTTGGAGGAGACGGCGCTGCGCGAGTTGGAGGAGGAGCTCGGGCTCACGCTCGGACACGATGCGATTCTCGGGCGGCTCGACGACTACGTCACGCGGTCCGGATACGTCATGACGCCGATCGTGATGTGGGCAACGGGTGATGTCGTGCTGACACCCGACCCGGGCGAGGTCGCCCACGCCTATCGGATCGGCCTCCACGAACTGCAGCGCGACGACTCACCGCGGTTCGTCACGATCCCCGAGAGCGATCGGCCCGTGGTGCAGGTGCCGTTGGGCCGTGATCTGATCCACGCACCCACCGGCGCCGTGCTCGTGCAGTTCCGATGGGTCGCGCTCGACGGACGCGCAGGTGAGCGCGTGTACGACTTCGAGCAACCGGTGTTCGCCTGGAAGTGATCAGTGCACGCCGGTGTGGCCGAAGCCGCCACCACGGTCGTCGCCGTCGAGCGAGTCGGTGACCTCCCACCGCACTTCCTCGACGGCCTGCACGACCAGCTGCGCGATGCGGTCGCCACGCCGGATGTGGACGACATGGCGCGGGTCGGTGTTGAGCAGGATCACCTTGATCTCACCCCGGTACGCCGCATCGATGAGACCGGGCGCATTCGCCACCGTGAGCCCGTGGTTCAGCGCGTTGCCGCTCCGCGGCAGCACGAGCCCGGCGTAGCCGATCGGGATCGCGATCGAGATGCCGGTCGGCATCAGCAGCCGTCCACCACCGGCGGCGACCTCGCCGTCCTCCCGAGCCCGCAGGTCGAGCCCGGCGTCGCCGGGGTGGGCGTAACTCGGCAGGGGCAGCTCCGGGTCGAGCCGGACGATCGGGACGGGCAGCATCGCGCCCCGAGTGTAGACACCCTCGCCAAGGGTCACCCGATCCGCCCACCCCCGTCGTCTCACCCCGTCGTCTCACCCCGTCGTCTCACCCCGTCGTCTCACCCCCCCACCATAACCCCCCCCCCCCCCCCACCCCCCCCCCCCCCAAACCCCCCCCACCCCCAGGGCCCCGCCACCGGGACCCACCC
>JBBQTC010000049.1:0-32378 GCA_038234785.1 Acidimicrobiales bacterium
TGAACAATCTGGCCAAGCGAATCAAGCGCGTCGCGTTCGGGATCGTGAACTTCCGACACCACCGCGTCCGGTGCCTGCTCTACGCCGGCCGCCCCGACTGGACCCTCCTACCAACGATCCAACCCTGAAACGCGGAGAGCCGGAATAGTTGAATTGAATCAGGGCTGGTCAGCGCGGGGGTAGTCGACCCCGAGGTATGACCTATTCACACGCCTGGCCCCGCTTTGTTCACACGTCGCTGAACGGCGCAGCGCAGGGTCTTGTTGGTGCTCGGGGAGCCTCTGGACGCCATGGCGGCTGCGTACTCCGAGTGGTCGAGTCGCCTCGACTGCGGGGAGCTGTGCCGCGCTCTCGAGCAACTCGGCACCGCACCGGCGGTTGGCGCTGACGTCGACCGGATGTCGTGGAGCACACCTCACCTCCGCAAGGCTGGGAGCAAGCCCGATCAGATGTCGATGACGTCATCCATCCCGCCACTTTCGAGAATCGCTTTGCCTCCAACGAACACCACGCCCAAAGCGATCGCAGCCCCCACGGTCATCGCCGCTTTCGTGAACAAACTTTCCAAAAAGCGCTTATTTTCGCTGTCCTTGGCGAATTCGCGATTCCCAGTTTCCATGATCATCTCGAGGATGTATTTCCTCTCGTCTGCGGTGAGCTCATCCTTGTCGAGTTCACCCTTGAGGATCTCCCTGATCGCCTGAAATGCGCGATGGACGGCATCCTGGCTCTGCTTGTTGTAACTGAGCGTGGAATCGTGCCTCTTCTCCATGACATCGAGTGCGTCCAACGCGAAACCATTGAACTCTGGAAATTGCTCAACAATCTTCAGAGCGACCTCGGTGTCCATGTCGGGCATCATGCCCGCGAACCTGACCATGTGATCCTTTGAGAGATTCCTCCACGAGGTGATCTCAAGCGCCTTCATGATCTGTTGCTCGTTCTTGTACTTCATCGGTTGGTCTCCTTCGGCCGTGAGTCGTTCTGGTCCGGGCGTCGATTGCCAGTCACGGGCTCGCCTCTATGTTCAGTGTCTCGTGATCAGGAAGCGACTCGTTTGAGAGGCCGCTGGCTTGCCATCGTGCCGCCTGTTCCTGGGGCATGATGTAGTTCGCCTGGTTGTCGCCGTTCGCAGCCCAGTCCATCCTGAAAGGCCAGTTGTTCCTGCCGAAACGGCCTTTCACGATCATCGTCAAACCGGCAAGCTCGCCCCTCGCCTGATACACGGTGCGCCCCGCAGCAGCTTCAATTGTGCGTAGTTCCAGGTGCGTGCCGGGCTGGGCTGAACACATGTCCAAAATCGTCCGGACGGTCGCCCGTGGCGGGATGGCGCGCAACTTCGCATAGTCCTCTACGGTCCATTCGACAGTTGGCAACGCAGAACTGACGTCGGTGGTCGGTTCGGATCTCGGTCGAGGACCGACCATGAAGCTCTCAACTTCGGGGACCGGATAGAGCTGTGAAACCGACACGAGTCGGACGGGCTGCTCGCCGTCGGTGAGTTGGTATGCCTGGACCCGTATCAAAGTGAAGGAGACGCCCATCTCTCCTAGCCAGACGGCTGTGGCAGTCACGATCGGAGGAAACGAACCGGCAACGAGGACGATGCGCGGCCGTCGTAGGGTCGCTTCGTCTACTGAGAAGTCAGTGTGCGTCGTCAGTCGCTCGAGCGCTTCTTGCGCCGATACGTGTACTCCTGAACGAGACAGGAAGGCGCTATGCGCTTCCGCCAGGAGATCAAGGGTGAATCGGCTTGCCATGGCGGCGTACTTGATGGCCTGCATCTCGACGGTCTCGGGCGCTGCGTCGCGCTTGAGTTCAGCGACCACCAACGTGCCGTTGCGGTCCAAGCCCAGAACGTCGAGTCGATCCTTTTCTGGCGCACCGGACGAATTTCGCCAGCGGTCGAACTCGAATGTGATGATGAGCACGCCGTCGCCGAGCATCTCGGGATGCTCGATCACCCACTCCTGCAGATGGGCGCGTTCGGTCAGTCCGGCCTCGGTCAGTGTGATTGGCACGGCCTGCACTGCCTTCGGTCCGTCAATGGAGAACACCAGCTCGTCAGGCATGCCGACATCCTCGCAGGCAGCCTGTCAGACCAGGCACGATCTCCGGCGGCCGTGCTGAGGCTTTTGGGGACGACGGGTATCGCGATGAGCTTGTCGCGGCCCGACCAAAAGGAGTCCGGATGACGAAGTGATCAGCGACGTCTGCGCTACTCAAGTTCGTAGCTTGCCCGCCGAGCAACTCGATGACCGGGGCGCGAGCGGGTCTAAGAGCCGCTTGCGGCTCGCGCCGCAGCGCGCCCGGACACGTTCTTGCGACGGGCCGCTTCACTTCACCCGTGTCCCGCCGAGCTCCCCAGGTGCGAATAGGGCTCGGCGTTGTCACAATTGATCGCTGAGCCATTGGTCGCCCGGGAGGGCACCGCCCAAACCTTGTGGCAGAAGGCTGGACCGCGAGCCCACGGCGTATCTGACACCGCTCACTGTGACGACGTCATCGACGCGGACTGCGTTCTGCATTGCGTCCTCGTATCGCACCCTTCGAGGCCAGGAGATGATGAGATTCTCCTTTGCGCGGGTGACCGCAACGTAGAGCAAGCGTCGCTGCTCGGCGATCTTGTCGAGCTCCGTCGTGGGGCCTGGCATGATCTGATCAGCGATCCCGGCTAAAACGACGTTGTCGGCCTCGAGTCCCTTGGCGGAGTGCAGCGTCATGATTCGAACTCGAGGGCCTTCCTCCTCGATCTCGGAGATCAGTGCTGCCCGGGTGGCAATTCGGTATCGCAGCGCGCTCATGACCTGTTGAAGCGACGGTTCGTGGAGCCCTGCTGCGATCTCGTGCGACGCAGCGCGGAGCGTTTGAAGATTCGCACGGACCCGCGACCGGCGCTCCTCTTGGTCCTCATGCGCTGCTTCGTCGGGGTCGAACAGGAAATCGATCTGCTCCGAGATTGAAAGGGTTCCCGTGGATTCGACTGCGTCGACCATCGCTCTGCTCCGCAGCACGACACTGTTTACTCCCGCACCGCTCGGCACGACCGATCCATCTGCGATCGCGCGTACGAGTTCGAGCCCGGTGGAAGTAGTTGGGAGTGACGCGTAAGCGACAGCGTTCCTAGCTGTGGCTTGCACGTGCTGAGTTCCGTGAAAGGCGAGCCAGGCCCTGATCGCTACGGAGTCCTTCGGGTCTGCCAGCGCCGAAGCCAGAGCAAAGCGCTCCTGTGCGATGGGATGCTCCAACACCTCCTCCGTGAACGCCGTGACAGCGCCGTCGCCGATGGCTTCCCGCAGACGGTGGCCGATGAAGCGTCGAGTCACCAGCACCAGGAACGACTCCTCTGGCCGTGCTTTGATGTATGCCGACAACCCATCGACCTCGTCGTCTGCAGTGGGCCAGTGCACTTGAGTGACCTGCCCGTTTCGGCCGCTCGCTGCCTGCATTGGCTCCTTCTGGCTGCCGGCCTCGGCCATCATCTGGTTCGCAACGATGAGGATCGCCTCTCCGCACCGACGATTCTCTGGGAAATGGAGATCGTCGGGTTCGTACGTTCCCCACCGCGTCTTGAATTCGTCGATTCCCTGAGGGTGGTTGAAGCGAAATGAATAGATCGACTGGTCGTTGTCGCCCATCACAACGAGAGACCCTTCATTGGACCAGATCCGTTCGACGAGTTCCTGCTCCGCTGCGGTGAGATCTTGGTACTCATCGACCACAACATGGTCAAACGCACCCGGAGGAATGTCGTAGCTCTCGAGCGCGACAACAGCGAGATACACCACCTCGCCGATGAGCATGCCGCCATGCCGTTGAAGCCACCCGCGAATAGCGCCGGCGAACGCCGCGTCCGCATAGTCGATTCTCTCGGATCGAGCTGACTGGAGACGTCGAAGCTCCGATGTTCGCTTGTCCTGGTCATTGTGCTGCGGAACACTGGGCGCGATGTCGTACAACATCGATGCCTCCTCGTACTGCAAAAGAAACCGCAGCGACATGCCCTGGCACGCGGCCGGGTTGTCTCGCAGCATCTGGTACGCAAGGGAGTGAATGGTCGAGACGGTGATCTCGTCGCCGAGTTCTCGGCGAAGGTCGTTCGCGATCGCCCGGGTGAACGTGCCGACGAAGATCCGCTCGGTTGGAACTCCATCGCCCTCTACGAGCCGCCTGGTACGCCGCTTCAAGCACGTGGTCTTTCCGGCACCCGGTCCGGCGACGACGCGAATGAGTCGATTTTCGCTTGCGATGAGGTGTCTCGGATCATCTCCTACGATTCCCTCGAGCCATGCGGGCTCGTCGTTCAGATCCATTGGTGGCTCCGTTCAAGACTGCCCCGCGGTGGGTTGGCCGATGCCCGTGATCGGCGAGCAGGTTCGACTCGTGACCGTCCGCCGCTGGCAGATGAACTCGCACTCGGCTCCAGTGCCGCGAGGCGGTTCATGCGCTTGCCGTCCATCCAGCTGTATGCATCCACGCTTTGGTGCCTGCTCTCGTGGTGATGGCATGGGCGGACTCACGGTGTCGACAGAGAACATCGTGGTTGTCCGCTTTGATCAGGCATCCGCCAGCCGATCCGCACACTGGGCAGAGGTCGTTGCCGCGCGCTGGTCTCCACGCTCCCTGACCGTCATCGTCCGCGTCTGGAGCACCGGCCGCGGCTCGAGCGTTGGGGTCGAGCCAGTACGCCTCCGGGCGGGTTATGAGACGCGCGTTTCGATAGGCCCACTCGACCGGCAGCACCGTGTACGCCCTGTAGCAGGCCCCTTCAACGGACGGATGATCTGCTAGCGCTGGGTGGCGGTCGACGATGAGTGCGAGGTCCACCGTGTCAGGTTCGAGCAGCGACAGGGGGAGCAGAAGCTGGAGGCGGCCCCGGCCGCCAGTTGCGGGCCAGTAGTACTGCGGAGCGGCCAGCCGCCAATTGGCCTTGGCTTTGGCCGCAGCGACGGAGATCGCTCGTTCCAGCATCCCTGCCCGCATGTACGCGTTGTCGCGTAGAAGGGGCGGGTAGCGGTCGACGTTGTCGTCCACGATGTGCTCGATGCTCGCAACAACCCGAAGGCGTGGATCGAACACCGCTTCGCCAGGCTGATCGAAGTAGACAGGCTGCTGCAGTTGATCGAGGTCAAAAGCGCGGAGCCGACTCGCTGACGGCACAGCCCACTCTTTGTGCACCCACGGCTGCTTGTCGGTGTTTCGGTTCGCCTCGAAGACCGCGAAGACGGGCTCGAAGTGTCGCGACAGCAGCCCAGTATTGAATGCGGACAGATGTGGTCCGCCGGACCCTGTTGTCTCGATCCACCGCTCTTGCTCGAGCACTCGACGGCAGGTGTATCGCAGGTAGTTGAGCAGGATGGGCTGGCGCCCTTCACCTTCATCGTCCCAGTTCTCGAACTGCGCGACGGTCGCCAGATCTTCGAGCCAGGAGGGAGAGGGAAACCAGACGAGGTCGAGCAAATCGAGTCCGGGCGCGGGCTTGTATGGGTGAGGCATGGGGGCCTCCCTTTCTTCTCATTGGGTTGGATTTCTCATTGGGAACTGCGTCTTCAGTGAGTCAATCTCGGCGATGTCGCGCCGAGACAGTTGAGTAGAGTGCGCCCGAGCAGTGCGGATGTCAAGAACTTTGTTGGGCTTGATGGCGACATGGGCGTGTCGCCTGGGCAGCCTCGCTCGTTCGGTGCTGATTCAACCTCCATGGCAAACGGCCGTCGCACCTCGACTCACTGATCCGTTGTCGGAGCGCCGGACACAGCACGGTCGCCATGGTTCTCGAGGTCAAGGAGGGCGGCGGCCTCCTTGGCATCGTGTCGGTTCCATCCGTCGTTGCGGAGTTGGTCGTAGACAGACCGCATGGCGTGACTGCTTCCGGCGGGGAGGAGGTTACGGGTGGCGACAGGTCCTCCGAAGTTCTTGGCCACGACCAGGATGGCGTCGTCGTTGAGGTGGACGAGGGGTTCGCCGGGCAACCAAACGGCGGGCGGTTCGGTCCAGACGTCTGCGTGCACGCCCACTCCGTTGATTGTCGGCCAGCCGTTCGCGTCGGCCGAGGTGACCAAGTCCTGACACCAGATGCGGTGCACGGCGATCGGGATCAAGACCCACATGCGGTCGGTTCGATGGCCGGCGCTTCGTGACGCATCAACGGTGAGGTGGATGAAGCTGGTGATCTCGCCGAGGTCGAACTCGGTTGTTGGGACGGGCCCGGCGTAGGTCGCGTTGAGCCATTCGATGTATCGACGGCGTGCGTCCAGCGGATCGGCTGAGTCGATCCGGAAGTACCAGTGGTTCTGTTGCGGCACCGTGGAGATCAACCGGCGGTGTTTGCGTTTCCAGAAGTCATCGAAGGACCGTGTCCACACAGCTCGGCCGCGAGCCTGACCCGTGGACGTCGATGGCGATGTCGCGATGTTTGTGCCGTTCGTCTGCTGCGGATCCGTCGCGTCGTTGTGACTCTCCGAAGCGGAGTTGGACGGATCCGCGCTCTCACTTGCGGTGCTCATTTGGGGGCCATCCGCCGGAGCTGGTCGTACTCAGCGGCGGAGACGGCGACGAAACCGACGATGTCTGCGGTGTCCTCGACAACGAGCAGATTGTCGGCGAGGTCGGGTCGCAAGTGTCCCTGCCGTTCGTACCAGTTCTCGAGGATCCGCAGGTTGTAACTGGCGTTGACGAGGCCGAGGACGATGTGAGTCCAGGTGAGTCCGAAGATCTGGATCAATCCGCGACGGAGGTTCTCCGTCGACACGTTCTTGCGGTTCCCGTAGCTGCCTTCCACGTACGTCCGGTGGGCGTAGTACGGCTCCCAGTGCGGGCCGCCCCAGTAGTAGCGCTGCATGAGTTTGAAGATGCTGTCCGGCGGTGTTGTTCGCACCGTCTGTTGGGTGCAGCACTTCGGCAACGGTTCGCCGTCGCTGGCTGCGTTCGGCGGGTTCTCGACGCGTGGCAGGTCGAGGATCAATGCGGCGGCCTCGGTTCCGGCCCGCAGGCCGCAGCCCACCTTCCCGCACAGTGCGGGACACTGCACCCGATGCGTTCCGTGCTCGTCGGGGGTGTCAACGCGTCGCATCGAGAAGGCTTCGCGTTTCGCGATCTGCAGGCGGAACGCAGCCATGTCCTCCTTTGACGCACCGGGTCCGGGACGGAGAATCGTCCCGAACGCATCCGGCGTGGCCGGGCAGTGCGCGTGTCCGGCGGCCCAGCGCATCCTGTCGTACTCGGTGAACCCGTGCTCGTCGACGCGCAGGTCGAGGTGCTGGCGAATTCCCCGGGCGTTCAACGGCCGCTTCCAGCGGTCGACGGTCTTGTAGTGGTAGTGACGGTCGACGAGGAGGTCGGTGACCGGGACTGGCATCCGGCTGAGAAGGTCGAGGCTGACGTCGACCACGTCGGTCTTCGCGTGCGTCAATTCGAAGCGCTGGATGAGACGTGGCTCGTCGTCCTTCTCGTGGCCGTTCCCGGGCACCTGCACGATCGTGTGCTCGTGGTAGCCGAAGAACTGCTCCGGTTCTCCGAGCTTTGATGTCTTGTAGCCCCACTCAGCGTCGAGGTCGCGTCGCTTGAGACGCGCTTTCACCTTCACGGGCGTCCCGTCGATTTCGGCTGCACCGTCTTCCGCATTCGGCCGATCATCGGATGACGCCGAATCAACAGCATCACCCACCGAGTCGCAGTGCTCCACGTGCTGTGCCAACAGGGCCATCTTCTCGGCTCCATTGTTAGCGGACGGCTGTGCCGTGTCGGCGACTGGGGATGAGCTCTTGCCGTTCTTCTCCGTCTTCGGTTTTCCGTATCCGCGGCCCCACGACCAAACACCGGTCGCGTCGATCGCGGATACTGACGATGTCCACCTGAGCTGGAACACGTCCATGAGCGAGTCGCAGTAGGTGCGGATTACGTCGTGACGTCGGTCGCGTTCAGTGTCGTCAATGACCTCGGGGGTCTCGGGGGTCTCGGGGCTCTCATGTGTCTTTGGGGTGTTGGAGGTCTCGGGGGCCGTCTCATCATCGACCGCCTCGACGGCGACGGGGGCTTCGCCGTTGTTGCGGGTGCGCGGTCCGTATGCCAGGCGTTTCGTGATCTTCCGCTCGATGTTGTAGAAGTCATCGAGGGAAACGAGTTCGCGACGGACCTCGACGTCGCTGTCTTCGACGCAACAGAAGTCGATGACGCCGAGACGCTCCTGCACTCCCAGCGGGATGTCCTCCGTGAGGAGTCTGTGCGACGCAGTCAGCGTGGATTTGCCGTTGTGGTGAATGGACAGCAACATCCCGAGCAACATCAGGCGCACCTTGTTGGCATTGGTCTTGCGACCCCGGTTGTCGGTCCGGTACCCGCCGATCAGGATGTCGACGACCCCGGAGGAGTCGATGATGTGCTCTGTTTGTGCGACATCGTGGGCGGTGATCATGACTGCTCACCGCGCAGTCCATCGATGGAGTCGGCCGGGTTGACGGCAGGAAGCTGACTGATCAGATCGGTCAGACTGCGCGCCGTTTGCAGACCCGATGCATACAAGATCACCTGGACCGGCACCGGCCTAGTCATCAGCCACACCAACCACGTCGACCGCAGCCGGGCGGCATGCAGCTCCGGGGCGTCGTTGAGCTCTGCCCGGTTGATGATGTGCGTGGTGATGTTGCGCCGATCGACTTGCTCGCCGATCACGAGGGCGGCGTCGCCGAGGCCTTCGAGGCCGACCCGCACGAGCTGCTCGTAGTCGCGACGGACCCACACGGTCCGCGGCTTGCCGATGCGAACGGTGACTTCGATGCCGTTGAGTCCGTGATCGACGATGTCGGTCCGTCGCAAGTCGCGCAGATCGGTGGGATCGAGGCCTGCGCCACAGCAGAGTCCAACGATGGCGCACAGCGCCCGACGGGTGGCGTGATTCCGTTGCCGCATCGACGTCCGGCGGATTGCCGCTTCTTCGACGGCGGTGTAGCCGGGGCGCACTGCGCGGTGGCCGAGGGTGGGAGCCTTGACAGGCGCTCCGACTCCCGGGTTGATCTTGACCGCAATGTTGATCAGCCGCGACCGATAGTCGTTGCGTGTAGCAGCGCTGCCCTCAAGCACGTGAAGGTAGTAGTGGTCGATTGCTGCGGCGCTGAACGCTTCCGCGCTGTCGAGCGACAAGCCGCTGCGGCTGCGGAAGCCGAGATACTTCGCCACGACTCCGAGGTGTTTGATGAAGCTGGCCTTGCCGACGAGCTGGGCGCGGCGCATCACCTCGTGGTGCACGGTGCGGACCTCTGCCGTCCAGTCGGAACGGTTGGGTCCACCGAGGCTGTAGTCGTCGAGCAGCTTCTGCATCTCGGGCGTCAGTTCGGGGATGGTCGCCTGGGCGGCGATGACCTGGGCGGCGAAGCGTTGCGCTTCGCGGCGTGACGGGTGCTTTGACGACATGTGCCGCTCCTTTGGTTGCCGCCTCTTGGGCGGGGGACGTACGACTGTCGGGGTGTGGCTGCAGGGCGCACGCGCAGCCCTGCCTTCTCAGCGGGGAGTGGTGCTGCGCCTGGTGGCGCCGCCAGTCGTCGGGGGCGAACCGCATCGGGTTCGCCCTCGACGACATCTGGGCGAGGGGTCAGCAGATCGGATCGATGGTGATCCGTTGGGCGTCGATCCCGGCGCTGTCGGGCATCCATGTCATCCCGACGACGTGGCGAAGATCGATCCCGACCCAACCCGCTTCCGCGGACGAGTAGTGGTGGTCCAGATGGTCCACGCACTCCAGCTGGCCACGCCACGCAGAGATCGCTCGCAGCCCGGCGTCACCGTCGACGCCGAGACGGACATCTCGGGTGACGTAGTGCACCGTCAAGGTTCCGGGGGTGAGCATGTTCTTTCCGCGCACTGCCCATCTCGACTTCGCAGCGAGATCATCCGGCGATGACGTCGCATCGCCGCCGCCGTCGTCAGCCCGATCGTCTCCGATGTCGGCAAGATGATCGGCCGGGGTCGCGGACGAGGACCCGTTGTCGGTTCGCGCTCCGTCTGTGTCGGGCTGACGATCTGCTTGGCTTTCGAATTCGTTGTCCATTGCTGGGCTCCTGTCTGTCGCTACCGGCGAGGTGCCGGGCTGCTGACAACGAACCGCAGTCGGGTGCTGGAGCGGACGAATCGGGCCGGATGTCCCGTGTACGTGCGGGACACGCTCTGGGTGGCGCGTCAGGGGCGATTGCAGGCGCGCGACCGGCCGTCACCCTCGCCGTCAATGACCCGCACCTCGCCCACGAGTCCGCCGGCACCGCGTCAAGCGCGTTCGATAGATCGCCGGCGACGCCTGACGCCAAGGGCCTACCTGCTGAACCCTCACGGGTTCGGTTTCGACAGCCGAGCCGTGTTCGTGGTCCCCGAGGGCGGTGATCACGCGTCGATGGAAGTTGCCCGGATGCTGCATCATTGTTTCGCCGCGTGGCGGCTTGCGGGCAGCGAACCGTCAGGCGCAGCGCTCGCGCGTCGTTTCGGGTTCTCCAAACAGAGTTGGAGCGCGGCTGCGGCAGGCCAGAGATGGCCAGGTCACACCATCGTGGTGTCCCTGCTGATTGCTCTGAAGGGCATCCCCGCTGGCACCGGCAAGAAATCCGCCGGCCAAGGAGTCGCGCCTGAGCGATTCCGATGAACCCGCCCGACGGTCAGCCGCGCAGCATGGTCCGGATGTCCTCGCTCGCCGGAAGCTCAAGGAACGGAACAGCCCTCTCGATCAACTTTTGGGTGATGCGGTGCCGGCGAACAATCGAGACCAGATCGGCGGCTTCGCTCAATGCCAAGACCACGTGCGTGCTCATTGCGATCTCCTTGTCGATCAGGATTCCGAGATCGCTTGCGTGACCACGAACGTCTGACCAGGAGTACTCCTCGACTGTCGCGTCGGCGAGCGCGTTCGCCACGGGCTGGAGGGCGTCAACAACTCGCCGCGCAGTGCCGTCGCGCATCACCACGTCGGCGACTCCACCAGTGATGACGATCATCGCGTCCTCGGCGGCAGTCCCGACGGCCCCAGCACCGACGCCAGTGACGTACGCAGCTGCCGTCGACCCGCCAAGAGAACTCATGAGCAGCTCGAGCGTCCACCGATCCGTCGTTGTCATTGGTGGGCGCTCAATTGTGGGAACGTTCCGGACGCTCATCCGCGCCGGCAGCCCACGGCGGACCCGCAGCATCCTCCGGAGACGCTGGAGATGGTTCGACAGCGTCCCCAGCGGCATCTGTTCGCGATGCTTGACGTGGGCCCACGCCGTGATGTCTGCCTCGACGATCCATCGGTCGACGTCCAAGACGTCCGATGGTGCGACGTCAGCGAGATACCTCGCTGCCGACGACATCATCACGAGCGCATCGGCGACCGACACTGGTTCACATCGGGTGACAAGGACCCGCAGATCTGCAAGGCCGCTGCGAATCTGAGCGGGCGTCAACAGATCCGGGGTGTACGCCTCGAGGGCGGCGACGATCTCATTCGAGACGATGGCGGCCGGGTTGCTGGGGGTGGTGGTGTCCATGGATCCACCTGTCCCGACGGTCCTCGCAGGCGCACTCGGCCGGCGCACACCGCCTTCGAACCACCGTCAGAGCAGGCCGAATATGCGGCGACTGGAGGCGCACGTCGCCCACGGAGCCGGCTGCGGTTGACACAGCTGGATCGACCGACACGTTGCGTGCGTCCCCCGAAATCACATGGAGCGCACATGAACCCCACCCGCAACTCAGGACCTGCCGACGATGCCAACACGGAGGCTTCGACGGCCAGCGAGCCGTGGTACCGCGACGAGTCCGGCGGTTTGACCGTCGGTGACCTCGCCGGTTCCGCTGACCCGCCCGACCACGAATTCTGGAGCATCGTTCGGACCCGGCTCGGCGTTGATGTGCACGCCGGGCACCGGGCTGCTGTCCGGATCGTGCACTGCCCGCGATCGTTGAACGCGATTGAGATCACCACCGAGGGCGGCATGGTCGTCGACTGCGAGCTCGTCCTTGGCGAGCCGGACACGGAGCGGGTGCTGTCGCTGTTGACCCAGGCCATCTGCCGCAGGGGTGCACCCGTCCTGATCCGCATCCGTGCTGACGCTGGCGTCAACGTCGACCGGCTGAGGGATGTGTGTGACGACTTCGAGATAGCGCTGCTCATCGTGTCGTGAACGTTCCTGAGCCAGCATGCAGTCAGATCGCGCCTGGGTTGTTTGCGTCGATTTCATCCATGAGGACCGCTGGATTTGCAACGATGCAGGGACCGACGCCAGACATCGATCCGGATATCTCCAACGACCGGTTCGTGGGCGGCGAGACAGTATGGTTGACCAGGGTGGATGTCTTCGGGGTTCGAGAGCAGCTGGTTGCGGACTACTCCTCGTTCACGTCGTCATTCGTCGAGCCTCGCGACCCTGACATCAAGGCGTTGTTGGCCAAGCGCGACGAGAACGGCAGCCAATGGCCCGAACCGTGGCTGTCGCTGAACCCGAACTTCGCCCCCGGCGGGACCGTCGACGAACTCGTCGCCGGCGGCATCCTGCACCCGGAGTCGGCCAAGATCTTCCGGGCCAAGACCCACCAGGGCGACACCGGAACCGGCACACCGATCGCGTTTCATCGCCACCAGCGAGAAGCGATCGAAGCGGCCGCCACCGGTGAGTCGTACGTCCTGACCACCGGCACCGGTTCGGGCAAATCGTTGGCGTACATCGTCCCGATCGTCGACCGGATCCTGCGCGCCAAGCAGGCCAACCCATCGGACACCCGGCGCATCAAGGCGATCATCGTCTACCCGATGAACGCGCTGGCGAACAGCCAGATGTTGGAGCTCGAGAAGTTCCTCGGTTTCGGCTATCCGACCGGCGGTGAGCCGGTCACGTTCGCCCGGTACACGGGCCAAGAGAGACCCGATGATCGGGCTCAGATCCTGGCGCACCCGCCGGACATCATCCTCACCAACTACGTCATGCTCGATCTGGTTCTGACCCGACCTGACGAACGCCAACACCTGATCCGCGCTGCAGAGGGCCTCGACTTCTTGGTGCTCGACGAGCTCCACACCTACCGCGGACGTCAGGGCAGCGATGTCGCCATGTTGGTCCGCCGCGTCCGCAACGCGTGCAACTCGCCAAAGCTGCAGATCGTCGGCACATCAGCAACCATGGCTAGTGGCGGCACCGCGGCCGAACGTGCCGTCGTTGTCGCCGAGGTCGCCTCCCGCCTGTTCGGCACCCTCGTGCGCCCCGAGCGAATCATCGGCGAGACCCTGCTCCGCGCGACCAGCGGCGTGCGACCGACCGCCGACGAACTCTCCGCATCGATTCGCCATGATCCGCCAGAAGACGCCGCGAGTTTCACTGCAGACGCATTGTCGGCGTGGGTGGAATCGACGTTCGGGATCATTCCAGACCCAACCACTGGGCAGCTCGTCCGCCAACGGCCAACCAAGGTCATCGACGCCGGCGCGCGCCTCGCCGCGGACAGCGGTGTCGGAGTCGACGAGTGCGTGACCGCGATCCAACGCACGCTGCTCGCAGGCAGCCGACTGCTCGCAGCGAACCGGCGACCTGTGTTCGCGTTTCGCCTGCACCAGTTCCTCTCCAAGGGCGACACCGTCTACGCCAGCCTCGAACCGGAGGCCGACCGGTATCTCACCGATCGCTACCAGCTGCGCGTTCCTGAGCAGCCGGACAAGGTGCTGTTGCCGCTCGGGTTCTGCCGTGAATGTGGCCAGGAGTACTACGTCGTCGCCAAGTCGACGGGTGGGGGAGCGGACACGTTCGTTCCCCGCCACGACGTCGACGCCAGCGGCGGGGACGCCGTGAATGGGTACCTGTACATCTCGACGGATCACCCGTGGCCGTTCGACCCCGTCGCTGACGGACGCGTCCCTGACCACTGGTTGCAGGAGAGCGACGACGGCACCAGAAGCGTGCAACCGAGCCGACTGAAGTACCTACCGACGAAGGTGTACTTACGACCCGACGGTGTCAGCGAACCCTCGACGGGGGCGACACCCGCGTGGTTCATCTCGACTCCGTTCTCGTTCTGCCTGCGCTGCGCGGTCACCTACGACCAGGTTCGAAGCAACGACTTCTCCAAACTCGCAACCCTCGACCAAGAGGGCCGTTCCTCGGCGATGACGGTTGTCAGTGCCAGCGTGGTGCGCAGCCTGCGCGCCGCCGAGGACCTCGGTGCCGATGCCCGCAAACTGCTGACCTTCGTCGACAACCGCCAAGACGCCTCGCTCCAGGCTGGACACTTCAACGACTTCGTTCAAGTCACCCTGCTGCGCGGCGCGCTCGCCACGGCCGCCGGTTCCAGCGCGGACGGCCTCAGTCACGACATGGTCGCCCAGGCCGTGGCTGCGTCGCTGCGGATGAAGCCCATCGACTTCGCCTTCGCACCAGAGGCGATCATCGGACGTGACCGGACCGAAAAGGCCCTGCGGCAGGTCGTCGAGTACCGGCTGTACGTCGATCTGAAGCGGGGCTGGCGGGTGACGATGCCGAACCTCGAACAAGTCGGGTTGCTCCATGTCGCGTACGAGGGCCTCGACGAGCTCGGCGCCGCGAACGAGATCTGGGCAGGGGATCCAAACCTTGCCGCAGCGAGCGCCGGGCTACGCGCTGAGCTGATGTCGATGATGCTCGACGAGTTCCGCCGAGTCCTCGCGATCGACGTCGACTGCCTCACACCGCTCGGGTTCGAACAACTGCAACGCAACTCACGCCAACACCTCAACGAGCAATGGCAGATCGGCGAATACGAACAACTCGAACCGGTCGGCACCGCCATCCCGCGCCCGGGGCGTCCCGGTCTTGGTCGCAACATCTTGAACCTCACCGGTCGTGGCAGTTTCGGCCGCTACCTGCGCAGCCCGCGCGGTCTCGCCCGCGGCATGAGCGTCGACGAGGCCCAGCAGGCCATCAACACGATGCTCAGCGTTCTGACCGCAAACAACGTCACCGCTCTCGTCGACGTGCAGCTCGGCCCCGGCGGACGCGGCCCATCCGAAACCGGGTACCGGCTCAGGGCAAGCAGTATCCGCTGGGTTGGCGGAGACGGCACCAAGGGCGCCACGGACGCGCTGCGCAAGCACCTCGACGACGAAGCGGTCGCACGTGTCAACCCGTTCTTCCGTGACCTGTACCGCGACGTCGCCACGTCCCTGACCGGTCTGCTTGCGAAGGAACACACCGCGCAAGTCCCGGCAGCCGAACGCGAAGACCGTGAGGAGCGCTTCCGTGCCGGCACTCTGCCGTTGCTGTACTGCTCACCGACGATGGAGCTCGGTGTCGACATCGCGAGCTTGAACGCGGTCGGGATGCGCAACGTCCCACCGACACCGGCCAACTACGCGCAACGGTCTGGCCGCGCTGGCCGGTCTGGTCAACCCGCGCTCGTCGTCACCTACTGCTCGACCGGTAACGCGCACGACACCTATTGGTTCCGGCGAAGCGACCAGATGGTTGCCGGCTCCGTCCAAGCACCACGGCTCGATCTCACCAACGAAGAACTGATCCGCTCGCACATCCACGCGATCTGGCTTGCCGAGACCGGCCAGTCAATGCGTTCCTGCATCACCGACGTCCTCGAAGCCGAAGGAACGACGCCGTCGCTCAACGTTCGCCCCGACATCTGGAAAGCATTGATTGACCCCGACGCGCAACGCCGCGCCGCACACCGGGCAAGCGACCTCGTCACCGATCTCCGGACCACATGGCGCACGAGCGGCAACGACCCGATGTGGTTCACCGACACCTGGCTCGACGACGTCATCCGCTTCGCGCCCGAACGGCTCGACAACGCGTTCGACCGCTGGCGGGACCTCTACCGCGGAGCGCTCGAGGAGTACCGCCAACAAGGCATCCTCGCCGTCGACACCAAGGTCAACAAACGCACCCGAACCACCGCTGCGATCCGCGAACGCGAGGCCCGCGAACGCCTCTCTGTACTTCGCAACGACGACGCCGGCGAAGGCCAAACCGACTTCTACTCCTACCGCTACCTCGCCTCCGAAGGCTTCCTTCCCGGCTACTCGTTCCCACGCCTGCCACTCGCCGCCTACATCCCCGGCGGGCGCCCCAAGGCCGGAAACGACACCCGCGGCGACTACCTGCAACGCCCACGCTTCCTGGCGATCAGCGAGTTCGGCCCCGGCGCACTGATCTACCACGAAGGTGCACGTTTCGAAGTCAACCGGATCCAGCTCCCACGCCAAGCCGGCGACGCCACCCAGCTCGCCACCGAAACAGCACTGCGCTGCGAAGCGTGTGGCTACCACCATCTCGAAGGCGTCGGTGTCGACCGATGCGAGGCGTGCAACGCCAAGCTCGGCGCGAAGACCTATGACCTGCTCCGTCTGCAGACCGTGCACACACGCCGCCGTGAACGGATCTCCAGCGATGAAGAGGAACGCCGCCGCAGCGGCTTCGAGCTCGAAGTCAGCTACCGGTTCAGCACTCGCGGCGATCGCCCCAGCAAGGTCAACGCCGTCGTCGCAGGCCCGACCGGAGAACCGCTCCTCGAGGTCATTTACGGTGACGCCGCAACGATCCGCATCGCCAACGTCGGTCGCCGACGCCGCAAGATCAAAGAGGACCGCGGGTTTTGGCTCCACACCGTCGAGGGCCGCTGGTTGAGCGACAAAGAAGCATCCGAGGCCGACACGAGTGATGACGACGTCGAACGCGCCGACGATGTCAGCACCAAGGCCAAGGTCACCCCGTTCGTCGAAGACACCCGCAACGTGCTCGTCGTCCGTTTCGCCCATGACGTCAGCGACGCCGAAGCCGCATCAGTGCGCTACGCGCTCGAACGCGGCATCGAAGCCGAGTTCCACCTCGAGGACTCCGAGCTGTCATCGCAAGCCCTACCCGACATCGACGAACGTGGCCGGTTCCTGCTCACCGAGTCCGCCGAAGGTGGCGCCGGCGTGCTGCGGCGGCTCGCTACCGAACCCGACGCCCTCGCCCGAGCCGCTCGCCGGGCCCTCGAGATCTGCCACTTCGATCCCTCCTCCGGCGCCGACCTGGGCCACCCACCCGGAATCGACGAACGCTGCGAACGCGGCTGCTACGACTGCCTACTCAGCTACAACAACCAGTTCGAACACGCCATCATCGACCGCATGCTCGTCCACGACCTGTTGTTCTCCCTGTCGACGGCCAACACGGCCGCCGGCGCCGGAGGGCGGACGCCATCCGCAACAATCGATTTCCTTGAGGCATTCACCGACTCGTCGCTCGAACGCAAGTTCATCGACTGGCTCGCCGAGCACGGCTACCGCCTCCCAGACCGCGCCCAGGTCACCGTCAGCGAAGCCACCGCCAAACCCGACTTCGTCTACGACCTTGTCACCGGGGCGACCGCTGTGTTCATCGACGGCCCCGTTCACGACGCACCACACAACGCCGAACGCGACGCCGCCGCCGAAGAACGACTGATCGACCTCGGCTGGCACGTGATCCGCTGGCGCTACGACGACGACTGGGCCACCCTCGCCACGTCCAAACCGTCCGTGTTCGGACAAGGCAACGGAAGATGACCGACACCACCACAGCCGCCACCTTCGCCCCCGGATCACTCGTCACCGCACGCGGACGCGAATGGGTCGTGCTCCCCGAGAGCGAACCCGACATGCTCATCCTCCGTCCACTCGGCGGCGGCGCCGACGACACAGCAGCCGTCTTCCCCGCACTCGAGATCGTCGCCCCCGCCCGATTCGCACCACCAACCACCGCCGACCTTGGCGATGCCGCGGCCGCCAGCATGATGCGCACCGCCCTACGACTCGGCTTCCGATCCACCGCTGGACCGTTCAGGTCGCTCGCCAACCTCGCCGTCGAACCACGCGCCTACCAGTACGTCCCGCTGATGCTCGCCCTCAAACAGTCACCCGTTCGAATGCTCATCGCCGACGACGTCGGCATCGGCAAGACCATCGAAGCCGGCCTGATCATCACCGAACTCATCGCCCAAGGTGACGCTCGCCGCGTCGCCGTGCTCTGCAGCCCCGCGCTCGCCGAGCAATGGCAGGCCGAACTGCGCGACAAGTTCGCCATCGACGCCGAACTCGTGCTGCCCTCCACCGTCACCCGACTCACCAAGGGCCTGCTGCTCAACGAGTCCCTCTTCGACAAGTACCCCTATGTCGTGGTGTCGACCGACTTCATCAAGTCACCGACCCGCCGCCAGGAGTTCGTCAACCACTGCCCCGACCTCGTCATCGTCGACGAAGCACACGGCGCCGTCGCAGACAGCGTCGCTCACGGCGCCCGCACCCAGCGCTACGACCTGCTCCGCAAACTCGCCGCCGACGCCAACCGCCACCTCATCCTCGTCACCGCCACGCCACACTCCGGCAAAGAGGAAGGCTTCCGAAACCTCGTCGGTCTCCTCGACCCCGACCTCGCCACCATCGACCTTGAAAGCACCGCCGGCCGAGCTCGCCTGGCGCAGCACTTCGTGCAACGCCGTCGTGCCGACATCCGCCACTACCTCGACGAGGAAACAGCGTTCCCCAAGGACCGCGAGACCAGAGAAGCCCCATACGAACTCAGCCCCGACTACCGGGCCCTGTTCAACAAGGTCATCGACTACGCCCGCGAGCAAGTTATCGGCGGCGACGGCACAGAAGTCCGCCAACGCGTCCGTTGGTGGGCTGCCCTCGCCCTCCTGCGCAGCCTCGCCTCGTCGCCCGCCGCGGCGGCAGCAACGCTGCGCACCCGTGCCAAGTCCGCTGACGCGCCGAGTGCCGAAGAAGCCGACGCCATCGGCCGCGCCACCGTGATGGATACCGCCATTGACGACAGCGCCGAAGCAGCCGACGTCGTCGCTGGCGCCAACGACGTCGCCGACGATGCCGCCGACGGGGAGTACCTGACCCAACGTCGGCGGCTGCTTGCGATGGCGGTGCAAGCTGAGGCGCTTGCCGGCCCGAAGGGCGACCGCAAGCTCGCAGCACTGACCAAAGAGATCAAGTCGCTCCTCGCCGACGGCTTCGACCCGATCGTGTTCTGCCGGTTCATTCCCACTGCTGGCTACGTCGCCGAGCATCTCAACACCTCACTCGGCTCCGGTGTCCACGTCGCTGCCGTCACCGGCGAACTGCCCCCCAGCGAACGAGTCACTCGTATCGCCGAGCTCACCGATCAACCTGGCCGACACGTACTCGTGGCAACCGACTGCCTCAGCGAAGGTGTCAACCTCCAAGAACACTTTCAGGCCGTCATCCACTACGACCTCGCCTGGAACCCCACGCGCCATGAACAACGTGAGGGCCGTTGCGATCGCTTTGGCCAACCACGCGACATCGTCCGAGCGGTGACCATCTACGGAGTCGACAACCAGATCGACGGCATCGTCCTCGACGTCCTGCTCCGCAAGCACCAAGCCATCTCCAAGGCCACCGGCGTCGCCGTCCCTGTCCCGGACCAGAGCGACAGCGTGATGGAGGCCCTCCTCGAAGGCCTCATCCTCCGCGGCCAACGCAACGCCAACCAACTCACACTCGACCTCGGCCTCGAAGAACGACGCAACGACCTACACCGAGACTGGGAGAGCGCCGCCGAACGCGAACGCATCTCGCGGACCAAATACGCGCAAGGCACCATCCACCCCGATGAAGTGCTCCGTGAAGTCGCGGCCGCCCGCAGCGCGCTCGGCGGCGGCGAAGAGGTCGAGACCTTCACCCGAGAGTCCCTCCGCGCCCTCGGTGCCTCCATCACCGGAGGCCGGAAGAACGACGACGGCTTCACCGCCGTCACCACCACCCTTCCCGTCGGACTGCGCGACTCACTACCACCAGGCCACCGCGAGCCTCTTCCTTTCCACCGTGAGTTCCCCGTTCCACGCCACGAAGCACTCCTCGCACGCACCGACCTGCACGTCGCCTCGATCGCCCGCTACGTGCTCGACAGCGCCCTCGACCCTGTCGCCGCGAGCATCCGCCGACCAGCCCGCCGAGCCGGAGTGATCCGAACCGATGCAGTCACCAAACGAACCACGCTGCTCGTCGTCCGCTTCAGATTCCACCTCGAACTCCCCGGCACCCACGAGTCCCGATCGCTCGTCACCGAGGACGCACGACTCGCAGCGTTCGAAGGAGCGCCCACAGCTGCACAATGGCTCACCAACGAAATGGCCGAACAGTTGGCGACCGCCGAACCGATCGGCAACATCGCCGCCGACCAAGCAGCCGAAGCCCTCCAACGAATCCTCGACAGCATCGACGCCCTCACACCACACCTCGACGACCAGGCCCACCAAGCCGCCGCCGAACTCCTCGACGCCCACCGCCGCGTCCGCACCGGAGCCGGGGCACCACGACGCGGCCTCGACGTCCGCGCCGAGACCCCGGTCGACATCGTCGGCGTCTACGTACTGCTACCCGCAACGGCCGGAGCCAACCCGGCATGACCGCCTTCACCACCATACGAACGGTTGGCGGAGCACTTCCGGCCGACGTTCTCGCCGCGACCGTCAGCGACACCCACCTCAAAGGACTGACCGCCGACGACTACCACCTCGAGTTTGGCGTCACACCCCGCGAAGCCGCCAACCGAGCATGGTCCATCCTTACCAGCGCATGGCACGGCTACCGCGACGCCGTTGCCAAGCTCCCCGAAGGCGACCGGGCCGTCGGTCTCACCCGCGAGAAATGGCTCGCCGTGGTCCTACGTGAGCTTGGCTTCGGACGCGTTCCGACTACGCCACCGGGCGGACTCATCGCGGACGAACGTACCTTCCCGATCTCGCACGCCTACGACCTCACCGTCGGGCAAGTTCCCCTGCACCTGCTCGGCTGGGGAGTGCCCCTCGACGTCAAGACAGCCGGCCAACCAGGCGCCGCAGACCGCGCACCGCATGCGATGGTCCAGGAGTACCTCAACCGATCAGACGATGCCCTGTGGGCCATGATCAGCAACGGCCGCACGCTCCGCTTACTGCGTGACTCGTCCACCCTGATCGGCCAGAGCTACGTCGAGTTTGACCTCGAGTCCATGTTCGACGGCGAAGTCTTTAGCGACTTCGTCGTGCTCTACCTCGTCTGTCACGCCAGCCGCTTCGAGCCCGACCTTCGCGATGACGCAACGATGTCCGACTGCTGGCTCGAACGCTGGCGCACGTACGCCGCGGAAACCGGCACACGCGCACTTCAAGCGCTGAGCCCAGGAGTCAAGCAAGCGATCGAAGTCCTCGGCACTGGATTCCTACGGCACCCTGCGAACGACCTTCACCACCGCCTCACAGACAAAAGCCTCAAAGTCGAGGACTTCCGCGAATCCCTCCTGCGCCTCGTTTACCGACTGCTCTTCTGCTTCGTTGCTGAAGACCGCGGGCTGCTGCTCGACCCCGCCGGCGACGCAGTCGCCAAGCAGCGGTACGCGCAGTGGTTCAGCACCGCGAGGCTGCGCCGAATCGCGACCCGCCGACGCGGTAGCAGCTACCCAGACCTCTGGCAGGCGCTCAGCCTCGTGCTGGGCGGACTGGGTCGGGAAGGAGGTAGACCCGAACTGGCACTGCCCGGGCTCGGTGGCATCTTCGACCTCGGTGAGATTGATGTTGTCGCCGACTCCCAACTTGGCAACGAACCACTCCTCGCCGCCCTCCGACATCTCACCATCGTCCAACCCGTGGGCGGGGGACCGAAGCGTGTCATCGACTACCGCAACCTTGGAGCGGAGGAACTCGGCAGCGTCTACGAAAGCCTCCTGGAGTTCGTTCCTCGCTACGAACCGGTGTCACGATCATTCACCCTCGAGTCAGTCTCGGGCAACGATCGCAAGACGACGGGCGCCTACTACACCCCAACACCGCTCATCGACTGCCTTCTCGACGCTGCTCTCGACCCATTGCTCGACGAAGCCGAGCGGTCGCCGCAGCCGGAACAGGAACTGCTCAAGCTCACCGTATGCGATGCAGCATGTGGCAGCGGCCACTTCCTCGTCGCAGCCGCAAAGCGAATCGCTGCGCGACTGTCGAGAGTACGCGCTGGCGCCAATGGAGCAGGCGAACCCACGATCATCGACGAACAGCGGGCAATGCATGACGTGGTCGACCGTTGCATCTACGGCGTCGACCTCAACCCAATGGCCGCTGAACTGGCGAAGGTCAGTCTCTGGCTCGAAAGCGTGCAACCCGGCCGCCCTCTGAGCTTCCTCAATGCACACATCAAAGTAGGCAACGCGCTGCTCGGAACCACACCGGCTCTGCTCGCAGCCGGAATTCCCGACGACGCCTACACAGCCCTCGCCGGCGACGACACCAAATGGGCCACATCCCTCCGGCGAAGGAACACTGCCGAGCGAGACGCGGGCCAAGACGACCTCTTCTCGATCTCAGGGATCCCCGTTGCTACTGGCGCCTTCCGTTCGCAACTGGCAGACGTCGAAGTGCTACCCAACGCCAGCCTGGCCGACGTACATCTCGCAACCCAACGGTTCCGAGAGTTCGACACCTCACCTCAACTCCGAACGGCCCGGCTGGTGGCGGATGCGTGGTGCACCGCCATCGTGTCTCGCAAAAACAGCGAATCGCTCCCCATCACGCACAGTTCGCTGACCCGATTGCAGTCGGCGAGCGCGATCAACCTCGTTGGCGAGCAACAGCCGGACGCGTTGACGACCAGCGAGATGGCGTTGGTCCACGAGACGAGCCAGCAGTATCGGTTCTTCCACTGGCACCTCGAGTTCCCACAGATCTACTTGGTCGGCGACAACCCAATTGACCATGGGCCGGGATGGTCGGGAGGTTTCTCGTGCATCATCGGAAACCCGCCATGGGACACCCTCAGCCCAGACACTCGCGAGTTCTTCGGTGAACTCGTCCCGGACATCCGCTCCCTCTCCAGGGCCGAGAAGGACGCCCGGATCGAGGACCTGCTGGAACACGACGCTTACCGGCAATTGTGGGAAGCGCACCAGCAGAAGCTGTTCGCCACCGCTCACTTCCTCAAGCGCAGCGGTAGATACCACATGTACGCCGCCGGCAATCTCGGCAAGGGCGACTTCAACGTGTACCGGTCATTCGCGGAACTCGCACTGACCTTCACCGCTCCGGGCGGGCTCGCAGGTCAGATCATCCAGTCGGGACTCTACGCCGGTGCGAACTCCTCAGAGATTCGACGCGTGTTGATCGAGGAGTGCACCTGGCTGGTGGTGTACGGATTCGACAACAAGGGTGGCAGCTGGTTCCCCGGCGTCACATTGGAGAACTTCGCCGCTTACGCCGCTCGTGTCGGTCGTCCTGCTCAGCCCGGTCATGAGATCCGCGCCGCGTTCGGCCTGCCGAGTCCGAACACACTTCCTGGAGATCTTGCCGCTCGTTCCCTCACCCTCCCGGTGGACGAGTTGAAGCGGCAGAACCCGGAGACACTGGCGATTCCGGACATCCGCGACCCCACCAGCGCAAGGATCTCCAACAAGCTTTACCGATGCTGGCCGCCGTTCGGTTCGCAGATTGCGGGTCTTCCACTTCGCGACTTCGCCGCAGAGATCCACATGAGTGACCGCAACAAGGTCTTCTGCCAGGACCCGACCGGTGTCCCGATCTACGAGGGACGCATGATCGACTTCTTCGATCATCGCGCTAAGCGGTACGTCAGCGGCCACGGCAACAGCAGTGTCTGGGAGTTGACCCCGTTCGGGTCGACACGCAAAGTCATCTGGCCGCAGTGGCATGTTGCCGAATCCGACCTTCAGAACGATCAGACGAGAGCGCGAATTCGCGACTTTCGCGTCGGCTTCATGGATGTTGCAGATCCGGGTCGTCAGCGTTCCTTTGTCTCGGCACTGGTCCCACCCGGGGCGGTGTGTGGAGACAAGGTCCCGACGGTTCGGTTCCCGGACGCTCGGTGGTACACCCCGATCTACCTAGCGCTCGCGAACAGTCTGGTCATCGACTTCCTCGCCAGACAGCGTGTAATGGGGAAGAAGATGGCACTCAGTATTCTCGATGGACTCCCCATTGCCCGGCCGATGAAGTCCGACCCCAGGTGCAGTTGGCTCGCCAAGCAAGCGCTCCTCTTGTCCTGCACAAGCCCGGAGATGACGCCATTCTGGAACCAGATGGCTGACGAAGGTTGGGTAGACCGCGTCGATGGAAGTCATGTTCCAGGTGAGTGCGACGCTGATCGACGAGCGGTGCTCCGTGCAGAACTCGACGCCTACGTTGCCAAGTACCTCTATGACGTCTCGCTGGGCGAGTTGGAGCTGATTCTCGGGTCCTTCACCCATCTCGAAGGACTTGAGATCAAGCGCCTGGGCGAGTGGCGCACTCGACGAATCGTCCTCGAAGCATTCGAGCGTCTTGAGTGACAGCGACGTCTCCTGGGGTTGCCTGAAGCGTCGACGACGCTTGTCGGCCACTCTGCGGGAATGCAACGAGCCTGCGTAGCGCCCGCGCGAGACTCGTTGTCATGGCGAACGCCTCGAGTCGGGATACAAGGGCAGGGTTCGATATCTATCGGGCCAACGGAGGTGACATCTCGAGAGACGACTTGAACCGCCGACTCTTCGAGGCCGGCTATGGGCCGGTGGCCGAGCGAACGGTGACTCACTACCGGAAGCTGCTCGCTGCTGGCTACGACCGGTATATCTCGATCAACCGGTTCGATATCGCTCGCGCCTCTGCGCCTTACGAGGATGCCTCAGCCAACCCGCGCTATCGCTTCACCGAGACGGATACCGGCGTGGCCCTCGTTCTCGCCAAAGGGAGCAAGCTGTACGAGGCAGCCGGTCGGGCGACTGAACTGGGTGAGACCGGCGCGATCGTTCGCTTCCTCGACGACGAGTACGCCATCGGGCTTGCGAAGCTGAAGCCGCAGCCCGGCGACATGGTGTCACTGCGGTTCCTGGAGGTCGGTCGAACCTCAACCGGGCGCATCATCGAGTCAGACCTGAAGAGCCGACCCGCGCTGGTTGAAGTCGAGTATTCGGCGCTCGAGTCCCTCGCAGAGATGAACCTGGGCAGCCCCCTCCGGAACGTCCGGCACGGCTTTCGCGTCGCGGGCGCCGCTGACGAGGCCTTGACAACCGACGTTGTCGGTCGGCGGGTGTACCAGTTCTTCGAGGTCGTCGAGGAGGCACGCTCGGTCGTCAACCTGGTTGGCTCGAGCGTCAACGCTGCAATCCCTTCGTACGCGCCTCCGGTGCTCCTCGAACGGCTAAGTGTCGCGTCACCGGCCGAGTTCGTGCTCTCCATGTCAGAGTTGGTCAAGCAGTTGCTGCCAGTCGGCCTCATCGGTGCTGTGATCACCGCCGCGGCAACGTTCGTCGACAAGCGCAAGACATGGCACGAAGGATCCGGAGTCCAACTCGAAAATCAGATGAAGCGGATGGACCTCGAACTGAAGCAGCTATCGGTCGAACAGAAGCGAGCTGAAATCGAGCTTGCGCAAGCGGCGTCGGCGGTGTTGCAGCAGCAGTTTCCAACAGAGCAGGTTGGTGCGGCCGCCATCGAGAAGGCCATGAAGCTCGGCGTGATTCCGGCGCTGCGGCGACTCGGGGAATCCGGTGTGGTCTCGATTGATGAGCTCACAGAGGAGTAGCGACCCACCACTCCGATCGGCCTGGTTCCGTCCCTGGCGTCTCGTACCTGTCCTAGGGTGAGCCACATGGCGAACTCGACTCACTGGCAGACAGCAGGGATGCGTTTGACTCTTGAGCTGCTCGCGGGGGCAGGCGAGCCGATGCATCGTCAGCAGGTGATGGCCGAACTGAAGGCGCGGTTGGCGCCGTCCGGCGAGGATGTCGAGGTTCAGAGCAACAACCACGAGAAGTGGTGGAGCTACATCGCGTGGGGCACCACCGACATGACGCTCGCCGGTTGGATGACGAAGTCCGATGGCGATTGGGCGATCACTGAAGCGGGACGGGCCGCGCTCGTCCGCTATCAGGATCCGGCCGAGTTGAGATTGGCGGCGAAGAAGCTCTACAAGGACGCGAAGCTGACAACGACGGAGCTGGCTACGAGACGGGCGTGGCTTGTTCGGGGCTCGTCGGTACTCGGTATGAACTTGGTGCCGCAGTGGCTCGACGAGGGCTGGTGCAGCCTTGCGGCCTCGCAACTTCCGATGATTGAGTCGGGAGTCTCCAAGGACCAGCTCGTCGCGCTCGCAGACTCGGCGTACGAGCACCTCAAGCACCAGGAACGGCGCTCGAAGGTCGAGGAGATCGTCGACTTCGTGACTCGGATGAAGGCCGGAGATGTTGTGCTCACGTCGAGCGATGACGGGGTGTTCGTCGGCGATGTCGTGACAGGTTTCGAGTACCAGGCTTCCGACGGTGGCAGGTCGAATCTGCGGCGTCCGGTCCGCTGGAGGAACCCTGAGTCGGGTGTGGATTTCGGATCGCTGCCAGGGTCGCTGCAGGCGAAACTGAAGACTGGCGCCACGGTCGCGGACATCACTGGTGAGCTGTATTCGATCGAGGGGCTGACCTTCGTGGTGCTGGATGAGGACGAGGGTGAGGCGCCGGCGCTCCCCGAAGTCGTCGAGCCGCACACGGCCTTTGCGCTCCTTTCGGCGGCAGTCGCTCACGATCTGTTCGTCAGCGAGCCGTGGCTCGATGAGGTCGTTGAGCTACTCAACGAGAAGCGGCAGCTTGTCTTCTACGGCCCACCAGGAACGGGCAAGACGTTTCTCGCCCGAAAGGTAGCGGCGCACCTGGCCGGCGAGCAGCAGGTTCGGCTTGTTCAGTTCCACCCGTCGTACACGTATGAGGACTTCTTTGAGGGTTTCCGCCCCGCAGCCGACGCCGAATCTGGAACGGTCTCCCTTGAACTGAGGCCCGGGCCGTTGCGTCGTCTGGCCACTGAGGCGAAGGAGCACCCGGATCAGGCGTTCGTCCTCGTCATCGATGAGCTCAACCGGGCCAACATTGCCAAAGTCTTCGGCGAGTTGTACTTCCTGCTCGAGTACCGGGACCAAGGCGTTGAGGTGCTCTACGGCGGCGATCCATTCACGCTGCCGATGAACTTGTACTTCATTTGCACCATGAACACTGCCGACCGGTCGATCGCGCTGCTCGATGCTGCGATGCGTCGACGGTTCGCGTTCGTCGAGCTGCACCCCGCCACGGAGCCGACCGCGTCCACCCTGGGCAGCTGGTTGGAGCGCGAGGGGCTCTCACCGGTAGCTGGTGTCGTCCTGAAGCTGCTGAACGCCGCAATCGAGGATCGCGACGCCCACATCGGGCCTTCGTACTTCATGACGAAGGACCAGTCGAAGGAACGGCTTGCTCGAATCTGGCGCACGCAGATCGTTCCGCTCCTGCAGGAAACGCACTACGACCGGTGGACATCGATGGCGTCCAAGTTCGACTTCGAGACCTTGTACGGGAAGGCGACCGCGTCGCTCGAACCGTCGACATGATCACGGTCGAAGTCACTGAGTCCGGCCCAGGCACCGAGGTCGTGCTGACGGTCGGGCAGGCGGCCACGCTCGCAGCGTCGAGGATTGTGACGGTGGCTCCCGTCACTGCCGGCCTGTGGCTGGCCAGCGGGACCGGAAAGGTCGGTGTCGTCCAGATCGACGACATCACCCTTCGAGTCAGACCCAAACTTGCGATCGGCAGGATCTTCTACCTGCTCGGGTTCGGACGGAAGTTCGAATGGCGCGACGACCTCGTCCCGTACGACACAGCGACCGACCTGGTTCACGTCCTCGCCGACGCGTTCGTTCGTCAGGCCGATCGGGCACTCGGCCGCGGCGTTATCCAGGGCTACGTCGAGCGTGACGACGAGCTGGCCGTCGTGCGGGGACGGATGCGCTATCGGGAGCAGGTCACCCGACGTTTTGGCCAGATCACCCCGTTGCTCGTGCGGTACGACGACTTCACGATCGACGTGGCAGAGAACCAGCTCGTGCGAGCGGCAGCCAAGGTGCTCCGGACCGTCCCTGGCCTCGACCCGGTCGTCGCACGCCGGTTGAGAGCGATCGTGCAACGCCTTGACGACGTCAGCGACCTGGTCCCCGGCCAGCGGCTCCCGAACTGGCGGCCCAACCGCCGCAACGCCCATTACGAGACCGTCCTGTGGTTCGCCTCGATGGTCCTGAAACACGAGTCGGTCGACCTTCCCGAGGGCGCCGTCGAGGTGAATGGGTTCATCATCGACATGGCCAAGGTGTTCGAAGACTTCGTCACGGCCGCGCTGACTGAGTCGCTGGAACGCATCGACGGCCGGGTCAGCGCCCAGGACCCACAGACCTTCGATCTGGGCGGCACGGTGAAGATGAACCCGGATCTCGTCTGGTACCGGGGCAGCACGGCGCTTGCGGTCATCGATGCCAAGTACAAGGCCGAGAAGGTGGCCGGCTACCCGAACGCCGACCTGTACCAGATGCTGGCGTACTGCACGGCGCTTGGTCTGCCGGTGGGACACCTCGTCTACGCGAAGGGCAACGAAGCGGAACAGCACATGGTGCTTCGGGGAAGCGGCGTCGAGCTTCATGCTCATGCGCTCGATCTCGAGCTGATGCCGGCGGACCTGCTGAGGCAGGTCGACGACGTGGCACTCCGGGTCCTCGCCGGCACGACGCTCGCGGGCGAAACGCCGATCGCGGTCTGAGCGCGTCGCAGCCGGGTGCCTCCGGGGTCCTCGTCAGCACAATCGGCGTATGGACCCGGTCGACTCAACACAATGTCGTCGGTTCAACGACGAAGGCCGGCGGGGAACCCCCACCGGCCTTCCCCGTATTTCAACGACTCCGGAACTCGTATTTCAACGAGTCCCCCATTGTGGAGCTGGGGGGAATCGAACCCCCGTCCATCAGGTGCTGAACGCTCGTGCTACGACCATTCCCGACTCACCCTCTGACGCAGAGGGACCGGCGGGTCGGTTGGCCATCGGTTACCCGGTGGCCCACGAATCGTCTTTCCGAATCGTCATCGGTCTTTCCCGACGCCAGCCGTCTTTCCGGCTGTCATCCCCCGCTTCTGTTGCCGGGCTGCGGTGGATCGGCCCCGTGCGCCATTTCTGGTCACGATGTCTCTTCACTCACCTGAGAATCAGGCGGCGAGAGCGAACTGCTCGTTGGCAATTCTTGTTGTTGCCCCGTTTTACGAGTCTGAGCAACTCGGGTCGCACGCTCGAACAGGAACTCTGACGTCGAAACCTGTCAGCCCCTTGCGTGAGTGAGCGGGGTCAGGGTACCAGCAGCGTCGGTCGAGGCATCCCAAACCGCAGTGACATACTTCCGGGGAACGGCCGGGGGCTCAGATGACGGACGAACAGTTCGATGTGGTCATCGTCGGTGGGGGATTGGCGGGCTCGGCATCGGCGTCGGTCCTCGCCCGCGCCGGCCTCGAGGTGCTCGTGCTCGAGCGCGAGACCGCGTTCCGGGATCGTGTCCGCGGCGAGTGGCTGGCACCGTGGGGCACCCTCGAAGTCGACACACTCGGCCTTCGCGGCGTGGCCGACTCGGTGGAGAAGGCGAACCTCATCACTCGTCACGTCGGATACGACGAGTGCACCACGCCGGACGAGGCCGAACGGGCGGTCCTCGACATCGCGGCGATGATCCCTGGTGGAGGGTGTCTGGGGATCGGGCACCCGCAGTTCCAGGAGGCGATGCTCGCCAACGCCATTCGCGAGGGCGCGACGGTTCGGCGAGGAGCAGGAGCGGTGCAGGTCGTCGCCGGCGTGACGCCGTCCGTGTCGTACGAGATCGACCGTGATTCGCGGACGGCGCGCTGCCGACTCGTCATCGGTGCGGACGGTCGAGAGTCCGCCACCCGCAAGGGGCTCGGCGTGGAGCTCGAAGGCACACCGGCGCAGGTCATCATGGCGGGCCTGTTGGTGGACGACGTGCGGGACTGGCCGTCCGAACAGCAGAGCATCGGAGTCGATGGCGACCTCAACTTCCTGATCTTCCCCCAAGGGGAGGGGCGAGTCCGCGTGTACGGCGCGTGGGATGCGACGGACCCGCACCGATTTTCCGGACCTGACCGGGAGCGCAGGTTCCTGGAGTCCTTTCGGCTGTCGGTGCTTCGCGCTCCGAGCGCTGTCGCCGACGGCACACCAGCGGGACCGCTCGCCTGCTACCCCATGACCGATACGTGGACCGACGACGTGACCGCCCCAGGTGTGGTCCTGATCGGCGATGCGGGCGGATGGAGCGACCCGATCATCGGGCAGGGGATGTCCGTCACATTCCGCGACGTCCACATGATCACGGACGTGATGACATCGGGGTCGAGCTGGACCGCCGAGGCGTTCACGCCCTACCGCGAGGAACGTCGCGAGCGCATGCGCCGACTTCGCTTCGCCAGCAACGGCAGCTATCTCCTCAACGGCTTCGGTCCCGACGCCATGGAGCGGCGTCGCCGTCTCCGCGACGTGTTCGCCCAGAACCCGTTGGCCTCACCCATCGTCACCGCGTTCGTGGGTGCCTGGGTCCTGCCCGAGGAGGCGTACTCCGACGACGCCTGGGACGCGCTGGCCGCGGTGTAGGTGGACGAGGTCCGCTGTCGTCCGGCCCCGAAACCTGTGTCATACTGACTGCCAATTCTTTCGAAGGGGCAGCGATGGCGAACGAGGGACAGCAGGTCCGCTACGGGCAGATCAACCGCGACTACGCGATGCAGTTGGCGACGACGGCGCCCGAGGACGATGGACCGATCTGGATGGTCAACCTCATGAGCTACCGGGAGAAGGCCGACTACGCCGACGGCCGCGAGAGTGACATCAGCGGCCGCGAGGCCGACGACCGCTATGCGCCGCTCGGCCCGTTGAAGGCGATCGGCGCCGCGCCCGTGTTCATGGCCGACGTCGAGCAGCAGTTCCTCCAGGACACTCCTCGATGGGACCGGGTGGGCATCGTCAAGTACCCGACCCGTCGGTCCTTCATCGAGATGCAGTCGCGGCCCGACTTCCAGGAGCTGCATCACCACAAGGAGGCAGGCATGGCGACCACCATCGTCGCTGGATGCCTGCCGATGCCGATGCCCGAACTTCCTGACGACGCCCCGGATTGGGACGCGGTGCCACACCCGCCGACCGACGACGACGGCTACGTGGTGGTCATCCACGTCATCAAGTTCAAGGACGCGGAGAGCAGGCACGAGATGGCCACCTACAGCGATCACGCCGGCAAGATCGCGGTGCCCAACGGCGTCCGTCTCGCGGGGTGGACCGAAGTCGAAGGCACGATCCTCGGCGACGGCCGAGAGTGGGACCAGATCCGGTTCAACGTGTTCCCGAGCAAGGCGGCGTTCATGGCCGTGGTGTTCGACCCCGATCGACTCGAGGCCCAGAAGGCCCACCGCGAGACGGCCATCGCCGACACGTACACCCTCATCACGCGGCCGGTCATCGACCGTCTCTACGAGTCGATGACCGGTGAGCCAGCGCCCTACCCTTCCCGGTCATGATCAAGCTCACCGTGTCCTACCCGAATGGCGAAGGCACCACCTTCGACCACGACTACTACGCGTCCAGTCACGTCCCGCTGTGCAACGCCACCTTCAGCCCGGTGAGGACCGAGGTCGAGAAGGGCCTCGATGGGCCGAACGCCGCCGGTGTCGCGTTCTACTTCGAGAACATGGACGCCATGCAGGCCGCATTCGGCAACCCGAAGATGGCCGACGTGATGGCCGACGTGGCCAACTACACCAACATCGCTCCGGTGATGCAGGTGTCCGAGATCGTCGGCTGACGCTGCTCGGCTGATGGCGCGATTCACTCGCGTCGAACTCGAATCGTTCCACGGCGCCCTGGTCGACGACCTCGTCGATCGGCGCGTCCGCGTCCTGTTCGTCGGCATCAACCCGGGGCTGTGGACCGCGGCCGTGAACGCGCACTTCGCGCGACGCGGGAACCGCTTCTGGCCGGCGCTGCACCGAGCCGGGATCACGCCGACGTTGGTCGACGCGAGCGATGGGATGTCGCCGGTCGACCGAGCGATGGTGCTCGGTCTCGGGATCGGCATCACCAACGTCGTGCCCACCGCGAGTGCTCGAGCCGACGAGGTGACGCTGGCGGAACTGCGCGCTGGGGGAGTGGCTCTCGAGGCCAAGGTGCGCCGCCTTCATCCGAGCGTCGTCGCGGTGCTGGGCCTCACCGCGTATCGGCAGGCATTTGCGCGGCCGAGGGCGACGGCAGGCCGGCAGGACGAGACACTCGGTGGTGCCCAGCTGTGGGTGCTGCCCAACCCGAGCGGGCTCAACGCGCACGAGACCGTGGCCACACTCGCCGCGGCGTACCGCGAGGCGGCCGTGGCCGCCGGCGTGATCGCCGGTTGAGCCCGGCGCACACCCGCAACGACGCGTCCCTCGGACCGCGTTGACGAGCGGTCTACTGTGGCGCCGGATCCGGCAGAGGAGGACGCATGGAACGCGTGGTGTGCTCGTGGTGCGGTGGGCAGAGCGAGCCGGGAAGATCCAGCTGTGAGGTGTGCGGTGCAC
>JBBQTC010000050.1:0-31994 GCA_038234785.1 Acidimicrobiales bacterium
AACGGAGGTCGCGGCGTACCGCTCTGGAGGTGGTGGGGGTCGGCTGCTGCTCCCCCCCCCGCGCCCCCCCCCCCCACGCCCCCCGCCGCCGGCCCCCCGGGGCGGGGGGGGGGGGGGGGGGGCGGGGGGGGGGGGGGGGCGGCGGCGCGGCGCCGCCCCCCCCCCCCCCCCCCCCCCCCCCCCCCCCCCCCCCCCCCCCCCCGCCGCCGCCCCCCCCCCCCCCCCCCCCCCCCCCCCCCCCGCCGCGTGGGTGGCCGAGGTCAGGCGCCCGTCAGCATTCGGGAGATCGTCATCTCGGCCTGGTCGTTCGCTTCGCTGTGACCCGTCACGGCGGGGATGAAGTGGCGACGATCGATCGCCCGGAGCACGAGATCGCTGGTGGCGACGACCGTGGCTTGACGGGGGATGTCACGCAGCAACGCGATCTCACCGAACGAACCGCCGTCGCGGAGCGATGCGACCAATCTGCCCCGCTGCACGACATCGGCCGTGCCCTGCTCGATGACGTAGAAGCGGTCGCCCGCATCACCCTCGTGGAAGATGTCGGCACCGGCGACCGCCCGGACTTCCACCGACTCCCGGGCCAGCCGTTCCAGGGTCCGCTCGGGCAGCATCGCCAGCATCGGCACGCCTCGCAGCGTGCTGAGACCTGCGGGGGCAAGGGCGACGCGGTCGATTCGGGACAGCCCTCGCGTCGCGGTGAGCACGATGGCGGTCACTGCGACACCGATGATGACGAGGCCGGTGCGCAACCCCACGGTCTCGATCATGAGCGGCATCGCCAGCGACCCGATGGCCATGCCGGCGATGGTGGCGCTGTCGAGCGCGCCGAACACCCGTCCCAGCACGTCGTCGGGGACGAGCCGCTGGATGATCGTCTCGGCATTGACGTCGACGACCGAGTTGCCGAGTCCGATGAGGGCCATCGCCAGCAGCGCAGCGGGCAGCGTCGGCCAGGCGGCGACGAGCAGCAGTGGAGCCGCCCAGAGTGTGACGCCGATCCCGAAGTCGCGGGCGAGCTTGCCTCGGCGGGAGAGCACGAGGGCCAGCGCCCCGCCGAGGATGCCGCCGATGCCGAGGGCGGCGTTCAGCACACCGACTCCGCTCTCGCGCAGGCCGAGGAGATCGAGTGCGATCGCGACCTCGTAGACCGCCGAGGCGCCGGCGACGACCGTCTGCGCTGTGTAGAGCCCGACGAGCAGACGAAGATCGCGGTGGCCGAAGATGGCTCGATAGCCGGCGCCCATCCCGTCGAACATGCTGCCCCGGGGTTCGTCGTCGCCCGCTCCGTCGCGATCCGTCTCGGCGTTGCCGTCCTTGGCCGTGACGCGGATGCCGAGGACGAGTGCCGCCGACCAGACGAACGTTGCCGCATCGAAGACGAAGACCAGTCCGATGTCGGCGAAGGCGAGGAGAGTTCCCGCGATCGCCGGCCCGGCGAAGAAACCCACGCTGTTGATGGTGTTGGAGGTCGCGTTTGCGGCGGTGAGTTCACTCGGTGTCGATGCCAGCGTCGGCAGCAGTGCTGCCTGTGCAGGGCGGAACGCGAGCCCGACCCAGGCCGTCACGATCGACAATGCGTAGACCGCGAGCGCCGGACCGTCGGCGAGCACCACGACGGCGGTCGCCGCGATCGACAGCGCTCGTGCGACATCGGCGGTGACCATCACCCGACGGCGGTCGAGTCGGTCCGCCACCACCGACACCCACGGCGCGAGGAGCAGCATCGACACGTACCGCACGACGCTCAGCGCACCGAGTGTCGTCGGGCCGCCGCGCTGATACGCGTAGACCGAGAGCGCGACCGCGAATGCCCAGTCACCGATCACCGATCCGGCCAGCGCCAGGTTCAATCGGCGGAGTGACGGATTCCTGAACACGGCGGCGACCGCGTCCTTCGATTCGCGTAGATGTTCGCCGACTCCGACCATGCGCCCGTTCCGATCCCCGGGGTCCCGTCCCGTGGTTGGCACAACGTAGACGCTCCGGCGCACCACAATGTCCACCATGGCCTCGCCGGGAAACCTCACCCGCCAACTCGCTGCTGTCGCCGACGCGCTCGGTCCGGTCCTCGCACCCGTGGATCAACGTCGCCAACTCGTCGATCTGTGCGCGCTCCTCCGGATGGCCACCGCGGCGGCGAGCGTGTCCATCGCTCGGGTCGACGGTGACGACCTCTACTACGAGGCCGCAGACGGCACGGGAGCCGCCAACGTCACGGGCATGCGCCTCGCGTCGAACCGTGGCATCGCCGGATACGTCGCCCGCACCGGGCAGTCGCTGGTGGTCGACGAGGTGCTCGCCGATCCGCGTTTCGCGCGCGACGTCGCTGAGCGAGTCGGGTTTCTGCCGACGTCGCTGCTGGTCGTGCCGGTCGTCGACGGCGACGACACGGTGCTCGGGGTGGTCTCCGTGCTCGATCGAGGCTCGGGTACGGGCGACCCACTGGCCCTGGCCTCGGCGGCCGGGCACGTTGCGGCGCCGTTGCTGGCGCTGTCGGCGACGCTCGGCCGACTCGGTCCCCTCCTCGTGCGAGCGCTGGGTGACGCCGTCACCGCCGGCGAGGTCACGCTCGGCCCCGCGCTGCACAGGTTGGCCGCCGATCTCGACGAACCCGATGACGCCACGCTCGAGTTCGCGGCGCTGCTCGCCGACGTTCGCCTGCTCCCCCCGGCCACCCGGCAGGCGATCGGTCGAGTGGTGCGCGAGACCGTGCAGCTGGCGTCACCGAGGCGTCGCTGGTGACGGCCGGCGATTCGATCCTTCCGGCCTGGTCGGAGCCGTTCCATGCTGTCGGTGGCCCAGGGGCCGGGCCGTCGTTGGCGTTCCCGGCGGCGCTGACGACGGACTGGGCATACGGCGACCGTTCCGGCCGAGGTGTGCGGGTGGCCGTCGTCGACAGCGGGGTCGACGCCGCTCACGAGTCCGTGCGTCACGTGGAGCACTACGTGGCCGTCGACAGGGATGAGTCCACCGAGTCGGGCATCCGGTTCACCGAGGGTCCGCACGACGACCTGTACGGCCACGGCACGGCGTGTGCCGGCATCATCCGCCAACTGGCCCCAGAGGTCGAACTCGTCTCGGTGCGGGTGCTCGGCGAGAACCTCAAGGGCAGCGCCGGCGCCTTCGCCCACGGAGTGGAGTGGTGCATCGAGCAAGGGGTGCAGATCATCAACCTCAGCATGTCGACCGCCAGCGAGCGGTGGGCCGAGACGTTCTGGGAACTCGTCGACATGGCCACCTATCGCCGGGTGTTGCTCGTCTCGGCGATGAACAACGAGCGCAAGCGGACCATACCCAGCGAGCTGGCCGGGGTGTTCTCCGTGGCGTGCGCCCCGGGTACCGACCGCGAGCGAGTGTGGTGCAACCCAGCAGGCCCGGCCGAGTGGGGTGCGGCCGGGATCGACGTGGATGTGCCGTGGCTCGGCGGGTCGACCATCCGCACCACCGGCAACTCGTTCGCCGCGCCGGTGATCGCCGGTCACCTCGCCCGCATCGTGGCGACCCACCCCGGGATCAACCCGTGGCAGGCCAAGACCGTGCTCGCGCAACTGGCGACGAACGCTTCCGTCTCGTTCGCCCCCTAGCTGCTGCTCGCTCGTTCGCGTTGTCCGAAGAAGGGCCGGCCCGCCGCCGGACCCCTCCTCGACTGCCCGCTCGGTTCACGCCATCACGGCATGCGGCGGTGGCCCTCTGCCTCGTCATCGAGCGAGTGGATCTGCCGGATCGCCGGACGGCGGGCTTCCTCTTCCTCGTCGAGCTTGGCCCGGACGTGGCCCTCGGCCTCGGCGACTTCCGTGGCCTCGTCGATCTGACGCACCCGGACGTGGCCCTCGGCGCTGTCGCCGTCGATGGTGCGGTTGACTTCGTTGTTCTGTGCGCTCATGTGCTGTCCCCTTCGTGCTGGGCCCGACGGCCCGTGTCGATGAAGTGCATCTTGACGGATCGGCGATGGCCGCGATGTCAGCCAGCTGACAATTTGCGAGGAAGCTCAGAAAACTTTGCCGGAGCCCGTTTTGGTGGCGCGGTCGCGGAGCGCCGCTTCGTCGACGATGCGGACCTTGCGGTGGCCGTCGAGCTCGACCATCCCCGCGCGCTCGAGCGCCTGCAACACCTGGTTCACGGACTGGCGGGCACCGCCCAGGAGCCGGCCGAGATCGGCCTGGGTGAGCGCGAGCGTGATGGTCGCGCCCTGCTGACGCGTCGATTCGCCGAGCAGGTACTTCGCGACTCGTCCACCCAGATCGAGGTAGGTCAGGTCGGCGAACCCGTCGTTCACCGCCCGCATCCGATCCGACAGCAATGTGACCAGACGACGAGCGATTGCTGGGTCGTTGTCGTACGCGCTCCGGAATGCGTGCGCGGGGATCTCGACGACGTCGGATCGACGGATCGCCCCGACCGATGCGGATCGGGGCACGTCGTCGAGCACCCCGAGTTCACCGACCAGCTCTCCCACGTGGATGACCGCGAGCGTCGACTCGTTGCCGGCCGCCGACGTGGCGAACACCCGGAGCGTGCCCGAGGCGACCACGCAGACAGTGGTGGCCCGCGTGCCGGCGATGAGAAGGATCTCGTCGCGCTGCAGGACGCGCCGTCGGGCGGCGGCCGCCAGGTCCGAGATGGTGGCCGGAGCCGCGGAGGCGAGGAGCGTGGTCTCGACGAGCACGTCCTCGATGCGGCGCGCAGCGGGCATGGAGGTGGAACCTAGCCGGTGGTTCGCAACGACCGCCGATTCGAGATCCGGTACATCAGGGCCCACGCCACGGCCAGGATGGATGCGATGGCCGTCGACCGGTAGAGCAGCGTCGTGCGGTCGCTCCCTGCGTATGCGGCGTGCAGACTGGTCAGCCAGAACACGGCGTAGCTGCTGAGGTGCACGGCTCGCCAGACCTTCTTCGGTAGCCGCTTCATCGCCAGCGAGGTGAGCTCGACGGCGACCAGCAACCACATCGCCACGACGCCGAGCGCAACGGCACCGGGCTTCCATGTCGAGGCATACGGCACGAGGAGATCGGCGAGTCCGAAGTTCGTGTAGCTGTCGGCGACGAGCGAGACGAGGTGGATCAACACGAAGGAGACCGTGAGGCCACCGAGCCAGCGATGCAGGTCGAGGAGCCAAGCTGGACGGCGTTGTTCGGGGAATGCCTTCGTCGAAAGGATGATGCCCCAGATCACCGACGCGGTGAGCATCAGCCACGCGATCGCGCCGCTCGACCGTGTCACGTACCACCAGAACTGGGAGTTCATCGGGGTGCTCCCGCCTCGGTGGCGATCCACGAGAGGCCGTCGGTCGTGACGAGTCGGCCGTCGAGGGTGGTCGCGATGCCCATCAGCGCATGACCCGCGAGGTAGGCGGCGACCCCGGCGCTGCCGCACAAGAGCGCAGCGGTTGCGTGGGCCTCGGCCGCCCAGCCGCTGCCGGCGACGACCGTGACGGCTGCGAGATCGGTGGACGACTCCGAGCGGGTCCGGGGATCGATGGCGTGGTGGCGTTCGCCGTCGTCGGTCATCCACCGCCGAGTCCTCGTGCTGGACGTGGCGACGCCGCCGCCGCTCACTGCCAGGGTGCAGAGGGGGCGTTCGTTGCCGTCGTCGTGCTCGACCGCCACCGACCAGCCGTCGTCGAACGGGCTCACGCCGGCCATCGACATGTCGCCACCGATGCTGACGAGCGCGCCCGTCGCTCCGTTGTCGAGCAGCCAGCTCACTGCCAGATCGGCCGCGAGGCCCTTCCCGATTCCGCCGGCATCGAGGGTGAGCCCGGCCGGTGCCGTGATCGTCCGCTCGAACGTGTCCACGCGGACGTCGGCGACATCTCCCGTCGAGGCCATCGTCGGCATGGGGGTGCGCTGCGTCGCGTCGAGGCGACTGGCGCCGTACCCGTTGGCCACGAGCACCGGCAGGATCGTGGGGTCGTACGCGCCGTCGGTGAGAGTGTGCGCTGCCTGCATGGTGGCGACGAGGGTGAGCGTCGAGTCGGCAACGCGGACGGGCTCACCGGCCGCGAGGTTGATGTGGGTGATGTCGCTCGTGGTGAGGAACCTGCTCCAGTGCTCCTCCAGTTCGGCGAGCATCACGTGTGCGGAGGCGCCGAGGTCGCGATCGCCGCCTACGGTGACGATGTGCAGCTCGCTGCCCATCACTCGGCCGTGATGCTCCGTCGTTCGATCACTTGCTGCCACGGGACTTCACCACCGGCGCCGCCGACGGTGCTGCCTTTTGGACAACTGGCTGCGCCGTGAGCGCGATCGGCGGGGCGGCCGTCGGTCCAGGGGTTGCGGCCGCAGCTGCGACTGCCGAACTCGTGCCGTTGCCGACGATCGGTGTGGCGGTGCCGTTCTGATGGATGACGACCACGACGGGTGCCGGCTGTGTGGCCGGCGCCGGCGCCGGGGTGGACGTGGGTTGCTGCGCGAGCGCCATGGCGCCCACGAGGCCGAACATCGCAGCGGTGCCGAACCCGGCAGCGGCGATCTTCGAACCCGTCGCCGGCTTCCGTCGACCGGCGGTCTTCGGTGCCGTTGCCGGCGGGGTTGCGCCGGCGGTTCGGCCGGCACGCTGACGTTGCAACTGAGCGACTCGAGCGAGCTGGGCCGCCTCGGGGGTGAGGTCAGTCATCGTCGCCACCTCCTTCGTACTCGTGGGACTCGTGACCACCGCTGCCGGCGCTCGGCGCCGGGCTGGCGGTGACGATGGGTTCGTTGACGTTCGCGCTGATCGTTCCGTCCGGCGCCGCTGTCGCAGTGAACTCCAGTGTGCGGGTGCCGTTGGTGAAGGTCACGGTCAGCTGAGACGGGTTGGGCTGCACCATGCTCCAGCTCCACCCCACTGCGGGGGCCACGCTGTCGAGCCGGATCGACGACGACGTCGCAGAGACGGTTGCCGTGCCTGCGGTGTCGACGGCGAACTCCTGGCCGCCCGCCACGGCGACCGATGTGGTCGTGGTCGTGGCGTCGAGGTAGACGTCGACGACCTGTGTGGTGGGGGGCAGGAGATCACCCGCAGCGCTCACCTGGCCGACGTTGCTGTTGTTGCTGGCGTTCAGGATGCCGACGTTGGCACCCACGGCGATGGCGCCGGTGATGCCGACTGCGGCGATCGAGGCGATGGTGACCAGTCGATTGCGGCCGGTGAACCATCCCGATGACTTGTCTGTTTCCATGGCCCTGACGGTACGACGGGGCCTGCCAGTGCCGGGCCAGCCGGAGGCAAAGGTTTGGTTAAGGCGGTAGGGGTCGCGGTGCAGGAGGTGCGAGGCTGCACTCGTGCAATTGCTGCTCGTCGAGGACGACCCGTCGATCTCGGTGCCGCTCGCCGAAGGACTCACTCGGGAGGGCTTCACGGTGATCGTCGCATCCAGCGGTGCGGCAGCGCTCGCCGCCGGCCCCGTCGACCTCGTGCTGCTGGACCTCGGTCTGCCAGACCTCGAGGGAAGTGTGGTGTGCCAGCAACTTCGAGCCCGCGGGTCGGTGCCGATCATCGTGGTCACCGCGCGAGGTGAAGAGATCGATCGGGTCATCCTGTTGGAGCTCGGAGCCGACGACTACGTCGTGATGCCGTTCGGCTTCCGAGAGCTCGTCGCGCGCATCCGCGCCGTGCTGCGTCGAACGACCGGGGGTGGCCAGCCCCTGGTGTCGACGACGGTCGAGGTCGGGCCCATCGTCATCGACCAGCGCACACATGCGGTCACGTTCGACGGAGCTCCGGTGAGCCTGACGCCCAAGGAGTACGACCTGCTGGTGTGTCTTGCTGCCGACCCTGGCGCGGTCCGCAGTCGCGAGCAGTTGATCCACGATGTGTGGGATGAGCACTGGTGGGGCTCGACCAAGACGCTCGACGTGCACGTCGCGTCGTTGCGCAAGAAGCTGCGACCGGAGCTGATCGAAACGGTGCGCTCCGTGGGCTATCGACTGGTCACCGGCGAGGTCTCGTGAGCCGCAGACTCCTGCTCAGCTACCTCACCGTCACCCTCGTGGTGCTCCTGCTGCTCGAGATCCCGCTCGCGGTCTTCTACTCGCAGCGTGAGCTGGACCGGTTCACCACCGGCCTCGAGCGTGATGCGACCGTGATTGCCGCCATCTACGAGGACGACCTGGAAACGGGTCGCCCTCTCGACCCGTACGCGGCGAACTCGTACGATGCGAAGACCGGCGCTCGAGTGGTGGTCGTCGACTCGCGTGGCGTATCCCTCGTCGACACCCAGGATGCGGTTCCCCGCGACTTCTCCACTCGCCCGGAGATCGTGACTGCGCTCAACGGCCAGCGTTCTTCGGGGAAACGGCATTCGTCGACGCTCGGCACGGACCTGGTGTTCGTCGCGCTCCCGGTGTCCTCGAGCGGAACGGTGCACGGAGCGGTGCGAGTCACGCTGGACACGAGCCTGGTCGACCGCGACGTGCATCGGTTCTGGTTCAGTCTCGTCGCAATCGCATTGGTGGTGCTCGGGGTCATCGCACTGGTCGGCTGGGCGATCGCCCGGTCCGTCACGCTGCCGATCCGCCGGCTCCAGCGTGACGCAGCCAGATTCGCCTCCGGAGACCTGGTCGCCCGAGACGGTGCGAGTGGCGGCCCCACTGAGCTTCGGGAGTTGTCCGACACGATGTCGCACATGGCCGAGCGGCTCGCCGAGCTGCTCGACGAGCAGCGTTCGTTCGTCGCCGACGCATCTCACCAGCTGCGCACGCCCCTGACTGCACTCCGGCTCCGGCTGGAGAACGTGCAGGCGCGGCTCGCCGCGGCGGATTCGGTCGGCGAGGCCGCCGACATCGAGTCGGCGATCGACGAGACCAGCCGTTTGGCCGCGCTCGTCACGGACCTGCTGCAACTCGCACGCGCCGACCAGCGGCAGGAGACCACGATCGTGGATCTGTCACACCTCACCGCGGAGCGGGTGGACACCTGGAGTGCAGTGGCCGAGATGGGGGGCGTCGCCCTTGCGCTCTCGGGCGCCGAAGCGACGGTCCTGGTGCGCGCCACCGTCGGAGCGGTCGAGCAGATCCTCGACAACACGTTCGACAACGCGTTGTCCGTCTCGCCGGCAGGGGCGACGGTCACGGTCACGATCGAACGCGATGGCCCGATCGCCCGTCTGATCGTGGCCGATCGGGGACCCGGCCTCAGCGACGGCGACAAAGCGAAGGCCACCCGCCGGTTCTGGCGCGGATCGACGGGCACGCCAGGGACCGGTCTCGGACTGGCGATTGCCAATGCGCTCGCACGGGGATGCGGAGGGACACTCACGCTCGCCGACACGCCCGAAGGGGGACTCTCAGTGGTGCTGACCCTGCCCGCCGCGGGGTGATCGGCGGTTCAGCGGTAGCGCGGAGTGGCGAAGATCTCTCGCACGAGTGGCTCGAAGTGTTCCAGCGGCTCGGTGGGTCCGTCGGGATCGAACGCGATCTGGTCCCAGTCGTCGGTGAACTCCTCGCACAGGGCGAACCACGGCTCGTCGCGGTACTGCTCGCGAAGATCGGTCGGCATGCCGAAGTAGCTGTAGTAGTGCCGCCCCTGGAAGTCCTGGTGGTGGTAGAGCATCTTGCACACGTCAGGGCGCACGTAGGGCCGCAGCATCTCGGCAGCGATGGGGCCGTGGTTGGGCACGCTGATCGCCTTGCCGATGTCGTGGCACAGCGATCCCACGATGACCTCGTTGTCCGCACCTGCCCGCTCTGCCAGCGTTGCGGTCTGCAGGCAGTGCGTGAGCTGATCGGTGGCGAAGCCGTCGGTGATGTCCCCGAGCGAGCGGAGCAGCATCAGGATGCGATCGGCGACACGACCCTGGTTGCGGCTCGTCTCCTCGCCGATCACCGCCCACTGCTCGGCGGTCGATTCGTCCATGCGCGTGAAGGTTGCGGCCATCGATCCATTGTGTCACCTCCGTCGAGCCTTCGCTTCGCTCGGACCGGCCGCGAGGGTGAATGCTCGCGCCATGGACTTCGATCTTCCTCCCGACCTGCTCGATCTGCTCGCGGAACTCGACACGTTCATCGTGAACGTCATCGATCCGTTGCAGCAGCAGGACGACAACGAGCGCTTCTTCGACCACCGACGTGAGGACGCTCGCACGGACTGGGACAACCAGGGCCTGCCCAACGAGGAGTGGGAGCAGTTGCTCCACCGCGCGAAGCGGCTCGCCGACGACGCCGGGTTCTACCGATACCCGCTCCCGAAGGAGTTCGGTGGGAGCGACGGCACCAATCTCGGCATGGCCGTGATCCGTGAGCACTTCGCCCGGCGCGGCCTGGGACTGCACAACGATCTGCAGAACGAGCACTCGATCGTCGGCAACAACGTCGGCCTGCTGCTGATGATCGCCTATGGCACCGACGAGCAGAAGGCGGAGTGGATCGACGATCTGGCCGAGGGCAGGCGCGGCTTTGCGTTCGGGATCACAGAGCCTGACCACGGCAGCGATGCAACCCACATGAGCACCACGGCGGTAGGTGACGGCGATGAGTGGATCATCAACGGTGAGAAGACCTGGAACACCGGCATCCACAAGGCGCAGTACGACATGATCATGGCCCGCACCAGTGGCAAGGCGGGCGACGGCGACGGCATCACGGCGTTCCTGGTGCCGACGGCCAGCCCCGGGTTCGAGGTGCTCGAGTATCTCTGGACGTTCAACATGCCCACCGATCACGCGCACATCCGGCTCACCGACGTTCGGGTGCCGGCTTCAGCGGTCTTCGGTGGCGAAGGTCGCGGGCTGCAGGTGGTGCAGCACTTCTTCAACGAGAACCGCATCCGCCAGGCAGCGTCGTCGCTCGGCGCTGCGCAGTACTGCATCGACGAGTCGGTGAAGTACGCCAAGGAGCGCAAGCCGTTCGGCAAGGCGCTCGCCAGCAACCAGGCGATCCAGTTCCCGCTGGTCGAGCTGCAGACACAGTGCGAGATGCTGCGCGCGCTCATCCACAAGACGGCGTGGATGATGGACAAGTACGGCGCGTTCAGTCAGAGCGACAAGGTGTCGATGTGCAACTACTGGGCCAATCGGCTGTGCTGCGAGGCCGCCGATCGGGCGATGCAGGTGCACGGCGGTCTCGGCTACTCGCGGCACAAGCCCTTCGAGCACATCTACCGACACCACCGCCGGTACCGCATCACCGAAGGTGCCGAGGAGATCCAGATGCGCCGCGTCGCCGGCTACATGTTCGGCTTCATGAACCAGCGCGCGCCCAAGGGTGTCGCCGAGTCCTGACCTCGACCCACGCCGGGTCCGCTCCCTGACCAGAATTCTTCGGCTACTGGGCCGGATGCTTCCCGGATTCCGGGATCGTCCCTTCCCAGAAGCCGATGTGGGAAGGATGCTGCCCAGAAACCGAGCGGTCAGCGGCCGAAGACCTCGAGGAAGTGTTGGCGCATCGCCTTCCACGAGCGAATGTCGCTGAGCTCGTGGTACTGGAACCCGGGGCGACGTCCGTCGGCGAGGTGGTTGGTGAAGCTGTGCCCGGCGCCGCTGTAGAGGATCATCTGCCAATCAACGCCGCCGGCGTTCATCTCGGCCTCGAAGTCGGCGCGCTGTGACGCCGGGATGATGGGATCGTCGACGCCGATGCAGACGAGGACCTTGCCGCTGATGTTGGCCGCATCGGCAGGCGCCGTCGTTGCCAGTCCGCTGTGGAAGCCGACGATCGCGTGGACCGTGGCGCCACCGCGAGCGAGCTCGAGCGACATCGTGCCGCCGAAGCAGTAGCCCATCACGCCCACCTTCGAGTGGTCCGCACGTGGGTGGGCGAGCAGGACGTCGAGCCCTGCCTGCGCCTTGGCGCGCGTGATGGCGGGATTGCTCATCATCTCGCCGAGGCGGGGCATCGCGTCGTCCATCGGGATCGGCTGTCCGCCGCCCCAGTAGTCCAGCGCGAACGCGAGGTAGCCGAACTCCTCGGCCAGCCGGCGAGCCCGTTCGCGGACGTGATCCGTCATCCCGGGACCCTCGTGGCAGACGAGGACGACCGGTCGGATGGCGTCGCCGTCGGGTTCGGCCATGTGGCCGATGTAGCGCACTCCGTCGTGCTCGTACTCGATGTCGTGGCTCTGCATGACGGCAAACTAGTCCGGACGCGATCGGTTAGTGTTTCCTGAACAGCCGGTCAGTCGAGTGGTCGCGAGTCGGGGTTGGGGGAGCGCATGGAGGCACAGCGGGGCGACGGAGGCGGACGTGTCGAGCTGTCGTCACTCTCGAAGTGGTACGGCAGCCTGAAGGTCCTCGACAGCATCGATCTGGTCATCGAGCCGGGCGAGTTCTTCTCGCTCCTGGGCCCGTCCGGTTGCGGCAAGACGACGACGCTGCGCCTGATCGGTGGATTCGAGGACATCGAGCACGGCTCGGTGCACATCGACGGTGTCGACGTCCGCGGCGTACCCCCCGAGAAGCGGCCGGTCAACACGGTCTTCCAGAACTACGCGCTGTTCCCCAACCGTTCGGTCGCGGAGAACGTGGCGTTCGGGCTGCGGTTCCAGGACAGCTCCAAGGTCGAGGCGAAGCGCCGAGTTGCCGAGGCACTCGAGCTGGTGCGGCTCACCGGTTACGAGACCCGCCGCCCGCACCAGCTGTCGGGTGGCCAGCAGCAGCGCGTGGCGCTCGCTCGGTCGCTCGTCCTGCGTCCCAAGGTGCTGCTGCTCGACGAACCGCTGGGTGCACTCGACGCGAAGCTGCGACGCGTGCTGCAGGTGGAGCTTCGTGCGTTGCACCGCGAGGTCGGCATCACCTTCGTCTACGTCACCCACGACCAGGAGGAAGCGCTCACCATGAGCGATCGCCTGGCGGTGATGAACTCTGGGGTGATCGAGCAGGTGGGCACGCCGCGCGAGGTCTACGACCGACCGTCCAACACCTACGTCGCCGACTTCCTGGGCTTGGCGAACCTGCTCCCGGCGGTGGCCGACCAGACCGGGGTCGACGTGCTGGGCCAGCGGGTCACCACCCCCACCAACGGAGCATTCGGCAACTGCTATGTCGTGATCCGCCCCGAGCGGCTGCGGCTGGTCCCGCCCGAGCACGCCACCGTCCGCGGACGGATCGACAACGTCGTGTTCGCCGGTGCGCTCACGCATGTGCATGTCGCCGCGGGGGATCACTCGTTGCAGGCGATGGTGGCGAACGGCGCCGCTGGCCCCGAACTGCGTGAGGGCGTCGAGGTCGGCATCGAGATGAGCGCCGACTCCGTGCGGGTGCTCCCGAACTGAGCCCGGATCAGTCGACGGACCCTCGAGCCGCCAGGTAGTGGCGCATGAAGTGCACGACGAGTTCGTCCTTCGGGGACAGCACCCCGTGGTCGAACGCCATCGATGCGACGCCATGCTGCACCCGCTCGCACACCGTGTTGTCCTGGGCGGCGACGAGGTCGTTGAACTCGACGACGGGCGTGGGATCGAAACCGGGAGCGGCGATGGTCTCGGGAGAGAACAGGAACTCCATGGTCATCGACGTGAGGTTCGGGCCCTTGGGGAACAGGGTCGACACGATCGCACTCGTGCCGGTGACGTCGATGAATCCATTCGGGAAGATCGTGCCGCCGTAGTACGAGTGGGCGTCGAGGTCGCTGAGGCCGGGAAGGACCGGCAGATCGACCGGGCTCGAGGTGAAGCTGGTGCCGTGCGACAGGCCGACGCCGCCGTCGGGCCGGCTCGGGTCGTTGACCCAGCCGGTGCGATACGTGGGAACCAGTTCGACGAGTTCAGGATGGACCCGAGTGCAGTGGAGGCACTCTTGGTAGTTCTCCATCACGATCTTCCAGTTGGCGTGGATGTCGCAGGTCGTGCTCGCTGCGATCTTCAGCGCACCGAACTCGTATCGCTCGAGTGCGACGAGCTCCGAGGCATTTGCGGTCAGCCAGGTGGTGAAGTCCGGCGGGACCTTGGACAGGCTGACGAACATGAAGCCCTGCCAGCTGCGCACGTGGTACTGCCACAACGGGAGCGTGCTCTTGTCGATCTCCTCGTTGTCGAGGTGAGGTGTGGCGATGAGCCGACCGTCGAGCGCGTACGTCCAGGCGTGGTACGGGCACATTAGCGAGCCCTGTCCGGTGTCGGTGTGGGCGTCGCACAACCGCGCGCCGCGGTGACGACACACGTTGGCGAACGCGTGCAGTTCATCGTCGAGATCGCGGGTGATCAGGACGCTCTCGCCGGCCACGTCGATGACCGTGCGATTACCGCGTTCGAGGGCTGATCCGTGTCCGGCAAGAAACCATCCGTGGTGGAAGATGCGCTCCCGTTCGATGTGCCAGATCTCGTCGCTGAGATAGTCGGACCTCGTGAGGGTGTGCGTATGGTTCGGCATTGCTGCGCTCCGTTTCCGGTGTTCCCCGGGAGTGTAGCGAACCCTGAATGACCGATCAGACAAGTGGGCTACAGTTGACCCATGAGTCGAGCGAACGGTTCGTCGTTGGATGATCTGATCACCCGTGAGGAGGATCGGTTCCTGGCCCGGATGTCCGCCTCGAACCTCCTCTGGGAGCGTGGGCAACAGGTGATGCCGGGGGGTGTGTGCTCGAGTTGGGCCAGCTCACGGCCGTTGCCGGTGTGGGTCGACCGTGGTGAGGGTGCCTACGTGTGGGATGTCGACGGCACCCGGTACGTCGACATGCACGGTGGCTACGGGGTCAACGTGGTCGGTCATGCGAACCCTGCGGTCGTTCGTGCCGTCCAGGACCGTGTCGCGAAAGGGACTCACTTCGCCCAGCCCACCGAAGATGCGGTGTACGTCGCGGAGGCGCTGACGGCACGGTTCGGTCTGCCCCAGTGGCGGTTCAACAACTCCGGCACCGAGACCACGATGGATGCGTTCCACCTGATGCGAGCCATCACCGGCAAGCAGCTGGTCGTGAAGATCGAAGGCACATATCACGGTCACCACGACTCGGCGATGGTGTCGATCTTCCGCTCGGAGGCGCAGTTGGGACCGGTCGACGATCCCGCCCGCGTGGCGGGTCCGGGAGTCGCCCAGGCGATGGCGGATCTTCTGCGCATCGTGCCGTTCAACGACCTCGCTGCGTTGGAGCGAGTGCTCGATCGCCACCGCGGCGAGATCGCCGGGATGATCATGGAACCGATGATGATGAACGCCGGCATCATCTCGCCCGAACCGGGCTACCTGGAAGGGGTCCGCCGTCTCACCCGCGACCACGGCGTGCTGCTGGCGTTCGACGAGGTGAAGACCGGTCTCGTGGTGCACCCGGGCGGTGTCACCGCCATGTCGGGTGTGACACCCGACATCGTGTGCCTCGCGAAGGCGCTCGGAGGTGGGTTGCCATGTGGAGCGATCGGTGGGACCGAAGAGGTGATGTCGGCCATCAGCGACGGCCGCTACGACCAGATCGGTACGTTCAACGGGAACCCCCTCACCATGGCCGCAGCGCGCGCCACCCTGTACGAGGTGCTCACGCCCGAGACCTACGTCCGCGCCGAGGCGATCGGTCGCCGGATGCTCGACGAGTCGGTGGCGGCGCTCAGGGCGGCGGGACAGCCGGCGTGCGGATCCGTCTACGGCTTCAAGGGTTCCGTCGCCTTCAGCGAGCGGCCGGCGACGAACTATCGCGAGTTCCTCGGCATCTCCACCGGCGTCAGCCACCTGCACTTCCTCATCCAGCACAACGGCGGCGTCTTCCTGCCACCGTGGGGAAAGAGCGAGTCGTGGACCTTGAGCGTCGCCCATTCCGACGACGACGGGGCGCGCTACGTGGAGAACGTCCGCACACTGGCCTCCGAGCTGGCACGGATGGGGGACGACTCTTCGGAGATCTTCGCGGTGGGTAGCTACAACTGATGCCCCACCTTCAGGAGGTGACCAGGGCCGACGGCATCACGGCGGTGATGGCAGCGCTCGAGGCGGATGGTGCCGTGATCGTGCGCGACATGCTGACGCCCGCGACGTTGGAGAGCTTTCGTGGCGACATGGTGGCCCACGCGTCGGGCCGCGCCCCCGGCAGCGTGGCCGACAGTGCGACGGTGAGGAAGTTCTGGGGAGAGCACACGACGCGGTTCACGCGTCTCGCGCATCGCAGCCCGTCGTTCGTCGACATCCTCACCGACCCGTTGTACCTGGGCGTGGCCGATGAGGTGCTGCTGCCGCACTGCCAGGACTACTGGATGAACACCGGGCAGATGATGATCCTTGGTCCGGGGGAGAAGGTGCAGTGGCTGCACCGCGACGCGGCCAACTGGCCGGCGATGCTGTGCCGGCCCGACGGCTTCGACGTCACCTTGAGCTGCATGTATGCGATCACCGAGTTCACCGCCGCGGTGGGAGCGACCCGGGTGGTGCCGGGCAGTCATCGTTGGGAGGATTACGACCGGATCCCCGAGCCCGACGAGATCTGCCAGGCCGTGATGCCTGCAGGAAGCGGGATGATCTACACCGGGCGAGTGATCCACGGCGGTGGTGCCAACACGACGGCCGACCAGTTCCGGTACGGCATGCACCTGTCGTTCGTGCTCGGCTGGCTCACCCCCGAAGAGGCGGGCCCGCTCGGCACCACGTGGGATGACGTCCGCCACCTGACACCTGCGGCGCAGCGGCTCCTCGGATGGCGCAGCAGCCGCATCGACGATCAGTGGTCGGCCCGCGTGTGGACCGTCGACTACGAGGACGTCCCCATCGGCCTCGGCCTCCACTCCGAGGCCTGACGGCTTCTGGGCAGCCGTCTTCCCACGTCGGCTTCTGGCCAGCGATCGTCCCGGAAGCCGGGAAGACCCCGACCCAGAAGCCGAATTCGCCGGGAAGATTCCGACCCAGAAGCCGATGGGCGCGTGTGTGAACGACCGTGTGGGTTCTCAGCGACCTTGCCACGACGGGGGCCGCTTGTCGTTGAAGGCCCGGGTTCCTTCCTGGGCGTCCTCGGAATCGATCGCCGACCGGTAGCTCTCGAAGTCCTTGATCGCCGCCATCGCGGCGATCGGGTCCATCTGCGCGGTCCGGCGACCGATGTCGAGGATCGCCGCCACGCTCAGCGGCGCCGAAGCCTTCACCCGCTCGGCGAGGGCTCGAGCGGACTCGATCAGGTCGCTGCCGGGTACCACGAGGTTGATCAGACCGTGCTGGAGTCCCTCGGCGGCGGTGAGGCGGCGACCGGCCAGCAGCACTTCGCGAGCGAGGTGCGGGGGGAGGAGTCTTGGAAGGCGGACGCTCCCGACGTCGGGAAGGATGCCCAGCGTCGCCTCGGGCAGGAAGAACTGTGCGTGGTCCGCCGCCACCACCAGATCGGCGGACATGGCGATCTCGAACCCCCCGCCGACGGCCATGCCGTTGACCGCGGCGATCACCGGCGTGCGCCGGGCCGGCAGATCGGGGAAGCCACCGAAGCCACCGGCGCCGTAATCGCTGTCGAACGCCTCACCGTCGCCCGCCGCGCCGAGGTCCCAGCCAGCACTGAAGAATCGCTCACCCGCACCGGTCATGATCGCGACCCGCACCGAAGGGTCGTGCTCGAAGCCGAGGAACACCTCCCCGAGTGCCCGGCTCGTCGCCGAGTCGATGGCGTTGGCCTTGGGCCGGTCGACGGTGACGACGGCGATGCCGTCGGCGACCTCGACGTGGAAGCCGGAGTGGGTCATGGGAAGGCGTCCTCCACGATCAGCAGCGCGTCGACTGCGGTGGCTCCCGAGCGCCCGACGAGCACCGGGTTGAGTTCCAACTCGACCACATCGGTGCCGACCACGGCATCGACGGCACGAACGACGAGTTCGGCCAGCGCTGCCACGTCGGCTGCGGGACGGCCTCGGAAGCCGTGGAGCAACGGAGCGCTCCGGAGTCGTCCGAGCGCTGTGACCACTTCGGCCACCGTGACCGGCGCGAGCAGGTGGGTGACATCGCCCCACAGTTCGGTGAGCACGCCACCATGACCGAGCGTGACGAGCCAGCCGACCGGCGGGTCGCGACGGACCGTGACGAGGACTTCGGCCACGACATCGGTGACCGTGCTCTCGACGAGGAAGCCGGCCGACGTCGCGGGCATGGCGGCTGCGGCGGCGACCACTGCGTCGCGATCGGGCAGACCCACGCGCACCGCTCCCGCTTCGCTCTTGTGGGCGTGACCTAGCGCCTTGAGGGTGACGGGGTACCCGATCTCGTCGGCCGCGTCGGGAACGCCATCCGGCCCGACCACGATGCCCCGCGGCACCGACACGCCGGCGTGCGCGAGCCGCTGCTTCGCTCCCGCCTCGTCGACGAGCAGGGTGATGCCCGGATCGGTGACCGGCGAGTGGATCGCGGCGCCGAGGTGATCGCCGGCGGTGCCGGCCGTTGCCGCGGCATCGAGGGCCACCAGCGCCTCCGACAAGCCGAGCAACGCAGTGAGCCCGCGGTTGGAGATGTGTGTCCGGAACTCCTCGTTGATGCACTCGGCCAGCGTCGCGACCACGACCGCCCGCCCGCCGGTCGCCTCCGCTGCATCCGCCAGTGCGTCCGCTGCGGTGTACCACGCGGTGGGATCGTTCTCGGCGGACGGCGGCGCGTCGAGCACGAGCATCGTCGCGTCCTGCGGACCGTCCATCACCGCGGTGAACGTCGCCGCCATCGCCCTACGATCGCCCCACATGAAGGTGTGGTAGTCGAGCGGGTTGCTCACCGACACGAGCTCGGTCAGCGTCGACTCGATCCGCCGTCGGTGCTCGTCGGAGAACGGCTCGAATCGCAGCAACGTGGCTTCGCTGCGATCGGCGACGAGCGATGCCTCGCCCCCCGAACAACTCAGCGACACGATCCGGCGACCGCCGAGCGGACCGCCGGAATCGAGCAGCGTCAGTGCCTCCAGGAGCTCTGCGGGCGTCGTCACCGTCGGGACGCCGTATCGGTCGAACAGCGCGTCGTAGGCGTCGGCGCGCCCCGACATCGACCCGGTGTGCGACGCGGCGATGAGTGAACCCGTCGCCGATCGCCCGGTTTGCAGCGCCACGAGCGGCACCCCTCGCTCGGCGGCGGACCGAGCGACCGCGGCGAACTGCTGTGGATCACGCACTGCCTCGAGGAACAGTCCGATCGCCGTGATCCGCTCGTCGTCGAGCAGTGCGGCGATCGCGTCCTCGGTGCCGAGGTTCGCCTGGTTGCCGACGGTGATCATGCTCCCGAGCCGCAGGCCGCGCTGTTGGAACGTGAGGTTCACTGCGACGTTGCCGCTCTGGGAGACGATTGCCGCGCCGCGTTCGTGGCGGGCCATGCCGTGTTCATCGGGCCACAACGCGACCCGGTCGAAGGTGTTGACGAAGCCGTAGCAATTGGGTCCGAAGAACGGCATGTCGCCCGCGGCCTGCCGCAGCTCGCCCTGCAGGTGATCATCGCCCGACTCGGCGAACCCTGAGCCGTAACACACCGCGCCGCCGGCGCCCATCGCCGCCAGCGTCCGCATCGCATCGATCGTGGTGTGACGGTTCACACCCAGGAACACCGCATCCGGCACACCGGGAAGGTCGGCGAGCGATCGGTGACAGGGGATCCCTCCGAGATCGGCGCGAGTGGGGTGGACGGGCCAGATGTCGCCCTCGAACCCGAGCTTGATGCACTGTCGGACCACTCGATCAGCGGGCGCGCCCCCGAGCACGGCGATCGAACGTGGCGCGAGGAGGCGCTGGAGATCCGGGGTCGGCGCGGCGGTCATCTGTCAGGCACCGTAGGGGCGGAGCATGGCCCGCGAGATGATGTGCCGCTGGATCTCGCTCGTGCCGTCCCAGATGCGGTCCACTCGGGTGTCGCGCCAGAGCCGCTCGAGGGGCAACTCGTCCATCAGCCCCATGCCGCCCAGGATCTGGATCGCCTCGTCGGTGACGAACTGGCACATCTCGCTGGAGAACACCTTCGCCATCGCCATGTCCGTGTCGGTCGCCGTGCCGAGGGTGTCCTTCCACGCCGCGCGCAGCGTGAGCAACTCCGCTGCCTCGAGTTGCGTCGCCATGTCGGCGAGCTTGAACGAGACGCCCTGGAACTTGCCGATCTGCTGGCCGAACTGCTCACGTGTCGCGGCCCACTCGGTGGCGATGCCCAGCGCCCGTCGGGCGCGCCCCACGCAGACAGCGGCCACCTGGAGGCGCGTCGATCCGAGCCACTCGTTGGCCGCGTCGAATCCTCGGTGCTCCTCCCCGAGAATGCTGGACGCGGGCACCCGACAGTTGTCGAAGTTGATGATGAGGTTGTGGTAGCCGCGGTTGGACACGCAGTTGTACCCGGGCACCACCTCGCAACCGGGTGTGTCGAAGTCGACCAGGAAGCCCGTGATGAGCTTCTTCGGCCCGCGCGACGTCTGCTCCTCGCCGCTGGCCGCGAAGAGGATGACGTAGTCGGCGTGATCGGCGTGGCTGATGAAGTGCTTCACTCCGTTGATGACGTAGTCGTCGCCGTCTCGAACCGCGGTGCACTTCATGCCTCGCACGTCGCTCCCGGCGTCGGGCTCGCTCATCGCCATGCAGTCCACCCGCTCGCCGCGGATGGTGGGGAGGAGGTACTCCTCGATCTGGTCGCCTGCGCACGCTCGCAGGATGTTCGACGGCCTGGCCACGATGTAGTGGAGTGCGTACGAGGCGGCGCCGAACTCGCGGTCGACGAGTGTCACGCCGAAGCTGTCAAGCCCGCCACCGCCGAGTTCGGCGGGCATGTTGGCTGCGTAGAGGCCCGCATCGATCGACTTCTGTTTGATCTGCTCGAGAAGGTCGTGGGGAACGTCGCCCAGTCGCTCGACGAGCGCCTCGTGCGGGAACAGTTCCTTCTCGGTGAAGGCGCGCACGGTGTCGACGATCATCTGGTGCTCGTCGGACAGTTCGAAATCCATCGGGAGTCTCCTGGAAGGTGTTGCGAGTGAGTGGCGATCAGGCCGTGCGGACCGGCAGGCTCATGACGCTGCCGACCTGAGGTGGAACGGGAAGGGCTGCGTGTGCGTCAGCAATGGCGTGCAGCGCCGCCGCGACATCGGGCAGGATCGGCGCTGAACGACCGGCGGTCATGTCGACGTGCACCAGCATCTGTTCTGCGGTGCACAAGAGGCCACCATCGACGCCGTGCATCATCGAGTGGACGAGGTGGACTCGCTTGGCGTCGACGCCCAGGACCTGCGTGAGGAACTCGATCGGCTCGTGCTCGGCGACCTCGCGCACGTAGTGGATGTGGGTCTCGACGGTGTAGAAGCTGTGCCCGGCCGCCCGGTACGCCTCGTCGTCGCCGATGTACCGGAACAGCGCATCGCTGGCCCAGCCGGCCGCCGTGAGATAGGCCGACTCGGTCATGTGGCCGTTGTAGTCGACCCACTCGGGTTCCACCGGTGTGCGGTAGAGCGTGAGGGGTGCGGGCACGGTGTCGCCCTCGTGCCACGGGCGGATGCCGACCGAGGCGAATCGGACCGCTTCGTGCCGAGCCATCGCCGCGCCGGCGGGCCGGCCGGATGGCCGCAGCGCGCGCATCACCGCGATGAGGGCGTCGGGGTCGCCGTCGGTGAGTTCGACCAGACCCGCGCCGAGTTGCCACGCCTCGTGCGCCGGCACATCGGCCGAGACGGGAGCCATTCCGATCGATAGGAAGAACTCGGTGAGTTCGCGCGCCTGTGGGCCATCGACGCGCACGATGGGGACGAGGTTCGCAGGGGAGCATCCGAGGGCGGTGTCGTCGGTGGCGAGCAGGCCGGTGATGCCGTCGGGGATCGCCGCATCGAGCACGTGGACGAGGCGGGCGGTGCACACGTCGCCTGGCGTGCCACTCCGAAGTCGAGCGAGCGAGGAGCCGGGAAACAGGCCGAGTCGATCCGAGGCTGGCCACATGTCGGCGACGATGTCGCGAACTGTGGAATCATCGACAACCACGACGTCGAGGCCCGACGCCAGGTACCGAGTGATCCATTCGGCGGCGCGGGAACCCTCACCCACCACGGCGACGTGCGACATAGACTAAATATACATTCAGGATTGGACCTCACCGATGCCGAGACCGCGACTCGACCATGTTCGCAAGGCGCAGATCTTGTCGGCCGCGGCCGAGGTGCTCTCAGAACGGGGTTACGCGAACTCGAGGGTCATCGACATCGCGAAGACGGCCGGCACGAGCCCGGCCGCCATCCTGTACTGGTTCGACGGCAAGGACGGCCTGCTGGCCGAGGCCCTGCGGCTCCGGGAGCAGGAGTTCCACGACCGCTTCACGGTGAAGGCGGAGCACAAGAACTCGGCCTCCGAACGGCTGCGGGTGCTGATCGAGGCCATGCTGCACCACTACGACTGGAAGCTGTGGATGGAGTTGTGCGTGCTCGCGCTGCGCGACAAGTCCGCCGCCGCCGAGCGGGACCGCATGGACCGTCGGTGGCGGGCTGTCCTTCGAGGCGTGATCCGCGAAGGCCAGGAGAACGGCGAGTTCATCGAGTCCGATCCCGATGACACGATGTTCATTCTTGCGGGGTTGCTCGACGGACTCGCACAGCTGCTGGCAGTGAAGGCGAAGGGCGTGACCCGCGAACGCGTCGAGCGGGTGTGGTTGGCCGAGGCCGCGCGTCTGCTTGGCCCCGGCTTCGACGCCAGCCCCCTCAAGCGGACGCGATGATTCTCGCATGACCGACTCGATTCACCCGTACAGCACGGCGACGCAGATGTTGGCGGCGCTCGAAGCGCGCACGATCAGCTCGGTGGAGCTGACCGAGATGCACCTCGAACGGATCGTCCGACGCGACGGCCCGCTCAACGCAATTCCGGTCCCCACCGCGGAACTCGCCCGTGAGGCCGCGCTGCGCGCCGACGCCTCCCGAATGGCCGGTCAACAGGGTGCGCTGCTCGGTCTGCCGATGACTCTGAAGGAGTCCACCCAGGTCGCGGGACTGCCGCAGTCGGCCGGCATCATGGGGCTGGCCGAGTATCAGCCGGCGCATGATGGGCCGATCGCCCGCCGAGTGTTCGAGGAGGGGGCGTGCCTCCTCGGCAAGACCAACATCCCGGTCGCCCTGGGCGATTGGCAGGCCGACAGCCCGGTCTACGGCACGACCAACAATCCGTGGGACCTCGCTTGCACGCCCGGTGGCAGCACCGGTGGTGGAGCGGCCGCCCTCGCCGCAGGCATGACTCCGTTGGAGATCGGGAGCGACATTGGTGGCTCCATCCGCGTGCCGGCCGCGTACTGCGGTGTGTACGGCCACCGTCCTTCGGAGACGGCGATTCCCAAGGTCGGCGCATTTCCGATGTCCGACCGCCCGAACCCTGCGTTCATGATGGGTGTGCAGGGTCCGTTGTCCCGAAGCGCGTTCGACCTCGAGTTGCTGTTCGACGTCGTCGCCGGTCCTGAGGAGGGCGACGACGCGGGTTGGCGGTTTGACCCACCTCCGGCTCGACACCGGGCCCTCGAGGACTTCCGCGTTGCGGTGATGCCGCCCTCCTCGCTCGTCTCGCCGTCGGCCGCGATGGCAGCGAAGGTCGATGATCTGGCCTCCTTTCTGAGCCGCGTCGGGGCGACGGTCGGTAGCGCGATGCCGGTGATCGACGAGCACGCCTACTTCGCCGACTACCTGACGCTGCTCACCGTCATGACATCGCGGGGGATGGATCCCGAGGCACGTTCGCAGGCGGGACAGCGGTTGCTCGACACCGAGGACCCGCTGTTCGTTCCCCAGGGCCATGGGATGACGCTCGACGCGCACGATTATCTGCGGCTACTGGACCGGCGGGAGGCGGCGCGGGCGGCCTGGAGGGCCTTCTTCGTGCACTGGGACGTCGTGATCTGTCCCACTGCGCTCGACGCGGCCTTCCCTCACGTGGATGGCGACCAGCGGTCGAGGACGCTGTCGATCGACGGCAGCGACGTGCCCTACATGTACAACATCGTCTATCCCATGTGGGCCATCTACGCCGGACAGCCCGCCACGGCGTTCCCGGCCGGCCTGAACGTTGCGGGCCTGCCCCTGGGTCTGCAGGCGATCGGGCCCTACCTGGAGGACCGCACGACGCTGCACTTCGCGCAACTGCTCGAACGCGACTGGTGCGGCTTCGAGGTGCCGCCCGGCTACTGAATCAGCGACCCTGCCCCACTGCTCGGCCGGCCTGGGTGGGCTGGGCAAGGAGTGCGTGGTGGGCGCCGATGCGGTTGAGCACGGCGACCATCTCGGGTGCCGCGGCGACCGCCTTGTCGATCTTGGTGTCCACGTGGAGGAGCATGTGCTCGGCGGTGGCCACAGCGCTCGAGTCGTCGGCTCGATGCATCGTGGTGAACACGCGCATGCGCTTGGCGTCGTGGGAGATGAGTTGCACCGTGACGTAGAGGTGATCACCGGCGCGCGCCTGGGCGAGGTAGTTGAGGTGGCTCTCCACGGTGAACCAGCTGTGGCCACCGGCGAGGTACGCCGCGTCGACACCGATGAACCGCAGCAAGCGATCGACGGACTCGCTGGACAGCTGCATGTACCGGCTGTCGTTCATGTGGCCGTTGTAGTCGACCCACTCCGCCGGCACGCGCACCTCGTGCAGGCGCATCGGCACGGTGACGTCGACCTCGCCGACAGCATGATCCATTCGTTCGAACAGACGTTGCTCGTACCGGTCGAGGACCTTGCCCGCGCCGTAGTCGACGGTGCGCAGTCCTTGCATCACCGCGACGAGGCAGTCGTCGCGCAGCACTTCCAGTTCGCGGATGGTCGCCGCTCCGGCCTGCGCGTCGCTCTGGGCGACGAGGGTCTCCAGCAACTCGTCGGTGAGCTCGGGGACATCCATCAACTTCGTCCACGGCCATTTCAGGGTGGGTCCGAACTGCGCCATGAAGTGACGCATACCGGCCTCGCCGCCCGCGATTCGATAGATGAGGAACGTCCCCATGAAGCTCCATCGCAACCCAGCCCCGAATCGGATCGCGTCATCGATCTCCTCGGCCGTGGCCACACCGTCGTTGATCAGCCACAGCGCCTCGCGCCAGAGCGCCTCCAGCAGACGATCCGCCACGAACCCGTCGACCTCCTTGCGCAGGAGCAGTGGGTGCATTCCGATGGAGTCGTAGACCGCGGCCGCACGTTCCTTCGCTCTGGTCGACGTCTGGTCGCCACCGACGACCTCGACGAGGGGGAGCAGGTACACCGGGTTGAACGGGTGGCCGACGACGAGCCGTTCGGGATGGGTCATGCCGGCCTGCATCTGCGTGGGCAGCAGGCCCGACGTGCTCGAACCGAACACCACGTCGGGGCCGGCGGCCGTACTGGCGCGCTGGAGCAGCATCTGCTTCAGCTCGAGACGTTCGGGGGCGCTCTCCTGCAGGAAGTCGACGCCGGTCGCGGCCTCCTCGGGAGTGTCGACGAACGTGAGCGTTCCCTCCCTCGGCAAGGCCGGCATCACCAGACGATTGGTGGCGCGCCGCGCGTTGGCGAGCACCTCGCCGACCTTTCGGGGCGCGTCGGGATCGGGGTCGTACATCTTGACGTCGACGCCGTTGAGCAGGAAACGGGCGGCCCACCCACCACCGATGACACCGCCGCCCAACAGGCCGACGGTGCCGAGACCAGGGATTGGACTCATCTCAGCGCTTCACCAGCTGCAGCTTGTCGCGGACTGCCTGGGCACTCATGACGCGCACGTTCATGTTCTCGAGGATGTTGCGGGCCCTCTCGACCAGCATCGCGTTCGTGGCGAGCTGTCCGGGCCCGGCGTACAGGTTGTCCTCGAGTCCGACGCGGACGTTTCCGCCGGCGAGCGCCGCCATGGCCACGAACGGCAGCTGCATCCGCGAGATCGAGAAGCCGGAGAACACGCAGTCGTTGGGCAGGTTGTTCACCATGGCCATGAACGTGGTGGGGTCGTCGGGGGCGCCGTAGGCGATGCCCATGCAGAGCTGGATCATCACCGGGTCGTCGAGCAGCCCGTCGCGGATCATCTCCTTGACCTGGACGAGGTGGCCGGTGTCGAAGACCTCCAGTTCGGGCCGCACACCCAGCTCCTGGACCTGCTTGGCCATCGAGCGCAGCACACCGGGGGTGTTGACCATGATGTAGTCGCCGCCTGAGGCGAAGTTCATCGTGCCGCAGTCGAGCGTGCAGATCTCGGGAAGGATGCGCCGTACGTGGTCGAGCCGTTCGGTGGCGCCGACCATGTCGGTGCCCGACGGGTTGAGTGGGAGGACGAGCTCGTCGCCGCCCAGCACCATGTCGCCACCCATGCCGGCCGTGAGGTTGACCACGACGTCCACATCTGCGGCACGCACACGCTCGACGACCTCTGCGTAGTAGTCGGTTTTGCGGCTGCCCTTGCCGGTCTCAGGGTCTCGCACGTGAATGTGCACGACCGCCGCGCCGGCCTTGGCCGCATCGATCGCGGAGGTTGCGATCTGTTCCGGTGTCACCGGCACGTGAGGACTCTTGTGGGTCGTCTCCCCGGACCCGGTGATCGCGCAGGTGATGAACACATCCCAATTCATTGCTGTCCCTTCGGGCGTTGGCCGTTTCCTGAATCACCGGTCAATCCTGGCGATCGTACACCTGCCATGCTGAGCAGATGAAGACACCCGTGGTCCGAATTCGGCCCGAGCCGGCTCGCCGTGCCGGGGTCGACAGCGACAACTGGATCGACGCCCCGTTCAACCGCTGGGGCTTCCGACACGTGCGCGAATTGACCCGTACGGCGCGCATCGATCGGGGCGACGGACCGGTGCGCCCCTTGCCGGAACGCAACGGCGGTCTGCACGACCTGTTGTCCGTCTTCGCCGGCGAGGCGTACCTGCTCGCCGATGCGCTGGAGGCCGTGTACACGGACGCGTTCGTGGTCACTCACGACGGCGAGATCGTGTACGAGTGGTACGCCGATGGGGTGCGATGGGACGACACGCACCTGCTGATGTCGGTCTCCAAGTCGCTCACCTCGACGCTCATCGGTGTCCTCGTCGGCGACGGCCTCATCGAGCCGCAGGAATTCGCTCACTCGTACGTCCCCGAGCTCCGCGGCACGGCATGGGAGGGAGCCACCGTCCAGCATCTGCTGGACATGTCCGCGGGGGTGGACTTCGACGAGTCCGACTACGACGATCCGGAGTCGCCGGGGCGTCTGATCGAGCAGGTGTCCGGCTACACCACCCATCGTCGGTCGGACCTCCCGACCCACACGTCCGCCTGGATCGTGTCGCTCGCGCCGCAGGGCACTCACGGCGACCGCTTCGAGTACCGCAGCATCATCACCGACGTGCTGGCCTGGGTGGCGGAGGCCGTGAGTGGGCGTCGCTTCGCCGAGCTGTTCGCTGAGCGAATCTGGACTCGGATCGGTGCCGAGCGCGACGCAGACATCATCGTCGATGCTGCCGGATTCCCCACGGTGGAGGGTGGGATCTGCTGCACGGTTCGCGACCTTGCCCGCTTCGGGTTGCTCCATCTCGAACGAGGCATGGTGGGCGGCGACGTGGTGGTTCCGGCCTCGTGGATCGACCGGATCCTCTGCGACGACGAGGTGCTCAAGGAGCACTACCGGGCCGGCGATTCGGCCGATCCTGGCCAACCCGACGCCTACTACCACGACTGCTGGTGGGTCATCGATGCCGCGAAGGGCAGGTACGCGGCGCACGGCATCAACGGTCAGCACCTCTTCGTGGACCGGAGCACGAACACCGTGATCGCGCACCAGAGCACATGGCCGAACCGGATGGACGGCGACCTCCAGGAGTTCGGTGAGCGCATCGCGCTCGACGTGATGGCGAGATTCGAGCGGACCTGACGGCCGATCACCCGATCAGCCGAGTCGTTCCTCCGCGGTCCGCCGAACGGCGGCGACGATCTTCGCGTAGCCAGTGCACCGGCAGAGGTTGCCGGACAGTCCGATGCGGATCTCCTCGTCGGTGGGAGACGGCGTGCGCTCCAGCAGCGCCGTTGCCGACAGCAACATCCCGGGAGTGCAGAAGCCGCATTGCACCCCACCCTCCTCGAGGATGTTGCGTTGCAGCGGGTGCATCTCGTCGCCGGACATCAAACCTTCGACGGTGGTGATCGACCGGCCTTGCGCTTGCGCGGCGAGGTAGCTGCAGGAGTTCACCGGTTGACCGTCGAGCAACACCATGCAGGCGCCGCACTCGCAGTCGTCGCATCCCTCTTTCGTGCCCGTGAGGCCGACCTCGGTGCGGATGACGCTGAGCAGGTTGCGACCTTGCTCGATGGTGACGGGGTAGGCCACGTCGTTCACGGTGAGGACGATGCTGACCGTCTGGTCGCTCATGACGATGCTCCGATGCCGATGGCGCGGTTGAGGGGAATGGAGATGATCTCGCCGCCGGCGCGACGCGCAGCGGCCTGCACGGCACGCCCGGCCATCACGCCTACCGTGTGACGGCGATAGCGGTCCGATGCTCGGACGTCGCTGATCGGACGAGCCTGCTCGGCGGCCAACGCGGCCGCGGCAGCGGCGACGTCATCGACGCTGCCGCCCGAGAGGCCGGTGACTTCGATGATCGTCGGCGCGACGGCAGTGAGTGCGACGCGAACCGACGCGACCGAACCATCGTCGGCAAGGGTGACCGAGGCGGCCGCCCCGACCACGGCGATCTCCATCGCTCGGCGGTACTCGAGTCGCAGATACGCACTGTTGGTACGCACCGCCGGAGCGGGGACGTGGATCGCCACACAGAGCTCGTCGGCCGAGGCACTGGTCCGTCCGGGACCGACCCACAGCTCGGCCACGCCGACGCGGCGGGTGTGCTCGACGGATCGCAGCTCCACCTCGGCACCGAGAACGACCAAGGGGGCGCCGGTGTCCATCGCCGGTGATGCGTTCATCACGTTGCCCCCGAGGGTGCCAACGTTGCGCGTCGACGGCGAGCCCACGAGCGCGCTGCTGTCGGAGAGCCCCGAGTACCTGGAGGCCAGGTCGGGGTGGGTCTCGATCGACTGATGGTTGACGAGTGCGCCGATGTGGGCGCCCCACTCGTCGATGGCGACGAGTTGCAGCTCCGAGATGCGATCGATCGCGACGAGGTCGACGGGGAGTGGGGCCTTCCCGTGTCGAGCTCCGACCACGAGGTCGCTGCCACCTGCGACCGGACGGGCACCAGCAGCGACTGCATCGAGCGCTGATTGCAGATCGGTGGCGATGAGGAAGCTCACGACGCAACCTCCGGATGGTGGTGCAATGAGTCCCAGACGCGTTCGGCGGTCATCGGCAGCTGGCGCACCGGGTGGCCGATCAGCTTGGCGAGTGCGTTGGAGATCGCTGCCGGAGTTGCCACGTTGGGTGCCTCTGCAAGACCCTTCGCACCGCGGGGTCCAGCGTCGGGGGTGTTGATCTCGATGAACTGGATGTCGATCGCAGGCGCATCGGCGCAGGTCTGCAGCTTGTACTCGAGCAGGGCCGCGTTGCGCTGCTTGGCCTGGTCGTCGTAACGAGTGCCCTCGGTGAGCGCCTGCCCGATGCCCATCAGCACAGCGCCTTCCACCTGACCCTGCGCACCCATCGGATTGATGATCGTGCCCGAGTCGTGGGCAGCGCTGACGTGCACCACCCGTGCCACGCCGGTGTCCCGGTCGAGCTTGACGCGCACGGCGTGACAGGAGAACTGCGGAGCGACCCACGCGGCCATTCCGATGTCGCCCACGCACGTTGCGCCGACGGTGGGCGGTGGCGCCGGGGGGACACCCGAACCATGCCCGATGAGGAGTTCGCCACCGGCGGCGATGCCGGCCAGTTCGGCGATGGACACCGACGCGGTGGGGGTGCCGGCGACGGACGCCACGCCATCGGCGAGCACGATGTCGCGGGCATCAGCCTCGAGGTGCTCGGCGGCGAGGGTGCGCAACTGTTCGGCCACCTGCGCCGCGGCGGCGACGACCGCGCGGCCGTTGTTGAAGAGCGTCTGCGAGCCTGTGGCACCCATGTCGTACGGGGCGACGCTGGTGTCCTGATACACCAGCTCGAAGTCTTCGGCTCGCAACCCCACTTCGTCGGCGGCCAGCTGGCGAAGCGTCATCACCGCACCGGTGCCGCACTCCTGGGCACCGGTGATGATCTGGCCACTGCCGTCGCCGTCGATCTTGACGTAGGCGCCGGACGGTACGGAGAAGCTCGGCCACCACCCGATCGCGACGCCGATCGCTTCGTCGTCGGGCAGGCGATCCCCGTAGCCGGCGGCCGAGGTGGCCGCAGTGATGCAGGCGTGGAGGCCGATCTCGCCGTAGGTCTGGCCCGCGGGGCCGACGTCGCCAGTCGCGACCGCGTTGTGCAGGCGGAACGCGACCGGGTCCATCCCGACCGCAGCGGCGACCTCGTCCGTGTGCGATTCGAGTGCCCAGCACGCCTGGGGTGCGGTTGGCGCCCGCACGGACCCGGACGGTTGATGGTTGGTGTAGACGAGGTGCGCCTCGGCGAGCACGTTGTCGATGCGGTACGGCCCGAGGGTGTGCATGGCGGCGAGCTGGCTGAAGAAGCCGGCGTCGGCGGTGTAGGCGCCGTTGTCGATCGCCAACCAGACCTTGCGGGCGGTGATGGTGCCGTCGTTCCTCACGCCGGTCTCGATGTCGACCACCATGCCCTCGCGGCGACGGTCCGGGGCGAGGAACTCCTCGCGACGACTGAACACCAGCCGCACCGGTCGCTTGGCCGCCCGTGCCAAGGCGGCGATGTGGGCTTCGTAGTGGAACCCGCACTTGCCGCCGAAGCCGCCGCCGAGGTGCGGAACGATGATCCGAACCCGATTGGCAGGCAGTTCGAGGGTCTCGCACACCCCGGCGCGCGCATCGAATGGCACCTGCGTGCTGGTCCAGATGGTGACCTTGTTGCCTTCCCACTGAGCGACCACCGCCCGTGGCTCGATCGGGGCCGCGTGGCATCCGTCGGCCACGTAGCGGCTGCGCACGATGGTGTCCGCCTCGGCGAGGCCCGCGTCGACGTCGCCCTTCGCGATCGAGGCGAACGACGCATCGTTGCGGAAGCGGACGAGGGGCCCGGCCGCGCCGTACTCCGACCAGCCTTCGTGCACCAGCGGCGTGTCCTCGGTGAGCGCGTCCTCGATGTCGTTGACGATGGGCAGCGGTTCGTACTCGACGACGATCGCATTGATCGCTCGCTGGGCCGTCGGTGCGTCGACGGCGGCGACCGCGGCGAGGATCTCGCCCTCGAATCGGACGACATCGCGAGCGAAGAGGGTGCGGTCCTGCACGAAGGGGCCGAAGCGCACATCGGGGACGTCGTCGGCGGTGAGGACCGCGAAGACGCCGGGCATCGCGCGGGCCGCCGAGACGTCGAGCGACACGATGCGGGCGTGACCCACTTCGGCGTACTTGAACTTCGCCGCGAGGGCTCCGGTGAGCGTGAGGTCGGCGGTGTAGCGCCCGCTGCCCGTCACCTTGTCGGGCCCGTCGGCCCTGACGAAACGGGGCGTGGTTCCGGCGGCTGTCATGCTCATGGCCTCACTCTGCCAGATCGGGACTGGCCCAGTTGGATGAGTGCGTCGGCGGCCGCCGCCCTGCCGGCGTGGATCGCGCCCTCGACGTAGCCGGGGAACACATCGGCGAGTTCCGTGGCGGCGAACGTCAGCCCCGGAGCCCCCTCGCGGAGGCGTGAGATCTGGCTCGGCTGCCCCGTCCCGGTCACGAACTGTGCATAGCCACCACCACCGAAGTCATGGGGCGCCCAGTCGCCGATGATCACGTCGAGTATCTGGCGGACACTCGGGCCGAGGATCGGTTCGAGATGTGCCAGGACCGTGGGAATGCGTCGATGACCGAGCGCCCGCCATGCGGCTGCGAGTGGGCCGCCGACGAAGACGACGAGCGCAGCCGCGGTGCCGACGGTCGCATCGGCGACGTACAGCCCGAGTGGCTCGCAGAACCGAATGGTGCCGTCGAGACCGGCGGCCCGCCAGAACGGCTCCGCGTAGCGCAGCAGGATCTTGGTGACATCTCCAGCGACGAACGAGGCCGCGGCAGCGGCGAGATCGGCCGGGAGGGGCGGTGAGAACGTGATGGCGCCGATCGCCGACGGCGGTACGGCGATCACGGCATGACGCGCGGCGTACCCGCCCGGGGGGGGGGGGGGCGGGGGGACGCGCCGGCTGTAAGACCCGGAACGAACCGCCCCACCCCAGTGGCCCACGC
>JBBQTC010000051.1:0-31693 GCA_038234785.1 Acidimicrobiales bacterium
GGGGGCGAGCGATGCTCACCCCCATCGACCGGCGTCGAGGTCAGCGGTCTCCGTCGGCCCGCAGCGGCACGCGGTCCGCTTCGCGGGAGCCCGCCGCGTCGTCGACCGACACCACGAGCCATCCGAGCGCACCCTGCGCCCGAGCCGCTGTGACATCCACAGAGGTGGGGATCACCGTCGACGACTTCGGGTTGACGTAATCGAAGTCGCCCATGCTCACCGCTGGGTTGGTCGGGTCGTACACGCCCGGTGTGACGAGGTCTGGCGCCAGGTTGGTGAGCACGGTGTAGGCCTCGACCCAGAAGGTCACCGGACCGGTCGCGCCGAGGTCGCTGGCGAGCCAGGGCATCTCCACCACGGATCCGTTGGCCGGGGCGAATGCGGTCCAGACGTCGGTCACCGCGGACGTGTTCAGGTCGAGCACGAACGAGGTGAACTGGCCGTCGGGTGCGCCGCCGGTGAAGAGCCCGTTGTCGACACCGACGATGACGTAGTCCGGATTGCCGTCGCCGTCGACGTCGGCGTAGACGTCGAATTCGGCCGTGGCGAACGTGGTGAAGCGGTTGTTGGTGCTGATCGCCATCACCATCAGGTCATCGGTGGCGCTGATCGGGAACTGCTGCACGCCGACGTCGCGAACGTCGGGAACCGTGGCATCGCCATTGTCCCCGGCGCGATCGCTGGCGATCCACTGGTACGTGTCGTACGTGCCGAAGTGCACACCCGAGTTCTTCATCCGGATGGAACTGACCAGCGGTGACTTGCCGTCGGTGCGGACGTTGCTGCGCATGCCCGTGGCCTGGATGTCGCTCACGCCGTAGGGCACGAGCAGGACCGGAGCACGCAGCGTGTGCACCCCTGTGGCGCTGCCGCGAGGTGTTGCCAGCAGCAATCCGTTGATGCTGGGCAGTGCGCCGTACGCATCCTCGCCCGCCTCGGGCAGGTTCTGGGGGTCCTTGATCTTGAGGTCGAGCGTCACGTTGCGCGACGACCCGGCGGGCACCTTCACCGACGACGGGCTGACCTTGGCCGAGAAGCCGGTGAGGCCGAGGTCGTCGAGTTGTGTCGACAGGTCGTAGGTGATCGCGGCCGACGAGGTGTTGGTGATCGTGATGCTGCGCGAGGCGTCGTAGTTGCCGGTCAGCTGGCGGAAACCGAATGCCAGGTTGTTGCTGCCGTCAGCGGTGGAGAAGTAGGCCACCGAGTCGACTGCTGCCGGCGCCGTCACCAGGCCGGTGCCACCACGAACCGTGTCGTAGTCACCGACTCCGGTCGGGTCGGCGGTGGACATCATCGCCCCCTTGACGGCGATGGGGCCCCACGTGGGGTGGGCCTGGCGCACGAGCACTGCGATGCCTGCGGTGTGCGGTGCCGCCATCGACGTGCCCGAGAGCAGGGTGCCCTGTGTACCGCTGCCCACGAACGCCGAGAGGATGTTCACACCGGGCGCCGAGATGTCGGGCTTCGGCGCGCTGTCCTGGCGCGGTCCGTTGGAGGTGAAGCTGGCGAAGTTGGAGTACGCAGGGTTCGGGATGGGACTGCTCGCCGACAGGGTGACCGACATGCCGTCGGAGAAGGCTGCGCCCTGCGAGATCGGCAGACCGACGAACGGAATCGTGCCGCCGGGGATCGCTCCCTCGACGGGCGGGTAGCCGTCGGCGTTGTTGATGAAGATCACCGCGAGCGCGCCGGCGGTGGTGCCGTTGATGGCGCGGGCGACACGGTCGCACACACCTCGGTGGGACACGGCGATCTTGCCGACTGCGGCGGCGTAGTCGGCGACGTCACAGCCGAGGCCGACGTCGACGGTGAGGCCGGTGATCGAGCCCGTGCTGTAGTCGTAGGCGTTGGAGTTCTGTGCCGACAGGTTCACGTCGCCGGTGATGGCGACGCCGGGCAGCGTGGTGGAGGAGGCGTCGATGGCGGCGACGGACAGTGCCGTGTTCGCCGTCGATGGCCCTCCGACGAGGTAGGCGTTCGGACCCGCGTTGCCGGCGGAGACGACGGAGAGCACACCCATCTGGGTGGCGTTGTCGATGGCCACGGCCAGCGGCTCGTCGGCGGTGCCCCAGTCGGAGCCGAGCGACATGTTGATGACGCTGGCGCCGTTGGCGACCGCCATGTCGATGGCACCGAGGAGGACGTCGTCGTTGACGCTGCCGTCACAACCGAACACCTTGTAGATCAGGATCGAGGCCTCGGGCGCGGAGCCCGGGGCGACGTTGAATGTGTGATCAGCCAGCGTGGTGCTGTCGTAGGGGCCGGTGTAGGTGGTGCCGTCGGACAGGACGCCTTCTCCTGCGGCGGTGCCCGACACGTGCGTTCCGTGCTCGCCACATGCGAGGGGATCCGGGTCCGGTGCGGGCACGTCGGTCTCGCCGGGCTGGTCGGCGTTGGCGTCGTAGTGGTCACCGACGAAGTCGTAGCCGCCGACCACCTTGGCAGTGGGGAAGGTGCCGGACTCGATGACGGTCGAGTCGTCTGCGGCGTAGTCGGCTGGGTCGCCGCTGCCGCCGAAGTCGGCGTGGTAGTAGTCGATCCCGTCGTCGATGACGGCGATCTTCATCCCGGCACCGGTGTAGCCGAGGTTGTCCCAGACGTCGGCGGCGCCGGTGTAGAGGTCGGACACACCGTTGAAGCGCTGGATGGCGCGCGATACGTGGACGCTCGCCACGCCGGGCACGGCTGCGATGGCGGGAAGGTCCTTGACCTTGGCCTGCACGGTCACGGCGTTGAGCACGGTGGTGGTGCTTGTCTGGAGCCTGGCACCCGCAGCGCGTAGCCCGGGCTTGGCGGACTCCTGCGATGCGCGGACGGCCCGCTCACTGGAGGCGCGATCGAATCGCTGGTTGAAGCGCTCCGCGCGCGTCTGCGCCGCACTCACCGACTCCGTCTGGAGGACCACCGTGGCCGAGACGACCTTGTTGGGATCGGCATGGCTGGCCAGGTTCGAGATCTTGGCCGTGGTGGGGATCGGGAGCTGCTGGAAGCGCCCGACCGTTCGCAGGGGTGTGGATGGTGGTGCTGGCTCTTGAGCCGTGGCGACCGCCGCCAGGCTGAGAGTGGACAGCAACGCCAGTCCGGTGACGAGAGCACGCTTCATGTGTGATGAGCCTCCGACGAGTCCCGCCCGACGCGGGAGATTGCGTCGGACAATAGACCAGATTCCCGGGCGCCTGGAACGGACCTTCCAGCGGCGCGTCGGGTGACCCTTCGATTGACCGGGCGGTCAAGGTGGCCAGTAGGGTGCCAGCCATGGCTCATCGTTTCGAGAGCGTCCAACAGGTCCGTGACGGGCTGAAGGACGTCAACTATCTGGCCGACGACGGGATCGCCGGTGTCGCCTTTCTTGCCGACCGTCTCGACAAGCCGGTCCTCGTCGAAGGGCCGGCCGGCACGGGCAAGACCCAGCTCGCCAAGAGCATTGCCGAGATGACCGGCTCGCGACTCATCCGGCTGCAGTGCTACGAGGGCCTCGACGAGAGCAAGGCGCTCTACGAGTGGAACTACAAGAAGCAGCTGCTGCGCATCCAGGCCGACAAGAACAGCGACTCGTGGTCGGATGTGCACGACGACATCTTCAGCGACGAGTTCCTGCTCACCCGCCCGCTGCTCGAGGCCATCACCGCCCCAGATCCGGTCGTGCTGCTCATCGACGAGGTCGACCGGGTCGAGGTCGAGACCGAGGCGCTGTTGCTCGAGATCCTCTCCGAGTATCAGGTGTCGATCCCTGAGCTGGGCACGCTCACTGCGACGCAGATCCCGATGGTGTTCCTCACCTCCAACAACACTCGCGAGCTCAGCGAGGCTCTGAAGCGGCGCTGCCTCTACCTCCACGTCGACTACCCGAACATGGACCGTGAGAAGGAGATCGTGCTCACCCGGGTGCCCGGCGTGTCGGAGAACCTCGCCGACCAGATCGCTCGCATCGTGCGCAGCATCCGTCAGCTCGACCTGAAGAAGGCGCCGAGCGTCAGCGAGACCATCGACTGGGCGCGCACGCTCGTCCTGCTCGGGATCGACAGCATCGACGCCCAGCAGGCGAAAGAGACGCTGCACATCCTCCTGAAGTACCAGACCGACATCGCCAAGGCGGCCAAAGAACTGTCGATCGACAAGTAAGGACGACGATGCTCGATCTGCTCGCCGGGTTCGTCACCGAACTTCGCAACGCGGGGTTGCCGGTGTCGCTCACCGAGAACCTCGACGCGATGGAGGCGGTGCAGCACATCCCCATCGAGGACCGCGAGGCGTTCAAGTACGCGCTCGGGGCGACCATGGTCAAGAACAACGCCCACTGGCGCGCGTTCGAGACCGTGTTCGAGGTCTACTTCAGCCTTCGCGGCCCGGAGTACCAGATCTCCGAGGGCGAGACCGACATCGACGAGATGTGGCGCGAGATGCAGGAGCAGATGCGTCAGGGCGATGCCAAGGGTGGCAGCCTCGACGGACTCACGCCCGAAGAGCTCGCCGAGATGCTCATGAACGCGCTGATGAACGGCGATCAGGCGATGATGCGAGCGCTGGCCCGTCAGGCCGTGCAGCGTTTCGCCGGCATGGAGCCCGGTCGGCCCGTCGGCGGGACGTACTACCTGTATCGCACGCTGCGCAACCTCGACCTCGAGGCCATGCTCGAGCGGTTGATGGAGAAGAGCCGCGAGGAGGTCGGTGGCGAGCTCACTGCGCTCGAGGAGCGGCTCGAGCAGGACGAGTACAACGACCGCATCGAGCAGTTCAAGAAGGAGATCGAAGCGGAGATCCGTCGCCGCCTGGTCGCCGACCGTGGGGCGGAGGCGATGGCGAAGACGCTGCGCAAGCCGCTTCCGGAGGACGTCGAGTTCATGCACGCCTCTCGCGACGAGATGCAGAATCTGAAGAAGGCGCTGCAGCCGCTCACCCGCAAGTTGGCGGCGCGACTCGCCCGCAAGCGTCGCCACGGTCGCAAGGGTCCGCTCGACTTCCGCAACACCGTTCGTCACAGCCTCAGCTACGGCGGCGTGCCGGCCGAGCCGAAGTTCAAGTACCCGCGCCCCGCCAAGCCGGAGCTCATGGTCGTCGCCGACATCTCGGGATCGGTCGCCGCGTTCGCTCGATTCACGTTGATGCTCGTGTACGCCATCCAGGGTCAGTTCTCCAAGGTCCGCTCGTTCGTCTTCATCGACGGCATCGACGAGGTCACCGACTACTTCCGCGGCGAGGAAGACATCGCCAACGCGATCCATCGTGTCAACACCGAGGCCGACGTGGTGTGGGTCGACGGGCACAGCGACTACGGCCACGCGTTCGAAGTGTTCTGGGAGCGCTACGGCAAGGACGTCGGTCCGAAGACCACCGTGCTGCTGCTCGGCGATGCCCGCAACAACTACCACGCGAGTCAGGCGTGGGTCGTCAAGGAGATCCGTCAGAAGGCACGTCACGTGTACTGGTTGAACCCCGAGCCGAAGAGCTACTGGAACACCGGCGACTCCATCGTCGGCGACTATGGCACGCACACCGACGGCGTCTACGAGTGTCGCAACCTGCGCCAGCTCGAAGGCTTCGTCGAGAAGCTCGCCTGACCGCCCGCAGCGCGTCAGCTGCGCTGGTAGTTGGGAGCTTCCTTGGTGATCGTCACGTCGTGGGGATGGCTCTCGTTGCGGCCGGCGGTGGTGACCCGCATGAATCGCGTCGAGGACCGCAGTGTCGGCAGGGTGGCCGCGCCGGCGTATCCCATGCCGCTGCGCAACCCGCCCACCAACTGGTAGAGCACGTCGCCGATCGTGCCGGCGTACGGCACTCGGCCCTCGATGCCTTCGGGGACCAGCTTGCGGGTCTGCCCCGCGACCTCCGACTGAGCGGTCGCATATCGGTCGGCACCGAGTCCCTGCATCGCCCCGAGCGACCCCATCCCGCGGTAACTCTTGTACCGACGTCCCTCGAACAGTTCGAGCTCGCCCGGGGCCTCGTCGGTGCCGGCGAGCAGTGAGCCGAGCATCACGGTGTCGGCGCCCGCCGCGATCGCCTTGACGACGTCGCCCGAATAGGTGATCCCTCCGTCGCCGATGACCGGGATGCCTCGCTGACGGGCATGTTGGGCAGCGAAGTAGATCGCCGACAGCTGCGGCATTCCCGCCCCGCTGACGACCCGTGTCGTGCAGATGCTGCCGGCGCCGACGCCGACCTTGACCGCGGCAGCTCCCGCCTTTGCCAGCGCGTCGACGCCGTCCTCGGTGACGACGTTGCCGGCCACGACGGGCAGGTCGGGCCATGACGACAGGATCCGCTCGATCGCCTTGATGACGCCGGCGGAGTGGCCGTGCGCAGTGTCGAGCGCGACGGCATCGACACCCTGCGCGACGAGCGCCTCGACGCGCTCCTCGAGGTCCGAGCCGACCCCCACGGCGGCCGCGCAGCGAAGACGTCCGCCGCCGTCTCGGGTGGCGTTGGGGAACTCCTGCGACTTGAGGATGTCCTTCACCGTGATCAGTCCGGTCAGCACCCCGTTGTCGTCGACCAGCGGCAACTTCTCGATGCGGTGCCGTTGCAGGGTGCTCTTGGCCTCCTCCAAGGTCGTTCCTTCCCGGGCGGTGACGAGGCCGTCGCTGGTCATGAACTCGGTGACGAGTCGGCTGTAGTCGCTGTTCTTGCAGAAGCGCATGTCGCGGTTGGTGAGGATGCCCACGAGCCGACCGTCGGGGTCGGTGATGGGCATCCCGCTGAACTTGAAGCGGCTCATCAATGCTTCTGCGTCGGCCAACGTGGCCGTGGGGGGCAGCGTCACCGGGTCGGTGATCATCCCGCTCTGGCTGCGCTTCACCTTCTGGACTTCGCCAGCCTGGTCGGCGACCGACAGGTTGCGGTGGATGACGCCGATCCCGCCCTCGCGTGCCATCGCGATCGCCATGCGGGCCTCGGTGACCTTGTCCATCGCCGCGCTGACGATGGGCACCTGCAACACGATGTCGGCAGCGAACTGAGCGCTGGTGTCGGCGGTGTCGGGCAGGACATCGCTGTAACCGGGCACGATCACCACATCATCGAAGGTGAGTGCTTCGAATCGGTCGAACAGGTCGTCGTTGCTCATCTGAGTGCTCCGTGGGTAGCCGTGTGGGGGACGGTATCGGGAAGAGGGGTGGTGCAGAGTGTGCCCAGCGTCGCCACCAGCAGCCGATGCTCTGTGGCATGGACACGAGCCTCGAGTGCGTCGAGCGTGTCGTCGGGCAGGATGGCGACGGACTCGGTGGCGAGCACCGGGCCGGCGTCGACGCCCTCGTCGGGGACGAGGTGCACCATCACGCCGGTGGTGGTGCGGGTGCCGTTGCGGGACTCCGTGTACGCACGCTCGATGGCGTGGGTCCCGGGGAACTCGCCCGGCGCGGCCGGGTGGAGGTTGACGACCATGCTGGGGAACCAGCCGAGGAAGTTCATGGTGAGGATCCGCATCCAGCCGGCCAGCACGACCCATTGCGGATCGAACCCGGTGACCACCTCTGCCAGGCGCGCGTCGTAGTCCGCTCGCGACTCTCCGGGTCGACGGCCGACGTGGACGGCGGGGATGCCGGCTGCGTCGGCCCGTTCCAGCGCACGAGCATGAGGTGCGTCGCTGATGACGGCCGCGACCTCGGCGGGAAGCTCACCCGATGCGCACGCGTCGATGATCGCCTGCAGATTCGAGCCGTTGCCGGACGCGAGCACGACGAGTCGACGGTTCATCGCAGGTGCACCTGTCGTCCGGGACCGTCGGTGGACACGAGCGTGCCGATCCGCCAGGTCGGCTCGTCGATCAGTTGTTGGACGTCGTCGACGTGGTCGGGGCTGCACACCACCACCATGCCGATGCCCATGTTGAGCGTGCGGTACAGCTCGTCGGTGGGCATGCTCACGGCGATCTCACGCACGAGCCGGAAGAGCGGCGGCACCGGCCATGACCCGAGCTCGATCTCGGCGTCGACCCCGGGCGGGAGCACGCGCGGCAGATTCTCCGGAAGGCCACCGCCGGTGATGTGGGCGAGCGCCTTGACGGTTGCGGTCTGGAGCACCTTGTCGAGCACGGGGAGGTAGTTCCGGTGCGAGCGCAGCAGCGTGTCGCCGAGCGGCGCGTCGAACCCGGGCGGCGTGGCATCCATCGGCAGCCAGTCGAAGAGCTTGCGCAGCAGTGAGTACCCGTTGGTGTGGGGACCGTTGGAGGCCACACCGAGGAGGACGTCGCCGGGCGACAGCGGCCCGCTCGGGAGCAGGTTGACCCGATCGACGACACCCACCAGCGTGCCGGCGATGTCGAAGGCACCTTCGGCGTACACGCCGGGCATCTCGGCGGTCTCGCCGCCGAGCAGCGCGCAACCGGCGACCTCGCACGCTTCGGCCATACCGGTGACGACCTCGGCGACGTGTTCGGCGTGCAACTTGCTGCTCGCCACGTAGTCGAGGAAGAACAGCGGACGCGCGCCCTGGACGAGCACGTCGTCGATGCAGTGGTTGACGATGTCGGCACCCACGCCCCGATAGCGACCGAGGCGGGCGGCGAGCTCGACCTTGGTGCCCACGCCGTCGGTGCTTGCCACCAGCAGTGGATCGTCCATCGCCTTGATGGCCGCGGCGCTGAACACTCCACCGAACGAGCCGACCCCGCGCAGGACCGCATCACCGTGGGTGCGCTCGACGGCCGCCTTCATCTGCTCGACGGCGCGGGTGCCCTCGTCGATGTCGACGCCGGCGGCCGCGTAGGACTCCAGGGTCGCGCCGATCGATCGCCACCCGATGTCGCGGCGTACCTGCATGCCGTCGAACTGGATCGTCGACATCCGTCCATACGCTCTGGTGCGCGCCTCGGCGAGGTCGGCCCCGAGCCCGGTGACGGCGAGAACACGCCCACCGGTGACGACGTGGCCGTCGGTGCCGGCGAGGAAGAGGAGTGACGAGTCCGAGGGTGCGTCGTCGGCGGATCCGCCGAACTCGATGGACCCGCCGGTGATCGGCGCCGCGGGATAGCCCGGTGCTGCGGCCACGACGGTGCACGAGGCACCTGCGAAGCCGAGGTGGCGATCCCCGAGTGCACCGTTGCAGCAGGCGAGTGCGACTTCCGCCAGATCGTCGGTGAGCAGCGGCAGCACGGCCTGGGCCTCGGGATCGCCGAAGCGACAGTTGAACTCGAGCAGGCGCGGTCCGTCTGCAGTGAGCATCAGCCCGGCATAGAGGACGCCGATGTACGGCGCGCCGACGTCGGCGAAGTGGTCGAGCACCGGTTGCACGAACCGAGCGGTGAGCTCGTCGGGGTCGTAGGGGACCGGTGCGGGCGCATAGGCGCCCATGCCGCCGGTGTTGGGGCCGGTGTCGCCCTCGCCGATCCGCTTGTGGTCCTGTGCGATCGGCAGTGGTCGGGCCACCGTGCCGTCGCACAACGCCATGAGGCTGCACTCGGGGCCCGTGAGGCGCTCCTCGAGCACGATCGGGCCTTGCTCGACCAACTCGCGGATGGCCGCCTCGGTGGCGTCGGCACCCTCCGGGACGATGACGCCCTTGCCGGCGGCGAGCCCGTCGAGCTTCACGACCACGGGCCGCCCGAACGTTCGCCACCATGCGATCGCCTCCTCCGCGGAGGACGACAGATGGAACTCCGGCGAAGGGATGCCCAGACTGTGCGCCAGTGTGCGGGTGAACCCCTTCGAACCCTCGAGTTTGGCCAGCCCGGCGCTCGGCCCGAAGCACGGGACTCCGGCATCCATGCAGTCGTCGGCCACGCCTGCCACCAACGCGGCCTCCGGACCGACGATGACGAGATCGGCATCGATCGGGTTGGGAAGCGCGGCAGCGATCCGCGTGTCGTGACCGAACCGGGTGCATGCAGCCGCGATCGCGGCCTCTCGGCCACCGGCCCCGATGACGAGCACTCTCACGCCAGCGCACCTTCGAAGCTCAACTTCGGTGGCGCTTCGGTGACCGGCATCGGGTAGTTGCCGGTGAAGCAGCCGACGCAGTAACCCGTGCTCGCCCCGTCGCTCTGTGGCTCGATGGCCACCATCATCCCCTCCTGTGAGAGGAAGTGCAGCGAGTCGGCACCGATGAGGTCGCGGATCTCGTCGACCGTCAGCCGAGCCGCCATCAGGTCGCCGTCGTGCCCCATGTCGACACCGAAGTGGCAGGCATGGGTGATGGGAGGGCAGGTGATCCGAACGTGCACCTCCGTCGCCCCCGCGTCGCGGAGCAGCTTGACCAGTGGACCAGCGGTGGTCCCACGAACCAGCGAGTCGTCGATCATCACCACCCGCTTTCCGGCGAGGTTCTCGGTGAGGGCGTTGAACTTCAGAGCGACACCCCGCTCGCGGAGATCCTGGGTGGGCTCGATGAACGTCCGACCGATGTAGCGGTTCTTGATGAGGCCGTCGTTGTGCGGGATGCCGCTCTGGCGGCTGTAGCCGATGGCTGCGGGGATGGAGCTGTCGGGAACGGGAATCACCACGTCTGCTTCGACGCCGGACTCCATCGCCAGCTGCTCACCGAGTCGCTGACGTACGTGGTGGACGTTGTGTCCTGCCCACACGCTGTCGGGGCGACTGAAGTACACGAACTCGAACGCACAACGTGCGGGAGTTGCGGCCGGGGTCAGCGCCTGACGGCGATGGATCTCCGCGCCCTGCAGGGTGACGATCTCTCCCGGGTTCACCTCGTCGATCTCCACGCAACCGAGCGTGTTGAGCGCGCACGTCTCGGAGGCGACGGCGTACCCGCCCTGGGGGAGGCGGCCGACGTGCATGGGCCGGAACCCCCACGGGTCGCGCACTGCGATGACTCGGTCGTTGACGAGCATCACCAGCGAGAAGGCACCCTTCCAGGCGGGCAGGGTGCGCTCGATGCGGTCCTCCCAGCTGCGGCCGCCGGCTGCGGCGAGCATGAGCGTGACGACCTCGGTATCGCTGGTGGCGGTGAGGCCGAAGCCCCGCGACAGCAACTCGTCGCGCAGCGCCGAGGCGTTGACGAGGTTGCCGTTGTGGGCCACGGCGAGCGGGCCGTGCATGGTCTCGACGACGAACGGCTGGATGTTCTTCAGCGAGTTGCCGCCGGTGGTGCTGTAGCGCGTGTGGCCGATCGCGTGGTAGCCGGTGAGCCCGCTCATGGTGGCCGGGGTGAACACGTTCGAGACGAGACCGGAGTCCTTGTGGACCCGCACTCTCGAGCCGTCGCTGATCGCGATTCCTGCGGCCTCCTGGCCGCGATGTTGCAATGCGAACAACCCGAAGAAGGCGAGTTGGCCGAGGCCCTCGCCGTGCGGGGTCGATGCGCCGAACACACCGCACTCCTCGTGCGGTGCGTCGTCGTAGCACTCGTGGTCGGTGTCAGGAAACATTGCGAAGGTTCTCCAGGATTCGTGGCTGCACCGGGTAGGCGCCGGGTACGAACGTGGTGCCGGTGAGGCGTTCGAAGGCGTGGACGTAGCGACGGGTGGTCTCGGACCACACGTCGACAGGGAGCTCTGGCGGTGGACCGTCGCTGCGATATCCGGCGGCGAGCAACGCCCGCCGGACGACCTCCTTGTCGAGGCTCTCCGGCTCCTCGCCGGCCGTGACGCGCTCGTCGTAGGTGTCGGTGATCCAGTAGCGCGACGAGTCGGGGGTGTGCATCTCGTCGATGAGCAGCATCTGGCCATCGGGCGCGACACCGAACTCGTACTTGGTGTCGGCGAGGATCAGTCCCCCTGCCTCGGCGACCTGCTGGCCTCGTCGGAAGAGGGCCAGTGCGGTCTCGACGACCTCGCCCCACAGTCGATGCTCGACGAGCCCCCGCTGGGCCACGTCGGCGACCGTCAACGGCACATCGTGGACGCCTTCGGCACCCTTGGTCGTGGGGGTGACCAGCGGCGTCGCCAGTGGGGTGTTCTTGCGAAGGCCGTCGGGGAATCTGTGTCCGTAGATCTCGCGGGCGCCGTCGGCGTACTGCTGCCAGAGCGACGTGGAGGTGACGCCGGTGATGTAGCCGCGCACGATCACTTCGACCGGCAGCGGTTGGGCGGAACGCGCGATCAACACGTTGGGGTCGGGCACCGACAGCACGTGGTTGGCGACGATGTCGGCGGTGTTGGCGAACCACCATGCGGCCAGTTGGTTGAGGACCTGCCCCTTGTGGGGCACGCCGGCGATGATGCGGTCGAAAGCCGACAACCGGTCGGTCGTGACGAACAGGCGCCGGTCGACGTCATGACCGTCGGTGCCGTAGGAGTACGACACGCGGACCTTCCCGTCGCGGCGGTCGGCCAGCGGCAGGTCCACGTCGAGGAAGGGTTCGATCATCGGTCGTTCATCGCTCCTGGGCGTACCGTACGCCTCGCTCGAACAGCGCCAGTCCCAGCCCTGGTGAGGGCTGCATCCCGCGGCGTGCGGTCTGGCGATGGATCACATGGTTCTCCGGGTGGGGCATCAACCCCAGCACCACCCCGGTCGGGTCGCAGACGCCGGCGATGTCGTCGACCGAGCCGTTGGGGTTGCGGCCCGCGTAGCGCAGCGCGACCTGACCCGCGGCGGCGAGAGCGGCAGGGTCGGAGTGCACGTAGCGGCCTTCCCCGTGGGCGATTGGACACTCGAACGGGTCGAGGTCGTGGGTCCAGATGCAGTGCCCCGCTGGGGCGTCGAGCCGAACCCATTCGCACTGGAAGTGGCCGCTGGCGTTGTGGCCGAGTGCACCGGGAAGCAGGCCGGTGCCGGTCAGGACCTGGAAACCGTTGCAGATGCCGATGACCGGCTTGCCCTCGGCGACGAACCCGGTGAGGGCGTCACCGATGCCGTGGGACAACTCCAGCGACCACATCCGCCCGGCGCCGAGTGCGTCGGCGTAGCTGAACCCGCCGGCGAGCACGAGCATCTGCGCCTGGCGGAGGACGCCCGGGTCGGCGACCAGTTCGGCGAGCAGGACGATGCGCGGCGCCGCTCCCGCGAGTTGCAGCGCGTAGGACACGTCGTGGTCGCGGTTGGTGCCGGGTGCGGCGAGGACGATCGCTGTCGGCCGGCTCATTCCGGGCCCCCGGCGAACGCGAGGCGGAGTTGCTCGAGCGGGACGCTCCAACCCGGCATCTGGAACTCGGCACCGGTGACTTCACCCAGCACGGTGATCGGCTCACCCACGCAGTCGATGAACCAGGCCAGGTCGTCGGGCATCAGTTCGCAGACGAAGCGAGCATTGCTCTCGCTGAACAATGCTGCCGTCGGGTCGCGGTGGGGGAGTTGATCGATGAGCACCCCCAGGCGGCCGGCGATCGCCATCTCGGCGAGGGCAACGGCGAGGCCGCCTTCGCTGAGGTCGTGACAGGAGAGCACCCGTCCCGAACGCAGCGCCTCGTGCAAGCCGCGGTAGCGGGCCGGTGCTGCATCGACGGGCGCGGGGACGACGCCGTGCGTGTCACCGTGCAGGAGTTCGTAATGGCTGCCGGCGAACTCGACGCGGGTGTCGCCGACCTGGACCAGCACACTGCCCGGCAGTTTGAGGTCCGGGGTGACCGCATGTGCGGCCTGGGGGACGTGGGCGATCGCGGTGATGACGAGCGTCGGCGGCACGGCGTGGCGCTGGCCGTCGCTGCCCAGGTACTCGTTGTTCAACGAGTCCTTGCCACTGACGAACGGCGCGGCGTGCGCGGCGGCCGCCTCGCAGCATCCCTGCACCGCCATCACCAGTTCGCCGAGCGTGGACGGCCGGCGTGGGTCGCCCCAGCTGAAGTTGTCGAGCAGGACCACGCGGTCCGGGTCGGCGCCCACCGCGACGACGTTGCGGATCGCCTCGTCGACGACGGCTCGGGCCATGTACTCGGCGTCGGCGAGGCCGAACCAGGGGTTGACGCCGATCCCGATCGCCAGCCCGTGCTCGTCGGCGGGCGCGGCGAGCACGACCCCGTCGGCATGACCGTCGCGTTCGGCGCCCACGAGAGGACGGACGACGGTGGCGCCCCGGATCTCGTGGTCGTACCGGCGGATGACCCGTTCCTTGGACGCGATGTTCGGGTGGGCCAGCAATGCGAGGAGCGTGGCCGCGGGATCGGCGCACACCGGCGCATCGGCGTCACCGCGGCGGGGTGTTGGTAGCTGTGCGGTCATCGAGCGCTGCGGGCGACCGTCGTGCAGGAATCCCGTGTCGAGTTCGAGCACCGTCACCTCGCCGGCGCGGACGCGCAGCACTCCGTCGCCGGTGAACGTGCCGAGTGACGTGGCCTCGACACCGTGGCGGGCGCACACGTCGTGCATGGCCTGCCACTTGGCGGGCGGCACGGCGAACACCATGCGCTCCTGGGCCTCGCTGAGCCAGATCTCCCACGGCCTGAGGCCGGGGTACTTCAGCGGGGCGAGGGTCACGTCGACGTCGGCGCCGACGCCCTCGGCCATCTCGCCGACCGCACTCGACAGGCCGCCGGCGCCGCAGTCGGTGACGGCCGTGTAGAGGCCGTGGCACTCAGCCATGGCATCGATCACGAGCTTCTCGATGATCGGATCGCCGATCTGCACGCTGGCGCCGGCCACGTCGCCCGTGGTGGCGTCCATGGTGGCGCTGCTGAACGTCGCGCCGCGCAGCCCGTCGCGTCCGGTGCGTCCGCCGATGACCACGACGAGATCGCCGGGTTGTGGCCCGGGCAGCGGCGCAGTCTCGGCCGCGACGCCGATGCATCCGGCGTAGACGAGGGGATTGGCCACATAGCCGGGGTCGTACAGGACGGCGCCGGCCACCGTTGGCAGGCCGATCTTGTTGCCGTAGTCGGCGACCCCGGCGATCACCCCGCTCTCGACGAGGCGAGGGTGCAGCACTCCTTCGGGCAGGTCGTCGGCCGCAAGGTCGGTGGGGCCGAAGCAGAGGATGTCGGTGATCGCGATCGGATGATGGGCGGCTCCCATCACGTCGCGGATCACACCCCCGACACCGGTGTTGGAACCGCCGAAGGGTTCGATTGCGGACGGGTGGTTGTGCGTCTCGGCCTTCACCGCGATGGTGGTTCCGGCGACGTACGACACGATGCCGGCGTTCCCCACGAACGAGCTGCGCACGAAGGGCGCGTCGATCGCGTCGGTGGTGTCGCGCAGTTGCCGGAGCAGTGGCGTGATCGCGTCGCCGGTCTCGGTGGTGATGAGGGCTCGGAACGTCTTGTGCGAGCAGTGCTCGCTCCACGTCTGGGCGAGCGTCTCGAGCTCCACGTCGGTGGGTTCGCGGCCCACCCCCCGGTAATGGACGGCGATGGCCTGCAGTTCGGCGAGATCGAGCGACAGTCCTCGCTCGCGACTGAGGGCCTGCAACGCGTCGTCGTCGAGGGCACGGATCGGCACGTGATCGACCGTGACGTCGGCCGTCGCGTCGGCGTCGATGAAATGGGCATCGATGGGCGCGAGTGCCCAGCGTTCGATCACCTGGTTGGCGAGCAGGCGACGAGCGATGGAGGCGAGCTCGGTGGTGGAGAGATGACCCAGCACGTCGAAGTGCTTTCCGGTGGCGACGCCGACCGAGGGCAGTCCCACCGTCTGCATCGCCAGCTCGACGGCGGCCGCCGCAGGGTCGGTGACGCCGGGCAGGAGGGCAGTCTCGATGCCGTGGGCCGGGACGTCCCACGTGGCCTCCTGCAGGAGGGGGTGGACCAGCACAGCCTCCAGCTCGGCACGGTGCACCGCCGGGAGTTCGCTCTCGAAGAACACGATGTCGGCGACGTCGATGGCGGTGACCGAGGTGAGTCCCAACGCGTGTGCGTCGGCCACGAGGCCCGCCGATCGCGGGTCGGCACCCTTGCTGCGAATCGTCAATCGCACTCCTGAGGCCACCGCGTGGAACCTAGGCCATGGACCCGGCACCCTCCACCGATCGCGAACGAAAAGTAAGCCGCGAGCACCCTCCCGATAGGGTCGTGCACCGTGACCCGCCTCGTTCTTGTCCGTCATGGAGAATCCAACGTCAGCGTCGATCGGGTGATCGGCGGCCCTCGCACCTGCAACGGCCTTTCGGCGCTGGGACGGCTCCAGGCCGAGCGCCTCCGTGATCGCTGGGCGGCGAACCCCGAGTTCACGGCCGACGTGTTGGTCGCCAGCCAGTATCCGCGGGCGTTCGAGACGGCCCAGATCCTCGCTCCCGCGCTCGGCCACCTCACGATCGATCGCGACGACGGGTTCGGGGAACACGATCCCGGTCCCGAGTGCGACGGTCTCAGCTACGTCCAGTTCACCGAGCGATACCGGGACGCGTCGAGCGGATGGGATTCTGACGACCCGTTCGCCACCACGTTCCCCGGTGGCGAAACCGTTGCTGCGTTCCAGTTCCGCGTCGGCAACGCCGTGCGAAGCACGGTCGACGCCCACGAGGGCAAGACCGTGGTGGTGGCGTGCCACGGCGGCGTCGTCGATGCCGTCCTGCGCTTGGCGCTCAAGGCACCGGCCATGGGCGCGTTCGAGATCCACACCGTCAACACCTCGATCACCGAGCTGCTGCTGGTGTCGGGCCGCACCTGGCGGCTCGTTCGCTACAACGACAGTGCCCATCTGGCCGGACTGCCGGCCCACACCTCGACGGACTGATCGATGGCCGAGCGGTTCGACGTCGTCGTGGTGGGCGCCGGATCCGCGGGCGCCGTGCTGGCGGCGAGGATCAGCGAGGTCGACCCGCTCCGGGTGCTCCTCTTGGAGGGTGGGCCCGATTTCAACATGGTCCGGACCCCGGCCTCGGTCGCCGGCGCGTCATTTCTCCACGCGATGTCCGAGCCGGGACTGACCTGGCCGAACCTCACCGCCGTCCGCAGCGTCGGCCAGACACCTCGTCCGTACGTGCGAGGCCGCGGTGTCGGCGGATCGTCGCTGGTCAACGCGATGATCGCCCTGCAGGGCGAGCCCGACGACTACGACGAATGGGAGCGAGACCTCGGCTGTCGAGGTTGGGCGTGGCGCGATGTCGAACCGTGGTTCGCGAGCGTGGCGGTTCCGCTCCACCCGCCGGTGGTCGATGATTTCGGTGCAGTCGGCGCCGCGCTGCGATCGGCCGAACCGGATGCCGAAGCGGTGATGCTCACCCGCGATGCCGAAGGGCGACGGGCCTCGGTCAACGACGTCTACCTCGAGCCCGCTCGCCATCGGGAGAACCTGACGATCCAGGGCGACGCCCTGGTCGATCGCGTGCTGTTCGACGGGCGTCGGGCGGTCGGAGTACGACTTGCGGACGGGCACGAGGTCGAGGCGGGATCGGTCATCGTCAGCGCCGGGGCGGTGCACTCTCCGGCGGTGCTGCTGCGCAGCGGCATCGACCTTCCCGCCATCGGGCAGGGTCTGCAGGACCACCCCTCGTTCCCGATCACCCTCCAGCTCCACAAGGGCTATGCGGCGTCGCCGCATGCTCCGGTGGTCACCGCGATGTTGCGCGCCACGCACCGGGACTTCCACGACCTGCAGGTGCTGGCCATGAACGAGGCAGATCCAGCAGCGCCCGGACTCGGGGTCTTGCTGGGCGCGCTCATGCGAGTCGAGTCGCGGGGGCAGGTCACCTTGGCGAGCTCTGATCCTCGTGTCGACCCCGTGGTCGAGTTCCGGATGCTGTCGGACGAGCGAGACGTCGATGGCATGTTCGCCGCGGCACGTCGGGCGGAGCAGATCGTCCAGCGCGCGCCGTTCGCCGCGATCGCCGAGATCCTGCCGTACGAGCTCACCGAATCGTCGTTGCGCGACGTCGTCGGCGACTACGTGCATGCCACCAGCACGTGTCGGATGGGCGACGTGCACGACCCCGAAGCGGTGGTCGACGCGACGTGTCGAGTCCATGGACACGACGCGCTGTTCGTCTGTGACGCGTCGGTGATGCCGCGAGTTCCTCGAGCGAACACGCACCTGCCCACCGTGATGATCGCCGAGCGGATCGCGGCGACGTTCCTGGCAGGTGTCAGGGCCGGCGAGCCGGCATCTGCACCCGTTTGACGCCCGACTTCGGCGCCGCCTGCTTGGGCGCTGACTGCTTCGTGGTCGCCGTGTTGTTGTTCGCCGCGTTCTTCTTTGCCGCGTTCTTCTTCGCCGGTGCCTTCTTCGCCGGTGCCTTCGTCGACGGAGCGGCCGTCTCGCCGCTCGGCGGCAACAACGGGGCGATGGCCGCGTCGGCGATGGCGACGAGCTCGGCCATCTCGGTGTGGAGCAGGTCGGTGAGGATCCACACGTCGGGCACCAGGTCGCGATCGGCCACGAACCCGAAGTCGAGGTTGCCGTTGTAGCTCTGCACGGTCATGTTCAGGCCTTGGCCGTCGACGAGCGTGCTGACGGGGTAGAAGTGCTCCAGACGGGCTCCGGCGGAGTAGAGCGGGATCTGCGGGCCGGGCACGTTGCTGATGACGATGTTGAACGGAGGATTCATCCGGTCGGCGATGCGGAGGCGGCTGTACATGCGCATGGCGCGAGCCGCGACCGCGGGAGGGGCGAACTGAGTGAAGTCCTGCAGCGCCTCCGCCGGGATGGCTGCGAAGCTGCCCTTCGCCGCGGTCATGCTCTCCTGGACTCGTCGAATCCGTTTGAGCGGGTCCGGCTCGTTGGTGGCGAGGTCGGCCAGTAGGGCCGACACGCGGTTCTGGTAGCTGTCGTCCTCGGTGCCGCTGCGCACGCTGACCGGCACCATCGCCACGAGGCTGTCCTCGGGCAGGCAGTCGTGGAGCAGGAGATACCGTCGCAACGTGCCTGAGCAGACGGCCATGACCACGTCGTTGAACGTGCAGCCGAAGGCGCGACGAATCGTCTTCGCGTCGTCGAGCGAGACGGAGGTGTAGGCGAAGCGACGGTGCGGGGTGATCGGCCGGTTCCACGGGGTACGTGGTGCCTGTGTCGGCGGCAACGCAGGGGGACGGTCGACGTCGGTCCCGTACTGCGAACGCAGCCGCTGGCGCATCATCTTGCCGAGCGGCCCGGGCATCGGTTGCGCGGCGAGGTCGGCCATGGCACGTATCCCGCCGATGCGGGTGGCGGCGGCGAACTCGCGGGTGGCGCGTACCCCGAGCCGGATCATCTTCTCCGGCCGGCGCAGATACTCGATCGCGGTGATGCGCAGCATCTCCTCGTCGGTGGGCACGCACTCCGGCTCCCACGGCGCAGGGCTGCCCGTCGGGCGGGCATCGGGGTCGGTGTCGAGAATTGCCGCCAGCATCATCGCTCCGGCGGCTCCGTCGACGGCCGCATGGTGCACCTTCGTGAGCTGGGCGATGAGTCGCCCGTTGTCGACTCCCTCGATGACGTACAGCTCCCACAGGGGCCGCGTGCGATCGAGTGGTCGGGCGATGATCCGGCTGACGGCCTCCGCCACCTGCTGCGCGTTTCCGGGCGGAGGCACGGCGTGATGGCGGACGTGGAAGTCGATGTCGAAGTCGGGATCCTCGATCCAGTACGGAAGGTCGAGACCGAGTGGCACGCCGACCAGCCGCCGGCGGAAGGGAGCGAGCTGGTCGATGCGTTCGAGGATCATCTCCTTGGTCGCCTCCAGCCCGGCACCGCCGGGGGCGCCCGTCGGGTCGTAGAAGTTCAGCGAGCTCACATGCCCGAACGTGGTGGGCGTCTCCATGTTGAGGAAGCTGACGTCGATGCCGTTGAGTTGTCGCACGGTGTTCGCCCTCAACCCTTCGCGTGTTCTGCGAGCGGGAAGATGGTGTCCCACCCGGCGGCCTCGTCGAGCAGCGCGTGGCGTTCCTCGATCGACATGGGAGCGTATGCGGCCGCAGCACGCAGCTGCAGCGGCATCACCTGCACGTCGCCCGAGGTGCAGAACGCATGCACACCAGGAGTGTCGAGAGTGAACCGGACCCCTCGGGCCAGACGGTCGGCATCGGTGAACGGCTCGTACCAGGTGGTGCTGGTGGGCGTTCGGTCGCCCCACGGCTGGTGCGCCCCCGACTTGATCGCCATCACACCCACGTCGCGGCGCGCAGCCTCGTCGAGCAGCGCGGACAGGTCGACTGAGTACTGCGGGTCTGCCAGTGCACCGGCGTAGACGGGCAGCATGACGGTGTCGAGGTCGTAGCGGCGGACCGCTTCGAGCTGCGCCGCCGCCGTTCCGAAGTCGTGACCGGTGATGCCCACGAACCGGCACAGTCCTTCGTCTCGCGCTCGCAGGATCGCCTCGAATGCCCCTGAGCGTCGGTCGAGTTCGGCGAGGTCGGTGACTCCGTGGACTTGATAGAGGTCGAACGAGTCACATCCGAGGCGCTGCAGGGAGGTCTCCATCTGCGCTCGGACCCCGTCGGGATTGGTGCGGTTGGACTTCTCGCCGATGAACAGCTTCGATCGCACGGCCGGCACCAAGGGTCCGACGACGAGCTCTGCGTGGCCGTACGACGGGGCGATGTCGAGGTGGTTGACCCCGGCTTCGATCGCGAGGTGGAACTTCTCGTCGGTGACCTCCGGGGTCGTGCCCCAGAACGCTGCGCCGCCCAGGATCGCGAGGGTCGACTGGTGGTTTGTCCGGCCCAGCCGCCGGGTTCCGAGCTCACTCACGAACTTCACTGTACGCATTCGACGGCGTGCTAGGAACAGGCCATGTACACCAAGGGACTCCACGACCTCGGCGACTCGTGCTTCGCATACCTCCAACCCGACGGCAGTTGGGGCTGGAGCAACGCTGGCCTGGTGGTGGGCGACGGGGTCTCGTTGCTCGTCGACACGCTCTTCGATCTCCCGTTGACGGCCTCGATGCTGGAGTCGATGGAGGCGGTCACCAGGGCAGCGCCGATCGGAACGCTCGTCAACACGCATGCGAACGGTGACCACTGCTACGGGAACGAGTTGGTCCACGGCGCAGAGATCGTCGCGTCGGCTGCCACTGCGCACGAGATGACCGAAGTGCCGCCGGCGATGCTGGCCGCGCTGAACTCCGCCGAGGGTGAGGTGGGGGAGCTGTTCCGGCACTTCTTCGGCGCGTTCCAGTTCGACGGCATCCAGATCACGATGCCGACGCGCACCTTCGAGGGCCGACTCGAGCTCGATGTGGGCGGACGATCGGTGGAGCTGATCGAAGTCGGACCAGCACACACGAGGGGCGACACGATCGCCTACGTGCCGGACGCGAAGACCGTGTACACCGGCGACATCCTCTTCATCGGAGGGACGCCGATCGTGTGGGCCGGTCCGCTCTCGAACTGGGTCGCCGCGTGCGACCTGATGTTGGGCATGGACATCGAGACCGTGGTGCCCGGTCATGGACCCCTCACCGACAAGCGCGGCATCGCCGAGGTGCGCGACTATCTCGCGTTCGTCGACGCAGAGGCCGGCGCTCGCCACGCCGCAGGCATCGACGCGTGGGAGGCGGCGCGGGAGATCGCCGCAGAGATCGGTGCGAAGCCGGAGTTCCGCGGCTGGAGCGAATTCGGTCGGATCAGCGTCAACGTCGACACGGCGTACCGATCACTGGACCCCGGCTACGTCACCCCGAACGTGGTGGAGCAGTTCCGTCGGATGGCCGAGCTCGAGGGCTTCGTCCCCCGTTCCTGACCCGGCCCTCCTCCGACACGCTGCTCGCCAACGCAGGCCCGAAACCATGCGCTCTGGGCATGGTTTCGGGCCTGCGATGAAGAAGTGAGAGCGAGCCGACCGTGTCGTCAGCTGGCACCGGGTCGTCAGCTGGCACCGGGTCGTCAGCTGGCATAGTGCTCGGCGATCGGCGGGAGCTTGCGCTTCTTGGGCTTGCCCTTGCGCTCGTTGACGCTCTTGCGAACCGCGAGCACCCACCCGACCGCGACCGCGATGCTGAAGATGAACCATTGGAAGGTGTAGCTGAGGTGCGGTGGGCCGCCCTCGAGATCGGGGAAGGCCACCGGGGCGATGGACGCCGGCTCGGCGGGGTCGGATTCCAGCATGTCCAGGAAGACCGGCTGCACGGGCTGGTCGAACTGGGGTGTGAGCGCTGCGAGGTCGACGCGGCGGATCTGGGTGAGTTGCTGTGATCCGTCGTCGCCGGTCTGGCCGATCGAGGCCCGTTGCGACTGGCGGAGGCGGCCGACGACGACGACCTCGCCGGTCGGCGCATCGGGCAGTGGCGTGGCACCGGCGACGAAACCACGGTTCACGATCAACACCGAGCCGTCCGCCAGGAGCAGCCCGTTCACCGCGTCGTGGCCGGAGCTGCCGTCCTGGCTGACGTTGACGACCTCGAACGCCGTGTTCGGCACGTACGTCCCCGTGGCCTCGACCCGTCGCCACTCGACGTCCCCCGGTCCCCCTGAGGCCATCACCGTGTCGTACTGATCGATCGGTGCATCGGTGCGTTGCTGCACCTCACGCTTGAAGTCCTGGCGGTCCTGGTAGCGCCCGAGCTGCCAGAAGCCGGCCCACACCATGCCGGCGATGGCGGCGATGCAGAGGAGATGGAACCCGATCCACTTCGGCGTCAGCAGGAACCTGTACATGCCCGCTCGACGGTAGCGGAGGGATCGCCCGCTCACCCCGTCACGTTCGGTCCCAGAGCATGGTGATCGCACTGTCCGGATCGAGCAGGCGCTGGGCGGGGGACTGGCGATCGATGTGCCCGATCAGCCCGCGGAACACACCGAACCCGCACAGCTCCTGCAGCACGGGGTCGAAGGTGCGCACGAGATCGAGCGGGATGCCGAGCTGCTGGTTCTCCTGCTGGCGGACCCACCCGGCGCAGTAGTTCATCGCCAAACCGCGTCGCCGTTCGTCGGTGACGTTGGCGCCGCCTCCGTGCCAGAGCCCGCCGTCCCACACCAGGATCGCGCCCCGGGGCATCGCTGCGTACTCGCTGTCGTACGGCTGCCCGTAGACGGGGGAGTGGTCGGCCACGTGCGATCCGGGAACGATCCGGGTCGCCCCGTTCGCCGCGGTGAAGTCGGTGATCGCCCACATGCTGTTGGCAGTGACGGCGCGATGCGGCTTGGGGATGGGGATGACCTGATCGTCGGCATGGATCGGTTGCGCGGTCTCGCCCGGATGAATGGTGATCGACGAGAGGCTGCTGACGAGGCAGCCGTCGCCCAACAGGTGGTGCATGAGGGGCAGCACGACCGGATGTGTCGGCACCTGCTGATACAACTCGCCCAGCGCCAAGAGGTTGTAGACGCGCGTCGTTGCCCGGCCCTCGAAGCCGTTGCCGCCCATGGTGATCGACAGTTCGCGTTCGAGGCGGTCGATGTCGGCGTGCACCCGCTCCGCGAACTCGACATCGAACGCATCGAGGATCACGGTGCAGCCGTCGCGGTCGAGGCGCTCGATGTGCTCCGTCAGGTCGTCGCTCATCTCGCCAACTGTGCCAGACGGCGTGGCGCAGGGCTACGGTCGTGCCTCGATGGAACCCGACATGATCACCTCCGAGTGGCTCAGTGGCGTGCTCGGCGCCGACGTCGACATCATCGGTGACCAGCGCATCGGTGACGGGCTCGTGGGGATGAACGTCCGGTACACGCTGCAGGTGCCGTCGGGCAGCGACCTGCCCACATCCCTGATCGCCAAGCTGCCCTCGCCCGATCCCAGCAGTCGAGCGACGGGCATCGCGCTGCGCAACTACGAGCGTGAGGTGAAGTTCTACGAGCACATCGCGGCGACGGTCGACATCAGGGTCGCCCAGTGCTTCCACGGCGAATGGCACGAGGACGACGGCGACTTCGTCCTGCTCCTCGAGGACCTCTCGCCGTGCGAGCAGGGTAACCAGATCACCGGGTGCTCGGCCGAGTTGGCTCGTCGCTCCGTGGTCGAGCTCGCCCGCCTGCACGGCCCCCGCTGGAACGACCCCACGCTGCACGACCACGAGTTCCTGCAGCGGCGCGGCGAGGACGACGCTGCCGGCTTGCAGATGATCTGGACGATGATGCTGCCGGGCTTCCTCGGCACCTACTCGAAGTACCTCGACGCGGAGGGCATCGAGCTGATCGAGCGATTCGGCGCCCGGATTCCCGATTGGGTCGCGGGCCGCGACCTGCCCGACACGGTCACCCACGGCGACTACCGGCTCGACAACCTGATGTTCGCGTCCGATCGGGGCGGCTACCCGGTGGCAACGGTCGACTGGCAGACCCCAGGTCACGGCGCGGCGAGTGGCGACGTCAGCTACTTCATGGGCGCCGGTCCGTTTCCCGAGGTGCGCGGTGAGATCGAGCGGTCCGTGCTCGCTGACTATCTGACGGCGCTCGAGGACTACGACGTGCACGTCGACGAGCACACGTTCTGGCACCACTACTGCCGCGACGCCTACGCCGGGGTCATCATGGCCGTCGCCGCCTCGCAGCTGGTGGGCTCGAGTGATCGCAGCGAGGCCATGTTCGCGGCCATGGCGACCCGTCACACGCGCCACGCCCTCGACGTGGGCAGTGAGCGCCTGCTCTGAGATGGAACTGCCCGACTTCCACATTCCCCACGCGGAGAAGATCGAGTGGATGATCGAGACCCACGGGTGGGCGATGGAGCCGGTGGGACCGCGCACCGACACGGATCCCCCATTCGCCGGCTACGTGTACACCATCGGCTTTCCCGAGGCGTTCGGGTTCCCCGAGGTCGTGGTGTTCGGGCTCACTCCGTCCGCGGCGAGGGGGTTGTTCGACATGATCGCCGACCTGCTGCGCGGCGGCACGGAGATCCCGCTCGCCATCGAGCTGACCGGCCTGTTCGACGGCGACCTTCGATGTGTGTTCGCTCCCATCGAACCCGACACGATCCGCGTCCTGCTCGGTACCGCGGTCAGCTGGCGACGGGGCGCTGCCTTCGATGCGGTGCAGCTGCTGTGGCCCGACCGCAACGGATTCCTCCCCACCGAACCCGGATTCGACCGGCGGGTCGTGCTCGCCCAACCCGTGGTCGGAACGATCAGCGCGTCGGGTTGAGCGTCCGCTGCTCGTTGAGCTCCGCAGCGAGCTCGTCGAGCGCTGCGGGGTCGAGTGCGTGCAGCCGGATCCGCCGTGTGCACGAGCACCAGGCGCCGTTGACGAGCGCGATCCAGTCGTCGTCGGGACGGTCGAGGGCGATCCGCAACGCCACCGTGAGCGAGGCGACCGGATCGTCGTCGTAGCCCGCCATCATCCGCTCCACCTCGGACTTGCGCAGCGTCGTCACGGTGTGCGCTCTTCCATCGCCCAGGGTGCACCGTGCTCGTCGAGCAGGGCGAGGAACGGGTCGGCGCGGAACGCCTCGGGACCCTTCACACCTTCGCCCTTCCACTCGCCGGTCGCGAGCATCTCCAACGCCACCACCGGGTGCACCGCGGTCTGCCACACGACCGCCTGATGGCCGTACTCGCGCATCGTCCACTCGTTGTCGACGATCTGGTAGAGGTACGTGCGCCGGGGCGCTCCGTCGATTCCGATGCCGGTGACCAGCGAGCCCGCACAGGTGCGGCCCCGCATGCGGTCGCCGAGCTCCGCCGGGTTGGGCAGTACGGCAGCCACGACGTCGCGTGGTGACACGTCGACCCCGCGAACGGTGACCGGACGGGTGGAGTCGAGGCCGAGCAGATGCAGCGTCTTGAGCACGTCGATGAACTCGTCGCCCAGCCCGTACTTGAACGTGACTCGGCCGACGTCGATCCAACGCGGCATCAGCAGCACTTCCTCGTGCTCGACGTTGACGCAGCTCAGTTCCCCGATGCCCTCCGGAAAGAGGAACCGTTCCTCCTCGCTGAAGGGCTCTGTGGTGAACCAGCCCCGATCGCGCTCGTAGACGATCGGCGGGTTGAGGCACTCCTCGATCGTGGTCCAGATGCTGAACGTCGGCGCGAACCCGATGCCCTCGATGACCAGATCGGCGCCGTCTCGAACGCCGATCTCGTCGATCCGCTGGAAGAGGTGGTCGGACGCGTAGCGGGCGACGACATCGCTGAAGCCGGGCTCCACACCCATTCCGACGAGGGCGAGCAGGTTGCGCTCCTCCCACGCGTCCGATGCAGCGAACTGGGCATCGCCGAGCATGATGCCGGGCAGGTGGTACGGGTCGGTGGGGTGCGGCATGGACATGTGCATCGCCATGTCGAGGTAGTGGCATCCCGCCTCGAACGCAGCGTCGAAGATCGGCGGGTTGAAGCGCGGATCGCAGGCGTTGACGATGACGTCAGCGCGCGACGTTCGGGCCAGTTCGATGAGGTCGATGCGGTCGCCGGCATCCACCCGAGTGCCGATCACGCGGTCGCTGCCGGTGTGCGCGGCGGCGCGAGCCGCCCGGGTGGCATCGACGTCGGCGATGACGATCTGCTCGAAAGCCTCACGGCGGGCCGCAATCGAAGCGATGGACGACCCCACACCTCCTGCGCCCACCACCAGCACTCGCATGGGCTCAAGTTAGCTCGCAGACCTCATCTCCCCGCAAGGGCCGCACGACCTCAGTAGGTCGACACGCTCAGAGAGCGAATGCCCGGCGCTCGGCGCCGATGCTGACCAGCGACGCAATGCGCGTTGCCAGGTAGGGGCTGAACGAGCCCCGATAGCGGAGCTGCAGGTCGGGCAGCATCCAGTCGTGACCGGTGACCTTGCCCCTGCAACCGGTGGAACCACACACGCACTCGAACTCGTCGTAGTCGCTGCCGTCGCTCATCGCGTAGTCGTAGGTGATCGGCTCGCCGGCGTGGATCTCGCGAAGCGAGACGAGCACGGTGTTGCCGCTGAGGCCGCACGTGGGTTCGCACGAGTGGTTGATGAAGTCGGCGGGCTCAGGATCGGACGCGCCGGCGAGGTACAGGTGCTCCTCGATCTGGATGCTGCGCTGCTGCTGTTCGGCGGGCAGCAGGTCGAGTTCGTCGCGCGCGATGCAGCGACCGCCGAAGGCCGCGACGACCTCGCCCGCGGCGATGGTGTCGGTGGCGAGGGAACCATGTCCGGCGATGCCGGTCATGACGACCCTGGCCTTCGGAGTGAGATAGCAGACGCCCATTGCCCGACATCCTCTCGTCGGATCGGGCGTCCGTCTACTCGCTGATGCATCAGCCGGGTTGATCGGTGGATCAGTCAGATTGTCCGGCCAGTCAGGTGGACGGTCTGTTCGATTGATCGCGCGCCCGATCGGCGCCGCCGGCACCATGGCTACGCTGCACCAATGAGTGGAACCACGCTTCGCTGGCGGCTGTCGGCGTCCGAATCGGTGTTGATGCCGGGTGTCTGGGACGCGCTGTCGGCCCGACTCGCCGCAGAGGCCGGGTTCGGCACGGTCTTCCTCAGCGGCTATTGCGTCAGCGGAACCCTCCTCGGCCTCCCCGACTTCGGCTACCTGACCCAGGGCGAGATGGCCGAAGTCGCCCGACGTGTCTGCACCGCGAACCGGGGTCTGGAGGTCGTGGTCGATGCCGACACCGGGTACGGCAACCCGCTGAACACGATGCGCACGGTCGACCTGTGGGAGCAGGCGGGCGCAGCGGGCATGTTCCTGGAGGATCAGGTGTGGCCCAAGCGCTGCGGCCACATGGCGGGCAAGCAGGTCATCGAGCGTGGTGACTGGCTGGCCAAGCTGCGCGCCGCCGTGCACGCCGCCTCGGATCTGCACATCACGGCTCGCACCGATGCCCGTGCCGCGCTCGGGCTCGACGAAGCGATCGAACGAGCCAAGATGGCCCGCGACACCGGCGTCGACGCGCTGTTCGTCGAGGCACCCGAGACGGTCGCCGAACTCGAGCAGATCGCGGCGGCACTGCCCGACATCACACTGGTGGCGAACATGGTCGAGACCGGGCGCACACCGTTGCTCACCCAGCGAGAGCTCGCCGACCTCGGTTTCCTCCTCGTCGTGTCGCCCCTGTCGGCGCTGTTCTCGATGGTGCGGGCGGTGCAGACGTCGCTCGAACTGCTCCGCGAGCAGGGCAGCCTGCGCGACCATCTCGACCGACTCGTCGATTTCGGTGAGTTCGGACGACTGGTGGACCTCGACGGTCACTACGAAACGGAGCAGCGTTTCGCCCCGTGATCGTTGCTATCGTGCTGCGACGACACGCATCACGAGCGACCCCTTCCCTTGCGGTCAGTTGGCATGGGACGGGTTCCGGCAACCGGGGAGGAAGCCCCACGGTGCCTTCCCACTTCGGTGGGGATGTGGCCAGACCCAGGTCTGGCAACAAATGCTTCCCTCGTACAGCGTGTGGCACCACGACTGCGACGAAGGAGGAACCGATGACCGGGTCATATCGACCTCACCGCCCGCATCCTGCGACGGGAGCATGGATGCCCGGCGAACCCTCCGGCAGTCGTCGATTCCACCGGTTCGCGCCGGATCGCCCGTTCGCGATCGACGGCGGCAGCACGCTGCACGACGTCACGCTGGCCTACGAGACGTGGGGGACGCTGGCGCCCGACCGCAGCAACGCGGTCCTGCTGTGTCACGCGTGGACCGGCGACAGCCACGCGACCGGCCCGGCCGAGACGGGTCACCCCGCCCCTGGCTGGTGGGAGGGTGCGGTCGGGCCCGGCCTGGCCATCGACACGGACCGCTGGTACGTGGTGTGCTCCAACGTGCTCGGCGGATGTCAGGGATCGACCGGACCAGCGTCGCCGCACCCTGAGGACGGCCTGCCCTACGGCAGCAGGTTCCCGGTCGTCACCATCCGCGACATGGTGCGTGCGCAGGCCCGTCTGGCCGACCAGCTCGGCATCGATCGGTGGCACGCCGTGGTCGGCGGGTCGATGGGTGGCATGCAGGTGCTGGAGTGGGCGATCACGTTCCCACACCGTGTGGGCTCGATCGTGCCGATCGCGACCTGCACCCAGGCCAGCGCACAGCAGATCGCGTGGGGTGCCATCGGCCGGCGAGCGATCCGGATGGACCCCAAGTGGCGCGGCGGCGACTACTACGACGCGGGCGAGGGCGAGGGTCCGTGGGAGGGGCTGGCGACGGCGCGGATGGTCGCGCAGGTGACGTTCCGCAGCGACAACGTCTTCACCGACCGCTTCGGTCGCGAACTCGCCGACGGATCGACGTTGCGTGACGGCCTCGACCTGTGGCAACGCTTCGAGGTCGAGCGCTACCTCGACTACCACGGCGACAAGTTGGTTCGTCGCTTCGACACGAACAGCTACCTCATCATCGGCAAGGCGATGGATCTGCACGACGTCGGTCGTGGCCGTTCGGGACTTGCGGCGGCCATGGCGCGGATCAGTTCACCCGCGCTCGTGATGGGCATCTCCAGCGACATCCTGTATCCCACCTACCAGCAGCGTCAGATCCATGACCTCCTGCTGTCGATCGGCACGAAGTCCGACTACGTGGAGATTGATTCGCCGCATGGCCACGATGGGTTCTTGATCAATCTGGATCAGGTCGGTCCACCGGTGAAGGCGTTCCTGGAGCTCGGCGCGCCTGCTTGAGCTCTCGGTCGGCCAGGATCTGGTCGAGCACCGGGACCACACGGCTCTTCTTCGGGAGCCGCAGCGCGAGTTGGCCCGGCAGTGCGCGGCCATCGGTGAGCTGCTGGGCGAGATACACCTCCACGCCCCGAGGCGGGTCGGCCGACTTGCCCACCAACGTCCACAGGGACGCGTCGCGGCGCAGCTTGTGCTTCTGACTGCAGTGCAGCGAGCCGTCGTGCATCACCGTCACGCGTGTTTCCTTGTTGCGTGTGAGCGCTTCCCCGTCGGCGAGCTCTTGCGCGTTGCACATGAACCTGGTGCCGTCCTTGGACGCGTAGTGCGGCTCGATCTTGTACGAGCCCCAGAGCATGGCAACGATCAATGCTGCGAAAAGAACGAACCAGACGAAGTCCACGTCGAACAGCTTGGCTGATCCGGAACAGTTCCGCACGTCGTCGCGTGTCGTTGGCGGTGTCCGCGTGCGACACTGGTGCCCGTGAGCGTGGTGGACCAGGTCGTGAAGGTGGACGTGTCGGACGATGTGATGGTGCCGGCGTGAGCGCAGCCGCACTGTTCGCCGAGGGAAGTTTCCAGGATCCCAAGAACGCTCGCATCATCTTCCTCGCCGCCGGTGGGTTGGTGATCCTGGCGGTCGCGTTGGCGGTCGGCACGTTCGTGTGGTGGCGCTCGGCGAAAGTCGAGCACCCCGCCCTCGGACCGCTGGAGGCGATGGGCTCGCGCAAGTGGTGGAAGGGTGACTTCACCACACGGAACATGCGCCTGGAGAAGGCACGCCCCGAGGGTGCACTCCGTGATCCGGCCGACGAGAGCCGGCTCAACCCGGTCGACCTGAAGGCCTCGGTGAACGCGGCGCCGCCACAGTTCGACGATCTCGTCGAGCCAGAGGTCGTTGAACCAGACGTCGTCGAGCCAGACGTCGACGTGGTCGCGGTGGAGCCGGATGTCGTTGCGGACGAGGTCGAGGTGGACGCTGACGAGACCGACGCTGACGAGACGGACGGAATGGTTGCCGTCGACCGTTCGATCGACCCGTTGCTGCGCACCAACAGCGCCGACTAGCTACGGTGGTCGTCATGGCTGATGCTCTCGACGTCGATGCGATGGTCACCCGATTCCGTGAACGGGCTGCGGCGGTCAAGCAACGACCACTGCCGCCGGTTGCCGGCGAGGAGCGGGCGTTGTTCGTGAAGCAGGCCCAGACCGACTTCCTCGATTTCGCCATCATCGGCGATGCGGTAGGTGTCGTGGAGGATGGCTTTCTCGTCCTCCGGGTCGATCTGCGTCCCGCCGACCAGCGTTCCTGACCTGCGACGGGGGCATCGGAAACCGAATCGGCGTTGTCACACTCGGTGTGCTCTCGCTAGATTGCACCCGCATTGCGGACGTGGCTCAGCTGGTAGAGCATCACCTTGCCAAGGTGAGGGTCGCGAGTTCGAATCTCGTCGTCCGCTCCACATGAAACGTCGGTGAGGGGTCCACTTCGGTGGGCCCCTCTCGTCGTTCGGGGCCAGTCAGCCGTGACCGGTCAGTAGTTGAGGTCGTCCTGGCGCAGGTACAGCTTGACGAGGCCCGCCCCTCCGGCGATCACCAACACGCTGAAGACGATGACCATCAACAGGATGGAATTCGTCGCGTATTCGAGTGCGAAGGAGATCCCCGCCGCGACGAGGACGACGACGAGGAAACCCAGGACCAAGGTGGACGCGCGCATGCGATCATTCTCCCACACGAGGGTGGCACAATCCTGCGAGGATCGACAGGCGACGCGGAGGTGAGCGATGACGGTGATCGAGGTCGAAGCACTGCGAAAGTCGTACGGCGACGTCGAGGCCGTGCGCGACGTGTCGTTCACGGTCGAGCGTGGAGAGGTGGTGGCGATCGTCGGACCGAACGGTGCCGGCAAGACGTCGACCGTCGAGATCCTCGAGGGCTACCGCCGTCGCGATGGTGGCAGGGTGTCGGTCCTCGGCATCGACCCTGCGGAGGGTGGGACCGACTTCCGCCAGCGCATCGGCATCGTCTTGCAGTCGTGCGGCATCGATCCGTACCTCACCGTTGTCGAGGTGCTGACGATGCACGCCGGGTACTACCGAGCATCCCGACCGGTGGAGGAGGTCGTCGAACTCGTCGGGCTGCAGGAGAAGTCGCGCAGCCGTGTGAAGACGCTGTCGGGTGGCCAGCAGCGCCGGCTCGACCTCGCCCTGGGTCTCGTCGGTGACCCGGAGGTGCTGTTCCTCGACGAGCCGACCACGGGGTTCGACCCGAGCGCCCGTCGGCAGGCGTGGGATGTGGTCGAGAACCTCTCGGGTCTCGGCAAGACGATCGTGCTCACCACGCATTACCTCGACGAGGCGCAGGCGCTCGCCGATCGGGTCATCGTGATCGCGGCGGGGAGGGTGGTCGCCGAGGGCACTCCCGAGTCGATCGGTGGGCGATCCGAGGCCGAGGCCCGGATCCGTTTCGCTCTGCCGGGGGGCG
>JBBQTC010000052.1:0-30784 GCA_038234785.1 Acidimicrobiales bacterium
ATCACAGCGACGCTCCCAACGAGGAAGTGCCCCCGCACCGGCGGGGGCACAGTCGCGTCAGGCGGCGGATCGGGGTCGCGGACGGTCCCGGTTGCGTTCGCCGGCCCGCCGCGTGTCCGCCAGCCGGTACTCCCGGGCCCCGCGGCTGGGCCGGGTTCGGGCTCGTGGCGGCGCCGGTGGTGTCGCCGCAGCGTCGAGTCGTTCCATCGCCGCCCGCCACGCCAGCTGCCGATTGCGCCACTGCGACCGTGACTTCGCCGAACTGGCGACGATGGTTGGCCCCGTCGCCGCCTCCACCCGCTCACGAACGACGTCGGGTAGGCCAGCGTCGGCGACGACGATGGTCACCGTGACCGCCGTGTCGGACGTGTTGGCGTGTTGCCCACCTGGCCCGCCGCTGCGGGTTGCCAGCCAACTCACCGACTCGGCGGCGACGTGCCGACCGCGTGGAGTCACGAACCAGCCGTTCACCGGTTCCATCGAGATGTCGGGCGCCACGCCGGTCAGTCGTCCTGTTGCATCGTGGCCCAGAGCCCGTGCTCGTGGAGGTGGTACACGTCGATCTCGGCCTTCTCCCGGGTCCCGTTGCTCACCACCGCCCGGCCCTTGTGGTGCACGTCGAGCATCAGAGCCGTGGCCTTCTCCAGGCTGTAGCCGAACACCTTCTGGAGCACCATGGTGACGTAGCTCATGAGGTTGATCGGGTCGTTCCACACGAGCACGATCCACGGGCGGTCGAGCGCGGTGGACTGGTCCGTCTCCGGTTGCTCGAGTTGGACGGGTGCCGTGACCGGGGCCATGCCACATTCTGCCGCCTCGATCGTCCACAGGTGGTTCCGCCGACGAGCGACCCCTACGATGGTGCCGCTATGGCAGTCGGCGCCCGCCCCCTCGTGCCCTCTCGGCTTGCGCCGGGAGGTGTGTCACACGGGTCTCGTCGAACCCCCACCTCGCGTGTCGGTGGCTTCATCGCGCTCACCAAGCCACGGATCATCGAGTTGCTGCTCATCACGACCGTCCCCACGATGGTGCTGGCCGAGCAAGGCTGGCCGCGCACGACGCTGGTGCTCATCACCCTGTTGGGCGGCACGCTCGCCGCGGGAGGGGCCAACGCCATCAACATGGTGGTCGACCGCGACATCGACAAACTCATGCCGCGCACCCAGGGGCGTCCGCTGGTCACCGGCCTTGTCGGACCCCGCGAGGCGCTCGTGTTCGCGATCGCACTCGAGGTGGTCGCGTTCGGGGTCCTGTGGCGCTGGGCGAACCTGCTCGCCGCCGTCCTGGCCCTGTCGGCAACGTTGTTCTACGTGTTCGTCTACACCCTGTGGTTGAAGCGCACGAGCACACAGAACATCGTGATCGGCGGCGCGGCCGGCGCCGTGCCCGTGCTGGTGGGGTGGTCGGCGGTGCAGAACAACGTGACCTGGACGCCCGTCGTGCTGTTCGTCGTGATGTTCCTCTGGACGCCGCCACACTTCTGGGCGCTGGCCATCCGCTACGCCGACGACTACCGCGCCGCCAACGTCCCGATGCTGCCCGCCGTCGCCACGCTGAAGGTCACCGTCCGCAAGATGGTGATGTACACCGCGCTGATGGTCGTCAGCACACTCGTGCTCTGGCGGGTCGCCGACCTCGGATGGTTGTACGGAGTCAGTGCCGTCGTGCTCGGCGCGTTGTTCCTCTGGGGCACCATCGACCTTGGCAGAAACCCCACGCCGCAGCGGTCGATGCGCGTCTTCGGATACTCGATCACGTACGTCACGCTGCTGTTCGCTGCCATGACGATCGACGTGTTCATCCGCCACGGGGCATGAGGATTTCCTGCGGACGTGGGCCCTGTGGGTAATGTCGCACCTGTAATCACCTCAACCGACCTGTCATGTGAGGGCCCTGCTCAACGCGCGCCCGAGACGAAACGAGTTCGTTGCCTATGACCACCATCGATACCCACGCAACCAGCGCTGCTCCGGCGAGCGCGGGGTTGGCGTGCGTCGCCGAATGGGTCACCACGACCGACCACAAGAAGATCGGACGCCTCTACCTCGGGTCGGCGGCCGTGGCACTCATGGGCACCGTCGTCGTGGCTGCGCTGCTCGCCTTCGAGCGCGTCGATGCGAGCGCGTCCATGTTGGACATCGGCTCGCTCACGCAGCTCTTCTCGATCTACCGCTTCGGACTCACCTATGTCGTGATGCTGCCGCTGATGATCGGCCTCGCCCTGGCCATCGTGCCGCTGCAGGTCGGCGCGCGTTCGCTGGCGTTCCCCCGCCTCGCGGCCGCCGGATTCTGGACCTGGTTGATCGGCGCCGTGATGTCGATCGTGGCCATCAGTGCGAACGGTGGCCCGAATGGCGGAAACGCCCGCTTCGTGGACCTGTTCACGCTCTCGGCCGCGCTGGCCATGGTCGGGCTCCTCGGCAGTGCCGTGTCGCTGCTCACCTCCATCCTCACCACGCGGGCCCCGGGCCTGAACATGCGCCGCGTGCCGATGTTCACGTGGTCCGTGCTGACCATGTGCCTCGCGCTGGTCATCGCGCTGCCGGTCGTCATCGGCAACCTGCTCGTCGTGTTCGTCGCCCACAAGTACCCGTCGCTCAGCCAGCTCAGCGGGAACCAGGCCATCTCGCAGTTCGGCGGGTTCGGGTTCACGCAACCGACCACCATCATCTTCGCCGTTCCGGTTTTCGGATTCCTCGCCGAGACCGTGGCCACTGCCTCGGGGGCGCGGCTCAAGCCGCGCGGCCCGGTGCTCGCCGCGATCGCACTGGTCGGCACGGCGATCTTCGCTACTGCGGTGCAATCGCCCGTCATCATCCGGTCGCCGTTCCGTGACCTGTCGAGCGGCGACAAGGTCTCCGACCTCGTCCCGTACGCCCTCGTGCACCTCCTGCCGCTCCTCGGTGCGTTCTTGGCGGTGGCCGTGACCCTGTCGATGTTGCGCAAGAAGGCCCGCATCTCTGCGCCGCTCGTGTTCGGCGTCCTGGCATCGCTGCTTGCGCTGCTCGGGGTGGTGGCGAGCGCCCTGTTCCACATCGGCGACACCGGCCTGGCGGGCACGGTGTTCGAGGAAGGCACGTGGCTGGCGCTCGTTTATGCGGCAGTCCTCGCCGGCATGGGCGCGGTCGTCTACTGGGGACCCAAGTGGTGGGGCCGCACGATGTCGAAGGCCGCACTGCCGTTGGCCCTGCTCGGGTTCCTCGGCGCGCTCTTGGCCAGTGTGCCGATGATGATCGCCGGCTTCGCCGACCAGCCCGGCGCGGTGTTCCCCGCCGTCGAGCCCGGCATCGACGGTGTCACCCAGTTCGACTACTCGGGGCCGTCCGGCCTCTGGAACGCACTGTCCGGTGCCGGCCACGCTCTGGTGCTGCTGTCGGTGTTGGCCTTCGTTGCGCTCGCGCTGCGAGGGTTCCTGAAGGGCGAACATGCCGGCGACGACCCGTGGGACGGCCAGACCCTCGAATGGGCCACCACGTCACCGGCGCCGGAAGCGAACTTCGCCGACATCCACATCGTGCAGTCGGCCGAGCCGCTGCTCGACCTCAAGCCCTCGACCCGGAGTGATGCCTGATGCTTGCTCTTCCCCCGGCCCCCGCACCCCCGCCGCGTCGTCAGGTGTTCGTCGGCACCGCGTTCTTCGCCGCCATCGCGGCATCGCTCCTCGGTGGCATGCTCGCCCTCTGGCTGCGCCTTCGGAAGGAAGCCATCGCCGGCGTCGACGGCCGCTGGATGCCCAAGGACATCAGCGTGCCTCTGGTGCCCGTGAACGTGATGTTGATCGCGCTGATCCCGCTGTGCATCTTCGCCCAGTGGGCGGTGTACAGCGCCAAGCGCGAGGATCGGCCCCACACCGGTCTGGCGTTGGCCCTCACCGGGTTCATGGGACTGGCGCTCATCAACGCACAGGCCTTCATCTACGCCACCATGAACGTTCCCGCGAACGGCGGCACGTTCAGCATCATGTTCTACGTCGTCACCGGTGTCACGGTGGCCCTGGCCGTGATCGGCGTGGTGTTCAGCGCCGTCACGGCGTTCCGCTATCTCGGTGGTCGCACCTCGGACCGTGAGGTCGTTGCCGCCCATGCCCTGTATTGGTACGCCTTCGCCGCCGTGTTCACGGCGGTGTGGTTCGTGGTCTACGTGACGAAGTAACGGGGAGCCCATGTTCACCACTGGTTCAAAATTGTTCCTCGGGGCGACCGTGCTCTCCATCGTGGGAGCGATCGCGTTCGCAGCCACGAACGGCGGTCCGATCGGCACGATGGGCACGATCGGTCTCGTCACCGTCGCGTGCCTGTTCGCATTCCTCACCGGCATCAACTTCTTCATCCGCGACGGCAACGTGCCGGCGATGCAGGAAGGTGTCCAGCGTTCGGCGGCCGCCGCACGCCCGCCGGTCGGTCGCAGCATGTGGCCCGCCGTTGCGTCCGTCGGTCTCGCCGGTCTCGTGGTCGGCGCGGTCAGCCGGCCCGTGGTGTTCAAGGTCTCTGTCATCGTCGTGCTCGCCGCGCTGGTCGAGTGGATGGTGCAGGGATGGAGCGAAGGGGCGAGCTCGGATCTGGCCTACAACGCCGGGATCCGCAAGCGGCTCCTCCACCCGCTCGAGTTCCCGATCCTGGCGGCGGTCGCCCTCGGGGGGATCATCTACGCGTTCTCGCGGATCATGCTCAGCGTCAACAAGGACGCCGGGCGCTGGGTGTTCATCGTGCTCGGCACCATCATCCTGATCGTCGGGTTCCTGTTCGCCGCCAAGCGCGGCGTCAGCAAAGGCACCGTGGCCGGCGTCATCACCGTCGGCGCGGTGGCGCTGATGGGCGTCGGTGTCGTGTCCGCGGTGCAGGGCCAGCGCACCGTCGAGCCGCATCCCACCCTCACCAGCGCGGTGTGCCTGGGCCAGGCTTCGGAGGCGGCGACCGAAGAGGTCGACGCCCGCGGTTCGCAGGCCGTCGCCGGGAAGAGCAGCGTCATCGCCTCTGTCGTCCTCACCGCCGACAATCGTCTGGTGGCGTTCATCAACGGTGTGCCCAACGTCGAGTACCACGAGATCCCGGTGCCGCGCAGCACCGACGTCCACGTCCTCTTCAACAACAAGTCGTCGGAGCCGCAACGGCTCACGGTCCATCTCGGTACATTCAAGGCCGCCGACGGCACCGAAGGTAGCGAGCAGGCCGATTGCACCACCAAGGTGAAGCACGGCGGCGAAGCCTTCCTCACCTTCAAGATCCACAAGTCGCAACTCGCCAGCAGCACCCCCTACGTCCTCACCGTTCCCGGTGTCGACGGCCAAGAAATCAAATTGCTGGTCCCGTGAAAATGACCGGAGCAGACACCGTGACTACCCTCGAGGACATGTCCTCAACCCGCCGTCGTCGTTGGCCCCTCGCCGTCCTCGTCGTGTCGGTCGGCGCGCTGCTGGCCGGCTGCGCCAAGGACGCTCCGCAGGACACCTTCCAGCCGGCAGGTCCGAACGCCCGTCAGATCGACAACCTCCAGCGTCCGGTGTACTACATCGCCGGCGTTGTGGGTGTCATCGTGATCGGCGTCGTCGCCTACATCATGTTCAAGTTCAAGGACCGTGGCCAGGACATCCCCGAGCAGACCCACGGCAACCCGAAGCTCGAGATCGCGCTCACGATCCTTCCGGCGATCATCCTCGCCGGCGTTGCGGTGCCCACGGTCATCACCGTCTTCGCCCTCGACAAGAAGTCCGACACCGAATGCGTCATCAACGTCACCGGCGAGCAGTGGTGGTGGGAGTACGACTACACCGCGGGCGACTGCGGTGGCGTCACCATCAGCGCACCGATCGTCACCAGCGGCGAGCTCGTCATGCCCGCCAACGTGCCGGTGCTGCTGCGCATCACCAGCCGCGACGTCATCCACAGCTTCTGGATCCCGAAGCTCAACGGCAAGCGCGACGCCGTGCCCGGTCGACTGCACACGCTGCGGATGGAGGCGGATCATCCCGGTCTCTACACGGGTCAGTGCACGGAGTTCTGCGGACTCAGCCACGCCCGAATGCGCATGGCCGCCATCGCGCTCGACACGGCCGACTTCCAGACCTGGGTCGACAACCAACTCGAGCCGTACACCTCGCCCGAGGCCGGCACGCTGGCAGCCACCGGTGAGCAGACCTTCATCGCCAACTGCAGCAAGTGCCACCAGGTGAATGGGATCAAGAACGCCGACGGCACACCCGTGCTGTCCGACCCCGACCTGTACATCGTGTCGGGTGTGGCCCCGAACCTCACCAACCTCATGACCCGCACCGCCATCGCCGGCTGGACGTTCGACCTCATCTCGGCGGAGTGCCGCGACAAGCTCTGGCACGCGAAGCCCGACGAGTTCGGGGCCATGTACCTCAAGGGCGTCACGCCCGAATGCTTCGACGAGGCGGCCCTGCGCGATTGGTTGCGCAACCCGCCCGGTATGAAGCCCATGTTCGTCGACCCCACCAAGCTGGCCTCCACGGGCGGCAAGTACCGCGGCATGCCGAACCTGAACCTCACCCCGGCTCAGATCGACCAGCTCATCGCGTTCCTCATCGAGCGGAAGTAAGGGAGCCCTACCGATGGCCATCATCGAACGACCTTCGCCAGTCCCCGCCACCGTCGGCCCAGGCGGCGCGGCTCCTGCCCTCGTCACTCCGTCGCGTGCCCTCGGCGTGTTCCGCCGCCCCGTCGCCACCACCGGATGGAAGTCGTGGGTGTTCACGGTCGACCACAAGAAGCTCGGCATCATGTACGGCGCCGTCGCGCTGTTCTTCTTCCTCGTCGGCGGTGTCGAGGCGCTCCTGATCCGGCTCCAGCTCGCCGCCCCCGACAACACGGTGCTCAGCGCCGGGCTGTACAACGAGATGTTCACGATGCACGCCACCACGATGGTGTTCCTCTTCGTGATGCCGATGGCGGCGGCCTTCGCCAACTACTTCCTGCCGCTGCAGGTCGGCGCTCGCGACGTCGCGTTCCCCCGCATCAACGCGGTCGGCTTCTGGCTCTTCCTGTTCGGTGGGATCTTCCTGAACAGCTCCTGGATCCTCGGCGGCGCCGCCGATGGTGGCTGGTTCATGTACTCGCCGAACTCGAGCGCGCTGTTCTCGCCGAGCCACGGCATCGACTTCTGGGTCCTGGGTCTGCAGATCACCGGTATCGCCTCGCTCGTCGGCGCGATCAACCTCATCGTCACCGTGCTCAACATGCGAGCGCCAGGGATGAAGCTGATGAACATGCCGGTGTTCACCTGGATGGTGCTGGTCGTGCAGTTCCTGCTGCTCTTCGCGATGCCCGTGATCACCGTGGCGCTGTTCCTCCTGAGCTTCCAACGGATTTTCGGAGCCACGTTCTTCGACGTCAACCAGGGGGCCGATCCGCTGCTCTGGCAACACCTGTTCTGGATCTTCGGACACCCAGAGGTGTACATCATCATCCTCCCCAGCTTCGGCATCATCTCCGAGGTACTGCCCACGTTCGCCCGGAAACCGTTGTTCGGCTACAAGTTCGTCGTGTTCTCGGGTGCGGCGATCGGCTTCGTCGGCTGGGGTGTGTGGGCGCACCACATGTTCGCCAGTGGACTCGGTCCGGTCAGCGTCGCCGTGTTCTCGGTGGCGACCATGCTGATCGCCATCCCCACCGGCGTGAAGATCGTCAACTGGACGCTCACCTTGTGGGGCGGCAAGCTCTGGTTCACCACGTCGATGCTCTTCGCGATCGGCGTGATCGTGCTGTTCACCATCGGCGGTCTCTCCGGCGTCACGCACGCCGTGGCACCGTCGGACACCCAGCAGACCGACACGTACCACATCGTCGCCCACTTTCACTACGTCATCGTCGGTGGCGCCGTGATGGGTCTGTTCGCCGGGTTCTACTTCTGGTGGCCGAAGGTGTTCGGCAAGTGCCTCAACGAGCGCCTCGGCAAGTGGAACTTCTGGCTGATGTTCTTCGGGGTGAACCTCACGTTCGCACCGATGCACATCCTCGGCCTCCAGGGCCAGCCTCGCCGCATGGTCGTGTGGCCCGAGAAGCTCACCGGCACCGGGTTCTTCGACCTCCACTTCTGGAACCAGGTCGCGTCCCTCGGTGCCTTCACCATCGCCGCGGGCGTCTTGATCTTCGTGATCAACATTCTCCACACCTGGAAGAAGGCGCCGGTCGCCCCTCTCGACCCGTGGGACGCACGCACCCTCGAATGGATGACCTCGAGCCCGCCCAAGGAGCACAACTTCGACAGCATCCCCACGGTGCACGCGCTCGACGAGTTCTTCCACCGCAAGTACGAAGAGGTCGACACCGAGAACGGCCCGCGACTGGTGAAGGTGAAGACCGCCGAAGAAGTCCTGGCCGAGCTCGAGGCGAATGCTGATGCGCACATCCACCTTCCGTCGCCGTCGTACTGGCCGATCGTGCTCGCCTTCTCGTTGCCGATCATCGCCTATGGCGTCATCTTCAACCTGATCTTCAGCGTCGTCGGTGCGGGCATCTTGATGCTGGCCATGTTCGGCTGGGCACTCGAGCCTTCGGTCGCCGATGACAGTGACTACGACCCACCCGCCGACGGTGGGAATTCGACGAAGGAGTTGGCGACCCTTGGCTGACATCGCCGTCCACGAAGTGGACCACGAACACGAGAACGACGGACCAGCGCCCGGTTTCCACGGGACCAGCACCGGCCTCAGCAACAACAAGCTGGCGATGTGGCTGTTCCTCGGCAGCGAGTGCCTGCTGTTCGGCGGACTCATCTCGACCTACATGCTCTACCGCGGCCGTTACTCCGGTGGCCCCGGCCCGTCACAGATCTTCGACGTGCCGGTCACCTCGGTGAGCAGCTTCATCCTGCTGATGAGCTCGCTCACGATGGTGCTCGCCGTCAACTCGGCCAAGCGCAAGGACGACCGGAACACCAAGCTGTGGCTCGCGGTCACCGCGATGCTCGGCGCCCTGTTCGTGGGCGGCCAGGTCTACGAGTTCACGTCCTTCTACCACGAAGGTCTCGGCTTCACTTCGAGCCTGTTCGGTTCGAGCTTCTACACCCTCACAGGGTTCCACGGCGTGCACGTCACGGTCGGCATCATCATGCTGCTGGCGTTGGTGGGCATCATCGGCCGGAGCCGCATCCCCGGCGACAAGGCGGAAGTGGTCGAGCTCATCGGCCTCTACTGGCACTTCGTCGACGTGGTCTGGGTCGTCATCTTCACCCTCGTCTACCTGATCCCGGCCTGAGGTACGCACCATGAGCGCAACCACCGAACATGCAGCCGACGCACACGATGCGCACGACGACCAGCACGCCCACGAGGAACACCACGTTCCCAAGGACGCCTACTTCATCAAGACCGCGTTGGTCCTCGCGGTCCTGACCGCACTCGAGACCTCCACCTACTGGATCGACATCGGTCGTTTCCACACGCCGGTGCTGATCATCCTGATGCTCATCAAGTTCTTCATGATCGTGATGATCTTCATGCACTTGAAGTTCGACAGCCGGATCTTCAGCATGTTGTTCTACACGGGCCTCGGCCTCGCCCTGTTCGTGTACACGGTCTTCCTCTTCACGTTCAAGTTCTTCCAGGCATAACTCATGCTGGCCGCGTCGACGTATGCGGATCCGTGGCGCTTCGTGCCGAACCCGGAGGTGTACCTGCTGGTCGCCTTCCTCGTCGGTGCCTACGTCTATATGGTGCGGGTGATCGGGCCGACCGCCGTCCGGCCCGGCCAACCGGTGGTGACCTCGCGCCAATGGAAGTGCTTCGTCGCCGCGATGGTGGTGCTGTTCGTGGCGAGCACCTGGCCGATCCACCAGATCGGTGAGGACTACCTCTACAGCGTGCACATGGTGCAGCACATGATGCTGAGCTACTTCCTGCCGCCGCTGGTGCTGCTGGCCACGCCCGAGTGGTTGTTGCGGGCGCTCATCGGCGACGGTCGCACCTATCGAGTGGTGCGGTTCTTCGCCAAGCCCGTCGTCGCCGCCGTGGTCTTCAACGCGATGACCATGATCCTGCATGTCCCCGGTGTGGTCAACACCTCGACCACCAACGGCCCGCTCCACTTCTCGCTGCACCTCTTCGTGGTCCTCACCGCCGTGCTGATGTGGATGCCGGTGGTCGGTCCGCTGCCGGAACTGCAGATGTCGTACGGCGGCAAGATGATCTACCTCTTCCTCCAGAGCGTGGTGCCCACCGTGCCCGCGGCCTGGCTCACCTTCGCCGACGGGGCGGTCTATCGCCATTACGGCGAGCAGCCTGTTCGCGTGTGGGGGATGAGCGTCATCGACGACCAGCAGTTGGCGGCGGTGTTCATGAAGATCGGTGCCGGCTTCTTCCTCTGGGGCATCGTGATCTTCATGTTCTTCCGACGGTTCGGCATGAGCTCCAAGGACGAGAACACCTACCGTCGCGCCGGCCGCATGCCCAGTGCCGAGATCACCGGCAACGACGAGTTCCCGCTCACCTACGGCGATGTCACCGATGCCTTCGGGCGCGCGGAAGCGCCGGCCGAACCAGAGGTCGACCGGCGCTCCCAGCGGTAGCGATCCACGAGGGCCGAGGCGGGACGGTCAGTTCGTGGGTCGCTCGGCCAACGTGAGGGTCACCACCTTGGTGGCGCCGTTGCGGGACAACGTGATGTCCACCTTCGTGCCAGGAGCCATGGCCCGCAACACGGTGGAGAGACGTTCGGCGGTGGACACGGAGGTGTCGTTGACCTTCGTGATCACATCGCCGGGCTGAATGCCGGCGGTCGCCGCTGGTGTGGAGGGTTGCACCGTGGCCACCGTGATGCCGTTGGGCGTCTCCGACAGCGTGACACCGATGTATCCGATCGGCGCCGCAGTGACGTTCTTGCCCGCCTTCAGATCTTGGAGGAGCGGTTGGATCGTGCCGACCGAGATCGCGAAGCCGATGTTCTGCGCATCGGGGATGCCGGCCGAGTTGATGCCGATGAGCTCGCCGGCACTGTTCACCAGCGCTCCTCCGGAGTTGCCGTGGTTGATCGCCGCATCCGTCTGGATGAGGCCGTGCAACGTCACCGTGGAGCTCTCCTGCAGTGTGCGATCGAGCGCCGACACGATGCCCGTGGAGACGGTGGGCGCATCGCCCAGATCCAGGGCGTTGCCGATCGCGACGACCTCGTCGCCGACCTGCAGCGTGGAGGCGTCAGCGAGTGTCAGCGGGGTGAGGTTGCTGGTGTCGTCGAGGCGCAGGAGCGCCACGTCGTAGGCGGTCGAGGCGCCGAGCACCTTGGCCGAGCGAACGGTGCCGTCGGCCATCTTGACCGTGATGACAGGGTTGGGGATCTCGTTCCCGAAGCTGTCGACGGTGCTGACGACGTGGGCGTTGGTGAGCAGCAACCCGTCCGAGGAGATGACGACGCCGGATCCGGCGGCCACGGGGGTGACGGTGCCGCCGTCGCTGGAACCGATCTCGATCGCCGCCACGGCGGGCTCGACGCGGGCCAGCAGCGCGTGGAGGTCGAAGGACCCGGTGCCGGTGACGGCGCCACTGGAGGACGAGACGTACGACACCGACGAGGTGTTGTCGGTGAGACGAACGGTGGCGTAGGACGCACCGACGGAAAGGGCGACGCACAGCGCCGCCGTTCCCACCACGGACCCCCGTCGACGGGGAGGAGGACTGACGGGTGACGGGGGAGGTGGTGGGAACGGCGAGCCGTACTGGGCTGCTCGGCCGGGGACATCGACCTCTGCGGGCGCTTGATCAGGGGAAGCGATGTCATCGTCGAGCAACGTCATGTTCGCAGTGTGCCGATCCTTCCTGAGCGCACGCTGAAGACCGCTGAAGGGTCTCTTCAGCGACAACGGAACACCTGCTCGCTCCTGGTGCGAGAATGCCGACATGCGTGTACTGGTGGTCGACGACGAGGTGCGCCTCGCGGCGGCCCTGCAGCGCGGGCTGGAGGCCGAGGGCTTCACCGTCGACGTCGCCCACGATGGAGTCGACGGACTCTGGTACGCCACCGAGCACGTGTACGACGCCATCGTGCTCGACATCATGCTGCCGAAGATGAACGGCTACCGCGTCTGCGCCGAGCTCCGTCAACGCGGCATCACCACGCCGATCCTCATGTTGACCGCCAAGGACGGCGAGTTCGACGAAGCGGAGGCGCTCGACACCGGTGCCGACGACTTCCTGTCCAAACCCTTCTCGTATGTCGTGCTCGTGGCCCGGCTGCGCGCGCTGGTGCGTCGTACCCGCGGACAGTTCAGCAACGACATCGTCATCGGGCCGGTCCGGCTCAACCTGGCGTCGCACCGGTGCATGGTCGGCGAGCGCGAGGTGCCCCTGACGGCTCGCGAGTTCTCCGTGTTCGAGTACCTCACCAGCAGAGTCGGCGAGGTCGTGCCCAAGCGCGACATCCTCGCCAACGTCTGGGAGGACGCCTACGAAGGCCCCGAGAACGTGGTGGAGGTCCATGTCCACGCGCTTCGCCGCAAGCTCGAGGTCGACGTCATCGAGACCATTCGTGGAGCCGGCTACAGGGTGAGAGTGACCTGACGTGCAGGCGCTCCCTCGATCGTTGCGACTCCGTGTCACGTTCTTCACCACACTGGTCGTGGCACTCGTGCTCGCCGGGTCGTCGGTCATGTTGGTGCGGTCGCTCGAGTCGTCGCAGCTCGACGACTCGGACCACGAGCTCAGCGACCAGATCGATCTCGTCGCCAGTCTGCTCGACAAGGTCGACCTGCCGGCGCTGTTGAAGCCGACCGGCGTGGTCACCGGCCAGGTGCAGGTGATCCAGGTCACGAGCGGCGCGATCGTCGCGGCGTCGCCGGGGCTGGCGACGACGGTCCGGCTCGACGTCTTCGCACCGCCCGCCCTGGACCACCAGGTGGCCAAGACCACGCGGGCCGGCGAGCTCGGCACCGATGGCAACGAACGTTTCCGCGTCGTCGCCCGCACCGTGCAGTCGCACATCGGCAATGTGACCATCTACACCACGTCGTCGCTGCGACCGGCCGACCAGGCGGCCCACACGTTGGTGCTCAGCCTCTGGATCGGCCTGCCGATCCTGGTGCTGCTGGCCGCGCTGGCGATGTGGTTCCTCATTGGCCGGGCGCTGCGGCCGGTGGACGTGATGCGCCAGGAGGTCGACGCCATCCACGGCAGCCGGACCGACCAGCGGATCGCGCCGGATCGCCGTGCGTCCGAGCTCGACCAACTGGCCGCGACGCTGAACAGCCTGCTCGATCGGATCAGCGCGTCGGAGGCGATCCGTCGCCAGTTCCTCGCCGACGCATCGCACGAACTTCGCAGCCCCCTGGCATCGGCACGCACCATGCTGGAGGTCGGGCTGGCGTATCCGTCCCGTACCGACTGGCCCGGCACCGCGACCGACGTGATGGTGGAGGTCGATCGGTTGCAGGATCTCGCCGGCGAACTGCTCGCCCTCGCCCGTGCCGAGGGCGGTGAACGGGCGCTGGGGTTGCAGCGCGCGGATCTGGGCACGCTCGCTGCGGGTGAGGTCGAGCTCCTCAACGACGTCCGCCTCGAGTTGCGGGTCGAGTCGCCGGTCGACGTCGTCGTCGACCGGCCGTTGATCGTGCGCGCCGTGCGAAACCTGCTCGACAACGCACGCCGTCACGCCGACCAACGGATCACCGTCTCCATCGGCGAGGTCCTGTCGCCGGCCGGTCGCACGGCGGAGGTGCGGGTGCACAACGACGGCGAGGAGATCCTGCCGGACCAGCGGGAAGTGATCTTCGAGCCCTTCACGCGCCTCGACGATGCCCGAGCGCGCGACGAGGGCGGCGCCGGGTTGGGCCTGTCGATCGCCCGCCGGATCGCCGAGGTCCACGGCGGCACATTGCTAGCCGTCGACACTCCACAGGGCGCCGAGTTCGTGTTGCGGCTCCCCGTCGCACCGGACGACGCCGAGTCCTGATCGCGCCGAGTCCTGATCACTCGCGCGGCAGGTACGGGTCCCATGCCGGTGCGGCCGTCGTGAGGAACTGCTCGACCTGACCACGCACTCCCGATGGGTCGAGTGCGGTGTCGCCTGCTTCGATCCGCAGCGTCGGTGTGAGCGCCCCGGGCGGGTCGGCCGCCCAGGTGGCGCTGTCGATGTCGTTGAGGCGCGCAGCGAGGAGACGCAGGTCGGGACGGGGCATCACGGGACGGGACCGGAACATGACCCACGTCTCGTAGCGCAGCTCGACACGTGAGTGCTGACCGTGGAGGAGCAGCACCCGGAAGCACTGGGTGGACGCGTTGATCGCCGCAGGGTGCACGGCGTCGGAGCGGCTGATGGTGAACCGGGAGGTGATCTGCTGGCTCCACGACTCGGGCACGGTGAGCACCGCCAGATCGAGCGAGGGCACCTCCTCCACGGTGATGACGCCGCGGTCGATGGCCCGCAGGCTCTCGGTGAGGTGGGCGTCCTCGTCACGCCACAGCGATCGGCTCTCCGCCGGGGCGTCGACGAGCTCGACCAACCGGGGGAGCAGCAGCTCGTACAGGCGCCCGCATTGTTCGTCGTAGGTCCCCTCGAACGTGGCGGGATCCAGAGGCGACCGCTCCGGGTCGGCGAACGCGGCGACCGCGAACGCGAGTCGGATCGCGTCGCGATCAACGAACGTGGCGAAGTCGCCGGCGCGGGCCAGGTCGACGAGTCGGTCGCGCCGGGCGCGAGCATCGTCGGGGTGCAGCAACACGAACGCACTGACCAAGCCGTCCTGGTCGAAGTGGTTGTTCGACACCGCGTCGATGCCGTCGAACAACTCAGGCCGGTCGAGGGCGCGGAATGCGATCTGTGCCGACAGGTCGTCGAGGAGGTCGTGCGGGGTCGGACTCCCCGGCCAATGCGACAGCGTGAGCCGAGTAGACGGCGTCGGCCCTCCGTCGACGATGACGTTGGGGATGTCGCCCAGCAGGTGATACGGCACGAACCGCAGCGATCCCACGGTCAGTCCCACCGGAACAGCGCGGCGGCCAGTGCAGGCGTGACGACCGCCCAGATCGCGAGCACGATCCAGCTGGCGCCGGGTTGTGTTCCGTTGCCGCCCAGCGTGTCGCGCAGCACGTCCGCCAATGCACCCGAGGGAAGTGCGTGTGCCACCGCACGGATTCCGCCGGGGAGCTTGGCGAAGGGGATGACCATGCCGCCGAGGAGGAGCAGCACGAGGTAGAGCCCGTTCTGCGCAGCGAGGTTGATCTCACCGCGCAGGCGGCCCGCCATCGTCAGCCCGATGCCGGCGAACGACAACGTGCCGAGCAGCACGGCAGCGGTGGCGAGCGCCCAGTTGGGCGAGGACGGCGACCACCCGAGCGCATACGCCACCGGGACGAGGATCGCGAACTGGACGAGTTCGACGGCGGCGACCCCGGCGATCTTGGCGCCGACCAGCCGGGGACGTCCGAGCGGGGTGACGGCCAGGCGCTTGAGGACGTGGTAGCTGCGTTCGAAGCCGGTCCCGATCCCGAGGCTGACCATCGCGGTGCTCATGACGGCGAGGGCGAGGACACCGGGGGCGAGGAAGTCGACCGGGTCCGCGGTGCCCGTCGGGAGGACGTCGACGAGGCTGAAGAAGACGAGCAGCAGCACGGGGATGCCGAGCGTGAGCAGCAGTTGCTCGCCGTTGCGCAAGGTGAGCTGCAACTCGGTGCGGAGCTGGGTGAGAAACCGACTCATGCCGTGTCGTCCTTGCCCGACGTGAGCCGACGGAAGACGTCTTCGAGTCGTTGGGCGCCCGCCCGCAGATCGGTCAGCGGGTGACCCTGCTCGGCGAGCCACGCCGTGAGCTGCGCCATCAGGCGCGGGTGGGGCGGAGCGTCGATGACGTACTCGTCGGTGCCAACCTGGCTGGCCACCATGCCGATGGACAGTGCGAGCGCAGGGAGGTCGAGGTTCGGATCACTGCGGAACCGGATCTCGTCGTGGCCGGTGCGCAGCTCGGCGAGCGTGCCATCGGCGATGACCTGACCGCCGTCGAAGATCACGACGCGGTCGGCGAGCCGTTCGGCCTCGTCGAGTTCGTGGGTGGCGAGCACCACGGCGCAACCTTCGGCGGCCAGATCGCGCACGATGCGCCTGATGGTGTCACGCCCGTTGACATCGACCCCTGAGGTGGGTTCGTCGAGGAACGCGACCTCGGGCTTCGACGCCAGCGCGAGGGCGAGCGAGAGCCGCTGTTGCTCACCCCCCGAGAGCCGCCGCCACGTGGCGGTCGATCGCGCGGTGAGGCCGACCTCGTCCACCAGCGTCGCCGCATCGAGCCCCTTGCCGTACAACGCGCAGTAGTGGCGGACGGTGTCGAGGACGCGTGCGCTCGGATAGACGCCGCCCTCCTGCAGCATCACGCCGATTCGTTCGCCGAGGCGGCGCTGGTGCGTGGCGGGATCCAGGCCGAGGACGCGGACGGTTCCGGCCGCGGCGCGGCGATATCCCTCGCAGACCTCGATGGTGCTGGTCTTGCCGGCGCCGTTGGGCCCGAGCACGGCGGTGATCTCTCCGGCCGCTGCGGCGAACGACGCATCGTTCACCGCGACGAGATCGCCATATCGCACGGTGAGCCCGGAAACCTCGACGGCGGGACTCGACGCTGCTGTCACGTCGACCGACCCTACCGGTTAGTCCGATGACTTCGAGGTGCCTGCGCCAGTAGCCTGCGGGGCGTGATCGACGTCCGACTCCTGCGTCTCGACCCCGACGGTGTGCGGGCCGCGCTCGCCCGCCGCCACAATCCCGAGCTGCTCGAACAGGTGTCCCGGGCGATCGACCTGGAGACCGAGGTGCGTGCCGTCCAAGCCCGGCGCGACACGATTCGTGCCGAGGTGAACGAGCTGTCCAAGCAGGTCGGCGCCAAGCGTCGCGAGGGCGATGCGATGGGCGCCGAGGAGCTGCAAACCGCGAGCCGCGAACTCGGCGAGCAGGAGAAGTCGTTGGCGGTCGAGGCCGATCGGCTCGGCGCCGAACTGCGCGAGCTGATGCTGCGCATCCCGAACCTGCCCCATCCCGATGCTCCCGACGGCCTCAGCGACCGCGACAACCCCGTCGTCGTCGGGCCGGTGGGCCTGCCGGCAACGTTCCCGGAGTACCAACGTGTGCCGCACTGGGAGACGGCCGCAGCGCTGGGCATCCTCGACAACGAGCGGGCCACCAAGATCAGCGGCGCGATGTTCACGATGCAACGGGGCGCGGGCGCGACCCTTGCCCGCGCGCTGTGCCAGTACGCGCTCGACATGAACGCTGATGCGTTCGAGGAGATCCGTCCGCCGTCACTCGTCACCACGGCCACGCTCACCGCCACGGGTCAGCTGCCGAAGTTCGCCGACGACGCGTACGCGATCGAGCGCGACGATCTGTGGTGCATCCCCACCGCCGAAGTGCCGCTCACGAGCCTCTACGCCGGTGAGGTGCTCGACGACGACACGTTGCCGCAGCGGCTCATGGCGTACACGTCGTGCTACCGCCGCGAGGCGGGCTCGGCCGGGCGCGACACGCGCGGCATGCTGCGGGCGCACGAGTTCGGCAAGGTCGAGATCCTCGCCGTCACGACGCCAGAGCAGGGTCCGGCCATGCTGATGGAGATTCGTGACCGCGCCGAGCGGCTCATCAGCGGTCTCGAGCTCCCGTACCGGATCATCGAGATCTGCACCGGCGACATGGGCCAGGGTCACCACCGCAGCTTCGACATCGAGGTGTACGCCCCGGGCTGCGACAACTGGCTCGAGGTCAGCTCGTGCAGCTGGTTCAGCGACTATCAGGCGCGCCGCGCCGACATCCGCTATCGCACGGCCGGCGAGAAGGGCACCACCATCGCCAACACGCTCAACGGCTCGGCGCTGGCCGTGCCCCGGGTGTGGGCGGCGATCGTCGAGAACTATCGCCAACCGGACGGCAGTGTCGTCATCCCCACCCTGCTGCGCCCGTACATGCGCGGCATCGAGGTGATCCCCGCGAAATGAGCGACTCGCCCGAACCGTCGGTCAGCGACATCGCGTCGCGTCGCAAGGACTACGAGACGGCCGGGCTCGACGTGATCGACGTCGACGTCGACCCGATGGTGCAGTGGCATCGCTGGTACGACGAGGCGGGCGCAGCGGGCTGTGTGGAGCCGAACGCCTTCGTGCTCTCGACCGTCGACACCGATGGTTGGCCGCAGTCCCGGTATCTCCTGGTGCGCGGTGCCGATGATCGCGGGTTCACGTTCTTCACCAACTACGACTCCGCGAAGAGCCGTCAGCTCGACGCCGAGCCCCGCGCCGCGATGTTGTTCACCTGGCTGCAGCTGCACCGTCAGGTACGCGTCGTCGGTGTGGTGGAGCGGGTTCCCGAAGCCGAGAGCGACGACTACTTCGCCTCGCGCCCGCGCGGCTCTCGCATCGGCGCCTGGTCGTCGCCGCAGTCGCAAACGATCCCCGACCGGGATTGGCTCGAGCAGCGCGTCGCACAGATGGACGCCACCTTCGTCGACGCAGAAGTGCCCCGACCGCAGTTCTGGGGCGGATGGCTCCTGCGACCGGTCCGCTACGAGTTCTGGCAGGGCCGCCCGAGCCGCTTGCACGACCGCCTGCGATACTCCGACCTCGGCGATTCGTGGGAGATCGAACGTCTCGCTCCCTGACGCGGTGCGCTCAGACCGGCCAGGCCTTGGCCGCGTTGGCCAGGCCCTCGATCAGCGAGCGGGTGTGGGGCACCATGTCGCCGCTGTTCCAGTCCTTCCACATCGGGCTCTTGCCGCGGATGCGCGGGGGGAGTTCGATCTGGACTCCCCGCTCGGGCGGCAGGTTCACCGGGTTCTTCTCGTGCATGCCCCGCAGCTCGCGGGGCATCTTGCGCAGCTTGGTCTCCACCGTGTACGCCGGGAGCAACGGGCGCAGGTGAGTCGCCACGTGGTCGGCCAACTCCCGGTTCTGGCCGCCGAGCAGGAGCGTGGTCCACATGCCGTCGCGCCCGAAGCCATGGATCGTGATGACGACCTTCACGTGGTCGATGAACGACCGCAGCGTCGGCGACTCGTCGGGCGACACCTTGTGCGAGGGGATGTGCCAGTTGAGATCGGGAGGCTGCAGCACCCCGTAGTAGCTGGCACCACTGGCCTCCGCAGCGCGGCGGGCGATGACGTCGGTCATCTCCTCCAGTGAGCCGCCGTGGTACGCCATGAAGCCGATCTCGCTACGGAGCTCGCACACCTCGTGCACACCACGGGTGTCGAGCAGTTCGCGGAAAGGTGTGGGGGTCATCAGGCCGGGGGACGACGCTTCACCATCACGGAGAAGCCGATCGCTGCCGCAATGATGACCGAGGCGAGGACCACGACGGTGGATTGGTTGCGTTGCACGAACCGGGCCAGTTCCTCCTGCCACGAGATCGCACCGGTCACCACGCCACTGTCCTTCTCGGCGATGTCGCTGTACCAGTACCAGGTGAGGTAGAGCCCGGTGAGGAGGACGAAGATGCCGGCGATGTACTCGAACCAGGCCATCCCCTTGCGCAGGGCCTTCAGCATCGCCGTGTTGGCCATCGCCAGGGTGACGGTGAGGCCGCTCACGAGCAGCGCCATCCCCAGCCCGTACAGGGCGATCGCCGCGATCCCGGTCGCCAGGCCGTCGGTCGACACGCCGCCGAGGACGATGGCGATGAACGGACCGATCGTGCAGCCGATGGAGGCGACGGCGTATGCGATGCCGAACACGAACATGCTCACGACCGAACGGTCGCGTTTGCCGACGTCGAGCTTCGGGGTGGTGAAGGGCAGTTGGTAGCCGAACAGCATCGCGAGGCCGAGCACGATCAGGGCCAAGCCGATGAACAACGAGATGTACGGGGCCTTGTCGAGGAACCAACCTGTGGACCATTTGGTGATCACGCCGATGACGATGAAGACGGACATGAACCCGGCCGAGACGGAAAGGCTGACCGCCAGCGCACGAGTGATCGAGGTCTTCTCCGCGCCGGGCCGCAGGTTCTCCATCCCGAGGAAGTAGAGAAGGTACGTCGGCAACAGCACGAAGCCGCACGGGTTGATCGCCGCGAGCAGCCCTGCGGTGAACGAGGTCGCCAATCGGGCATCGAGCGCCAGGATCACAGCAGCTCGCTCTCGATCAGTGCACTGAGCTTGGCCTCGTCGAGCAGGCCCGTCTGTTTGACGATCGTGCCGTCGGCGGTGATGAACAGGGTGACGGGGAAGGCGGCGATCCCGACCGTGCTGATGAACTCGCCATTGCCGTCGTAGAGGAGTTCGTACTGGACTCCACGGTCGCGCGCGAAGCGCTCCTCGCGGTCACTTGCCGGGAGGTAGTCGATGCCGACGAAGCGAACCTGATCGCCGTAGATCTTCTGCGCCGCGGCGAAGTCGGGCAGTTCCTGCTTGCAGGGGCCACACGTCGAGCCCCAGACGTTGATGACCAGCGGCTGGCCGACGAGGTCGGCCGTGGTGATGTCGTCGCCCTGCAGGGTCTGGACGCTGACGTCGGGCAGCGCCGTGCCCTGGACGGCGGCGTTGGTGGCGATGCCGGGCGTCGGAAAGGTGCCGTTGGTGTCGATGACGACCTCGTCGTCGACGGAGACGGGTGAGGCGGTCGAGTTGCCGGACCGGGTGATGGCGATCCCGAGGCCGACCGACAGCGCCAGTGACACCGCCAGCGAGATCACCAGCAGCCGCGGACGCAGTTTCACGGAGCCGAGGCTATCCGCCGGGTTCGTCCAGGACCCAGCGCGTCCCCTCTGTCATCGCCCGGGGGGAGTGCGATGACAGAGGGGCCTGGGGACCAGCCGAGGGGTCGCCGGAGCGTTGCCCTCGGCCGAGGCCGGTGTGACGCGATTGGTGCGTGTGACTAGGCGACCTGTTCGTCGCGGGCACGGATGTAGTGCGGCGGGAGCGGCACTTCATCGATGACCACGACGGGTCTCGGGTGCTTGGGTGGACGGCCGCGTGGGCGCTTGTTGACCACGATGCGACCGTTCTCGATGAGCTCACCACCCCACACGCCCCACGGTTCGGCTCGTTCGACGGCGCCGTCGCGGCAGGTTTCCGCCAGGGCGCACTTGCTGCAGATCGCCTTTGCACGACCGATGTCGAGCGGCACGTCGGAGAAGAACAGGTGGGTCAGGGTGCCGTGACCGTCGGCGCAGCGCGGCGTGAGCACACGTGCGGCGATCGGCTCGACGAGTTCATCGAATGTGGTCTGGATGTCGTTCAGGGTGTACATGTCCTGTGTTCCTCTCGGACGTGGGGGAAATGAATTCGGAAAAGCAGAAAGGCCGCCGGGATCTTGCGATCCCGACGGCCTCGGAGGCGGTTCCGACGTGGTTTACGTCGTTGCCATCCCGAGGCGTCGGGCAGTGCGCTTGGTGGTTGCATTCGTGGTTGCCGCTGCAGACATGAGTCCGAGGGAGTTCACGAGGTGCTCGGCCATCGCGCGCCACTGGTAGCCGATACCGAAACCCGCGCACGGACGCGGGGCAACGGCCACCGGGGCCAGATGCTGTGCGAAGTCCGTGCGATTCATTGGTTCCGAACCTTCCCTGTGTCGTCGATGTGGGCTGGTGATCGGGCGCAGATCGCGCCAAATCGTTTCTTAGGCAACCACACGTGCGCCGAGTTCGCAACTGATTTATTGTCACCATCGATGTTCGAGCTCACAGGGGTCCCGACCGTGGGCCGAGTGTTCGACGGATCGGCGGTGGTTCGACTGGGTGATTCTTCCCCCGGAGGTCGGGCCCGCCTGGATGCGATGGCGCGGTTCCTGCAGGACGTCAGCGACGATGACGCCAGGTCAGCGGGGTTCGGTGACCTCACCTGGGTGGTGCGCCGCACCGTGGTTGCGGTGCACTCGTTCCCCCGTTTCGGCGAGGTGTTGACCTCGCGGACATGGTGCTCGGGCTTCGGCGCGGCGTGGGCGGAACGGCGAATCTCGCTGCTCGGCGACGGGGCCGGTCACGTCGAGTCCGCCACGTTGTGGGTCAGCCTCGACCCTACGTCCATGCGCCCGGCACGAATGACGGCCGAGTTCCTCGCCGTGTTCGGACCGTCCGCAGCAGGACGAGCGGTCTCGTCGAAGCCGCTGCTCGACGCGCCACCGGCCGGGGTGGCCGGTTCGCCGTGGTCCCTTCGCTTCACCGATTTCGACGTGCTCGAACACGTCAACAACGCGATCTACTGGGCTCCCGTCGAGCAGCAGCTCGCCGTCCGTCGGGACCTCCGTGCGCCGCTCACCGCGGTGGTGGAGCACGGCGACGCGATCGAGCGCGGCGACACCGTCACGTGGCTCGTGCGCGATCGCGACGATGGCTTCGACGGTTGGTTGCTCGGCGACGAGGGACGCCGGTACGCGTCGATGCGGGTGTCAGAGGGGGTCTGACGCCGTGTCGGCGGTCGTGTCGGGCACGGGCACGGCGACGTGGGGCACGAAGACGTGGGACCGATAGAACGACAGCTCGGCCACGCTCTCGCGGATGTCGTCGAGCGCACGGTGTGAGCCCTGCTTGATGGTGCGGGTGCCGAGCAGGCCGGGGTACCACCGGCGGACCAGTTCCTTGACGCTGCTCACGTCGACGCTGCGGTAGTGCAGGTAGAGCTCGATCTCGGGGAGGTACGCGTCGAGGAAGCGACGATCCATGCCGATGGAGTTGCCGCACAGCGGCACGGTACGGGCCTGGGGTACGTGCTGTTGGATGAACGCGAGCGTCTGGCGGCCCGCATCCTCCAAGGTGACGGTGGACGCACGGATCTCGCCGATCAGCCCGCTCTTGGTGTGCATGTCGACGACGACCTGCTCCATCAGCGCGAGTGCCTCCTCGGGCTGGTGGATCACGAGGTCCGGTCCCTCGGCGACGATGTTGAGCTCGTCGTCGGTGACGATGGTGGCGATCTCGACGATGACGTTCTTCGCCGGATCCAGTCCGGTCATCTCGAGGTCCATCCACACCAGCACGACTCCGAGGTTAGGCGACGGATACGGTTCGCCACGTATGGCCGACTCCGAGATCCCCATCCGACCCGCCGCGACCGTCATGTTGCTGCGCGACACGGCCGACGGGCTCGAGGTGTTCATGCTCCGCCGCACGAACGCAGCGGTGTTCGCGGGCGGCATGTACGTGTTCCCCGGGGGTCGGGTCGACCCCGCCGATGGGGAGGGTGATCAGGCCTTTGTCGTCGCTGCGATTCGCGAGTGCTACGAAGAGTGCGGCGTGCTGCTGGCCGTCGACGGCGAGGGCAACATGGTCGACGACGGTCACCCGGCGCTCGCCCATCGCCAGGCGGTGTACGACGGCTCGGTCGACGTCGCCGCCCTCGCCGGTGAGCACGGCCTTCGCCTGTCCACCGACGCGCTGGTGTGGATGAGTCACTGGATCACCCCCAAGGGTGAGACGACGAGACGGTTCGACACCCGGTTCTTCGTGGCGGCGAGCCCGGCCGGCCAGACCTCGTATCACGACGACAACGAGACGGTCGCCAGCATGTGGGTCCGACCCGCCGATGCCCTGGCCCGTTTCTCCGCGGGCGAGTTGCAGTTGATGCCGCCCACGGTCGCCAACCTGTCGTTCCTCGAGGCGTGCGCCGACGTCGGCGCGGCGATGGGCGCGGCCCGTGCGGTGGGCACCCCGCCCTGCATCCTGCCCAAGCTGCGGATCATCGACGGACGGATGATGGGCATCTCCCTGCCGGGCGATGCGGACTACGACTCGCTGGACTGAGCCGCCGCGTCCTTTGCATCGAGCGCTGCGGCGACCAGGCCCAGCATCCGGGCGCTGCAGCCGGCCATGTTGGTCGGGGGAGCGACATCGTCGATGATGCGGCGGGCGATCGAGCGAAACACGTCGGCGGCGGGTCCGGTGCCGTCGAGCGACACCGGGTGGCCGGTGTCACCGCCTGCGCCGACCGCGGGCTCGAGTGGAACCTGGCCGAGCAGCGGGACGCCGATCTGGTCCGCCAGCGCCTGGCCGCCGCCCTCGCCGAAGAGGGCGTACGACTGGCCGTGGTCGCAGGTGAACGCGCTCATGTTCTCGATGATCCCGCTCACCCGCAGGAAGCTGCGCCGTGCCATGTCGGCGGCGCGGGCGGCAACCTTCTGCGCGGCGAGCGCAGGCGTCGTGACGATGAGCAGGTCGGTGCGGGGCAGCATCCGGGCCAGTCCCATCTGCACGTCGCCGGTGCCAGGGGGCATGTCGATGAACAGGTAGTCCAGTTCGCCCCAGTGGACGTCGCGCAGGAATTGCTCGACGGCCTTGGTGAGCATCAGACCGCGCCACATGAGTGCGGTGTCCTCGCCGACGAGGAATCCCGTGCTGACGACCTTCAGGGTGCCCGCGGTCAGACCGCTGCCGACCCCGAGCTCGTGGGGGATGATCTTGGGCTTGTCGCTGCCCTCGACCGGATGCGCTTCGAGTCGTTCGTCGATGCCCAACAGACGGGGGACGGAGAACCCCCAGATGTCGGCATCGAGCACGCCGACGGTGAAGCCTTGGGCGGCGACGGCGGCCGCGAGGTTGACGGTGACGGAGCTCTTGCCCACGCCACCCTTGCCACTCGCGATCGCCAGGATCCGACAGCTCTGCGGGATCTCGGTGTCGGGGGCGGTCTCGCGGGCGTTCCAACGGGCCTTGAGCATCACCTCGGTGCGCTCCTCGCTGGTCATCTCCCCCCACTCGATGTGGACATCGGTGACGCCGGGGTGGACCGCGACCCGGCTCTCCACGTCCTTCTTGATCTGCGCCCGCAGCGGACATCCACCGATGGTGAGCTTCACGGTGACGACGACCCGGCCGGCGTCGTCCACTTGCACGTCGGGCACCATGCCCAGGCTGACGATGTCCGCCCCGAGCTCGGGGTCGATGACGGCCGCGAGCAACCGAAGCACATCGTCTCGGGTGGGCGTCGCCGGAATCACGAAGTCAATGCTACGGTAATTCGCGGGTACACTCCCGGAACCACCTCAAGCCTGGCACCATCTCAAGGAGGAGCTCTTCGTGATCACGCTCACCGATACCGCCGCCCGTAAGGTCAAGGAACTGCTCGAGGCCGAGGGTGCCACCGATCTTGCGTTGCGCGTCGCCGTTCGCCCGGGTGGCTGCAGCGGCTTCTCGTACGAGATGTTCTTCGACGGCGACTTCGCCGCCGACGACGAGAAGGCCGTGTTCGGCCCCAACGACGGTCCCGTGCAGGTCGTGGTCGACGCCGCGTCGTCGCAGCTCCTCGAGGGCGCCACGCTCGATTACAAGGACGGCCTCAACCAGGCCGGTTTCGCCATCACCAACCCGAACGCGACGCGTTCGTGCGGGTGCGGCCAGAGCTTCAGCTGAACCCCGATCCTGCGACGGTCTGGGAAGCCCTGTTCCCGGATTGCGGGAACAATCCGGACCAGAACCCGCACGGGGACAATTCCTGCCCAGAAGCCGGTGGCCGCGCGACTCGATGACCGAGCGGTCGAACTCAGCTGCCGGTGAGCAGGGCCAGCCGCTCGCGTAGTTCGCTCTTGTCCCAGATGCCGTCGAGGCGATCGACCACGACACCCGAGGCATCGCAGAAGTAGATGATCGGCTCGTAGTCGACGCCCAATGCCTCGACGGCGGGCGCGACCTTGGTCGCGGCGTCATCGGCGTACACGTCGGCGTGCACCATCACCACGGCGTCGCCGAGCGACTCGTGTTCGGCCACGAGCAGCAGCAGGCCAGGAGCGCACGTCGCGGTCTGGCAGTGCGCCGGTGTCCCCACCATGTAAGCCACCGGCTTGCCGGACTTCAGTGCATCGGTGAGCGTCACGTCGTGCAGCGGGCACGGGTCCGGCGTGAGCGAGCAGTACGGCTCGACGCCGCGATGGTCATCGACGGTCGGAGTGTCGAACGGCGGCATCGGCTTGCCGGTGAGCGGCGATGCGACGTCGGCAGGATCGAACACCTCGAAGGTGGCGCCGTAGCCGTCGTCGCCCTCCAACCGGAGCGTGTAGATGACCGCCTTGGGCAGGGTCGCACGGACCTCCCAGTAGGGCACCACGATGTCGACGTTGCGCAGCACCGCGGTGACATCGGTGATCTTCTGCTGGTTGAAGTCCTCGATCCAGCCGGACACTTTTCCGGGGCCGGTGGTGACCAGGTTCTGGCCGTCGCTGATGGAGACGGGCAGACGGATGTCGCCCGGGGTGAACAGCGCCCCGTTCGAGAAGCGTTGGACGATCTCGAATCCTGCCGGCAGCGTGTCGGAGGTCGCTGCGGGTGTGGTCGTGTCGCCGGCGACCGGGTTGCCGGCGACCGTGTTGCCGGTCGCGTTGCCATCGGAAGATGCGCCGCAGGCGGTGAGCAGGGCCACACCCGTCGCGGCGACGAGGAATTCACGTCGTGTCGAAGCCATCGAAATCCACGGTAGTGCGGTTGCGCCGCGTTCGGGCAGCGTGGGAGTCTTGATCGGATGACCTCCACGGCGAACGCTCGGGCCCGTCGGTCGCGGCGATTCATCGCGCTCGTCGGCGGCCTCGCGTTGATCGTGCTGTTCGTCGTGGGAGCACTCGTCAACATTCCCGCCATCGAGCGCGACCTCGCTTCGGGCGTGGAGAATCGTCTCCAGGCGTCGGACATCACCGCATACGCCGACTTCAGCGGGCAGAGCGGCGTCCTCTCCTGCTCGCAGCCGCTCGCCGACCCGGATCTGGCGATCTCGGTCGCCGGTAAGGTGCGTGGCGTGCGATCGGTCCGCCTCGACGCGACGTGCATGGGCACCGTCGAGCCGACACCGTCGTCGACCGTTGCCCCGACCACCTCAACGGCTCCGACGACCGTGGCCCCGACGACGACCGTTGCGCCGACCACGACGGCTGCTGCCACCACCACCGTGCCCTCCCCGATCGTCGGTGTCACGACGGTCGACCTGGTCGACGGTCATGTCACGCTCGGCGGCGCGGTGGCGAACGACCAGCAGCATGCGACGTTGCTGATCGCCGCCGCGGACTCTGCAGATCCGTCGAACGTCACCGACCTGCTCGTCGTCGACCCGACCGTCGCCGCGACCGACGACCGGATCACGCAGTTGGCGTCGCTGATCGGCGCCATGCTCGGGCCGCTGACGTCGGGCCAGATCGGATGGTCGCCCGACGGTCTCTACGCTCGTGGCGTGTACACCGACGACGCTGCTCGCGCTCAGTTCGAATCGTTCGCGTCCACGTTGGGCGTCACCGCCACGCTCACGCCGCGCCCGTTGGCATCGACGGACGAAGCCGCCGCCGTCGAGGTCGCGCTCAACGACCTCGTGCAGGCGGAGCCGATCCTCTTCGACAAGGGAGCGACCACCGTCGCCGCCGTGTCCTACCCGACCCTGCAACGCGTCGCCGGCCTCGCCAAGCGATTTGGCGGTGTCACCATCCAGGTGCAGGGTCACACCGACAGCGAGGGCGATGCGGGGCGCAACCAGACGCTCAGCGAGCAGCGCGCCGATGCCGTTCGGGGGGCGCTCGTGCTGCTCGGCGTTCCGGCGAGCGACGTCACCTCGGTCGGATTCGGGGAGAGCCAACTCATCACCGACGCCAACGGCAAGGAGATCCCCGAATTGAGTCGTCGGGTCGTCTTCGGTGTCACCATCAACAGCTGATCGATCAAGGAGATTTCGTGGGGTACACACTCGGGACATGGGCGTTGTGGCTGGTGGCGGCCGCGCTCATCGGCGGCATCGTGGGGTGGATGCTCCGCGGTGTGCAGTCCTCGCCGGCCGCCGGCGCCGACGCAGCGGAGGGCGAACTCGAGCGACTTCGTGCAGAGGCCGACGGGTTGAGAGCCGTCGGCGCGGACCGTGATCGAGTGCAGGCAGAACTCGAGCGGATGCGCGCCGCTGCCGATTCGATCGACGCCGACCTGCTGTCGACCGTCACTGGGGAACGCAACGAACTCGTCGAGCTCGTGGCGAGCCAGGAGTCGTCGATCGGCGAGCTGCGCGTTCGCCTGTGGAACGCCGAGGCCCGCGCCCGCGACCTTCAGGCGCTGCTCGACGCGGTCGCCGTCGACGGCATGCCGCCGATGCCCGACGTCGCGGCCGGTTCACTGATCCTCGGGGTTCCGGTGACCCACGACGATCTGACGCTCATCGAAGGTGTCGGCCCGAAGATCGCCCAGCTGTGTGTGGCCCGGGGGCTGACGACGTGGTGGCGTGTCGCCAATGCTGACCTCGACCTGCTGCGGTCGATGCTGGCCGAAGCGGGCCCGAAGTTCCAGGTGCATGATCCCACGTCGTGGCCGCAGCAGGCCCGCCTCCTCGCCAACGGACAGTGGGAGAAGTTCAAGACGTTGGCCGACGCACTGCGGAGCGGGAGCACCGACGAGTGACCGTCGACTTCAGACTGAACGGCGTCGCCGTCTCAGTGTCGGACGACTCGAGCAGTCTGCTGGAAGCACTCCGCGACCATCTCGGCGTCACGTCGGCGAAGGACGGCTGCAGCCCGCAGGGTCAGTGCGGCTGCTGCACGGTGTGGGTGGACGGGCAGGCGCGGGTCGCCTGCGTCACCCCGGTCGCTCGCGTCGCCGATCGCGCGGTCACGACCATCGAGGGCATTTCCGAGGCGGCGACCTGGGGGGCGCGGCTCTGCGACAGCGGCGGGAGCCAATGCGGCTTCTGTACCCCGGGGATCGTGATGCGAGTGGCAGCCATTCCCGCCGAGGCGCGTACCGAATCGGCCGTGCGGTCGGCGCTGCTCGCCCACCTGTGTCGCTGCACCGGATGGAACTCCGTCGTCGACGCGGTGGTCGGTCCGCAGTCCGTAGTGTCCGGTCGCGACCTCGACGCGGCTGCTGCACGGGCTCGGCTCGAGGGCGGCGAGACGCAGTTGGTGTCGCCGGCGGTCGCGCTCGGTCGTGGCGGTTTCGCATCCGACACCGCGCCGCCGGACGCGCTCGTCGCCGTGCTCGGCGTCGACGGTGAATGGATCGTGGCCGAGTCGTCGGCGGCTGCACGGCGTGCCTCGGGCAAGGTGCAGGGGCGTCGCACGACCGAACCGATGCGGTGGCCGCTCGACGTTCCGTCCGGCGACTGGTCGCGCACGCTGCAGACCACCTGGGTCGAGCCGGCGTACCTCGAACCCGACGCCGCGTGGTGCGCGCCCGGTGCGGATCCCGTCGGTCCGTTGTCGAACGGTGGTGCCTTCGGCGGCAAGCGCCACGGCGAGGTCGGTGAGGTCGCCCGGGCATTGGCGACACGTCACGGCCGGCCCGTGCTGGCGATGTACACGCGAGAGGACGTCGTTCGTCGGGGAGCGAAGCGTCCGCCGCTCGCGGCGGGCGTACGCGCGGATGGTTCTGGCGTCGTCAGAGTGGCGCGCACGGCCGGGATCGCCGACGCGATTCGGTCGGTCGCGCCAGGTCTGGAGGTGGAGGAGGTCGACGTTGCCGGCCCCCCGACATCAGTCGACATCCGCGGGGCCGGTTGGGTCGAAGCCGCTGTGTTGATCGCAGGGGAGGACGGACACATCACCGCGCCGAACGGTGCGACGGCCCAGGCGACCATTGCCGCCGACGGCTCGGTGACGGTTCGCGTGTCGTGCGGTGACCCGCTCGACGAGGTCGTCCTCCGCAGCTACTGCATCGGTGCAGCCCACATGGCGCTCGGGTGGGTCCGATCCGAAGGGCTCAGGGTCGACGCCGCCGGTGTGCCACTCGACCTCACCATCCGCAGCTTCGGTGTGATTCGAGCGGTCGACACACCCACCGTGCGCGTGATCGTCGAGTCCACCGACGGACCTTCCGTCAACGGGTCCGACGTCGTGTTCGCGGCCGTCGCTTCGGCGGCGTGGCGGGCAACGGGTCATGCCCGACGCTGGCCTACGATGCGGGCATGACCAAACCCCTCGGCCCTTACACGCCCGCCGTCCGTGCCGGCGACTGGATCATCGTCAGCGGCCAGCTCGGGCTGGAGAACGGCACGTTGGTACCGGGTGGGGTCGCGGCCCAGACGGCCCAAGCCGTCCGCAACCTCGATTCCCAGTTGCGCTCGATGGACGCCTCGCTCGCTGATGTCGCCAAGACCCTCTGTTTCCTCACCGACATGGACACCTTCGCCACCTTCAACGAGGCGTATGTCACCGGGTTCGGTACCCACCGCCCGGCGCGCAGCACGATCGGGGTCGCAGCGCTGCCCGCACGGGCATCCGTGGAGATTGAGGCTTGGGCGTTCAAGCCACTAGGGTGACGCCGTGCCCGGTGCCGTCGCCATCATCATTGCGCTGCTCGTCTTCCCCGTGATCGCCATCATGGGTTCGGTCACCATCGCGGCCCTGTTGGGCTGGGCGCTGAACCGCGACGCCGAGGAGCGGTACGAGGGCAGCGAGCTCATCGACGTCAACTTCTGACCATTCTTGAGGGTTGTGGCGTCACCAGGTGACGCAGAAACCCTCACGTTGGATCAGGCGGCGGTGGCGGCGAAGAGCATGAACGTCGGACGGTCGCGCTCGGGGTCCCAGTCGGGATGAGCAGCGAGTTCGGCGTCGGTCGGACCCCAGTCCTCCAGGTGCGTGAGCGCGAATCCGGTCGCCAGCAGCGTGCGCACGTAGGTGCCGACGGTCCGGTGCTGCTTGACGACGCCGGGGGCGAACCAGTTGGTGATGCGGGGACCTTCGCGGAGGTATCCGTCGAGCGGCCAGGTGCGCCTGCCCTCCCCGTCGATCACCCAATCCGGATTGCTGGGTGCGGTGAACAGCGGGTGCTCGACGGAGCAGACGAACCGAGATCCGCGCGTGAGCGAGCCACGCACTTCGCTGAAGAGCCGATGCAGATCGTGCAGGTAGTGCAGGGTCAGCGACGAGAACGCCATGTCGAAACCCGCGGCCGGGAGCGTGACCGAGTCGAGGTCCGCCCTGCGA
>JBBQTC010000053.1:0-30381 GCA_038234785.1 Acidimicrobiales bacterium
AAGTGGCACAACGAGTACAACGTGCAGGTGCTCGGTCGTCCCGGTGCACAGTGGGTCGACGACCCCGAGGTGCTGTTCGCGCAGGTGGCCCAGGGCGGCGCCGAAGGTGGTGGCGCTGCGGTGGTCGGGACACCCGACGACCTCATCGAGGCCATCCTCAACCTGCAGGAGATCACGGGCGGGTTCGGCGTCGTGTTGGGCTTCGCCCACGACTGGGCGAATCTCGAGGCGACCCGACGCTCGTGGGATCTCGTCTCGCGTTACGTGGTGCCGGCGGTCAATGGAACGATCCGGCCCCAGATGGCCTCCGCCGAGTACGTGACCGCCAACAAGGCCGAACTCATGGCCGGCGCTTCGGCCGCGGTGATGAGCAAGATCATGGGCGATCAGAACGCCGCCGCGGCGATGGCCACCACGATGCAGCAGATGCAGGCCCGGATGGCGAACCGGGAGAACGACCCGGTCTTCCGTCCCGGCGGCGGGCTGCCCACCGCCGAGTGATCAGGCCGCTTCGCAGACCGCGTTCGCGCCGTTGACGCCGACGGAGACGCGGTCGCCGATCGTCAACGCATCAGCCTCGCCCTGGCCGACGTCGATGCTCACCAGGTTGTCGGCGACGTCGAGCCGCACACCGACGAGCGTGGTCGCGCCCTGGAAGGTGATCGAGGTGACCGTGCCGGGATAGCCCGCAGCGTCCAGCGACAGGTCCTCGGGACGTACGAGCACGTGCACCGGCGTGCCGTTGCCGAACGCCCTCGCCTTGGGGATCTCGACGTGCCGGCCGATCACGTCGACACTTCCGCCCTCGGCAACGTGACCGGAGAACTGGTTCATCGACCCGACGAATCGAGCGACGAAGGCCGTCGTCGGGTGCCGGTAGACCTCCGTCGGTGTACCCAGTTGCTCCACCCGCCCCTGCGACATGACACAGATGCGGTCGCTGATCGCCAGCGCCTCTTCCTGGTCGTGGGTCACGAACAGGGTGGTGATCCCCAGTTCGGTCTGAATGCGGCGGATCTCATCGCGCAACGAGGTGCGCACCTTGGCATCGAGCGCGCTCAGCGGCTCGTCGAGCAGGAGCACCTGCGGCTGGATCGCCAGCGCGCGAGCGAGCGCCACACGCTGCTGCTGGCCGCCCGACAGCTGGTGGGCATACCGATCGGCGAACGGCGTGAGCTCGACGAGGTCGAGCATCTGGCGAACACGGGCGTACCGGGTGGCCTTGTCGACCCCGCGGGTTCGCAGGCCGAACTCGACGTTGTTGGCCACGGTGAGGTTGGGGAACAGGCTGTAGCTCTGGAACACCATCCCCATGTTGCGCTTGTGGGCCGGCGTGCGCGTGATGTCGGCTCCACCCACGAGCACGGCGCCGCTGTCGGCGAACTCGAATCCTGCAGCGATGCGCAGGGCCGTGGTCTTGCCGCAACCGGACGGTCCGAGCAGCGTGATGAGCTCGCCCTCACGCACGTCGAGATCGAGCCCTTCCAGCGCCACGAGAGCACCGAAGGTCTTGCGGACGGAGATGTAGTCGAGTGTGGTCATGATCCGGTCGCAGTAGTGGTCGGGGTGGCCGCAGCCACCATTCGGGCAAAGCTCTTGCGCTTGGGATCACGGCGTTTCGTCAGCACGCTGATCAGCCCGAACAACGCGGTCGTCGTCAACAGCGCGAGGAGGTTGAGCGCATATCCGCCCTGCGAGCTCTTCGACACGAACTCCCGCTGGAAGATCGGCAGCGTGCGCTTCAGCAAGGTGCTGGCGATCGTGTACTCGCCGAGCACGACCGCCGCAGTGAGGAACGACGCCGAGATGATTGCGGTGCGCAGGTTGGGTACGAGCACCTTGACGATCGTCTCGAACCAGCCGGCACCCAGACCGCGCGACGCGTCGACCAAGGTCCTCAGGTCGATGGCTCGCAGGCCGGCGTCGATCGAGCGGTACGTGAAGGGCAAGGCGAGCACGAGGTAGAACGGAATCAGCGCAAAGTCCGAGTTCAGGAACCACCGTGCATGCGGCTTGACGATGATGATGCCGGCCACCAGTGCAATGGCAGGAATCATGTACGGCAACACGGTCAGGAACTCGACCAGGGCACGAGCCTTCGGCACGCGCAGGTGCACCCAGATGGCGGTGGGCAGCAGCAGGAACAGCGTGAGCGCGACGGTGCCGGCCGCGAGCTGCAGGCTGAGCTTCAGCGACGACCAGAAGAAGTCCTCGTGGAACGCCAGGGTGAGCGGCTTCAACGACCAGCGCTTGAGGAGCGTCGACGCCCCCAGCAGGATCGTCGGTGTGTTCTGCAGCGAGTACCGGGCCAGGGTGAACAACGGGGCGAGAAAGAACATGCTCGTCGCGACGAGGATGACGTTGGGGACGACCCGGCCCCACTTGGAACGCGGGCGTCCGGCGCTGAGCGGTGCGAGGCCGACGGGTGCCGTGTTGGGGCCGCCGATCTCGGGGTCGTTGATCTCGGGCACCATCATGAGCGCCACCGTTCGGCGCGCCGGCGGGCGAGCCAGTAGAGCGACATCGACACGGCCATGATGATGATCATCCAGGCGGCGAGGGAGAAGCCGACGGCATCGGTGCCGATGCTGACGTCGCCACCGAGGAAGAAGCCGATGCGCAGCGGGACGATCTTGGAGTTCTGGGTGAGGACAGCAGCCGTGGCATATGCGGAGAACGAGTTGGCGAACAGCAGCAGGAATCCGCCCATCAACGACGGCGCCAGCACCGGAAGGCCGATGCGACGCCAGTAGGTGAAGGTCGTGCCGCCGAGGTTGGCACACGCTTCTCTCCAGGACACCCTGAGGCCGTCGATCGCCGGCAGTGTGATCAGCACCATCAGCGGGATGTTGAAGTAGGAGTAGACCGTGATGAGGCCAGGCACCTCGCCGAGACTGAACCCACCGCCGTAGAGGTCCCAGCCGGCGGCATCGAGGACCTTGGTCAGCACACCCTGACGTCCGAGCAGGGTGAGGAACGCGAACGCCAAGGGGAGGCCACCCATGTTCGCGGCAACACCACTGAACGAGCTGACCAGGCTGCGGAGCCAACGGGGTCGGGTGGCGGTGGCCGCGGCGTAGGCCAACAACGTGCCGATCACCACACCCACCAGCGCCGCCCCTGCGGAGAAGGTGACGGAAAACTTGAAGGCCTCGAAGTTCTGGCCGGTGATGGCCTCCTTCATCGCCGAGAACGAGAAGCTGCCGTCGTCGGCCCTCAGGGCATCGAGGAAGACGCTGACCGCCGGGACGAGGAGGAACAGCAACAGGAATGACAGGAACGGCACGAGTCCGAGCCATGCCCAACTCCTGCGGGCGCGCGCCCGCGGCGCGTCACCCTGGGTTGCCGTGGGGGGCGCACCGTCGGTGCGCCCCCCATCGGTGGTGATCACTTCGATCATCGACTCGCCATCAGGCGTCGGCGACCATCGGACCCCAGTTGTCAGCGAGCACCGTCTTGGCGGCGGCGATCTGAGCAGGGGTCATGAAGGAAACCTGGTCGAGAAGTGCGGTGGGCGGCAGGTTGGACTTCATGGCGTCGGTGACGAGACCCCGCTCGGTGAGGGACACGATGCGAGCCGGCACGGCGCCGCCCTCGAGGTATCCGAGTGCACCCTCGTCGGAGAGGATGTGCTCCAGCCACAGCTTCGAGCACGCATTGTGCGGCGAATCCTTGACCACACCCTGCGAGTAGAAGCCGCCGTAGATGCCGTCCGACGGGAAGTTGGTCTCCGCGGCCTGACCGGACGCCGTCAGCTGCGACACCAACCCGGGAAGGTTGTAGCTCCAGTCGATGGCGATCGGCGTCTCGCCGGACAGGAACGTGTCCTTGGTGACGTCGGTGGCTCCGAGGTTGCCGGAGGTCTTCAGGTCGGCGAAGTACTGGATGCCGGGCATGACATCGTCGGCACTGCCGCCGTTGGCGATGGCCGCGGCCACCACACCGGCGAACGCCGAGCCCGACTGACGCGGGTCGCCGTTGAGGGCGACGATGCCCTTGTACTCCGGCTTCTTCAGGTCGGCGAACGTCTTGGGAGCGTTCGACACGATCGTGGTGTTGGTCGTGATGCCGATGATGCCGTAGTAGGCGGCGTACCAGTTGTGCGCCGGATCCTTGAGGCCGTCGGGAATGTCGGCGTCCACCGTCGCGGTGTACGGCTCGAACAGACCGGCGTCGGTCATCTCCTGGGCGATCGCAGGGCTGACATCGACACTGTCGGGCATGTCGGCCTGGCCGGACAACGTCTGGACGGCTTCCATCTCCTCCTTCGAGGTGCCCTCCGGGTTGGCAACCGGGTTGTCGACGCCCGGGTACTTGTCACGGAAGCTCTGCAGGATGCCCTTGTAGTTGGCCCACTCATCGGGCAGTGCGATCAGGTTGACCTTGCCCTCGGTGGTGCACGCGGCAGCGAGGTCGGCCAACGGATCGGCCGCAGCCATCGTGGTGTCCGAACCAGGGTTCGGTGCCGCGGTGGTCGCTGCAGCCGTGGTCGGTGCAGCAGTGTCGCTGGATGTGGAGTCGCTGCCGCATGCGCCGAGCACAACCGTGCCGGCCATGAGCACAGCGACAAGCTTCACGCTCGTCGTGGAACGCTTCATATGTATGTCTCTCCCCTTGTGGTGTGAACCGTCAGCCGGCGACCGTACGCCCGCCTGACCAACGCTTCGGTGCCGCGAACGGTACACCAGGTGAACAACGGGTGAACACATGCTGGGGATCCAGAACGGTTCAGTCGTCCTTCAACGCCACGGCGTTGGGTGTGACGTTCATCTTCGGGACGTACTCGGCGACATCGACGTGCCGTCCCTCCCCCACGAACTTGGCCAACAGCTCCGCCCGACACGAGGTGCACGGACCGTAGAAGCGTTCCTCGACCTCCGCGCCGCAGCGCGGACAGGTGACCGCCAGAGGTGCCAACGCGCCCGTGTCCATCAGTAGGCCCCGGCCCAGAAGTCGCGCAGCATCGCCGCGCCGGCCTTCGGATCCCCGAGCATCCACCAGTGGCCCTGACCATCGAGCACGTGCTGACGCGCGCCCAGCCGATCGGCCACCTCAACGGCGAGAGTGTCGCTCTTCACGAACGGATCATCGGGCGCGATCACGGCCAGGCCCGGCACCGTGGCGACGGGTCCCAACTCCTCACCCCACTCGACCATCGCCGGTTGCGCCGCCGACCGGTACAGCGAGAGGACGCACGTGCCCATCAGCTCGTCGCCCGCCTCGACCAGCAGTTCCCCCGTGTCGCTTGGGATGCCGATGGTCTCGTACAGCGCCACGCGATCCTCGGCCGGCGTCGCCAGCATGTTCGCGAAGTACTCCTCGCCGGCGCCGGGTGTCTGCCAGATCTGAGCGAAGTCGTGCCACACGTAGTCGGGATGGAACAGTCCCAACACGTCGCAGGCCCAGGTGCGGAACAGGTGCGGTCGAATGCTGGCGGCGCGCATCGCAATGCCACCGCCCCAGTCGTGGCCGACGACGTCGACCGGACCGGACTCGTCGACGATCGGCTCGAGCGTGGCGATGAACCACATCGCGTACTCCTCCTTCGTCGCGCCGAAGCCGGGCCGGATCGGGCACCCGAAACCAGGAAGTTGTGGCGTGACGACATCGTCGCGACCCAACTCGGCGAGGAGCGGTTTCCAGATGACAGGGGTCTCGGGGTTCCCGTGGAGCAGCACAACGGTCATGAAGGCAACCTAGTGGTCCGTCACCACGCCGGTCACAGGGTGCGAGTGCCAGGCGGTCGGTGCGAGTGCCACACCGCCGGTCCGAGTGACAGCCATTCATGCGAGTGAGCACTCGCATCCCGGGGCGGGAGTACCCACTCGGATCGTGCGGGGCACTCGGACCGATGGCGTGGCACTCGGACCTGTGTGGTCATCAGCGGGCGGCGGCGTTCTTGAGCAAGGTGCCCGCGAAGGCACCGGTGTGCTCGCCGTGATCCATGAACACCTGGCCGTTGACGAGCGTGTAGTCGTACCCCACCGCGCCCTGAACGTACCGGCCGGCACCGCCGGGGAAGTCGTACGCGTACGTCGGCGCGGGCAGGTGCAGACGCTCCCAGTCGATCACGTTCACGTCGGCGTAGGCACCGGGCTGCAGGCGGCCGCGATCGCGGATGCCGAACAGGTCGGCCGTGTCACTGGTGAGTCGCCGGATCGCTGCCTCGATCGACCAACGTTGCCGCTCGCGGATCCAGTACGTGAGGAAGAACGTCGGCTGGCTGGCGTCGAGGATCTGGCCCACGTGGGCGCCGGCGTCGGCCAGACCGAGCGTCACCAGTGGATCGTCGAGCATCTCCTCCACGGCGGCCAGCCGCTGGTTGAGGAACGGGTGACTGAGCACCACCTCGCCGTTGGTCTCCAGCACGAGCTCCAGGTACGCAGCAGCTGCGCTGATCCCACGCCGGTGCGCCTCGGCCGCCAGCGACGTCTCCGGATCGAGGTCGTAGCGAGCGCCGTTCGCCTGACCGACGACGAACAGTTGGGCGAGGTCGATCGGTGACGGGTGCTGCTCGGCCTGTTCGATGAGGCGAGCCCGGAACGCGGCATCACGAATCGCCGTGAGCTTCTTGCCGTTGTACAGCGAGCGCAGTTCCTTCCACGCCGGCGCGCGATCGAAGGGGCTGCGCGTGTCGAGACTGAACAGCACGCCGACGCTGCGCGCCGTGGTCTGGGGCCGCACGACCGCCCCGGTCTCGTTCTCCTCCTTGGCGAACCCGATGACGCGTGCGTAGAGGTCGGGACGGCTGTCGTGCTGGGTGAGCCCGAAGCTGACCGGTCGGCCACTGCGTCGGCTCACCTCGCCCATCCATGTCAACTCGGCGCGAGTCAGCGGCACGTCGGCAGCATCACGTTCGCCCTCACCGATCCGGCTCGCGCTCTCGAACACGCCGGCGCCGTGGCGACCCAGCACATCCGCGAACGCGTACAGCTCGTCGGGCTGCGCGTAGGTTCCCGGCACCGGTCGACCGTCGGGGACCTTGTGCAGGTACGTTCGGCTGGTGCTGAACCCCAACGCACCCGCACGCATCGCCTCGTCGAGGAGGTCGCACATCATCGCCAGGTCGTCGGTGGTCGGCTCGTCCTTGCCCAGCCCGCGCTCGCCCATCGCGTACTGGCGCAACGCGCAGTGGCCGACCATTCCGCCGACGTTGACGCCCTTGGGCATCCGGTCGATCGAGGCGAGGTACTCGCCGAAGGTCACCCAGTCCCACGGCAAGCCGTTCAGGATCGCGTCGCGGGGAATGTCCTCCACGCTCTCCATCAACTCGGCCAGGTAGGTGCGGTCCTCGGGCTTGCAGGGCGCGAACGTGACACCGCAGTTCCCCATCACCACACTGGTGACACCGTGGTAGCAACTGCTGCTCGCAACAGGATCCCAGGCCAACTGGGCGTCGAGATGGGTGTGGATGTCGACGAACCCCGGTGTAACCAGTCGGCCACGCGCATCGATCTCGGTGGCCGCCGTTCCGTCGACGTGTTCGTCGACCGCGACGATCCGATCGCTGACGATGGCGACGTCCGCCACGCGCGGCGGCGCTCCGGTGCCGTCCACGACCATGCCTGCGCGCACGACGATGTCGAAGTCGCTCATGTCCACCCCTTTGTCCTGGCGCCCCCGAGCAACCAGAAGTCGCGACCGTAGCGGTCACCGCCTCGCTGCGCCACCCCCAAACTGTCCGTCACCTGGGGCTTACCGAGTTCTCACCAGACTCCCAGCAAATTCCCAGCATTCCGGCGCACCGTGGCGTCCATGAGCTCGATCATCACGACCCGGCGCGCCATCGCGTTCGCCTCCCTCGCCATCGTCCTCGCCGCTTGTGGGAGCAGCAACGCAGCGAGCAAGGTGGCCACGCTGAGCACCGGCGACCCGACCGGCGCGGCGACCTCCACGACACTGAGCGCGAAGGACTCCCAGGACGCGATCCTCGCCTACGCGGCCTGCATGCGCGAGAACGGCGTCGACATGCAGGACCCGACGTTCGACGCCAACGGCAACATGACTGGCGGTGGCCTCGGGGGCGGCTCGGGCATCGACCGCGGCAGCACAGAGTTCCAGACGGCCCAGGATGCCTGCGGGTCCTTGATCGAGGGCATCGATTTCGGGCGCGGCCGGCGCGGCAACTTCGACGCCACCGCCATCCAGACGGCACTGGCCGACTTCACCTCGTGCCTGCGTGAGCAGGGCCTGCAGGTCGACGACATCACCTTCGGCCAACCCGGCGCTGGCGGCGGACCAGGCGGACCTGGCGGGGGCTCGATTCCTGCCCCTGACGGCAGCATCCCGCCCGGCGGCTTCGACGGACCGCCACCGTCCTTCCAAGATGGCGGCAACGGACCCGGCGGTGCCGGCTTCGACCCGACGACGCGCATGATCGAACGGCTCGGTCTCGATGCCACCGACCCTGCCGTGAAGGCGGCGCTCGATGTGTGTCAGCCGATCATCACGAACGCTTTCCAGCCCACCAGCACGACGACCGGGTGACCCGATGAGACGAACAGCGACTGTCGTCGCCGTGGTCATCGCCCTCGCCGGCGCGGGCACGGTCGTCTGGCTGACGACCCGCTCGAGTGCATCGGCGGGCGACACCTCGATGGTGAAGACGACCTCCACCGCGAAGGTGACCACCCGCGACCTGACGATCTACGACTCGACCACGGCGACCCTCGGCTTCACCACTTCCGTCACGGTGTCCTCGCCGACATCGGGCACGGTGACCAGCCTGCTGGCTCCCGGCAACACCATCTCGGCCGGCACGGTGGTGGCCACGATCGACGGAGCACCCGTCGTCGCCATGATCGGTGACGTCCCCTCGTATCGCGATCTCTCCAAGGGCGTCACGGCGGGCATCGACGTCCGCCAGTTGGAGACCAATCTGGTGATGCTCGGCTTCGATCCCGACAACGCGATCACCATCGACGAGACCTACGACAGCGCGACGGCGGCCGCGGTCACCCGCTGGGAGGACGGCATCGGACTCACGGGCGACGGCAAGGTCACCAAGGGCGAGATCGTCTATCTGTCCGGCGACGTGCTCACCGACACCGCGTCGACCACCGTCGGCGCCGGCGTCAACGCCGGATCGCCGCTCGTGCAGGGCCGCCAGACCAACCGTTCGTTCCTCATCACCACCAACGGCGGCACCGGCGGAACCATCGACACCCTCGTGCCTGCGAGCACGCCGGTCACGACCGGCACGGTGCTGTTCCACCACGACGCCTATCCGGTCGCAGCGATCGAGGGCGACAGCAGCACCACCCCGGCACTCACCAGAGCGCTCTCGACGGCGTCGAGTGACGGCGTCGACGTCCACCTGCTGGAGGGGATGCTCGCTGCAGGAGGCTTCGACCCCGACGGCGCGATGGTCGTCGACGACCACTTCGACGATGCCACCGCCGCCGCGGTCCAGCGCTGGTGGGCAGCGAACGGCGTCGCTGTCGACGCCGCGGAGGTCAAGGTGCCCGCCGGCAGCTTCGTCGTGGTGCCCGGTGGCCTCTTCGCCGGTGATCCGAAGGTGGCCGACGGCACGGTGGTCGCCCGCGACGTCGTGGTGCTCTACCTGACGACGGCAGCACGACAGATCACCACCACCGCGCCGGTGGGCGACAGCACGTTCGTGGTGGGCGCTCCCATCGACGTGCTCTTCCCCGATGGCACCGAGGCCACCTCCAACGTGGTTACGGTCGGCAACGTCGCCAGCAGCAACTCCAACAACCCCAACTCGACGCCGACGGTGCCGATCACGCTCAACGTCGCCGAGGTCCCCGCCGCGTACGACAGCTTCGTGCAGATCCCGGTCACGCTTCGAGTCGTCGCCCAGGAGGCGAAGGCTGCGCTCGTCGTGCCGGTCAGCGCACTGGTCGCCCTGGCGGAAGGCGGCTTCGCCATCGAGGTCGTCAACGGAACCGCAGCAGATGGCACCAGCACGACCAGCCTCGTCGCCGTCACGCCCGGTATCTACGCCGACGGCTTCGTCGCGATCACGGGCGACCAGGTGGCCGACGGCATGGACGTCGTGGTGCCCTCGTGAGCGCTGCGCTCGAGTTGGTCGACGTCGTCAAGACCTATCCCGGCGAACCGCCGGTACGGGCGCTGGACTCCGTGTCGCTGCGCGTCGACAAGGGCGAGATGGTCGGAATCGTCGGACCATCGGGCTCTGGCAAGTCGACGCTGCTGCACATCATCGGGACGCTCGACCGGCCGACGTCGGGTGAGGTGCTGTTGGGCGGTGTCGCCACCGCACACATGTCCGACCGCAACTTGTCCGCTGTGAGATCGCAGATGCTCGGCTTCGTCTTTCAGCAGTTCTTCCTCATGGAGGGCGTCAGCGCGCTCGACAACGTGGCCGACGGTCTGCTGTACCGCGGCATCGCACCGGCCAAGCGGCGGGCGGCGGCGATGGAGGCACTCGACCGGGTCGGTCTCGCCCACCGCGTCCACCACGTTCCGAGCAAGCTCAGCGGCGGCGAGCGTCAGCGCGTCGCCATCGCACGCGCCATCGTCAATCGTCCGCAGATCGTCCTCGCGGATGAGCCGACCGGCAACCTCGACTCCCGCTCCGGGGCCGCAGTGATGGAGCTCGTCCGCGATCTCCACAGCGACGGTCACACCGTCATCATCATCACCCACGACCGTGAGCTCGCCGACTCCCTCCCGCGTCGCGTGAGCATGCGCGACGGACGGATCGAGCAGGACGCGAATGACCTGACCTCGGTGGAGTCGGTGTGAGCGCGACCGTCGCCCCTCCTCCCTCGAGACTCCGTCTCGGCGACGTGCTGCGCGTGGGTTCCCTCGGGCTCCGGTCGCGTCGACTGCGAACCGGACTGTCCACGCTCGGCGTCGCGATCGGCATCGCCGCGATGGTCGGCGTGCTCGGTCTGTCGGCCTCGTCGCAGGAGGATCTCAACTCCAAGATCCGCGCACTCGGCACCAACCTGCTGGAGGTTCAGGCATCGCAGGGCTTCGGTCGCGGTGCCGGCGTGCTGCCCGACACGGCGGTCGCGATGACGAGCAGGATCGGCCCGGTCACCGCCGTCAGTTCGTTGACGACCGTGACGGCCACCGTTCGACGTACGGACATGATCTCCGAAGGCATCACGGGTGGCATCGGCGTGTTCGCCGCCGACCCCGGCCTCCTCGCCACGCTGCACGCTTCGTTGGCCGATGGCCGCTTCCTCGATGCCGCCACGGCCACCTACCCGGCCGTCGTGTTGGGGAGCACTGCCGCCCAGAAACTCGGGATCGTCGACGTGGCGGACGGGTTGCGCGTGTTCATCGCCGGCAACTGGTTCGACGTGATCGGCATCCTCGACCCTGTCGCCGCCGCGCCGGGTCTCGATCGGGCGGCCATCGTCGGCCTGCCTGCGGCCGAGACCTACATCGTCGGTGACTCGATCGACCCCGGCACGGTGTACGTCCGCACCGAGGACGGCGCCGCCGACATGGTCAGCGCAGTGCTGCCCAACACCGTCAACCCCGCCACCCCCGAGGAGGTCCAGGTGACGCGCCCGAGCGACGCACTCGCCGCACAGGAGGCCGCGAGTTCGGCGTTCACGTCGTTGTTCCTCGGGCTCGGCGCGGTGGCGCTGCTCGTCGGTGGCATCGGCATCGCCAACGTGATGGTGATCGCCGTGATCGAACGGCGCACCGAGATCGGTCTACGGCGCGCGCTCGGCGCGACGCGGGCCCACATCCGACGCCAGTTCCTCACCGAAGCCGTGCTGCTCGCCGGCGCCGGAGGTGTCGTCGGCGTGCTGCTCGGCGCCTTGGTCACGGCTGGGTACGCGCGTGCGCAGGACTGGCAGATCGTGATCCCCCCGGTGGCGATCGCGGGCGGTCTGGTGGCCGCGATCCTGATCGGCGGCATTGCCGGTCTGTATCCGGCTGCCCGGGCCGCCCGACTCCCACCCACCGAAGCCCTCCGGTCGAACTGAGCTGTCATGAGCGAATCGAACTCCACCTCACGCAAGGGCTTCATCACGCGCTTCGTCGTCGTCTTCGTGCTGCTCGGCGCGGCGATCGCGACGACCATCGCGGTCAGCTATCGGTCGAAGCCGTCGACCGTCGCCGTATCCGCCTTCACGACCTCCAAGGTCAGCACCGGCACGTTGACGACGAGCGAGCAGGTCGACGGTTCCATCGTGCTCAGCGACGTGACCGAGGTACTGCACCGCATCGACGGACAGAGCGCGAGCGCGTCGAGCACTGCGTCGTCCACCAACTCGTCGTCCACCAACTCGTCGTCCACCAACGGCACGGCACCCTCAGCCTCGGTCCCCGACATCGCAGCCGCAAGCGTCGAGGCGCTCGCACCTTCCGCCACCGACCCGTGTGTCGTGCCGACCACCACGACGGTTCCGGACACCACCCTTCCGGACACGACGGTTCCGGACACGACAGTTCCGGGCACGACGGGGCCCGCGACCACCACGACCACGACGGTTCCGGACACGACAACTCCTACGACGGTGCCGACGACGGCGACGGACCCATGCGCACCGACCACACCCACGACGACACCGTCGAGCATCCCGTCCGGCACCGGGAGCCGACCGGGCGGAGGCTCGGGAGGCGGCGGAACTTCCCCGACATCAGGCGGTGGGGCAGTCGGTGGCGCCACCAGCGGACGGGTCACCGAAGTCATCACGTCGGTCATCGACGACGGAACCCCGGTGTCGCTCGGCACGGTGCTCTACGCCGTGGAGAGTCGGCCCGTCGTCGCGATGTCGGGAGCGCTGCCGGCGTGGCGCACGTTGCAGGTCGGCAGCGCCGACGGCACCGATGTCCTCCAGTTGGAGTTGAGCCTCGTCGCCCTCGGGTACGACCGTGACCACGCGATGACGGTCGACGGGCACTTCGACAGTGCCACCAAGGCCGCGGTGAAGCGTTGGCAAACCGGGTACGGCCTCGACGCGACCGGCATCGTCACCCTCGGCTCCGTCGTCTTCCTCCCCGAAGCCGCCAGCGTCTCCTCCGTCGCCAAGTCGGTCGGCGACGCGGTCGGCGACGGCGACCAGGTGCTGACGCTCTCCGCGGCCAGCCAGACCGTGCTCATCGACGTTCCCACCGGGGACGAATCGTTCGTCGTCCCCGGGCTCGCCGTGCGGATCGGCACGGTCGACGGCACGGTCGAGTTGATCCGCAGCGTCACCCAGAGCGGAACGACGGTGGTGGAGGCGGTCATCGTCCCGGCGACACCGATCGAGGGCGCCGGGAATGGTGCGTCGGTGAAGGTGACGATCACGCACGATGGGTTGGCCGGAGTGTTGCTGGTGCCAGCGGCGGCATTGGTCTCGCGACTCGACGGCACCTACGCCCTCGACGTCGCCCAGCCTGACGGCACAGGCGTGTGGACGCCGGTCGAGGTGTTGGGAGTCGCCGACGGCAACGTCGCGGTGAAGGGCGACGGCATCACCGACGGCACCGAGGTCGTCCGACCGGTCTGAGCCGCCAGCGACAGGATTAGCGTCCCGCGCATGCATGTCGACGTGATGCTCACTCCCAAGCCGTTGCAGCAGATGGGCGCCACGGCTCGTGCGATCGAGTCGGCCGGGTTCGACGGGATCCTGTTCACCGAGGCCGGTCGGACGGCGTACTTGTCGGCCGCCGCCGCTGCCGTCGCAGCGCCGAGTCTCGAACTCAGCACCGGCGTCGCGGTCGCCTTCCCCCGCAGTCCGATGGTCACCGCGCAGGTCGCCTGGGAGTTGCAGGAGGCTACGGGCGGTCACTTCCGCCTGGGGCTCGGCACACAGGTGCGCACCCATGTGGTGCGCCGCTACGGCGTCGAGTTCGACCCGCCCGGTCCCCGGCTGCGCGACTACGTCCAGGCGGTGAAGGCGTGCTTCGGCGGATTTCGCGGCGAGCCGCTGGACCACCGTGGGGCCTTCTACGAACTGACCTGGCTCAATCGGCAGTGGAGTCCGGGACCGATCGATCTTCCCGACCCGAAGGTCGACATCGCGGCAGTCAATCCGTGGATGCTACGGATGGCCGGCGAGGTGGCCGACGGCGTGCACGTGCACCCCATCGGGGAGCCGGGCTACCTGCGTCGCCACGTCCTTCCCAACGTTGCGCGTGGCGCACAGGAGATGGGGCGCAGCGTCGACGACATCTCCATCGTGGTGCCCGTGAACCTCATCGTCGGCGACACCGATGCCGAGCGCGCCGCCGACCGAGAACTGGTGCGGGGGATGCTGTCGTTCTACGGCAGCACCCCGAACTATGCGTTCATCTGGGACGAGGCAGGCTTCGAGGGCACGACCGAGCGGATCCGTGAACGCCAGAAGGCGGGCGACATCGCCGGTATGGCCGCGCAGATCACCGACGATCACCTCGCCACGTTCTGCACGGAGGCCACTTGGGACCAACTCGCCCAACGTCTCGTCGACACCTATCAGGGAGTGGCCACGCGCCTCGTCTTCTACAACGCGATGCTCGGCCACCCCGACCGCATCGAACGCTTCGGCGAGGTCGCCAGGGAGATCCGCTTCCTCAGCGAGTGATCCGAGGACGGAGCAGGCGGCGGGTCAGAGCAGGCGCCGGGTCGTGGCCCAGGCAGAGAGCTCGTGACGGTTGGACAGCTGCAGCTTGCGCAGCACGGCGGACACATGGGTCTCGATCGTCTTGATCGACAAGTGCAGCCTCGTCGCCACCTCGCGATAGGTGTAGCCGCGGGCGATCAGCCGCATCACCTCCTGCTCGCGCGCCGAGAGCAGATCGAGCTCCGGATCGGTCGGGGCCGGCAACTGGCCAGAGAACGCATCCAGCACGAACCCGGCCAAGCGGGGCGAGAACACGGCATCACCCGAGCGCACCCGGTGCACCGCATCGACGAGCTCGACAGCGTCGATGGTCTTCGTGACGTAGCCCCGCGCTCCGGCCCGAATGATGGCGACGACGTCCTCTGCGGCGTCGGACACCGAGAGCGCGAGGAACACGGCCTCGGGCCACTCGCGCAGCACCTGCTCGATGATCGCCTTGCCGCCACCATCGGGGAGATGCACGTCGACCAGCGCCACGTCGGGGCGTGTCCTGAGGACCCCAGCGACCGCGTCGGCCACCGTGCCCGCCTCGCCGACCACACGGACCGACTCGTCGAGCTCGGCGCGAACACCCGAGCGGAACAGGGTGTGATCGTCGACGAGGAAGACGGTCGTCGGGCTGTCCTGCATCATCGGCCCGATCGATCGGTGGGCACCCGTCGTGGCAACGCGAGGTGCACCTCGGTTCCGGCGCCCGGCGCGGACTCGACGAACGACGTGCCGCCGATGCGGATCATCCGACCCTCGATCGACTGGGCGATGCCCTGTCGGTCGGCCGGAGTCGCGTGGCGATCGAACCCGCGACCCCGATCGCGGACGAACACCTCGGCCGACGTCTCGGTGACCTCCACGTACACGGAGATCTGCGCCTCACCACTGTGCTTGGCGCCGTTGACACAGGCCTCGCGAGCCGCCGCTCCGAGCGCGGCGAGGTCGTCGTCGAGTGGAGCGTCACCGACTGCCACCACGTCGACCCGCACCGTGTATCGCTGCTCGACCTCGCGGGCGATGTCGTTGATCTCTCCCACGAAAGAGCCGGTGCCGATCGAGTCCGATCCGAACAGCCACTCACGGAGCTCGTGCTCCTGCTGACGGGCCAGGCTGGCCGTGCGTCGCGGGTCCTCCGCCGTGCGTTGGATCAGCGCCAAGGTCTGCAGCACCGAGTCGTGAAGGTGAGCCGCCATCGCCTCGCGCTCCTCGGAGCGGATGCGCTCTCTGCGATCCTCCGCAGCAGCCTGGGCCAGGCGAGTGATCCACGGCCCGATCACCAGGGCGACACCGAGGATGCTCACGGCGGTGGCGAACGCACCGACCCGAAGCGCTCCCGGCACGACGGTGCCGGTGCTCACCATCACGAGGCCGAACGCGACGAGCGAGGCACCCACGAGCACCCGCGAGCGCGCGTGGCGTCCGCTCATCACCTCCTCGAAACGCGCCGATGCCGAGGACCGAAGCGACCCCGCTCCTCTGGCCATCCCGAGCACGACCAGCCCGGCCACGACCACGACGAGCGGCACCATCAGCGTGTCGCCCAACCACACGCCGGTCGACCGAACGATGGCGAGCAACCCCAGGGTGATGGCGACGACGGACAGGTTCCGTCGCGAGTCGGGTGCCGTCACGGGCGGCAGGCGCGCCCCTTCGTCGACGGACATCGCCGCGCCGAGCGCATAGAGCGCGAGGCCCAGCCCGGCTGCGAAGGTCAGCACGATCAACGCGCCACGCACGAGCAACGGATCCACACCGTGCTGACGGCCAAAGCCGCCCGCGACGCCGGCCACGACACGACGATCGTCGAACCGGGCGAAGGTGAGAGGTCCGGTTCGCATCGATTCGATTGTCGCACGTGACCTGGTCGATGTCATCGGGGACCAGGTCAGGGTCGGCTCAGGGTGTCGTATTCGAAGGTGCGCTGCGTTCGACGACAGACGCGGCGATGCGCTCCACGAGCACCGGGATCTCGGTGAGGAGTGATCGAAACAGCCCCGTATCGATGGCCCCCACCACCACCGCGGTGCGGGCGATGACGGTGGCGTTCCTGCGCACGTCGTCGAGGACTCCGAGCTCACCGACATGTTCGCCGGAGCCCAGCGTCGCCAGCACCTTGCCGTCGCGGAGGATCTCGACCTCGCCCTCCAGGACGAGCACGAACTCGTGTCCCCAGCTGCCTTCCTTGATGACGGACTTGCCGGGCTTCACCCGCCGTTCGATCACGGTGCCCGCCACCGCCTCGAGCTGGCGTTCCGACAGCCCGGCGAACAGCGGCATGGTCGCGAGCAGGGCATCCAGCGAGTTGTCGTCCATGAGGGCGCATCGTACGGGAGCGACAGAACCCCCGGTGCACCCGCCCCCATCGATCAGGGTCGAATCAGGGTCGGTCCCCGATGGCAGGACGGTCGCCGGCGCAGATGATGAGAGCGCAACGGAAGGACCTGCGACCATGAGTACCCAGATGACCGACAACGAACACGACAACGAACACGACAACGAACACGACAACCCCCACGACAACGACCGCGACCGCTCTCGCAGTGATTGGCGCCACACCCCTCTCTCACGGCTGCCGAAGGGTCAGCCCGACGGCGGCCGGCTCGGCGGGGTTGTCGCCGGTGTGTCCCGCGCCTACGGGTTCGACCTGCGGACCACCCGCATCGCGGTCGCCATCGCAACGGTCGTGCTGCCGGTCCTGGCGGTGGTGTACCTCGTGGGATGGCTGGTGCTGCCGGCAACGCCAGACGTCGCACAGCCACTCGACGAACTCATCCGCGACCGGCGCCGGCTTCCACTCCTGATCGCCATCGGCCTCGTCGTGGTCTTCGGAGGGATCGGTTCGTTCGGTTCGTGGTTCTTGCTGCGCGGCGTCCCGTGGGGGCTCGCCCTCATTGCCGTCGGCGTGGTGCTCTGGGTGAACGCCGGACATGTCACGACGTCGCCGAAACCGCCATCGAACACGACCACATCGAACACGACCACATCGAACACGACTGGGTTCGCGCCCCCGGCCGGCGAGCGGGCCACCGGTTCCACGCCCGTCACTCGTGCGACCTCGGTGATGGCCACCACCTCCTCCACGTCCACCCGACCGTCTCGGCGCCGGCTCCCCATCGGCAGCATCGGCGTCGGGCTGGCAGTGCTCTACGTCGCCAGCGCCAGCGCCGGTGAGGCCATCGGGTGGTGGGACGCGACCGCCCTGTGGGTGATCGTCACCGCGCTCGGCATCGTGATGGTCGCACTCGCTGCCAGCACGATCGTCAATCGCAGTTGGTGGCTGCCGCTGCCATTGGTGCTCCTCGGCGCCGCGACGCTGATGCTGTGCGTCGCCCAGCCCGCTCTCGACGGTGCAACGGGGACCCGTCGCCTCCATCCCACGACCGTCGTCGCTGCAGAACAGGCACAGCACCTCGCGGTCGGCACCCTGGAGATCGACCTCCGTGACATCCCGCACGCCGGCGATGTCCACGTGACCGCTGAGGTGGGCATCGGCCTCCTGCGAGTGTTCGTCCCCGCCGGCGCCGATCTGCGCCTGATCACGAACGTGGGTGCGGGCAACGTGCGCATCGACGGGCACGAGCTCGTCGATGGTGTCCGCCAACTCGACACGCGCGACGTGTCCGCACGGACCACACCCTCGGGAGGGACGTTCGTTCTCGACCTGCGCGCCGGTATGGGAAGCATCTCCATCGACATCGTCTGACCCTCGGTACGACATCGAGCGGACCTCGGCGTAGGGTCGCTTGCATGACGAATCCGAACATCCGCATGGGGCTCCAGATCCCCTCGTTCACGTACCCGGGCGTCGGCCCGGCCGACCTCTTCGAGCGCATCTCCGACATCGCCGTCACCGCCGAGGACAATGGCTTCGACAGCGTGTTCGTGATGGACCACTTCTACCAGTTGCCCCTCATTGGTCGCCCCGACGAGAACATGATGGAGGCCTACACGCTCCTGTCCGCCATCGCGGCCTGCACTCACTCGGTGCGTCTGGGCTGCATGGTGGGCGGCATGACGTACCGCAATCCGGCGCTCCTCGCCAAGACGGTCACCGGACTAGATGTGATCTCCAAGGGTCGTGCGATCTGGGGCATCGGTGCCGGATGGTTCGAGCAGGAGCACGACGACTACGGCTTCGAGTTCGGCACCTTCACCGACCGCTTCGAGAAGTTGGAGGAGGGTCTCCAGATCGCGAAGAGCATGTTCGTCAACGACACCACGACGTTCGAGGGCAAGTGGTTCCAGGTGAAGAACGCGCTCAACGTTCCCAAGCCCGTGCAGGCCGGCGGCCCACCGGTGCTGATCGGTGGCAGCGGCGAGAAGAAGACGCTGCGAATGGTCGCCCAGTACGGCGACGCCTGCAACGTCTTCGGCGATGCCACCCAGATCCGTCACCTGATGGACGTGCTCGACGGGCACTGCGCCCGGCTCGGTCGTGACCCCAAGGAGATCTGCCGCACTCGCTTGGGCACGCTGATCCTCGGGCACACGATGGACGAGGCGCAAAGCAAGTTGACCGCCCGTCTGGGTGGTGCTCGCGTCGAGGACCTGCCGGCCGACGTGCAGGCACGAGTCCGCGGCCAGTTCATCGTCGGCGACCCCGACACCGTCACCGAGAGCATCAACGGCCTGCTCGGGGCCGGCCTCGACGGGCTCATCTTCAACATGCCTGACTCCTACGATCTGGAGGCCGTCGCGTACGCCGGTGAAGTCGTGTCGGGCATCATGGGGCGATGACGTCGCACACCGTCCTGGGTACCTGCCACCACGACTGTCCTGACAGTTGCGGGTGGCAGGTCACCACCGACGAGGCGGGCACGGCCGTACAACTGCGCGGCAACCCGGCGCACCCGTTCAGCAAGGGCGAACTGTGCCCCAAGGTGAACCGGATGTTGGACCGCGTCTACAGCCCCGATCGTGTCCTGCACCCCTTACGCCGGGTCGGCGCGAAGGGTGAGGGTCGGTTCGAGCAGATCACCTGGGCCGAGGCGTTGCAGGAGATCGGTGACCAGTTCCGGTCGATCATCGCCGAGCACGGCTCCGAGGCGATCATGCCCTACGTCAGCGCGGGCAACCAGAGTCTGCTGGCGTTGATGTTCGGGGAGCGGTTCTGGCACCACCTCGGCGCCACCCGGGTCACGGGTGCACTCTGCGGTGCCACCGCGGGCGCCGGGGCGGCCACCACGAACGGCACCGGCAAGGCGCTCGACCCGAGCGAGATGGTGCACAGCAAGCTGATCATCCTCTGGGGCACCAACACCCGCTTGACCAACCGTCACCTGTGGCCCACCATCGAGGCGGCACGGGCCGACGGTGCGCAGGTGATCGTGATCGACCCGTTGCGAACGATCACGGCCGACTCCGCCGACTGGTTCCTGCAACCGCTCCCCGGCACCGACGTCGCGCTGATGCTGGCGATGATGCACGTGCTCATCCGTGACGAGTTGGTCGACAGGGAATGGGTCGATGCGCACACCATCGGGTTCGACGACCTCGCCGCGCATGTCGCCGAATGGACACCTCCGCATGCGGCGCAGGTGTGCGGGCTCGACGCCGCCGACATCGAACGCCTCGCGCAGATGTACGGCACCATCCGACCGTCGGCGATCCGGACGCTCATCGGTGCCGAGCACCACGAACACGGCGCGATGTTCTTCCGCACGCTCGCCTGCCTGCCCGCCCTCGTCGGGGCGTGGCGCGACCGCGGCGGAGGCTTCGCCCGCAGCGTGGGCGTGTGGGGCAACGGCGTGGTCGACGGCGTGAAGCTGACCCGCCCCGATCTGCTCGCCGGGCGGCGACCACGGGAGGTCGTCATGCCCGAACTCGCTCGCGCATTGACGGACCCTTCGATGTCGCCACCGTTGAAGGCGGTGGTGATGATCGGGGTGAACGCGATGGTGTCGGTGCCCGACACCGAACTGCTCCGCCGCGGGTTGGCGCGCGACGACCTGTTCACCGTGGTCCACGAACACTTCATCACCGACACGGCGCGGTACGCCGACATCGTGCTGCCGGCGACCACGCAGATCGAGGCGCTCGACGCAACGAGCTCGTGGGGGCATCTCTACCTCGGCTGGAACGAGCCGGCGATCGAGCCGTTGGGTGAGGCCGTCAGCAACGCCGAACTGCATCGGCGTCTCGCCGGGGCGATGGGCTACACCGAATCGGCGTTGTTCGAGGACGACCTCACCGTGCTCCGCGACATCCTGCCCGACGTCGATGTCGAGGCGTTGCGCAGCACGGGCTTCGTGCGCGTCCCGTACCCCGAGGACGGGCGCGCCTTCGGTGACGGCGTGTTCCCCACCGCGTCCGGCCGGGTCGAGTTGCGGTGCGACGACCTCGCCCACATCGGCCAGCCGGTGCTGCCGACCTATCAGCCGCCGGCCGAGCGACCCGACAGCGAGCACCCCTTCGCCCTCCTCACACCGAAGCAACACACCCGATTCCTCAACAGCAGTTACTCCCACCTGCCCAAACACGGTCCGCTGGAGGGAAATCCATTCGTCGAGATGGTGGCGGCGGATGCCGAGCGGCTGGGTCTGGCAGACGGCGACCACGCCCGCGTCCACAATCGCCGGGCCTCGCTCGAGTTGCCGGTGAAGATCACCGAGCGCCTGCGGGCCGGGGTGGTGGCGGTGCCGTGGGGTTGGTGGGGACACCAGCACACCGACGGTCGTGTCGCCAACGCACTGACCAATGCCACGCTCACCGACTGGGGCGGCGGGGTCGCCTACTACGACACTGCGGTCGCCGTCACTCCCGCGCGATAGTCGACATGCCATCACCGCAGGTGAGGGGTAGCCTTGCCGAATGGCAGGGGAGCTGATCTACGCATTTCGAATCATGCGCCTGCCGCTCCTCGACGCGGGTGGCGCCGTGATCGGTCGCGTCGACGACATCGTCGTCATCCCCGGTGGCCGTGGTGGACTCCCCAGGGTGCTCGGATTCGTCGCCACCAGCCAGCGCCGTCGCATCTTCGTCAATGCTGGCCGAATCATTTCCCTCGACAGCGACGGCGCGCGCCTGCGTAGTTGGGACGTCGACCTCAACCCGTTCAAGCCCAAGCCGGGCGAGATCCTCGTGGGGCGCGACCTCATCGACAAGAAGTTCGGCGACGAGACGGTCAGCGACATCGCCCTGCGTGCGGCGAGCGACGGCAAGCAGAACTACTGGGAGCCGGCGAAGGTTCGACTCGCTCGGCGCAGTGCACTCCGTCGGCGCCCCAGCTACCGGCTGATCGACATCACCGAGTTGCCGTCGCTGTTCACCAGCGTCGCCGGCGCCGAGATGGCCGCCGAGGCCGCCCGCTTGCGCGACATGCACCCCAGCGACGTCGCCGGGGTGGTGCGCGCCCTGCCGCTCGCGCAACGCAAGCAGCTCGCCGAAGCAATGGACGACGAGCGCCTCGCCGATCTCCTCGAGGAGCTCCCCGAGGCCGAGCAGTTGCGCATCATCGAGGGCCTCGACATCGAGCGACTCGTCAACGTGCTCGAGGAGATGGAGTACGACGACCTCGCCGACCTGCTCGCCGAGATGCCCGGCGAGCAGCGCACCCGAGTGCTCGATGCGATGGACGCGGAGGACGCGGACGTCATGCGCCGCCTGCTCTCCTACGAGGAGGGCACCGCCGGGTCGCTGATGACCCCCGACATCGTCATCCTCGGTCCCACGGCCACCGTCGCCGAGGCACTCGCCGAGATCCGCGACCCGGACTGGCTGGTCAGCATCGCCGCCCAGGTGTTCGTCGTGCAGCCGCCGTACAAGCCGCCGACCGGTGCCTACCTTGGCGTCGTCCACTTTCAGCGACTGCTCCGCGAGCCACCGTCGATGGAGATCGGCAACTGCATCGACCAGGAGCCCACCATCACGCCCGACATCCTCGAGCGTGAGGTGGCCGAACGACTCGCCAGCTACAACCTCTTGTCACTCGGGGTGTGCGACGAGGTGGGGCATCTCCTCGGCGCCATCACGGTCGACGACGTGCTCGACCGCACGCTGCCCACCGGGTGGCGACAACGCAGGCGGGTGAGCTCAGGGGCGGTGCCGCGATGAAGCGCCGCGAAGATCTCACGACCCCCCGCCAGGCACGCCGACTGGGCGTCCACTACGACCCCGAAGCATTCGGCCAGTTCAGCGAGTCCATCGCCCGCACGCTGGGGACCGCCCGATTCCTCGTGATCCAGACCGTCATCGTCGCCGTCTGGATCGCGCTCAACGTCGTCTCGGTGGCGCTGCGCTGGGACCCGTACCCCTTCATCCTGCTCAACCTGGCGTTCTCCACCCAGGCCGCATACGCCGCGCCCCTCATCCTGCTGGCGCAGAACCGTCAGGAGCAGCGCGACCGGATGACGACCGACAACGACCGCCGGGTGGCGGAGCGCACCCAGGCCGACACCGAGTTCCTCGCCCGCGAGATCGCCAGCGTGCGCCGCTCGCTCGGCGACGTGCCCACCAGCAACGATCTCGAGGATCACTTCGAGAAGTTGACCGCGGCGGTGGAACGGATGTCGGCGCGCCTCGACGAACTCGAGGTACAGCGACAGAAGGAACTGCCCGAGCAATGACCGTGCGGCGCCTCACCGACGTCGTGCTCCAGGGCCTCGACAACGCGTGGGCGCCACTCGTCGAGCGCACGGCGGGTCTCACCGACGCCGAGTTCCTGTGGGAGCCCGTCGTCGGGTGCTGGTCCGTGCACCCCGACGAGTGGGGAGGTTGGTCGGCGGACTGGGCCGATCCCGACCCGGTGCCGGCACCGGTCACCACCATCGCCTGGCGCACCTGGCACATCGCCGTCGACGCGCTCGACAGCTACTCCGATCGTTTGTTCGGCCTCACCGGCAGCGGGCTGTCCGGAGCGACGTGGGTCGGCACATGGGCGACGGCGCGGGAGTTGCTCGACGCATCCTGGGCCGTGTTCCGCGCCGGCGTCGCCGACTGGGGCGACGAGTGGTTCGCCGCGTTGGGTCCGGCGTGGGGACCATTCGGCGAACAGTCCCGGCTCGATCTCGTGATGCACGCGCAGCGCGAGGTCATCCACCATGGCGCCGAGATTGCACTGCTGCGCGATCTCTACGCGGCGCGTGCGTGAGCGCGGTTCACTCGCCGAGCACGTGCTGCACGAGTTGCAGCGTCGCCTTGGCGAAGTCGTCGGGTGACGTGAGGGTGCAGAGGTGGTCGTCGGCGATCTCGACCACGCGTGCGCTCAATGCCTCGGCGAGCGCGCGCTGCTTGCGGGGCCACACCAGATGGTCGCGGGTGGTGATCAACGAGCCGGCGGGCACACCCAGCAGGTGCGCCCAGGGGGCTGCGTCGTAACGACCCAGCGACTGGCCCGCCTGCACGATCGCGAACGAATCGTTGCGGTGAAGTTCGCTCGCCATCCACGGCACGTACGGCCGCAGCTGGCTCGTCGGTGCGAGCAGGCGACGCATCCCCCACCGCATCCACCGCGGGTACACCTGCGAACGCAGCAGCCAACCCAGCACGTGGACGGTCTTCCACTCCCACCGCTCGTACCACTTCTCCCGCCACTCCAGCGCGGTGGCCTGGACGACAAGTCCGCGTACGAGATCGGGATGGCGACGGGTGAGCAGCAGGCTGATCGGCCCGCCCATCGAGTACCCGACGGGGACGACCTTGTCGATGCCGAGGCCCCGCACCAGCAGCGCTGCATCGTCCGCGGCGTCGGTCAGTTCGAAGCGCATCGGACTGCGCAGTCCCCGACCGTGACCCCGATGGTCGATGGCGATGAACGAATAGTCCGCCGCCAACGTTTCGTAGGCGGTGAAGAACTGCAGGTCTGCGCTGGCGGTCCACCCGTGCAGCAACAGCAGCGTCGGAGCGGCGGGATCCGGATGTTGATGGTGGCGATAGAAGACCTCGCCCCGCCCCGGCAACACCATCGTGCGGCCCGGCGGCAACCACGGCATCACCATCTGCTCATCGGTGGGGGCGCTCGCCATACCGACAAGTTACCAGCTGGTAGCTCGACCCAGTCCGGTGAACTCCTGCACCTTCACACCCAATGACGTGGTGTGATGCAACAGGTCGAGGGCATCGATGGTGTCGTCGCCGAGCGCGTGGACCCCGGCCGGGAGCCCGATCCGGGCTACCTGGGCAGCGGCAGTGGCACACACCGCTGCGGCCACGTCGGCTGTGCGAGCGGCGACGCCGGCGATGACGGTGAGCCGCTCGCCGGACGCGACTGCGCCGCGAGCTTCGACGCGCACCGCACCGAGGTCGCCGGTGGCGTGGGGCGGAGTGAGCATGGGGAGTCGAGCCGTGAGGCGGTCGCGACGGGTCGCCGAGACGCGCGCCGAGATGCGCGATGCGGTCGGAAAGGACCGGTGCAGCAGCAGCGGATCGCTGAGGGCTGCTCGATAGCAGTCGTTGGCCTCGACCGGCTCAGGGAACCACACCAGGTCTCGGCCGCTGCCACTGGGACGCTCGATCCATTCGCCGTCGTGCCATCCGACCGCGGTCTGTCCGAGCGCGTCATGGTGCTGGCGTGCGCACGCCGGCCCGGCCGTGCCGTGGATCGCCACGTGGAGTTCGTCGAGCACGTCCAACTGAGAGGCGAGGTAGCGCGCGAGCAACCCCGACAGCCCGGGAGCCATCCCTGCCCCGACCACCAGTGCGGCCGCGCGGCGATGGGTGAGGTCCTCGAGGTCGAGCATCTCGCGGGTGTCGTCGAGGTCGTCGCTGAGACTCACCACGGACGTGCCCTCGCGCAGGAACGTGGTCGCCAGTTCGGCGTGCGGCGCCGGCTGGCACAGCGCGACGACGCTGCACTGGATGAGTTCGTCCACGCGATCCACCACCACCGCTCGTGCCGGTCGCGCGGCCGCCACCGCGACGCTGCGAAGCACGTCGAACACGGCGACGCGAAACCCGGCGGCCACGAGATGGGTCACGACTCGGCTGCCGGTGACACCACACCCGACCACGCCGACGATGGGCGCCTCAGCCAATGAATCAGCGGACCGATCCGCGGCTGGATCGGCGGCTGGATCGGCGACGACCGACGAGACGTCGGTCATTTCGGTGGCACGCTGACTTCTCGCCAGCCACCCTCCTGGGGCGGTACGCCCCCCTTGCCCTTGACCCGCAAGATGCCGGCAATGGTGCCGGCCAACCCCATCGCCACCAGCGCCCGGCGCAGCATCTTCATGGGCCGGAGCGTACCAAGCCGCAGCGGGTGGCTACCGTGCCGCCATGGAACTGCGAGTCGTCCGCCTCACCGACCACTTCGACGAGGCCTGCCGCTTCTACGGCGAACTGTTGGGGTGGCCCGTCACGCGTGAGTGGCCCGCGGGTGACGGACAGGGCAGGGGACGCATCTTCGGCTACGGCGAGGTGGCCCGCGTCGAGCTCATCGAGCACGACGCTCCCGAGCCGGTGCAGGGTGTCTTCGTCTCGTTCGAGCACCCCGACACCGCCGCACTGCGAGCGGTGTTCGCGCGTGCTGACTACGGCGTGCGGAGCGAGCTCGAGGACAAGCCCTGGGGGCACCGCAGCTTCTCGGTCGTCGATCCCACCGGGCTCGAGCTCGTCTGCTTCCAGACCATCTGAGCCGCCGGCGTGCCGCCCGGCTTCTGGTCAGCGATCCGGACCAGTTGACGCGCGGACCTGACGCGGAGTCGGGAACCGCGCCGCGGACGGCAGCGAACGCACCAAGCAGTTCGCCCGCCGACGCGACGCCGAGCGGTACGCGCACCTCGTCGAGGTCGACATCGACCAAGGCTCCTTCGTCGATCCGCGCCTGGGTCGCATGACCGTCAGCGAGTGGCACTCGCGCTGGTGGCCCACTGTCACCAACCTGCGCCCCTCCACACGACTGCGCGACGAAGCCACGTTCCACAACCACATCGCGCCGACCTTCGGCGCAGTACCACTCGCCCGTGTCGATCGCACGAGCCTGCGCGAATGGGTCGCCGGGCTGTCCGACCCCGACCGGTCGGCGCTCGCACCCGCAACGACGATCAAGGCCGTCCAGGTCTTCAACAAACTGATGCGCGCCGCGCTCGAGGACCGGCTGATCGCCGCCAACCCCGTCGAACGACTGCCACTCCCGAAAGTCGAACGCGAGGAGATGCGATTCCTCACCGCCGACGAACTACGCCACCTCGCCGACACCATCGATCCGCGGTATCGCGCCTTCGTGCTCGTCGCCGGCTACGGCGGCTTCCGACTCGGCGAGCTCCTCGCGTTGCGATGGAAACGAGTCGACCTGTTGCGCCGACAGATCACCATCACCGAAACACTCACCGATCTCGCCGGCCAGATCAGCTTCGGGCCACCCAAGACCAAGGCGGCAGTCCGCACCGTCGGCCTGCCCGCGTTCGTCGCCGACGAACTCGCCCAGATCGCTAGCCAACCACTCGACCGAGACGCGCTCGTGTTCCAGTCAGCAGAGGGTTACGCCGTGCGACCCGGGCTCCTGAGACGCCGCTACTGGACCCCGGCGGTCGAGGCGGCCGGACTCACCCCGCTCCGCATGCACGATCTGCGCCACACCGCGATCTCCCTGTGGATCGCCGCAGGCGCCAACCCGAAACAGATCGCCGTGCGCGCCGGCCACACCAGTGTCTCGGTCGTCCTCGACCGCTACGGCCACCTCTTCCCCCAGCACGAAGACGCGCTCCTCCAAGCACTCGAGTACCTGCCGTCATCGGCGGCGTCGAAGTGACGCCCCAGCACTGAACTACCCCACCGAACCAATAAACTACCCAAAGCATCTCGGTATTGGTATGTTTAGGTGATTCTATGAGGAGCTTCACGAGGGCCAGCACGCTCGATCCCGTTCCCGGCGACATCGTCACCCTGCTGCGCCGAATCGACATCGCGGCCGGCGCCGAGGCGCGCCACGTCGACCAGCTTCCCCAACTGCTCGGCGCCCTGCAGGAACAGGCGCGCATCGAGTCGGTCACCGCCTCGAGCGCAATCGAAGGCGTGCATGTCGCCGAGGGACGGGTGCCCAACCTCGTGTCGGGCAACCCGCAACGCATTCGAAACCGCAGCGAGGCCGAGTTCGCCGGCTATAGCGCCGCGCTCGACTACCTCAACCAACGGGACCCCGGCGCACTCACCGTCGGACTCATCGTGCATCTACATCGCCTGCTGTTCTCCTTCACCGATGGACGCGGCGGCCACTTCAAGACCGAGGACAACCTGGTCATCGATCACCACCCCGACGGCAGCACCAGCACACGCTTCACCCCGGTCGGTTGGCAGGAGACACCGTTTTACATGGACGAGCTCGTCGCACGCACCAACACCGCGCTCCGCGACAACGAGACCCACCCTCTGCTGATCATCGCTGCGTTCGCGCTCGACCTGCTGTGCATCCACCCGTTCGCCGACGGCAACGGCCGCGTCGCACGACTCGCCACCACACACCTCCTCCAACGGTCCGGCTACGGGGTCGGCAAGTACGTGAGCGTCGAGCAACTCATCTACGAGACCAGGGACGAGTACTACCAAGCGCTCGCAGCATCGACGACAGGCTGGTTCGACGACGGCCAACACAGCATCTGGCCGTGGGCCGGCTACCTGCTCGGCCGACTCGACGCCGCCTACACGCGTTTCGGAACCCGAGTCGCCGCAGGGACGGGCGGCGGGACGAAGCAGGACCGGGTACGAGACTTCGTGCTGCTGCACGCCCCGACACCGTTCACCATCGCCGACATCCGTCGCGCAACGCCCGGCGTCAGTGACAACACCATCCGGCTTGTCCTAGCCGAACTGAGAGACCAACGGCTGATCGCCAACGACGGCTCCGGACGCAGCGCGAGCTGGCACCGCGTGGGTCACTGAACGGCTCTGCATGACTCGCGAGCATCAGCGCAGAAGCCCCAGGCCGGCTTCCCTGTCCAGCGTGCATATCGACGCTCTGCGCTAGTCGTCCGTCGGCATGTGCCAGGCAGGCTCGCTCTCGTTGCTGCATTTCACATTGTCGATGGTGTCGACGTAGGAGTCGGTCAGCACCAGCTCGCCAGGGACGGGCTTGAAGCGACTGTCCAGTGAGCTTCCTGAGGGCAGCGGTGCTCCGTCGGCATCCCATGCGTTGATGGCGAAGAAGTCGTCTTTGATGTTGTTGGGAGTGGTGAGGTAGTCGGGATCGGTGTTGAACTTGGCGAGGGTGACGGGGTCGACTACCGAGATGGTGACGCCTTCGGGCGCGACGTAGCTCGGTGAGGTCGAGACAAGCAGCTCGCGAGACGAGCGCGCAGGTTGGAAGTCGGCGCGTAGTATGACCTGCTTCTGTTGCGCTTGGGGCTGGCCAAGAATCACAAGCTCAAGTCGGGAAATCTGATCGTCGTTACACGGGTACAGCGCGAAGGCGAACCCGCCATCAGCGAGCGGCGCAACGCCGCCCGTGCCATCCAGCTCCATGGTCGACTTGTCATAGTCGTAGTGGCAGGCGGTGACACCGAATGCGATTGCCAGCACCAGCGGAGCGAAGAGGTGGACGCGCACGAGCGCAGATTGCCCTGATTGATGATCTTGTGCAAGGGCGTTGCGTGATTCGTAGCGTTCGGGGTCTGGTCGGGTGTGTCTCTCGAATGCCCTGTCACTGTGATGGTTGACTTCCGAGCGAAGCGACCAGCCGGTCAGATCCAGTCGCGGTGTGGCTCGTAAGAGGAACGGCAGCAACCACATATCAGGTGTGCCCACCGTGGCGAATCGACACTCAACAGCATTGGAGCACGCCATGTTCATGATCGGCATCGACCCTCACAAGGGGTCCCACACCGCTAGCGCGGTCGACCACACCGAAGCGGTGATCGACACGTTGCGTGTCAGCGCCGACTGTCATCAACGCGAACGGTTGTTGACTTGGGCGTCGCGGTTCGAACCGCGGACGTGGGCGATCGAAGGAGCGACCGGGATGGGCGCGCTCCTCGCTCAGCAGCTCGTCGCTGCCGGTGAGCATGTTGTTGATGTGCCACCGAAGTTGTCGTCGAGGGTGCGGTTGCTCGAGCGTGGTCGGATCGACAAGACCGACCCGAACGATGCCCGTTCGGCGGCGATCGTTGCTTGGCACAATCCGAGCTTGAACGTCGTCGCCGGTCTCGACGAGCACCGTGTCGTGTTGCGTCTGTTGGCTGATCGTGATCATCAGATCACTGCTCAACGGACCCGCACCATCTGCCGGCTGCACGCCTTGTTGTGCTTGTTGATCGAGGGTGGCACCAAACGTGATCTGACCGCCGCAAGGGCAGAACAACTCCTGGCCAGCACCTCTGCCGGGAACCCGGTCACCGCCGAACGACTGGCCGTCGCACGCCAGATGCTCGACGAGATCCACGTCCTCGACACGGCACGAACCGATGTCCGCAAACGCATCGGCGCGATGATCGTCGCGTCGGCAACATCGGTCACCGATGTGTATGGGATCGGACCGACGATGGGCGCGATCATCATCGGTCGCGTCGGCGACATCACCCGCTTCCCGACCGCTGGGCACTTCGCCCGACACAACGGCACCGCACCGATCGAAGCGTCATCCGGGCCGAAGAAACGGCACCGGCTCAACCCGCGCGGTGACCGCCAGTTGAACCACGCGATCCACATGGCCGCCGTCACCCAAATCAGCCACGACACACCCGGCCGGGTCTACTACCTCCGCAAACAAGACGAAGGCAAGACCCGCAAAGAAGCGATGCGCGCCCTCAAGCGGCACATCAGCGACGCCGTCTACCAACGCCTCATCAGCGACGCCCGTCGCTGACAACAACGGACCGCGAGCTCACTGCTCGACGTCCACAGGTGGGCCCGGGAGGACAACGCGAGGACGACACTGAATCCAGCGTGGCCGGCATCACACCTCACACGACCCGACTCT
>JBBQTC010000054.1:0-28831 GCA_038234785.1 Acidimicrobiales bacterium
TCCGCTACCTGGAGGCGCTCGACTTCTTCGACGAGGCGGCCCTCGAGCAGCGGGTCGAGTTCGTCAACCTCGCCGACCTGCTGCTCGAGCAGGAAGGGAAGGACGGCGACCCGCTCGGGCCGCTGATCAGCGAGATCGTCCGCGTCTGCTTCGAGCGCAAGCCGTGCGTGATCGTGATCGACAGCGCAAAGGCGCTGCGCGACTTCGTCGACGGCGCGGCGCTGCGCCGGGTGCTCTACGACCTGGCGGGCAAGGTCGCCCACAGCGACACGGTGGTGCTCTTCCTCGGCGACCATGGCGAGATGCTCGGCGAGCGCGGCCTCTGGTACAAGATGAACTTCTTCGAGGGCGCGGCACGTATCCCTCTCGTGATCCACGCTCCCGGCCGATTCGGGCCACGACGCGTCGCCACGCCGGTGTCGTTGGTCGACGTGCTGCCGACGGTGGTGGACCTGGTCGGCGGGTCGGCCGACGCCTCGCTGGCCGGGTCGATCGATGCGCTCGCGGGGGCGTCGCTCCTGTCACTCTGCGATGGTGCCGAGGAGGAGCGCACGGTGCTTGGGGAGTACATGGCGGAAGGGGCGTGCGCGCCGATCGTGATGATCCGTCGCGACCGGTGGAAGTTCGTCCACTGCCCGGTCGACCCCGATCAGCTGTACGACCTCACCACCGACCCGCACGAGCGGGTGAACCTGGCGGCCGAGCCCGACCACGCCGACACGGTGGCAGCCTTGCGCGAGGAGGTCGCTCGTCGATGGGACCTGGACCGTCTTCATGCCGACGTGTTGGCCGATCAGGCCCGACGGCGGCTCATCTCGTCGGCACTGCGCACGGGTCGCTTCACCCCATGGGACTACACGCCGCCACGCAACTCGTCGGGGGAGTACATGCGCAACCACCTCGACCTCAACCAGGTCGAGCGCGGCGCTCGCTGGCCCCGCTGAACGCGACCCTCGAGATGGGTCAGACCTCGCGGAGGCGGCCGTCGGCGACGTCGTAGACAAAGCCGCGGATGTGGTCCTTGTGCGCGATGAAGGGGCTGTTGTGCAGCCGGTTGATGCTCTGGCGCACGTCGAGATACGGGTCGCTGAAGGCCTCGAGTGCCCACGAGGGCTTGATCCCCACCTCGGCCTCGACGTCGGATTTGAACTTGTCCTCGCTGATCGCCTGCAGCCCACAGTTGGTGTGGTGGACGAGGACGATCTCGCGGGTGCCCATCGATCGCTGCGAGAGCATCAGCGAACGGATGACGTCGTCGGTGACGACGCCTCCGGCGTTACGGATGATGTGGGCCTCGCCGTGGCCGAGGCCGAGCATCTGGAAGATGTCCATGCGGCTGTCCATGCAGGCCACGATGGCCAACTGTCGGCGCGGTCGGAGCGAGAGCTCCTGGTCCGCGTAGTGCTCGACGAATCGGGCGTTGTTCTCGACCAGTTGATCGGCGTTGGGGGTGAAAGCAGTCAAGTCGGGGTCGCTCATCCCCTCCGACGGTAGCGTGTCTTCCCATGAGCGATACCACTCGTCCCATGGCCCTCGACGGCGGCATGGATCCCCGTCTCGACGTCTTCAACCGCCTGCTGAAGAACAGGGTGGTCATGCTCGGCACCGACGTCAACGACGACATCGCCAACCAGATCTGCGCCCAGCTGCTGTACCTCGAGGGTGAGGATCCCAATCTCGACATCTGGCTGTACATCAACAGCCCTGGTGGCTCGGTCACCGCTGGCATGGCCATCTACGACACCATGCAGTTCGTGAGCTGCCCGGTCGCCACCGTCTGCATGGGCATGGCGGCGAGCATGGGCCAGTTCCTGCTCACCGCAGGAGCGGCCGGCAAGCGCTACACGCTGCCCAACGCCCGCATCATGATGCACCAGCCGTTGGCCGGTCTGCGTGGCCAGGCCACCGACATCGCCATCCAGGCCGAGCAGCTCGCCTACACCAAGCGCCGCATGGCCGAGCTGATCTCGCAGCACTCCGGTCAGCCGTTGGAGAAGATCCAGGCCGACAGCGAGCGCGACCGTTGGTTCACGGCCGAAGAGGCGAAGGCCTACGGGCTCGTCGACAACGTCATCCTCAAGCGCGGCGAGATCGTCTGACCGTCCGCTCGAGACGGCCTGGCCTCAGCCGTCGGTGGTCGAGGGTGCAGTTTCCGGGGCCGCGCTCACGGGTGTGACGCTGCCGATCACGGCCTGACACAGCGAGTAGGTGTACTCGATGACGCGGTTCGCATAGGGCTCGCTGGCGCGTGCCGTGTCGGCGACCTTCTGCATGGATGCAGGGTCGGCAGGGTCCACGGTCGAGGCGGTCTCCATGCTCGCCAGCATGATCGTCCATTCCTTCTCGATCGCGAGCGGCGCCGAGCGGGCCACGGTGCGCCACTCCTGCATGGTCGCATCGACCTGCGCGCTCGTCGTGAGCGCCGGGGAGTTGAGCGCGTTCAGGTGATCTCCGACTTCGGTGCAGTAGCGACCCTCGCTGCGGGCTTCAGGGTCGCTGCCGCAGGCCGTGATGCCGAGACCGATCGCGCACAGAGCGGTGAGGGCCGTCGCCGTGATGCGCTTCATTCGGACGATTCTCTCAGCCATCGACCCCGAATCGTCGTCACAACGCATGGAAGGTCGAGTCCGAAGGGGTTGTGATCGCCGCACCCGTCGATATGGTGCGGCTCAGCCGTCGGGGAACCGGACCCGTTCCCTCCAACACGCCGGCGCCATGGGGCGCCCCGAGTCGTTGGAGGAGGCGCGCATGTTGGCCGCCGTTCGTTCTGCCACCCTGTTCGGTGTCGAGGGGAGACTGGTCACCGTCGAGGTGCACGTCGCCACGGGGTTGCCGGGTTTCCAGATCGTGGGTCTGCCCGACGAGGCATGTCGCGAGTCGCGCGACCGCGTCCGCGCCGCGGTGTTGTCCAGCGGTCTCGTCTGGCCGTCGGTGCGGGTCACCGTCAACCTGGCCCCCTCCAGCCATCGCAAGGGCGGGTCCGGTCTCGACCTGGCCATCGCGATCGGTCTCCTCGCTGCCCACGGCCAGGTGCCGGTCGAGTCGATCGACGGTCTCGGCTTCCTCGCCGAGTTGGGGCTCGATGGCAGCCTGCGGAACGTCAACGGTGTCGCGCCGATGGTCGCCGCCATGCAACCGGCTCGTCCGGTCGTCGCGCTCGGCGGGCATCGCGAGGCGACGTGCGTCGTCGGCGACCGGATGGGTGACGGCGTGCGAGTTGCGGCGAGCCTTCGCGAGGTGGTCGATGCGTTGAACGCCGAGGCCCCCTGGCCATGTCCCCCCGACGACGCCATCGTCGATGTCGACCCACCGCCGCCCGACCTCGCCGATGTCCGGGGACAGCCCAGTGCCCGGCGAGCGCTCGAGATCGCGGCCGCCGGTGGGCACCATCTCCTGCTGGTGGGGCCACCGGGATCGGGCAAGACGATGCTCGCCCAGCGCATTCCCGGCCTGCTGCCACCACTCGAACCCGATGTATCGCTGCAGGCGACGATGATCCATTCCGCGGCGGGTGTGCGGCTGCCTGCCGGCGGGCTCGTGCAACGAGCGCCCTTCAGGGCGCCGCACCACAGCAGCTCGATGGTGTCGCTCGTCGGAGGCGGTAGCACCACGCTCCGGCCCGGAGAGATCAGCCTTGCCCACGGTGGTGTCCTGTTCCTCGACGAACTGGGCGAGTTCGCGCCGGTCGTGCTCGACGGCATGCGCCAGCCCTTGGAGGAAGGCGTCATCCGGCTGGCTCGCGCCCGTGCGAGCGCGGCGATGCCGGCTCGCTTTCTGCTGGTCGCCGCCACCAACCCATGCCCGTGCGGCGGCGGCCCACCTGGGTCGTGCGAGTGCGACGAGGCCGCTCGGCTGCGGTATCTCCGCCGCTTGTCGGGCCCGCTGCTCGATCGGTTCGACCTACGCGTCGGGGTGGCGCGCCCCGACGTCGATGATCTGCTCGCAGGTGGCGGGGGAGAGCCGACGGCAGTCGTCGCTGTGCGGGTCGCGGCCGCCCGACGCCGGGCGATGGAGCGCATCGGGATGCAGAACGGCCAGATCCCGGCGTCGCGCCTCGACGCCCTCGCGCCGTTGCACCCCGCCGCCAGGCTCCGGCTTCGCGACCAACTCGAGGCGGACCACCTCACGGGCCGCGGCTATCACCGTGTCCGCCGGGTCGCCCGCACCATCGCCGATCTCGCCGGTGGCGACGAGCTGGTGCTCGACGAACACGTGGCGCTGGCACTCCAGATGCGTGTCCGGTTGCGCGTCTCGTCGCGGGACCGAGTCGCATGAGCGGCGTTCCTGCGGAGGCGTATGCCGCGGCGCTCGCCGGCTTTCAGGCCATGACCGTCCATCGGCTCGGTGCCTTGCTGCGCCATCACGAACCCGAACATGCGTGGCGTGTGGTGTCGGGCGATCTGCCGGCCACCGGGCTCGTGGCGAGGGTCATCGCACAGCCGGCAGTGCGCGAGGCATGGCAGCGCAGCGCTCGAGCCCGTGACCCGGTCGTCGTGTGGGACCGGTGCTGTGAGTTGGGAGTCGAGGTCGTCCACCTGGGCCACGATCGATATCCGACGCTCTTGCTCGACGACCCATTGCCTCCGCCAGTGCTGTTCGCCCAAGGGTCGCTCGATCTGTTCTCGGGTCGGCGTGTCGCGATCGTCGGTACGAGGAACGCCACCGGCGCCGGCCGATCCGCGGCTCGGACGATGGGGGCCGATCTCTCGGCCAGCGGAGTGCACGTGATCTCGGGTCTGGCGAGAGGGATCGATGGCGAGGCGCACCGCGGCGTCGTCGGTGCGGAGGGGCCCGGCAGGCCCATCGCCGTCGTCGGTTCCGGCCACGACGTCGTGTACCCGAGAGAGCACCGCGATCTCTGGGCGGCCACCGCCAACTGCGGGCTCCTGCTGTCGGAGGCGCCGCCGGGCTCACCGCCCGAGCCGTATCGCTTTCCGCTGCGCAATCGCATCGTGGCAGCGCTGGCGGAGGTCGTCGTCGTGGTCGAGTCGCGCGAGTCGGGAGGCTCACTGATCACTGCGTCCGAGGCGCTCGATCGGTCGATTCCCCTCATGGCCGTGCCGGGCACCACTGCCAATCGGGCTGCGGCGGGCAGCAATGCGCTGCTCCGCGACGGGGCCGCCCCGGCCCTCGACGCGGCCGATGTGTTGGCCATGCTGCACCTCGATCATCGGCGTTGCACCTCGATCATGATCGATCAACGCCCGCGGCCACGACACGAGGACATTGCCGTCTACCTGGTGTTACACGATGAGCCGAGGACGATCGACGGGGTCGCACTCGTCGCCGGACTGAGCCTCGTCGAGGCCGCGATGCGCCTGGCCCGGCTGGAGGCGTCGGGGTGGATCGCGCAGGCCGACGGGTGGTTCGAGTGCGTGGGTTCCCCACTGCGATGACCCTCAGCGAATACCCTGTTGGCCGATGGTCGGGCACGCATCCAATTCTTCGCACGCGCAGGCGACTGCTTCGTGGCGACTCGAAGGCTTCGTGGCGTCCCTCACGAGCAGCGCACCGAACACCGTGGCGGCCTACACGCGCGACGTCACGGGGTTCGCTCGGTGGGCTGCGGATCAGGGTGTGGGCGACCCGACTCGTGTGGATCGTCTGCTGCTTCGCCGGTACGTGGCGTGGCTCACCACCGAGCATCGTGCGAAGCGCAGCATCGCCCGCGCCGTGTCATCACTGCGGCGGTACTTCGGGTATCTGCGTCGCGAGGGTGTGGTGGACACGGATCCGAGCGTGTCACTCCGCGCCCCGTCGGGTGAGGGTCGACTGCCCCGGGTTCTCGATCAGGGTGACCTGCACGCACTGCTCGACGGCGCCTCGCCCGACGACGAGCCCGCGTGGCGTCGACGACGCGACGATGCCGTGCTCGAGGTGCTCTACGGCAGCGGTGTACGTGTCGGCGAACTGTGCGGCCTGCAGGTCGACTCGCTCGATCTCGGCGCCGGTGCGATGTCGGTGTGGGGCAAGGGGTCCAAGCAGCGAAGGGTGCCGCTCAGCGATCCCGCCGTCGCCGCACTTCGCGCCTGGATCGCCGTTCGCAACGAGGTCGTCGCAGCGGAGTCCGGTAGCGCCCTGTTCGGCAACGAGCGGGGTCGTCCGCTCACGCCGCGCGACGTGCGCCGCATCCTCGATCGCCGGTCGCCCACGCCCACCCACCCGCACGCGCTGCGCCATACGTTCGCGACCCACCTCCTCGACGGCGGCGCCGACCTGCGCGCCGTCCAGGAATTGCTGGGTCACGCCGACGTGGCCACCACCCAGCGCTACACCCACATCAGCAACCATCGCCTCCGCGAGGCCTACGCAGAGGCGCACCCACGAGCATGAGACGCGAAGTCGACATCGAGCAGATGTGGCAACTGTGGTTCGACCGGCGCGACCCGATCGCGCGCGATCGCATCATCGTCCACTACTCGCCGCTGGTGAAGTTCGTCGCCGGTCGTGTCGGCGCTGGCCTGCCGAGCAGCGTGGACTCGGGCGACCTGGTGAGCGCCGGGGTGTTCGGTCTCATCGACGCAGTCGAACGATTCGACCCAGAACGGGGCGTGAAGTTCGAGACCTTCGCCGTGCCGCGCATCCGTGGTGCCGTGTTCGACGGTCTGCGATCGCTGGATTGGGTGCCGCGCTCGGTACGCAGCCGGGCACGCGAGGTCGAGGGTGCGTTCACGGAGCTCGAGGGCCGTCTCGGCCGTGCCCCCACCGACGAGGAACTCTCGGTCCACCTGAAGCTCTCGAAGCCCGAGTTCCAGAAGTGGCTGTCGTCCATCGCCTCCACCACCGTCGGCCCCCTCGACCGCGCCCTCGTCGCCGGCTCCGAGGTCCGGCCGATCACCGGCGACGTTCCGGACTCGCCGGCCGCGGTGGTCGAGGAGGGCGAGGTCCGTCGCCTGGTGAAGGCAGAGGTTCGTCGTCTGCCGGACCGGGAGAAGCTCGTTTTGTCGCTGTACTACGACGATGGCCTCACGCTGGCCGAGATCGGCACGGTCCTCGGTGTCACCGAGAGCCGCGTCTCGCAGATCCACACCAAGGCGGTGCTGCACCTGCGCGCCCGTCTCACCTCCAGCGGCGTCACCTGACGCGACGCCCGCACACGGCGGGCGCATGATCGGGCAGCTCGGGATCGTCCTCGCATCGCTGGTGTCGACGTGCTATCTGCCGCCCGTGACCGCGCCGGTCGCCGTCGCGTTCCGCGCCCCGGCCTGCCAGTACTGCCCCGGCCATCGGGGCGTGCAGTTCGACGTGGCGGCAGGCACCCTGGTGGTGGCTTCGGCCCCGGGTGTCGTGCTGTTCGCGGGCATCGTGGCCGGCGTTCGGTACGTCGTGGTGTCGCAGTCCGACGGCCTCCGGGCGACCTACGGCATGCTCTCCCAAGTGCTGGTCCGCGTCGGCGAGGGCGTGGGTGCGGGTGATCCGATCGGTCGATCCGGCTCACACCTCTACTTCGGCCTCCGCGACGGTGTGCTCGCGGTCGATCCGACCCCACTTCTCGGTCGCTGGGTCGGTCGGCCACGACTGGTGCCCCTCGACGGTCGGTCCCCGCGACCTGCCACTGAGCTGCATCTGGCCTGTCCGTCCGCCCGTGTGGCCCGATAACATCCCTCGACGGTGCGTCGACCGACGGACCGCTGACAACGTTCTCGTCCTCCTGCGGTCGCTTCGGCGCCCGGACGTGTGCGCCACAACCGCAGGAGAGGAGACAACACCATGGCTGTCGTCACGATGCGCCAAATGCTGGAAGCAGGTGTCCACTTCGGGCACCAGACTCGCCGTTGGAACCCGAAGATGAAGCGTTTCATCTTCGGCGAGCGCAACGGCATCTACATCATCGACCTCGACCAGACGCTGCAGCGCGCCGAGGCGTCCTACACGTTCGTTCGCGATCTCGCCGCCAAGGGTGGCACCGTGCTGTTCATCGGCACCAAGAAGCAGGCGCAGGATCCCGTGCGCAGCTACGCCGAGAAGTGCGGCATGCCGTACATCAACGAGCGTTGGCTGGGCGGCATGCTCACCAACTTCGAGACCATCTCCAAGCGCGTCGCCAAGATGCAGGAGTACGAGCGCATGCGCCAGGCGGGCGAGTTCGAAGCCATGCCGAAGAAGGAAGCGCTCCTCCTCAGTCGTGAGCTCGAGAAGCTGCAGAAGAACCTCGGCGGCATCCGCAACATGAACCGTCGCCCCGACGCGGTCTTCATCCTCGACACGAAGAAGGAGCACATCGGCGTCACCGAGGCCAACAAGCTCGGCATTCCGGTGATCGCGGTCGTCGACACGAACGTCGACCCTGACGTGGTCCAGTTCCCGATCCCCGGCAACGACGACGCCATCCGTGCCAACGCGTTGATGTGCCACGTCATCGCCGAGGCGGTGCTCGAGGGTCGCTTCATCGCCAACAAGCGCAACCCGCAGGTCGCCGCACCCAAGCGCAGTGCCGAGGACGAGGCCGCGTTCACCGCCGCCCAGTTCGACGCCCGCCGTCAGGCTGCAGCCGCCCAGGCCGAGCGCGATGCACGCGTCGCGGCCGGCGCCAGCGCCCCAGTGGCAGCCGCCGAGCCCGACGTGGCAGCCGAGCCCGACGTGGCAGCCGAGCCCGAAGTGGCAGCCGAGCCCGAAGTGGCAGCCGCCGAGCCGGCCGCCGAGACCCCCGCAGAAAGCTGATCGAGCATGGCATTCACTGCGAAAGACGTACAGGCGCTTCGCCAGGCCACCGGCGCGGGCATGATGGACGCCAAGAAGGCCCTCGAGGCCAACGACGGCGACATGGAGGCCTCCAAGCAGTGGCTCCGTGAGAAGGGCCTCGCGGCCAGCGCCAAGCGCGATGACCGCGAGAACACCCAGGGCCTCGTGGCCCTGCTCATCGACGGCAACGTCGGTGCGATGGTGAAGCTCAAGAGCGAGACCGACTTCGTCGCTGCGAGCGACCTGTTCAAGGCCGAGGCGGCCGCGCTCGTCGAACTGGTCGTCGCCAAGGGCGAGGCCGCCGTCGCCGAGCGCTCCGAGATCCTCGACAACCTGAAGATCACGCTGAAGGAGAAGATCGAGCTCGGCGAGGTCGTTCGGATCGAAGCCGCCCCGGGCAACGTGCTCGACAGCTACCTGCACATGCAGGGCGGTCGAGGCGTCAACGGTGTGCTCGTCGAGATGAGCGGCGCCGACCAGGATCTGGCCCACGACGTGGCCGTCCACGTCGGCTTCGCCCGCCCCAAGTACCTCTCCAAGGACGACGTCCCCGCCGACGTCGTGGAGAAGGAACGAGCCACGCTCGAGACCCTCAGTCGCAACGAGGGCAAGCCCGAAGCGGCGCTGCCGAAGATCGTCGAGGGTCGGGTGAACGGCTTCTTCAAGGACGTCGCGTTGCTCGAGCAGCCCTACGCGAAGGACGACAGCAAGTCCGTGAAGCAGTTCATTGGCTCGGCCGCCATCGTGCGGTTCGCTCAGGTCGAGATCGGCTGACGCCCCCATGACCTCGCCCCGGTGGAAGCGCATCGTCTTCAAACCGTCGGGCGAGGCCTTGGCCGGTCCCGGCGGGTACGGCCTCGACGGCGAGACGCTCGCCTCCACTGCGAGGGAGATCATCGCCGTCCGTGAGATGGGCGTCGACGTCACCGTCGTCGTCGGTGGCGGCAACTTCTGGCGCGGCCGGCAGGGTGCGATGACCGGTATGGACGCCACCCAGAGCGACCACATCGGCATGCTCGGCACGGTGATGAACGCCCTGGCGCTGCAGGACGCCCTCGAACGGGCGGGGCAGACCACTCGTGTGCAGAGCGCGATCGAGATGCCCCGCATCGCCGAGCCCTACATCCGGCGTCGGGCCATGCGCCACCTGGAGAAGGGCCGCGTCGTCATCTTCGCGGCCGGTACCGGCAACCCGTTCTTCACCACCGACACTGCGGCGGCGCTCCGAGCCGCAGAGATCGACGCGGAAGCGTTGCTGAAGGGCACGCACTCCGGCGTCGATGGCGTCTACGACGCCGACCCCCGCTCCGTGCCCACCGCGACCAAGTATGACGAGGTGAGCTACATCGAGGTCATGACGAAGGACCTCAAGGTGATGGACGCCACGGCCATCGCGTTCTGTCGCGACAACAAGATCCCGATCGTCGTGTTCGACATGTCGTCGCCCGGTCGCCTGCAGGCGATCCTGCGTGGCGAGACCGTGGGCACCATCGTCCGCGACAGGTAGTGGACTACGCTGGCGGCGTGACCGAAGAAACGATCCTCGATGCCATCGAGAAGATGGAGAAGGCTGTCGAGCACGTGCAGGGGCAATTCACGTCCGTGCGCACGGGCCGGGCCACGCCTGCGCTCGTCGAGAAGTTGCTCGTCGAGTACTACGGCTCCACGCTGCCGCTGCAGCAACTTGCAGGGTTCCAGGTGCCCGAAGCACGCCAGTTGCTCGTCAAGCCGCACGACCGCGGCTCGTTGGGGGCGATCGAGAAGGCCATTCGCGACAGCGACCTCGGGGTCAACCCCAACAGCGACGGTGTCGTGATCCGGCTCAACTTCCCGCCCCTCACCGAGGAGCGGCGCAAGGAGTTCGTGAAGGTCGTCAAGCACATGGCCGAGGACGGTCGCATCGCAGTGCGTAATATTCGCCGCGACGCGCGCAAGCACTTGGAGGCCGCCGAGAAGGCAGGGGCGATCTCGGCCGACGAACTGGAACGCGCGGAGAGGGAAATGGAGAAGGTCACGCACGATCACATCGAGCTGATCGACAGGGCCTTCGGGCGCAAAGAGCAAGAGTTGCTCGAGGTCTGACCGCCGACAAGGCATCACAACGACGGGCCCGTGCACACGGCGCCAACACAGAGGTGAGGGGAACAATGACGGACGATGCGTGGCGCCCAGGGCGTGACGACGAGGAAGAGGACTTCGGTCCTCCGCTGTTCTCCGACGACCCTTCCGAGGGGGTGTCGGAGGGCGCGTTGTCGTTCGGCGACGGAGACACCGGGCCGCTGCCTCACTGGACGCAGCCGCCCACCGGCGAGATCCCGCGCGTGCTGAGCTCGGGCGGCGACGCGACCGACGACCTCGACGTGTGGTCGTCGTTCTCCGGTCAGTCACCGGCATGGCGCGACGACCGCGGTGGGCACGACGAGTCCGGCGGCCTCGACGACATCACCGGCCTGTCGCCCGTGTTCGAACACCAGGACGACCCCTACGAGCCCGAGCCCGTGATCCGCGACGAGTCGGCACCCGTCCGCCGCGAACCAGGTCGCATCACCATCGGCACCGACCCGACCGATGGCGCGTCGTCGCGCCCACAGGGAGCGGGTCGTCGTACTCGTCCTGGTGATCTGCCGTCGCGTGGCAGTCGACCGTCACGCCCGCCTGCCGGGCGCCCGAATTCGAAGAAGCCCGGCTCCGGCGGGGGACGCGACATGCCCACGGCCATCGCCGTGGGCCTCGGTATCGCGGTCGTGTTCATCGCAGCCCTCAGGTATCGGCCCGCGGCCGTGGCGATCATCGTGGTGCTCGTGCTCGGTCTCGCCGCCGTCGAGTACTTCGACCGTGTCCGCGAGAAGGGATACATGCCGGCGTTCGTGCCCGGCATCATTGCGTGCGTCGCGGCTCCGTACGCCGCATACCACTACGGCATCAATGCGTTGCCGTTGGTCATGGTGCTCGCGTTCGGTGCCTGCGCGATCAGTTTCGTCTTCTCCGCCGGCCTCGAGTCGAACCCCATGCCGAACATGGCGATCACCACCCTCGGCATCACCTGGATCGGCATCCTCGGCTCGTTCGGGGCGGCGATGCTGTTCGTCGGCAACAGCCTGGGTCAATCGCGGGTGGGCACCGACACGCTCTGCCTGTTGGCCATTGGCGTCGTCGCCAACGATGTCGGCGCGCTCTTCGTGGGCAGCACCGTCGGGCGTACTCCGCTGCGGGCGTGGATCAGCCCGAACAAGAGCATCGAGGGCCTCGTCGGCGGCACGCTGGCCACCCTCGGTGCGATGGTGCTGGTCGGCGTCACCGGCCGCTCGACCACATGGAACAGCACCGGGGATCTCCTCATCCTCGGTCTGGTCATCGCCGTGGCAGCGCCGATCGGCGATCTCACGGAGAGCATGTTCAAGCGCAACCTCGACGTGAAGGACTTCGGTTCGATCGTGAAGGGCCACGGCGGTGTCCTCGATCGATTCGACGGCTTCCTGTTCACCCTGCCGGCGGTGTACTACCTGCTCGTGACGCTGCAGCCCTGGGTCACCAAGTAGCCCGACCGCGGTGCAACCTGCCCGTGGGGCTGCGAGACTTGGCAGCACCATGAGCTCCGTCCGAGTCGCCATCGCCGGGTCGTCCGGCTCCATTGGGACGCAGACGCTCGATGTCGTGCGCGCCGAGGCCGGTCGCTACGAGGTGGTGGCGTTGGGAGTGGGTTCTTCGGTCGAGACGCTGATCGAGCAAGCGCTCGAGTTCCGGCCCAAGGTGGTCGCCGTCGCCGACCCGGCCGGCCGGGCCCGCGCCGCCGCAGCGCTCCCGTTCGCCGAAGTGGTGGCCGACCTCGCCGATCTGGCGGAAGCCGCCGACGTCGTCGTCAACGCTGTGGTCGGTTTCGCCGGACTCGCGGTCACGGTCCGTACGCTCCAAGCGGGCAAGCGCTTGGCCCTCGCCAACAAGGAGAGCCTCATCGCTGCCGGCCCGGTCGTGCAGCCACTTCGTGCCCTGCCCGGCGCGGAGATCGTGCCGGTCGACAGCGAGCACTGCGCGGTGCACCAGTGTCTGCGGTCCTCGGCCTTCGCCGAGCGCGAGGTGTCGCGCATCGTGCTCACCGCCAGCGGCGGACCGTTCCGTGGGCGCACGGCCGCGCAGCTCTGCGACGTCGGTGTCGATGAAGCGCTCGCGCACCCGACCTGGAAGATGGGACCGAAGATCACCATCGACTCCAGCACGCTGATGAACAAGGGGCTCGAAGTGATCGAGGCCCACGAGCTGTTCGGTACCCCGTACGACTGCATCGAGGTCGTCGTGCACCCGCAGAGCATCGTGCACTCGATGGCGGAGTTCACCGACGGCAGCACGATCGCCCAACTGAGCCTGCCCGACATGCGGCTCCCCATCGGCTATGCGCTGGCGTATCCGGCCCGCATCGCCACTCCGTTCGGTCGAATCGACTGGGGATCGCTCGGTCGGCTCGATTTCGAGGCGCCCGATCTGGTCACGTTCCGCTGCCTGGCCCTCGCGTACGAGGCCGGGCGGGTGGGCAGCACCGCACCGGCGTGGCTCAGCGCCGCCAACGAGGTCGCCGTCGAGGCCTTCCTCGCCGGCCGGCTGCGCTGGTCGCAGATCGCCGACGTCTGCGATGCCGCGCTCCAGCGGTACGAGCCCGGTGCCGATCACACTGTCAACGACATCATCGCCGCCGACGCACGAGCCCGTGTGGTCGCCCAGGAGGTCCTGCCCGCATGAGTACCCGCATCGACCGTTTCAAGAACGAGATGGCGGCAGGTGGCTCGGTCACCGAACAGCCACCCGACGAGACACCCTCGACCGCGACCATGGTGCTCGGCCTCGGCGCCTGGGTGGCGCTGTTCGTCGTGCTCTTCTTCGTCAGCCCGTGGATGCTCGTGTTCGTCGTCGGCGTGCTCGTGTCGGTCTTCCTGCACGAGGCCGGGCACTTCTGGACCGCCCGTCGCAGCGGCATGAAGGTCACCCAGTTCTTCATCGGCTTCGGGCCGCGCATCTGGAGCTTCCACCGCGAGGGCATCGAGTACGGGCTTCGCGCCATCCCGCTCGGGGCGTTCGTGCGCATCATCGGCATGAACAACCTCGACGAGGTGCCCGAGGAGGACGAGCCGTTCACGTATCGCCAGGCGAGCTTCCCGAAGCGGATGTGGGTCATCACCGCCGGGTCGGCGATGCACATCATCATCGCGGTGATCACCATCACGTGCGTGTACGCGTTCGCCGGGCGCTTCGAGGAGGCCGGAAAGGTCACGATCTATTCGGTGTCGGCCGATTCGCCGGCCGGTATCGCCGGACTCCAGCCCAACGACGTGATCCGAACGATCGGTGGCACCGAGGTCGCGACCGCCGAGGCGTTCCGGACCGTGCTCGCCGAGGCACAGCCCGGCACCACCGTCAGCATGGGCATCGAGCGGGCCGGCCAGGCGCTCACGCTGGACGCGACCCTGATCCAGTCCCCGTCGGCGCCCGAAGGCGTCACCAGGGGCTTCCTGGGTGTCACCAGCGACTCCCGCGACCGCGTTCAGCAGTCCTGGTCGGACGCGCTCACCCAGGGGCCGCGCGATCTCGTGACCGGTGTCGGTCAGGCGACGGTGGGCATTGCCAAGGTCTTGAACCCGGTCAACGTGTTCGGTCACCTCACCGGCTCCAACACCGACCCTTCGTCACGACCCACCACGCTCGTCGGCGCCACTCGGATCAGCCAGGACTTCGGCCAGAGCGACGGCTGGGCGGGCCTGTTCAGCCTGCTGGCCGCCCTCAACGTCTCGGTCGCCGTGTTCAACATGTTCCCGCTGCTCCCGCTCGACGGCGGGCATGCGGCGATCGCGATCTACGAGCGGGCCCGCGAGCGCAACGGCAAGCGGTACTTCGCCGACGTGTCCAAGCTCATGCCGGTCGTCTCGATCACGATTGCACTGCTCGGGTTCATGTTCTTCACCGGGCTGTATCTCGACACCGTGAAGGGCTGATCGACGTGAGCGGCCCGCTCCCTGGCACACTTGAGTCGTGAGCTTCGAACGACGGTCCACGCGACAGATTCACGTCGGCAAGGTGCCCGTCGGTGGGGGAGCGCCCATCACGGTGCAGTCGATGACCATCACCAAGACGGCCGACGTCGAGGGAACGCTGCAACAGATCTACGCACTTGCGGCCGCCGGGTGCGACATCGTGCGATGCACGTGCAACGAGGCAGAGGCCGCAGAGGGTCTGGCGCAGATCGTGCCCCGTTCGCCGATCCCCGTGATCGCCGACATCCACCACCAGTACAAGATGGCACTCGCTGCGATGGAGGCGGGCGTCCACGGCTTGCGCCTGAACCCCGGCAACATCCGTCGGCCCGAGCACATCAAGGCGGTGGCGTCGGAGGCGAAGGACCGTGGCCTGCCGATTCGCATCGGTGTCAACGGCGGTTCGCTCGACCCGTCGCTCTACGACAAGCACGGTGGCCTCACGGCCGCGGCGATGGTCGAGAGCGCGATGCACGAGATCTCCTACTTCGAAGAGGTCGACTTCCACGACTACAAGATCAGCGTGAAGGCCAGCAACGTGCCGCTGATGGTCGAGGCGTATCGGATGCTCAGCGAGGCCACCGACGCGCCGCTGCACCTCGGGGTCACCGAGGCCGGTCCGCCGCCGGCCGGCCTGGTGAAGGCCACGGCAGGCATCGCGACCCTGCTGCTCGAAGGCATCGGTGACACCATTCGCTACAGCCTCACCGCCGACCCGGTCGAGGAAGCCCGCGCCGGGCGTCAACTCCTCGAAGCCCTCGGATTGCGTGAACGCAAGAACGTCGACCTCATCGCCTGCCCCTCGTGCGGGCGTGCGGAGGTCGATGTGATCGACGTCGCGAACCGTGCGATGCAGGCGTTCGGAGACCGGAAGTTGCCGCTGCAGGTCGCCGTGATGGGCTGCGTCGTCAACGGCCCCGGTGAGGCGCGCGAGGCCGACCTCGGCATTGCCGCCGGTAACAAGCGCGGGCACCTCTTCGTGAAGGGCCGCAACGTCGCCGTCGTCAAGGAAGAGGACATGGTCGATGCGCTGGTCGAGTGGGCCGAGTTCATCAACGAACACGGCACCGACGCCGCCATCGCCCGAGCCGACACGAAACTCGCGGAGCGCGAGGCGGCCAAGGATCGTGGTGCCCTGCTCGACGAGAAGGGACTCGACGCCAACCACTCGATGGAGAAGATCGTCGAGATCCGACGCACCATGAGCGGCGACTGACGCGACGGCCGGCTTCGTGACCCACCATTCACCGCTCTTCGAGTTCGACCCCACGGTCGACGCCGTCATCAATCCCTCGATCCACCGACCGCGCCTCGGGTTCCCTCGCCACGCAGTCATGTGCTGGTTCGGGGATGTCGTGCGCGACCGCACCGCCGGCATCGAACCCGTGCATCACATCCCGTTCGAACACGGTGACCACCCGATCTGCGTCATCGAGCATCGTGGTACGCCCGTCGCGCTCGTCAGCCCCGGGGTCGGAGCGCCGGCAGCGGTCACGTCGCTCGAGATCACCATCTCCTTGGGCGCGACGCACCTCATCGGATGCGGCGGTGCGGGAATCGTCCGACCGGGCTTCGACGTCGGGCATGTGATCGTGCCGACCGGCGCGGTGCGCGACGAGGGCACGAGCTATCACTACGCGCCACCGGATGCGGAGGTGGCGCCCCATCCTCGGGCACTCGCGGCGATCGACGACGTCCTCACCGAAGCAGGCGTCCCGCACGATCGCGGGCTGACGTGGACGACCGATGCCTTCTTCCGCGAGACCCCCGGCAAGGTCGCCCGCCGGCGGGAGCAGGGCTGTCTCGCGGTGGAGATGGAGGCGTCGGCGATGTTCGCGTGTGCGACGTTCCGCGGAGCGGTCTACGCGCAGTTGCTCTATGCAGGTGACGACGTCAGTGCTGCGGAGTGGGATCACCGGCACTGGGTTCAGCAGACCGGCGCCCGCGAGCGCCTGCTCGACCTCGCCCTCGACGCCGTCATCCGCCTCTGACCCGTCGGGCCGCTCCGCTGACCGCCCTCTTTCCTCCTTCGTGTCATGGCTGGAGGCAGAAATTCCGCCTCCGCCGATGACACGAAGGGGTGTTTGCGGCGATGCGAGGAGTTGGCGGCGGTGCGGCGAGATCCGGGACGCGGGCGCGGTCAGGGTTCGGCGACGGCGAAGACCGTGCTCGGGCCCTCGAGCACGACGCTCTCACCGGGGGCGAGGTACCCCGCTTCGCCGTGATGGAGCGGTCCGGCGTCGCCGTCGGTGCACAACAGCAGCGCTCGGGTGGCCGCCGTGTACGGCAGGGCGCCGGTCACATCGAGCCGGTCGAGCAGGAACGGCGCACCGGGTGCGACGTAACGCCACCGATCAGGGCTCATCTCGGTGGCGCGCACGACGGGATCGGCGAGGGGCTCGAAGCGCAGGACCCGGAGGAGCTCGTCGACGTCGACGTGTTTGACGGTGAGGCCACCGCGCACGACGTTGTCGCTGGCACCCATGACCTCGACGCCGACCCCGTGGAGATAGGCGTGCAGCGTGCCAGGACCGAGGAACAGCGCCTCGCCTGGCTGCAGGAGCACCCGGTTGAGGAACAGCGTGACCACAACGCTGGGGTCGCCGGGGTACAGGCGCTCGAGACGGGTGACGAGCTCGGCCTGTGGTGTGGGATGGCCGACACACGCGTCGACGACCGGAGCAGCATCGATCGTGCGTCGGTAGAGACCGGTGATCGCTGCCTCGAGGCCCGACTGGCGCAGGTGCCCGGCGAGTTCGTCCGCGCCGATCGAGTGCAGCAGCGCCTCCGTGTCACCCAGTGGCCGGAACCCACACAGCGCTTCGAACGGCGACAGCGCGCACACCAGCTCCGGTTTGGCGGATGCGTCGCGATACACCCGCCGCTCGTCGCCGAGGGACATGCCGGCGTCGTTCTCACGGGCGAAGCCTGCGGCCGCGGTGTCGGCATCGGGATGAGCTTGCAGCGAGAGTGGCTGCTGGGCGGCGATCAGCTTGAGGAGGAACGGAAGCTCGCCGGCGACGTCCAGGAGTGGTTGTCCGCCGTCGACCACGGCCGGCCCACCTGGGTGGGTGCCGAGCCACCACTCGGCCCAGGGCCGACCATCGGTCGCCTGCCCGAGGATCCGGGGAATCGCGACGGGGTCGCCCCATGCGTAGTGCTGCACGACGCCACGGAGCGGGCGCATCGTCAGAACAGCCTCAAGTCGTCGGGACGCATTCCGCGCAGCTCGTCGTAGTCGACCTCGACCACTCGGAACCCACGGGCTTCGGCGAGCACCCGGGCTTGCGGCTTCACGCTCTGGGCGACGAAGACGCCGCGCACGGCACCGAGCGAGGAGTCGAGATGCAGCCGCTCGATGTAGCGCGCCAGCTGCTCGACCCCATCGATGTCCCCCCGACGCTTGACCTCGATGGCGACGACCTGGCCGGCGTCGTCCCGGCACACCAGGTCGATCGGGCCGATGGCGGTGGGGTACTCGCGGCGCACGAGAGTCAGGCCGACCTCGATCGCGTGCGGCGAGGCAGCGAGCAGTTCCTGGAGGTGTGCCTCGACACCGTCCTTCTGCAACCCGGGATCGTCGCCGAACTCGTGGCTGGCCTCGGTCAGCACCTCGAGGAGCCGGATCGTGAGCTCCTCGCCCTTCGGGTTGACCACGGTCCAGTGGTCACCGTGGTCCGTCAGCGTGTTGGGTGCGTTCATCCAGTTGAGCGGCTTGTACGCGCCGCCGTCGGCGTGGATCGCGACGCATCCGTCGGCCTTCACCATGATCAGGCGAACAGCCTCGGGAAGGTGGGCATCGAGTCGACCTCGGTAGTCGACAGTGCAGCGGGCAACGACGAGACGCACGGAGATCGACCCTAGTCAGCGTGTTCAGCGGCCGACATGATCCCTCATCCGCTTCTGGATGAGCTCCCGTCGGGCCTGCAACTCGCGGTAGGTGAGACTGTCGGTGGTGGCATCGACACCGAAGCCGGCCTTGACGCCGTCCATGTTCAGCGCCACGGCGGTGTGGTCGATGCCCAGCTCGCGCCCCAGCCGTTCGCCGTGGCGTTCGGCGAACATCAGGGAGATCTTGCCGATCTCCGCGAGCAGATCGAGATCCGGGGCGAGTCGGGCCATCGCCCCATCGAGGAACACCATGTTCTTGACGTACAGCATGAGCTCCTTGGGGAGCTTGGCGCCGTAGCCGAGCAGGGCCTTGACGACGCGCTGCACCTCGGCGACGAGCTCCTCGCCGCTGAGCGTCGTGGGATCGATCGGTTCCTGATCGAGACGCAGGTCGCGGATGACGGCATCGAGGTCGGTGTCGGCGGGGAGCGCACCGAGGTCTCGCATCGCGGCCATCTGGCCCTTCACGTCGTTGGTGGTGGCGCCGAGCATCATCCGCAGGAACGCCAGGCGGCGCTCGTCGGACAGGCGACCGACGATGCCGAAGTCGAGCAGGGCCGTGCGGCCGTCGGGGAGCACGAAGAGGTTGCCGCCGTGCAGGTCGCCGTGGAACACGCCGTAGACCATCGCGCCCTCCATCAGTGCGACCATCGCCGTGCGAACGACGGCCTCGGTGTCGATGCCGGCGTCCTTCATCCCGACGACGTCGTCGAAGTTGAAGCCGCTGACCCGCTGCATCACCAGCACCCGTCGGGTGACGAGCGTGGGGTGCGGGCGCGGCACCACGTAGCCGTGATTGCCGAGCTCGTGCAACATCGCGGCGACGTCGATCATGTTGGCGGCTTCCATCCGGAAGTCGAGCTCCTCCACGATGGTCTCCGCGAACAGCTCCACGAGTGCGGGAGGGTTGGCGAGCGATGCGATCGGGATGCGGCCCACGAGGAACGGCGCCAGCCAGGCCATGACGCGCAGGTCCTTGTGGACGAGTGCCGACACGGCCGGACGCTGCACCTTGACGACGACCTCCTCGCCGGTGCACAGCGTGGCTGCGTGCACCTGGGCGATGGACGCGGCGGCGAGCGGGGTGGGATCGAAGAACGAGAAGACGTCGTCCAGGCGTGCGCCGAGGTCGCCTTCGACGACGGTGCGCACGACCGCGAACGGCTCGGCGGGCACCTGATCGCGGCACTTCTTGAACTCGTCGACCAGCTCGGCGGGGAACAGGCCTTCGCCACTGGAGATGATCTGTCCGAGCTTGATGTACGTCGGTCCGAGCTGCTCGGCGGCCCGACGCAGACGTAGCGAGATGTCGGCGCGGCTCGCCTCCACCGTGGTGAACTTCCCTCGTCGCTTTCTCACCAGCCACGGCACCACCGCACTCGCCAGGACTCGTACGACTCGCACCACTCGTCCACCCGGCGGGACGCGACCGGGCCGGGTGAGGCTCGGCACTTCCGCCTGCGCGGCCGAGCGGAGGTGATCTGCGAGCGACAGCCAGCGGATCTCGTCGCGTTGGAGCGTCCAGGGGCCGTCTTCGGTGAATGCGGCCCACTTGCGGTCGTCCAGCACGGTCATCCCTGCATGATCGCAGCCAATTCGCCGAACTGCCACGCGAGCCCTGGTGTTCCCGGGCACGTTGCCATGGCTATCATCCGCCCACCAGCGACGTCGTGGGGGGACCTCATGGGTGACAAGTACTACGTGACCGACACCGACCTGTCCGCACGCTTCCCGATCTACACCAGGGCGAACGTGGGGGAGGTGTTCCCGGATCCGGTGACGCCACTCACCAGTGACACGGCGCTGTTCGCCGCCGAGCTCGGATGGCGCGACGCGTGGGTCCGCATGGGTGCCTTCGATCCCGACGAGTTCCCCGACGACATCTTCTGTCAGCTCGGTGTGCAGGGTGGCTACTGCTACCTCAATGCGTCGTTGATCCGCTTGTTCGGCGAACGGGCTCCGGGATTGAGCTGGCAGATGATGGACGAGCAGTTCTTCGGGGCGCAACCCGGCATCCCGCCGTATGAGGAGATGGACGGCGATGTGCGCCCCGATCTCGCCGAGAAGATCGGCGCGACGTTCGGATGGGTGTTGGCTCAGCACAGCCTCGGGGCGCTCGAGGAGCTGACCCGGGATCGCCTCGAGACCAAGGCCCTGCGCGACGACCGACCCGACGTGGCGGCGCTCACCAACGATCAACTCTGGCAGCGCTTCCTCGACATGGTGCCCGTGCACCGGCGGATGTTCGCCCAGCACCTGTTCACCACCTACATGGCAACGGTTCCGGTCGGCATCATCAGTGCGGTCGCCGCTGCCGTCGGTCGGCCCGACCTCGTGATGCCGATCATCTCCGGGATCGGCGAGGTCGATTCCGCCGAGCCGAGCCATGCGATGTGGGCACTGTCACGACTCGACCCGGGGTCATCGGAGTTCGACCAGGGCTTCGCCGAGTTCTTGTACGAGTACGGAAGTCGCGGGCCGAACGAATGGGAGTCACGCTCGCCGTCGTGGGAGACGAGGCCGGCGCTCGCGCTCGCCGCGATCGACCGCATGCGTCAGGCGCCGGACTCGGCGAACCCCTCCGGGCATCATGCCGAACGGGCAGCCGAACGAGCGACCTCGTCCGCCGAACTGTTGGCGATGGTCGCCCCCGATCCCGACACGCACGGCCAGCTTGCCGCAGCCATCGCCTGCTCGGCCGCATGGCTCCCCGGACGGGAGCGGACCAAGACCAACAACATCCGCGTCATCCACGAGATGCGGATCGCGATGCGCGAGGTGGGGCGCCGGATGGTCGAGGTCGGCGCGTTCGACGAGATCGAGGACTTCGGCTTCGTCCGCCAGGCGGAGATCGAGCAACTGTTCGCCGACCCGAAATCGCTCGCTGCCACGGTGCGAGCACGGCGGGCCGAGTACATGCAGTTGGAGCAGCTGGAGCCGCCTTTCGTGTTCGTCGGTCGCACCGACGGCCCCGACACGTGGCAGCGCCGCGACGCCGTCGCCTCCAACCGGCTCGGTGCCGGCGAGGTCATGGCCGGAATGCCCGGCTGCCCCGGTCAGGCCGAAGGCATCGCACGGGTGATCCTCGACAGCAACGATCCGTTCGCGCTGCAGCCCGGCGACATCCTCGTCGCCCCGATCACCGATCCGTCATGGACCCCGCTGTTCGTGCCAGCGGCAGGGGTGGTGGTCGACGTCGGCGCTCCGTTGAGCCACGCCATCATCGTGTCGCGCGAGTTGGGGATCCCCTGCGTCATCAGCGCCACGGGGGCAACCCGACGGATTCCGAACGGAGCACGAATCAGGGTCGACGGCAGCACCGGCGTGGTCACCATTCTCGAACTTCCCTAGCCCCACGCTCCCGACTCGGAGTCGACGCGGAGCGCTGGATACGGTCACCGTCCAGTGACCACCATCGCACCCGCCAGCCACAACGATCTCGTCCGGGTGTTCGGCCGGGAGATGGAGTACAAGTGGGTCGTCGCGATCGTCTACGTGTCGGCCCTCTTCCTCGACATCCTCGACACCACCATCGTCAACGTGGCCCTGTTCTCGATGGGCCGCGATCTGCACACCGACGCCATCGAGTGGGTGGTGCTGGGATACACGTTGAGCCTTGCTGTGTGGATCCCCACGAGTGGATGGCTGGGCGACCGGTTCGGCACCAAGAGAACGTTCCTCTTTGCCCTCGGTGCGTTCACCGCTGGTTCGCTTGCATGCGGCATGGCGCAGACGATCGGTCAGCTCATCGCGTTCCGGGTCCTCCAGGGCGTGGGAGGTGGCATGCTCACGCCAGTTGGGATCGCGATGCTCTTCCGTGCGTTTCCTCCGGCCGAGCGGGCCAAGGCGTCCACGGTGGTCATGGTGCCGACGCTCGTCGCCCCGGCCATGGGTCCGGTGCTCGGTGGGTTCATCACCACTCACTTCCACTGGCGTTGGATCTTCCTCGTCAACGTGCCGATCGCGATGGTCGCGCTCTGGTTCGGGTGGCGCCATCTCCGTGAGCATCGTGAGCCCAGCGCTCGGGGCTTCGATGTCGCCGGCTTCGTCCTGTCCGGTTCCGCGCTGGCCCTCATCGTGTTCGCGCTCAGCGAAGGCCCGCGTGCCGGATGGACGTCGAGCATCGTCGTCCTCTCTGCGGTGGGCGGTCTGATGTCGGCGACATTGACCGTGATCGTCGAGTTGCGAGTGGCGAACCCGATGATCGACCTCCGCCTCCTCGGCAACCGGCTGTTCCGGCAGTGCAACACGGTCGCCTTCTTCTCGATCGCGAGCTTTCTCGGCGTCACGTTCGTGATGCCCATCTACCTGCAGAACCTTCGCGGCATGTCCGCGCTGAACAGTGGCCTCACCACGTTCCCCCAGGCGTTCGGGGTGATGGCGTCGTCACTGATCGCCGGGCGGCTGTACGGCTCGGTCGGGCCTCGGCGTCTGATGTCGGGCGGCTTCTTCGCGGCAGCCATGGCGATCACGCTGTTCATCTTCCTCACGCTCGACACCGACCTGTGGCTGATCCGAGGGCTGATGCTGCTGCGCGGTCTCTGCATGGGCTTCGCGTTCGTCCCCATGCAGGCAGCGAGCTATGCGACGATCCCGCCCGAGCAGAACGGTCGGGCATCGTCACTGTTCAGCGTCCAGCGTCAGGTCGGCGTGTCGTTCGGCGTGGCGGTGCTCGCCAGCATCCTCGCCTCGTACGGGGCGCTGACGCCGGGCCTCGGCGTGGACCAGATCGGTCACGCACTGATCGGCGTGCGCTGGGCGTTCGGCACGGCGGTGGTGTTCGCGTTGATCGCCACGGTGTTCGCGCTCTTCATCCGTGACGAGGACGCGGAGGCGACCATGGTCGCCCGTCGCCGCTGAGAGATCGCCGGCGCTGAGCGCAGGCTTCTGGCTGCAGACAGCTTGAGCGCGTTCGGGGACACTCCGAATTCATTAGGGTCGACGAGAGCCGACGGGTACGGTCCTCGATTCGGACGAAAGGATCTGGATGTCAAGGGCACTCCTTCCGGGCGGCACCGCCCTCGAGTACGAGACGTTCGGTGAGCCGGCCGACCCGGCCATCCTGCTCATCGCCGGGTTCGGCGCTCAGATGCTCTCCTGGGACAGCGGCTTCTGCGAGGGCCTTGCCCGACGCGGCCGATTCGTGGTCCGTTTCGACAACCGAGACACCGGCTTGTCGACCAAGTTCGAGCAACACCGGGTCGATCTGCACGATCTGATCGGAGCGGCATCCATCGGCGATCTCGAGACGGTGCGATCACTTGCTCCCTACCGCCTCGCGGACCTCGCCGATGACGGCGCCGCCCTCGCTCGCGCGCTCGGTCTCGACCAGGTCCACGTGGTCGGGGCGTCGATGGGCGGCATGGTCGCCCAGCTCGTCGCGATCCGTCACCCGGAGCTCGTGACCACGTTGACCTCGATGATGTCGTCGACCGGCTCGCCTGATGTCGGTGAGTCGACCCCTGAGGCGTTCGCTGCGCTCATGAAGCCGATGGCGCCCGACCGCGCTGGCTACGTCGCCGACTTGGTTGCGAGCTCTCGCGTGTGGGCGTCGAAGCGCTACTTCGACGAGAGCTCGGCGTCTGTTCTCGCAGCGGCGAGCTACGACCGGGGCCTCTGCCCTGAAGGAACGACCCGCCAGCTCGCGGCGGTGCTCGCGACCGGGTCACTGGAGGGGGAACTCGCACAGCTACGGCTCCCGGTGCTGGTGATCCACGGCACCGACGACACGCTCATCACCCCGAGCGGCGGACAACGTACCGCCGAGGTGATCCCCGGTGCCGAGCTCATGATCGTCACCGACATGGGCCACGACCGACCCGAGCCGCTCTGGCCGATCCTCTGGGACGCGATCGAGACTCACACAGCCCGGGTTCGGGACTGAACGACCAAGCCCAGCAACGCGAAAGAGGACTTCACCCAGTACCGGCGATCTGACGCGCAAGCGCGTCGCGGCGGAGCCGGGCCTCCTCGTCACGGTGCTCACCGGTATCAGTTCGATACCGCAGTTGTCTGAGGTGACGCGGCGTGGCCGCGCTCACGTGGCCATCTCCACGGAACAGCCGCCCGGGTAGTCCGCGACCGGAGCGCAGATCACCAGTTTCAAGGGGAACACCATCGTGTGATGGCCGTCGGCGTCCGTATAGCTGACGCGAACACCGTTGGCCGACAGAGCGCCGGGCGAGTTGATCGTGATGCCGACGACGAGTTCGACATCGCCCAGGAGGACGCCCGTTTCATTCTTTCGAGTGACGGACGGGTGGACGACCCGCGCCGATGCGTCGCGGGCGCCGGCGGGTGGGAACGGTTCCAGGTAGGGGATCGAGCTGTCGACGTCATAGAGCACCCAGCCGGTGAGTGTCAGGCCGTCGTCCATGTGTTGCAGCGAGACGTCATCGATCGTGGCGTCGCCGCGGCTGGTGTTGACGAGCATCATCGGGCCGCCGAATCCGACGGTCGTCCCGACCTCGGTGGGATGACCGATGCCCACGCTGTCGTTCCATGGGCTCGTCGAGAGCGCGCCCGGACTCGAGTTTCCCCCGCAGGCAGCCAGCAGCACGCCAACAGTCGCGAACCACGCTCGAACACGCACATCACATGATGGCGCAGAATGCTGCTCCGAGAAAGCGACAGGTTTGCCTGCGTCGAGCGCAGGAAAACGTTAGAGCCCTGAACCGTGGACGTGGTCGCACTGGGCAGTCTCGCCCGGCGCGACCTGGCCGGCACCGAGGCCCTCCAGCGCGGCGAACGGCCCACACTTGTTGGTCGTGATCCAGACGTGGATCATCGGAGCGGGCTGGAGTTTGCGGAGGCCGTCGGGGCATGACCCGGTCGAGTCCGTGATGCCGCGGACCTGCGGCGCGACTGGATCCAGCGTGAAGCACAGGTTGTCGTGGATGTGCCACTGCATGAGCGCGCCGCCGATGTTGGGAACGTCGGTGAGCGCGACGGTGTCGGGCAGCATGTACATCGCGCTCACGAGGAGCTTGGTGCCGTCGGGCTGGGGCCGATACACGAGGCTCTCCGGGTGGTCCGGATCGAGCACGACGTCGTCGTTGATCCAGTCCCAGTTGATGTAGTGCTCGAAGCCGGTGAGACCGTCGCCGATGCTGTGGAAGCCGGCGGCTTCGGCCACCTTGTAGTCGGCCCACTTCGGCAGGCGAACCAGGGTGACGGCGACGAGGTTCTCGGCCGCCGCCTGCTGCTGGGGGGTGACGCCTGAGGTGCCCGACAGGTCGATCGGTTGCGTCGGGTCGTACGGCTTGGCCGTGCTGGCCGTGCTGGCCGCGGTGCCGTGGACGTGATCCTGGCACTTGTCGACTCGCTGATCCTCGGGAACCGCGGCCTGGCCGGCGCCCACACCCTCGAGCGCGGAGAACGGCCCGCACGCTTGCGGCGTGATCCACACGTGCACCATCGGGTTCTCGCCACCGGTGTTCACTCCGCGAGCACAGTTGCCGTTGGCGTCGGTGAGTCCGACCACCTGGTTGGCGCCGTTGACGCGGTCCCAGCACAGATTCCCGTGGTTGTGCCAGGTCATCAGGGACCCGGCCCAGTTGGTCAACTCCGGGTCGTCGGTGGGTCGCGCGCTGGCGATGAACATCGCGCCCGCAAGAATCCGCTGGGTGCCCTTCACCGTGTAGACGAGGGACTCGGGTTGAGTGGGGTCGAGGATCACGTCGTCGTTGATGAGCGAGGGCTTGATGTAGTGCTCGCTGCCGGTGCCGGCGTCGCCGATGCTCGTGTACCCGTCGGCGATGGCGGTGGCGGTGTCCGCCCACTTGGGGAGATCTCGCTGGGTGTCGACGATGAGCTGGGCAGCCCGGGCCTGCTGCTCGGGCGTGACGCCCGGAACGCCTGACAGGTCCATCGGCTGCGTCGGGTCGTACGGCCTGGGCCACACCGCGGCGACCTCGGGGGCCACCGTGTCGTGGACGTGCGCGGTGGTGGCAGTCGCGTCGCCGGTCGCCGCGCCGGCCGCGGCACCGGCGGAGCCGTCGTCGTGCACGTGCCCGTCGGCGGCCGCTGCGGCGGAGTCGTGCGAGTGGGTGTGGGTGCCGCCGGTCCACATCGCCGGAACGGCGAGTGCTGCGACGAGAATCGCCGGGACGGCGAGGCGATGGGGGGTCGCCGGACGCCAGCCGACGAGCACGGATGCGAGTGCGGTGCCGGCGGCGACGGCGCCGAGTCCCGCGCACATGGTGTCGGCGAACTGCGCCGCCTCCCGCGTCTGCAGTCCGTCGATCCAGCTGATGCCCACCAGTCGGGTGGCGAGCCAGCCGATGACTGCCGCGCCGTTCACGAGGACGACAGCGAACGCTGCCGGTCGAGCAGGACGCACGAGAGCCCACAGGCCGACGCCGAGTTGCAGCGCGGCGACCACGACGAAGATGCGGGCGAGCTGCGGGTGTTCGGCGTGGATGCCGGTGGCGGAGGCGTGGATCGCCCCGGCACCGAGCGATGCCATCGCGGCGACGGCGAGCCCCGGCAGGCGACGGTCGTCGGTCGGGCGGGTGGGGGGCGTGAGCTCCATCTCGTGAGTGTAAGGGGGGCCGAACACCTCGTGCGTGTCAGGCGCGACCCGATGCGTTCAGCCGAAGTCGGGCGGGCGCCGTTCGCGGAGGGCCGCGACACCCTCGCGGTACTTGGCGGTGGTCATCGCCTCCTCGAGCAATCGCTGGGCATGATGGATCGCATCGGCGGGGGAGTGATGCAGCAGATCGCGGTACAACTGCGCCTTCGTCGTGGCCAGCGCCTGGGGGCCGACTCCGGTGGCGAGGTGCTGCGCATACTCGAGCGCCGCGGCGAGCGTGGCCTCGCCGTCGAGTTCGACGCCGTTCCAGAGTCCCCACTCCCGTGTCGCCTCCGGAGTGAACACTCGACCCGACAAGAGGAGGTCAGCGGCGCGGGTGACGCCGACCAGTCGCGGGAGTTGCCAGCTCATGCCGTACTCGGCGGGAAGGCCGAGCTTCGGCGCCGCAGTGGTGAGCTTGGCCGTCGCCGCGCCGAAGCGCAGATCGCAGAACAGCGCCAGTGCCAGCCCGACCCCGGCGGCCGCACCGTTGACCGCAGCGATGATCGGGAAGCGCATCGCGAACTGGAACGCGAAGTCGGCGTCGAACTCAGGTCGCCGGCCGTAGCCGGGTGTCGCCGGGGCATCGCTGAGGCCGGGGTCGTACGACCCTCGCTCGGCGTGCCCGGCGAGTGCGGCGGAATCGCCACCGACACAGAACGCGGTGGCAGAGCCGGTGACGACGACCACTCGCACGGCGGGTTCCGCGTCGAGTGCAGCGAGGACCCATCGGTACTCGGTGTGCATGCGTCCGGTCCACGCGTTGTGACGGTGCGGCCGGTGTAGCCATACGGTGGCGACGTGTCCGTCGACCTCGTACCTGATGGCGCTGAGTTCCACGGTCGCGACGCTAATAGCGCATGTCCCATTTTCTCGTTCCGAACGACTTGACCAGAGCGCACATAGCGGGCAATCTGGCGCTCCCTCTTGCTCCGGGTCCTTCGGCCCTTCCAGTGCCTCTGGCCGACGAGTATGGAGTCAAGTATGGGTTTGCCCCTCCGTCGCTCACTCGTTCCCGTGGTGCTCCTCGTGGGCTTGGCCGCGTGTACCGACAACTCGACCGCGACGAAGCCTTCACAGACATCGGATGTGCCGACGACGGTTGCAGTCGAGACTACGGAGGCCCAGTCCACGACGACGAGGGTGTCAGTCGACACGACCACCTCGTCGACGTCATCACCGGCAGCGGACTGCCCCGTCGTCACGTTCGAGAACCTTCCGGCGCCGTGGGATCCAACCATCAAGGACCTACAGGGAGATGGATCCAGCCTCCCAGGAACACATATCGAAAGGCCTGGCGCCTTCATCAACCTGTTCCCTGGCGGCTCGATCTGGGTGCCGTCGTCTCCCGAGAACCTCACGGTGGACGGACACCCGGCTCAGATCGGAACCGTTGAGGACGGCCTGAGCGTTCGTGTCACGCTGATCGGCCAATGCGACAAGTTTGACTTCGTCGCCTATGGCGTGACGGACGCCGAACTCCGATCGGTGATGATCGCAGTCAGATTCGGCTGATACCGCGCCCTAACTGCCTGGTTGATGATCTTGATGGCGTTGCGGCTTGTTCGTAGCGTTTCGGTTCGTCCGGCGGGTGGGCTCGCTAACTGCCTGCTGCCTTCGGGTTGGCTTCCTAACGAGGTGCTGCCCGCTGGGTGAATCGGCCGTGGTG
>JBBQTC010000055.1:0-28125 GCA_038234785.1 Acidimicrobiales bacterium
TTCCGCTCTGTGTCCCGTCCTGACCCCCACGGCTGGTGGTCAGGACGGGACACAGAACCCAAAACTGCGGATGCGGGGGGCTCGGCGTGCCCAGTGTCGGCGTGAGCGATGAGACCGCGCTGATCGAACTGAGCACCCTCCACCACCGACTGGTGACGCCTCCGCTGGTCGCGCGATGCGGCATCAGCGCGGCGAGGTGGCGTCGGATGCAGGACGACGGGCGCTGGATCGAGGTGGCGCCCGACCACTTTCGGCACGCGGCGACGCCGATGACGTTCGAGCTCAGCGTTCGCGCCGGCGCGGGATGGCTCGGTCGCCGCGGCGCGTTGTTCGGTGGTTCGGCGTTGCGATGGCTCGGCGTCGACGTTGCCGAACCGGCGCGTGCCGAGTTCCTCGTCCCCCGACATCTGCGCTCGACCACCGATCGCATCGCCGTCCACACCACCACCCGGTGGGACCCGAAGGACATCGTTCGGCATGACGGGGTCAGAACCTGCGTGGCGGCGAGGGCGTTGGTCGACTTCGCGTCGGTCACATCCTCCGCGCGGCGCGTCGAGGCCGCGATCGACGACGCCATCCGTGCCCGCCGTACTGCGCTGCCACAGATCGTCCGTCGGCTGAACGGTCTGTCCGGCAAGGGACGCCACGGCACGCCGCTTCTGCGAGAGCTGCTGTTGGACTCCGGCGGCGAGTCGTTCCTGGAGCGCAGGTTCCTGCGCCTCGTCCGGACGGCCGGACTACCCAGGCCGGCGTGCCAGGTCGTGTTCCGTCGCGGATCGACGACCGCCGCGCGCGTGGACTTCTTGTTCGGGACGACCGTCGTCGAGGTCAGCGGAAGGTTGGGCCACGTGTCGGATCGAGAGCGTCAGAAGGACGCCCGGCGTCGCAACCAGTTGCAGCAGTCCGGTCTGGTGGTGCTCGAGTTCACGACCGCCGACGTGATCGACGACTCGGACCACGTGGTCGCGACGTTGCGGCGGCAGCTGGCGTGACAAGACGGGTACGCGAGCTGAGCCGTTGGGAGCCGGATTGTCGTCGGGCGTAGCCTGAACGCATGGCCGCATCCCCCGAGTTCGAGTTCACCGAGCTGTTCCCACTGAGCCACGACGAGACCCCGTTCCGGCTCGTCACGACTGAAGGCGTCAGCACCGTCGACACTCCACTCGGCCCGATGCTGAAGGTCGACCCGGCGGCGATCACCCGCCTCACCCAGGAGGCGATGCGCGACATCGCCCACTTCCTGCGACCCGGCCACCTGCAGCAACTGCGCAACGTGCTCGACGATCCTGAGGCGAGCGACAACGACCGCTTCGTCGCCCTCGACCTGCTGAAGAACGCCGCTATCTCGGCGGGCGGCGTGCTGCCGATGTGCCAGGACACCGGCACCGCGATCATCAAGGGCAAGAAGGGCCAGATGGTGATCACGGCCGACGACGACCACATCGGCGGCGACGAACGAGCCATCGCCCTCGGCGTGTTCAACACGTACCAGACCAGCAACCTGCGTTACAGCCAGATGGCGCCGCTCACCATGTACGACGAGGTCAACACGGGCAACAACCTGCCCGCCGAGATCAAGATCAGCGCCGTCGACGGCGACGAGTACCGGTTCCTGTTCATGGCCAAGGGCGGCGGCAGCGCCAACAAGAGCTACCTGTTCCAGGAGACCAAGGCGCTGCTCAACGAGAAGGCGCTTCTGCCCTGGCTGTTCGAGAAGATGAAGACGCTCGGCACCGCCGCCTGCCCGCCGTACCACCTCGCCGTGGTCATCGGTGGCACGAGCGCCGAGCTCGCGGTCGAGACCGCCAAGCTCGCCAGCGCCCGCTATCTCGACGGGCTGCCGACAGCGGGAAGTTCACTCGGTCACGCCTTCCGTGATCTCGATCTCGAACAGAAGGTGCTCAAGCTCTCGCAGGAGACCGGCATCGGTGCCCAGTTCGGTGGCAAGTACTTCTGCCATGACGTTCGCATCATCCGTCTCCCCCGCCACGGCGCGTCCTGCCCCGTCGGCATGGCCGTCAGCTGCAGTGCCGACCGCCAGGCGATCGGCAAGATCACCCGCGACGGCGTGTTCCTCGAGCAACTCGAGACCGACCCGGCCCAGTTCCTCCCCGAGATCACCCACGACGACCTCGCCGACGCGCAGGTGGTGCACATCGACCTCAATCGTCCGATGGACGAGGTCCGCGCCGAGCTCAGCAAGTACCCGGTGAAGACGCGGGTGATGCTCACCGGTCCGATGGTGGTCGCCCGCGACATCGCCCACGCGAAGATCAAGGCCCGCCTCGACGCCGGCGAACCGATGCCGCAGTACCTCAAGGACTATTGCGTCTACTACGCAGGCCCGGCGAAGACCCCGACCGGCATGGCGAGCGGCTCCTTCGGCCCGACGACCGCCGGCCGGATGGACAGCTACGTCGACGAGTTCCAAGCGGCAGGCGGGAGCTTCGTCATGCTCGCCAAGGGCAACCGCAGCAAGCAGGTCACCGACGCATGCAAGGCACACGGCGGATTCTACCTCGGCAGCATCGGTGGCCCGGCCGCCCGGCTCGCCCAGGATTGCATCACCAAGGTCGAGGTGCTGGAGATGCCAGAGCTCGGCATGGAAGCTGTCTGGAAGATCGAGGTCCAGGACTTCCCCGCGTTCATCGTCGTCGACGACAAGGGCAACGACTTCTTCGCACTGGTCGACCGTCCATACGGCGGCACCCCGGTCCAACTGCGCTGATCGGCCCGAGGACGGCTGCGGTCAGACGCTGCAGGCGACCTCCACCCGCGTCCGCAGGCGGGTGTACTCGGGACGCTGAACCCCGAGCCGGGCGTAGACCAGGATCTTGTCCGAGCCCTGATCGACGATGCCCTTCGCGACGCACTCCGCATCGGACGCGGGCAGCCCCTCCTGCGTGAACACGGTTGTGAGTCGGGTTTCGAAGCGGTCCCGGTTCAGCACGAAGACCTGCTCGGCGCGCGCCACGACGGTGTTGACGCATCGGTGAACCCGCAGCGCGACCGGTTCCTCGGCACGGTGAGGTCGACGAGGTAGTCGATCACGATCTGGTCGACGCATTCGCTGTGCAGGAATGCCGTGTGACCTGCGCCCTGCCAGCGGACCGAGACGGCATCGCCGAGCGCCTCGGCCATCTGCGGGGCGAGGAAGCCCGGCGTGGCCGGATCACCGTCGGTGCCGATGACCACGATCGGGGTCGCGACCTCGACGGGGGTGATCGGGGGCAGCGGTTCGTTGGTTTCGGGCCAACCTTGGCATCCGTCCACGGCGAACTCACCCCGGCGACCGGCGAAGTCGGCGCAGTAGATCGCGACGTTGGCCTCGGTGAGGTTGTCGAAGGAGTTCTCCTGCCGCGGATAGCCCGCCTCGAGGAAGCTCCCGAGAGCGGCGAGGGTGCTTGCGTCGCCGGCGGCGGCATCGGCCAACCCGACCGCGAGCGGCGCCCAGAGGTCGGTGTTGTACATCGCAGAGGTGATGATGCCGTCGATCTGGGAGGCCGTCACGCGTGGGTCCCATTCGTCGAAGTACTTCAGGCTCGCGTCACTCACGGACCTGTACAGATCATCGAGCAGTCCGCCACTGTCAGGACCGGCGGGACACGACCGGGTCGCGTCGCACAGGTCGAGGAACACGCCCTCCGTGCCACCGAAGTCCTGCACCCCGTAGAACGGTGTGCCGAACGAGCCGACCGCCGTCCCGTCGATGTTGTACTCACCGGCTCGCGGGTCGACGCTGCCGTCGAGCACCGCCGCTCGGATCCTGTCGGGGAACAGGTCCGCGTAGACCGCGCCGAGTGCCGTGCCGTAGCTGAACCCGAGATACGTGAGTCGGTCGTCGCCGAGCGCCTTGCGAAGTTGTTCCATGTCGCGCGCTGCATTCTGCGTGCCGACGTAGGGCAGCAGCGCACCACTGTGGGCGACGCACGTACGCAGCACGACTCGAAACGAACGTCCGAGGTCGCCGCAGTCGACCGCAGTCGAACGACCGACCCCGCGCGGGTCGAAGCCCACGAGGTCGAACCGGTCCACCAACGCCGCAGGGAACTGCGCTGCGTAGCCCCATGCGAGATCGACACCGGAGCCGCCCGGGCCACCCGGGTTCAACACGAGCGAGCCGATCCGTCGGGACGGGTCGGCGGCCGGAAGTCGAGTGACCGCGATCGACAGACCTCCACTGTCGGCGACGCGTCGGTAGTCGAGTGGCACGTCGATGGTGCCGCACTGCCAGGGCTCAGGCTGGTCGTCGCACGTGGTCCAGTCGACCGGGTCGATGTCGGGCAACTCGACCACCGGCAGCGGCGGATCGGCTCGATCGAACGACGTCGGCAGCGCTGCGCTGCGGGTGACGTGGACTCCAGGGCCACCCGAGCAGGCGACGATGAGCACCGCTGCGATCACCAAGGCACCCGATGGTGCACGCCCCTTCATGGTTCCGCTCAGGCTAGGCGGCTCAGAGCTCACCCGCGAGGTCACCGAGGCGCAACTCCGCCTCCCGCGTCTGCCCGCCGCGCTCCATGAACGCCACCATCGCGGCGCGCGCGCTCGGCTCGCCGAGCGTGGCGGTGAAGGCCGCTGCTTCGGCCAGCAGATCAGCGACAACCTCCTTCTCGGCTCGCAGGACCGCGGCCTTCGCCGCCGCCACCGCGTGGGCAGGAAAGCCGGCAATGCGTCGGGCCAGGCGGTCCACGAACGGCCACAGTTCGTCGGGCGGGAGGGCGCGGTTGATCCAGCCCCATTGCTCGGCCAAGTCCGCCGGCACGTCGTCACAGCCCAGCACCACCTCCAGCGCCCGCGACCGCCCCATCAGGCGGCTCAGGCGAACCGTGCCACTTCCGCCCGGGATGATGCCCAACGCCACCTCTGGTTGGCTGAACACCGCCCGACCGAGCGCAGCGAAGCGCATGTCACAGCTCAGGGTCAACTCGCTCCCACCACCTCCGACGCGTCCCTCGACCACCGCGATCGTCGCCTTGGGCATGGTCCGGAACGCCTCGCACATCGCGTGGAAGTCGTTGAGCTCGGCCGACGGCGGCGCGTCGGTGGGGAGCATCTGGATCAAGGTGACGTCGAAGTGGGCGATGAAGAACTCTGGATTCGCGGACCGCAACACCACGACCCGCACGCCGTCGTCGGCGGCCAGCCGTTTCGCCATCTCCACCATCGCGCCATAGAGCGACAGATCGAACAGGTTGATCGGCGGGTGGTCGATGGTGACGGTGGCGACGCCGTCATCGACCGAGAGCGAGAGCGGCGCGGTCACAGCCAGTTGGCGAGCACGGAGGCGGTGCGCTGCATCTCCTCGGAATCCGTGGCGAAGATCCCGGCGTTGAAGTCGGTGACACCGATCGACTCGAGCTCGGCCACCTGATCGCGGACCTCGGCCTCGGACCCGACGATGGCGAGGCCACCGGGGCCGTCGACGCCCTCGCGGTTCATCATCGTCTTGTAGCTCGGCAGCGAGTCGTAGACCGCGAAGATCTGGGCCGCTCGAGCGCGAGCACCGTCGACGTCGTCGGTGACGCAGATCGGCAACGCACAGACGACCCGCGGGTCGGGCCGGCCGGCATCTGCGGCGGCCTGGCGCAACGTGGGGATCGTCAGCTCGGCGAGGGTCTTGGGGCCGACGCACCAGGTGCTCGTCCCGTCGGTCATCGACCCTGTGACCCGGAGCATCTGCGGTCCGAGTGCGGCGACCACGACCGACGGGCGGCTGCTCCCGACGGCGGCGATGGCTCCCTGCACCCGAAACTCCTCACCCTCGAACTTCACCGGCTGGCCCTCCAGCAACGGCATCAGCACGGACAGGTACTCACGCAGATGGCGGACCGGCTTGGCGTACGACAGGCCCCACATCGACTCGACGACGATCTGGTGCGAGAGGCCGATCCCGAGGCAGAAGCCACCGTCGCCGCGGCTGTTGATCGCGGCCTGGGTGCTGAGCGCCTGCTGGGCCATCACCCACGGGTGGCGGGGGTAGGTGGGCACGACGGCAGTGCCCAGCTCGATGCCGGGCACCTCACGGCCGACGATGGCCAGCGCGGTCATCGCGTCGTGACCGAAGATCTGCGACGACCAGAAGGTGTGGGCTCCCATGTCCTTCGCCCGCTGTGCCTCGGCGACCACGTCGTCGAGGGTCCCACCATTGATTGCCGTACTGCCGATTCCGATGCGCATGCGTCGGAACCTACACCGGCGCGGCTGCGCGGTGATCAGGCGAGCGACACGAGCTCCAGCCAACCTTCGTTGAAGTAGTCGACCTGACCATCGGGCATCAACAACACCTTGGTGGGCGCGAGTCGTTCGACGAACTCGGTGTCGTGACTGACGAACACGATGCTGCCCTTCCATCCGCTCAGCGCGTCGGCGACCGACTCGCGGCTGGGCGGATCGAGGTTGTTGGTCGGCTCGTCGAGCAGCAACAGGTTGTTGCGACCGACCATCAACATCGCGAGTGCCAGCTTCGTCTTCTCGCCGCCCGACAGCGTGCCGCTCGGTTGGTAGACCTTGTCGCCACTGAGGCCCATCATCCCGAGCAGCGCGCGCAGCTGGGTCTCGGTGTAGATCATCCCAGCGGGCACCTCGCCGCGGATGTTCTCGAGCAGCGTCTGGTCGGTCCGCAGGTTGTCGTGTTCCTGCGCGTAGTAGCCCGCCTGGACCTGGTGACCGAAGCGGAAGTCACCGAGGTTGGCGGTGGACTCGCCGGCGAGGATGCGTAGCAAGCTGGTCTTCCCCGCACCGTTCAAGCCGAGCACCAGGAGACGTTCGCCGCGCCCGAGGTCGAAGTTGACGTCCTCGAAGATCGGCGGGCCGCCGTACGCCTTCGACAGCCGAGTCGCCGTGAGCACCGTGCCGCCGCACGACGGCGGGTCGGGGAACCGGACGCGCATGGTGCGGTCACCCGGGCCGGTCTCCACCCGCTGCGACTCCAGGCGGGCGATCTGCTTCTCCTTGCTGTGCGCCATCGCTGCCTTGGTCGCCTTGGCGCCGAAGCGCTCGACCACGGCCTGCAGGCGGGCGATCTCCTTGGACTGCAACGAGGCGACCTTGGCAAGGCGTTCCTCGTCCTTGACCCTGGCGGTCTTGTACTGGCTGTAGGTGCCCTTGTACTCGTACACCGTCCCGAGGCTGTCCTCATGGGGCCGGTCGAGATGGATCACGCGGGTGATCGCTTCGTCGAGCAGGTCGAGGTCGTGACTGATGACGAGCAGGGCGCCGCGGTACTTGCGCATGAAGTCGAGCAGCCACGTCTTGGCGTCGACGTCGAGGTGGTTGGTGGGTTCGTCGAGCAGGAGCAGGTCGCTGCCGGCGAACAGGATTCGCGACAACTCCACGCGGCGCCGCTCGCCGCCGCTCAACACGCCGATCGGGAGATCCATGCGGTCCACCGGCAGGCCGAGCCCGGCCATGATGCTACGCGCCTCGCTCTCTGCGGCATACCCGCCCGACGTGGCGAAGTCGTCCTGAGCTCGGCTGTAGCGGGCCACGTTGCGCTCGTTCGGGTCGGCTTCCATCGCCACCCGCAGCTTCTCGATGCGGTCGAGTTGCTCGTCGATCGCCCGACCGCTGAGCACGTGCTGCACGGCCGGCCGGGTGTCGAGCACACCGTCGATGCGCGGGTCCTGGGACAGGTAGCCGAACCCGCCCTTGCGCAGGATCGTGCCCGCGGCCGCCTCGAGCTCCCCGCCCAGCGTCTTGAACGTTGTGGTCTTGCCGGCACCGTTGCGGCCGACGAGGCCGACCTTGTCCTTGGGCATGATGGTGAAGGAGACGTCCTCGACCAGGAGTCGTCCGCCCACCTCCACCGAAAGCCCGTGTACCTGCAACATGAGCGTCCAGCGTGGCGGAGGAACCTCCCGTCCGCAACGTGACGTCTACGATGCAGGGATGCAGGCCACGTTGACCGCACCCGCCACCTGGCGTCAACGAGCGTTGCCCCTGGCCTGCGGCTGCGCCATGGCGGCGTCCGCTGCGGTGGTCGCGCTCAACGATCCGTCGGCCGCGAACAGCAAGTTCCCCGGTTGTGCGTTCCATGCCACGACCGGTCTCTGGTGCCCCGGCTGCGGGCTCACCCGTGGCTTCCACCAGCTGCTCACGGGTCACCCGATGGCCGCGCTCGGGTACAACCTGTTCGTGCCGCTCGTCCTCGTGGCCATGGTGGGGTCGTGGTGGACCTGGCTGCGCAGCAGTTGGGGACGTCCCACGCGGCCGTGGCCGAGGTGGGTGCGCCCGTTCGCCGCAGTCGTCATGCCGGTGGTCCTCGTCGCGTACACCGTGCTGCGCAACATCCCCGTCGCACCCTTGCGCAGCCTCGCCCCCTGAGGGGTCAGGTTCCGGTGTTCGCCGGAACGGTCGCCGGAGCCGTGGTCTGACTCGGCGGCACACTGGTGCTGGTCGTCGGCGGTTTCTTCACCGTCGTCCGTGTCGGCTTGTTGACCGTTGTGGTGGTGCTGCCGTTGACGGAGCCGTTCGAGTCGTCCTTGTAACTGGTGTCGAGGCACTTCCCCGGTTGCTCCGGCGCTTCGCCGAGTGCCAACGCGATGTTCTCGGCGAGGGCCTGGCGACCAGGATTGGTGAGGTGCAGCCCGTCGCCGCCGGTGAGGCCCGGATCGTCGGCAGTGGTCGCGGCCCAATCGACGATGAGCACGTTGGCGTACTTGTCGGCCATCTCGTGGATGACGTCGTTCACCTCTTGCCGAGTCGGGGTGAACTCGGTGACCGTCAGCAGCACCACCGGATTCGGCGACAGGCGGGTGACCATGCGCTCCAGACCCTTGCGGTACGCGTCCTGGTTCCCGTCGTAGTTGTTGCCGAGGAGGATCACACTTGCGTCCCATCCCGCGTTGAGCCGGGTGTCGAGCACCTTGTTGCCGAAGTCGATGAACCGGCTGGTCTCCGCATCGAGCTCCACCTGCCAGCCCAACGGCACGAGCGCCTTGCAGGTGTCGTTGGTGTAGCGACGCGAGGTGCTGGCCATCACCGAGTCGCCGATCAGGATCACCCGGTTGCCGTTCGTCTTGGCGCCGACCTGATCCTCGGGCGAGAGCGTGGTGGTGGTCCGGCGAACGGTCGTGGCGGCATCACCGGAGCCACTGGGCACGATCGAGGACGGCAGCTCACCGATCGGAAGGGTCGGCGGCGCCGTCGTCCCCGTGGATGCGGACGTCGTCCCGCAGGCCGTTGCCAACGCGACGGCACCGAGGAGGAAGATCACGCGCCGGAAGAACATCAGGTGCCCCATTCGACCGACCCGGGAGGCCAGTTGCAAGTCACCCCCCGTACGGGTGCATGTCAGTTGCGTGCGGTGAGGGCGTCCCTGATCTCGGTGAGCAGCTCGACCTCGGTGGGTCCGGACACCGTGTCCTGCGGGCGGCGGATCTTGTTGTAGGCCTTGATGATCATGAACAGCACGAGGCCGGTGATCACGAGCGTGATGATGGCCGTCAGCAACTTCCCGAACTCGAGATAGGTCCCGTCGGCCACCACCGTGGTGCCGTCCGGACCGACCTTGGGAGTGTCGTTGAGCTTCACGCGGAAGACGTCGTTGAAGGACGGCTTGTTGAAGATCGCGGCGATGAGGTTCATCATCACGTCCTCGGTGAAGACCTTGATGACCGCACCCACCGCGGCGCCCAGGATGACGGCGACGGCCAGTTCGATCATGTTGCCGCCGACGATGAAGTCCTTGAACTCCTTGACGAAGTTCTTCATGGAGCGTTCCTTTCCGTTCTCTGTGATGCCCGTTCGACCCGCTAGTACAGCATGCCCCGACCCGACGCCGGGTCATTAGGCTCCACGCGGTGTACGACCTCGTCATCGTCGGAATGGGCTCTGCCGGCATCACCGCAGCCCAGTTCGCGTCGCGACTCGACCTGAAGGTGGCGGTCGTCGAGCGAGGCCGAATCGGCGGTGACAGTCTCTGGAGTGGTTGCGTCCCGTCGAAGGCGCTCCTCGCCGCAGCCAAGACTGCCCACGTGATGCGGACCGCGGATCGATTCGGCATCGACTCCGTCGAGCCGACGATCGACAGCGCCCGAGTGTGGCGGCGCGTTCGCGCCGTCCGCGCCGAGATCGCGTCCGCCGACAACGACCCCACGAGATATCAAGACCTCGGCGTCGACGTCACCATCGGGGAGGCGACGGTGACGAGCGGCACCGAAGTCGTCGTGCAGTGCGACGATGGCTCGTCGAAGACACTCGCGACCCGCTACGTCCTGATCTGTACGGGGAGCCATCCGACGGTGCCGTCCATCGCCGGGCTCTCCGCCCGCAAGGTGCTCACGAGCGACACGCTGTTCGAACTCGACGAACCTCCGTCGTCGATGGCGATCATCGGTGGCGGACCGATGGGCACGGAGATGGCCCAGGCCCTCCAACGACTGGGCATCGAGGTCACGCTCTTCCAGCGGGCGCGCTCCCTGTTGCCCCGGGAGGAGCCCACCCTGGTGGACCGCCTCACCCGCCGACTGATCGACGAGGGTGTGAACATCCATTGCAGTGCGGATGTGCGACGTCTCGAGCCCACCTATCCGGGCACCCTCGTGCACGCGGTGGTCGGCGACGCCGGTCTTGAGGTCGCCGTGGCTGTGGGTGGTGTGCTGCTCGCCGCCGGCCGCTCGCCGAACGTCGAGGGCCTCGGCCTCGCGGAACTCGGCATCACGCTCGGGCCGACCGGCATCGTCACCGACGAGCGCGGACGAACGACCGTGCGCACGATCTACGCCGTGGGCGACGTGGCCGGTCGTCGCATGCTCACCAACACTGCCGGCCTCGATGCGGTCGTGGCCGTTCGCGACATGTTCTTCCCCGGTCGAGGCAGTACCGACTCCGAGGTTCCCTGGTGCACCTTCACCGATCCGGAGTTGGCTCATGTCGGCCTCACGGTGCGCGAGGCGGAGGACCTCCACGGAACCGACACCGATGTGTGGCGGTTCGAGTTCTCCGACAACGATCGCGCCCGCGCCGACGACGCCACCGAGGGCGGCATCGTGATCATCACCGCCAAGGGGAAGGTCATCGGTGCTCATGTGCTCGCGCCGTGCGCCGGCGAGCTCATCCACGAACTGGCGATGGCGGTCAACCGCCAACTGCGTGTCGACGAACTCGCCGAGCTCGCCCACGTCTACCCGACGCTCTCGTCGGGCATCGGACAACTGGCGACGGAGGCCGCCTACGAGAAGGCGCATCGCCTCCGTTGGTTGATGAAGCGTCGATAGCAGTGGCGGTCGCGACCGTCAACTGAACGCCGAGTCCGGCTCAGCGATCGCTTCGTCGCACGCGGTGGGTTCGCCGGCCTCGGTGGCGCGCACCTCATCGGCGGGCGAACGCTGTTCCCCGGTGCGCCACGCATCCAGGTACTGCATCGGCCAGACCTTGCCACGACGGACCTTCCACTCGTTCGCAGGGCACGTCCAGGAGATGCCCATGTGCGTGTGGCACACCGAACGACGCGCGTCGCCCGTTTGCCCCATCGGTCCGAGCGGATCACCAGGGGCGACCGATTGCCCGGCCGTCACCTCGACCGACGCAAGGTGGGCGAAGTAGTAGCGCACGCCGTCGACGCCGAGCATCGACACGTAGAACCCTCCCCTGGTGGAGCCGGCGTTCACCTTCGGGTCCCACGCGTCGAAGTCGCGCACCTGCAACACCGTGCCATTCGTCGGTGCAACCACCGTCGCCCCGCATCCGAACACGTCGATCGCCTTGTACCCGCCGTGAGTGGTGCCGTAGCTGACCGCGTGGCCGACGAACGGGAACGTGTACACCGGCTCAGGCAACGTGGTCGGCGGTGCGGTCGTGGTGGGAGCACTCGTCGTCGTGCGTTCTGTGGTCGCGACGACCGTCGTCGCGGTCGTACTGGCGGTCGTACTCGCGGGCGACGTCGCGGTCGACGAGGGCTCGCTGCCGGCACAGGCGGCGAGCGCGAACGCGCCGACGATCAGTGCCCCAGATCTTCCAATCGGTCGACGTCGCGCAGCGACGGGAAGCTGAACCACCACACACCGACGATAGCCATGGTGGCCACTCCACCGCCGATCACGGTGGCGGGAACGCCGAACGCCTGCCCGACCATGCCGCTCTCGAACGCGCCCAACTCGTTGGACGCGCCGATGAAGACGTTCTCCACGGCCATCACCCGCCCTCGCTTCTCGTCCGGCGTCACCAGCGGCACGATCGATCCTCGGATGTACACGCTGACCATGTCGGCGGCCGCGAGGACGACGAGCGCCAGGAATGCCACGGCAAAGCTGCTCGTGAGCCCGAGGACCACTGTTGCTGCCCCGAAGATGGCGACCACCAACAGCAACACCCGACCGATCCGCCGCCGCACGGGTCGGATCGCGAGGAGGATCGCCATGGTCGCCGCACCGATGCCGGGCGCGGCCCGGAGCCACCCGTAGGCCACGTCACCGACGCCCAACTGATCCTCGGCGATGGCGGGCAGCAGTGCCACCGCCCCGCCGAACAGGACGGCGAACAGGTCGAGAGCGATCGCCGCGAACAGGATCGGCGTTCGTCGGATGAAGACCAGCCCCTCGATGGCACTGCGGAACGTCGGTTTCTCGTCGGGGTCGGTCGGTGGCAGTTCTCGCTCGAATCGCAGCGCGGAGATGAAGAACACCGACATCAAAATGAAGGTGGTGGACGCGCTGTACGCGACCGCAGGGTGGATCGCGTACAGGAAGCCCGACAGCGCCGGACCGAAGATCATGGCGCCGGTCCAGGTCGCGGAGTAGAGCGCGATGACCTTCGGGATCCCGCCGTCGGGCGCCACCATCGGCGGCATTGTGCGCATCGCCGGCGCCATGAACGAGCGGGCGATCCCGTAGAGGAAGGCAATGACGAACAGCGGCCAGACCTGGGTTGGCTCGCTCATCGCGAACAGGACCAGAGCAATCGAGGTGAGCACTTCGCCGCAGACCGCGATCATCGCCACCCGCTTCCGGTTGAACCGGTCGGCGACCGTGCCCGTCACGAGGACGAGCAGCGCAGCGGGCAGGAACTCGCAGAGTCCGATCCACCCGAGGTCGGCCTCCCGTCCGGTGATGTCGTAGGCCTGCTTGCCGAGGGCAGCTGCCTGGAGGGCGACCCCGGTGAAGAGCACGCCGTTCGCGATGAGGAGTGAGCGGACACTGCCGTAGCGCAGCACCTCGCCGGCGGTGAAGGGGATGGGTTCGGTGGTCTGCACAGGTCGAATCACGCTACTGCCAAGGTGCTATGCAGCATCCATGACTTCTCTTGCCGATGACACCCGCTGGCTCGATGCCACCGACCAGGCCGCGATGGTCCGAGACGGCCACGCCACCCCGCTCGAGCTCCTCGACGCTGCCATCGAGCGGATCGAAGCGACGGATCCGGCGCTGAACGCCGTGATCATCCGCTGGTTCGACCACGCCCGCGAGGTCGCTGCGGGCGACCTGCCCGACGGACCGTTCCGCGGCGTGCCGTTCCTGCTCAAGGACCTGTGGGCCCACTACGCCGGCCAGACCCTGACCAACGGTTGCCAAGCACTCAAGGACGAAATGCCGTTGTCGCCCACCGACACGACGTTGGTGTCCCGGTTCCGCGCCGCCGGACTGGTGACTGCAGGTCGGACGAACAGCCCCGAGTTCGGGAGTCTGCCGACCACCGAACCGCTCGCGTGGGGCCCGACCCGCAACCCGTGGAACACGGACCATTCGCCGGGCGGATCCAGTGGCGGATCGGCCGCAGCGGTGGCCGCCGGCATGGTGCCGATCGCTCACGCGAGCGACGGCGGCGGCAGCATCCGAATCCCTGCGTCCGCCTGTGGCCTCGTGGGACTCAAGCCGTCGCAGGGCCGCATCACACTCGGCCCCTATCGCGACGAGAGCAACCTCGGTGTGGAACTCTGCGTCAGCCGCAGCGTGCGCGACACCGCCGCCATGCTCGACGCGGTCCACGGTCCAGGCGTGGGCGACACCGTGATCGCCGCGCCACCGCTGCGCCCGTACCTCAGCGAGGTCGGTGCACCGCAGGGTCCGCTGCGCATCGGGCTGCTCGACCACCATCCGTACGGCCACCCGGTGGATCCGCAGTGCGCGCTTGCGGCCCGCAACGCCGCGTTGCTGCTCGAGGCAATGGGGCATCACGTGGAGCACGGCTTCCCGGCGACGCTCGCCAACCCCGAGTTCGGCCGACGATTCGGCGCCATGTGGAGCACGAACATGGGGGCATCGTTCGCTCGCATCGCGGAACAGCTCGGCCGCACGCTCACCACCGACGACGTCGAGCCCGTGAACTGGATCCAGGCCGAGTTCGCCCGATCGGTGAACGGCGTGGACTACGCACTCGCCCTCAGCGCCAACGTCGAGTTCCGACGGGCGACACAACAGTGGTGGAGTGACGGCTGGGACCTGCTGCTGACCCCCACGCTCGGCGAGCCGCCGACCCCGATCGGCACGTTCGCGAACGATGCTGAGCATCCGACGTCGCCGATGGTCCGAGCCGCCCAGTACGTGCCGTTCACGCCGGCGTTCAACGCCAGCGGACAGCCGGCGATCAGCCTGCCGATGCACTGGACACCCGATGGCCTCCCCGTCGGCGTCCAACTCGTCGCCGCCTATGGACGCGAGGACCTGCTCCTGCGGGTCGCCGCGCAGCTGGAGCTGGCGCAGCCGTGGGAGCACCGTCACCCCAACGTATGAGGCCGTTCCGTCGTCGTGCTTGACAATGACATCATTTTAATGTCATCATGACATCGCAGTGATGTCCGAGCGACAGCACGGAAAGGCCCACATGTTCCCCGAACGCACCCTCGATCTCCAGCGGACCCTCGCCGACGACCGGCGGACTCGCCTGCGCCGAGAGGCCCGGTGGACAGAACGCCGTGCGACGCGCACCCGGGAACGCTGAGATGCGCGTCCAACCCATCGTCACCACGCTGCAGGCCACGCTGCGCTCGCACGTCGGCCTCGGCAACGTTGAACAGGCCGTCGAAGACGCCGTGGCCCAGCTCGTCGACGCACTCGCGCCGGCGCTCCAGCTCGCGGTGCAACAGCTCGCCGAGCAGGCGGCCATCGAGATCGGCGCCCAGCTCCCCGAACACACCGTCGACGTGGTGCTCGTCGACGGTGAGCCCAGCCTGCGGGTCGCCGATGTGCGGCCGACCGCGACAGCGCCCCCCGCTGACGAGGACTTCGATGCCCGCATCACGCTCCGGCTGCCGCCGTCGCTGAAAGAGCTCGTCGAGCAGGCGGCGGTGAGCCAGGGCGCGTCCGTCAACAGCTGGGTGGTCGATGCGATCGACAGGGGCGCCAAGCGAGTGCGCCGCCGCGGCGGCTCGATCACCGAGGAGTTCGACCTGTGACCGCCACCCGCGCCCAGCACCGGTTCACGGTCGGCGACCGCGCACGATTCGAGGTCGAGATCGCGGCCGGCGACGTCAGGGTGCGCACCACCCCGGGCGACACCATCACGTTGACGGTCGAGACCGCCGACCCGAGTCAGGTCGACGTCGTGCAGCTGGGTGACACCGTCTCGGTGCGCCACCTCGGCCGTTGGGGTCGGAAGCGCCAGGTGGTCATCGTCGCCGAGATCCCCGAGCGCGCCGACGCCCGCATCACCACGGTCTCCGCCGACGCGCGCATCGACGGCCTCCTCGGCGCCACCGAGGTGCGCACTGTCTCGGGAGGCATCACCATCGAGCGGATCGACCGCGGCAAGCTCGACTCGACGTCGGGCGACGTTCGACTCGACCTCGCACACGACGCGCTGGCCGTCTCCACCGTGTCGGGCGACGTGTCCGTGGGCGAGGTTCGCGGGCGGTTCACCGCCTCGCTCACGTCGGGCACCCTGCGCGTCGATCTCGTGGCCGGCGGCATCGACGTGTCGACCATGTCGGGCGACGTCGTCATCAGCCGCTGCGACGGCGACAACCTGAGCGTCAAGAGCGTGTCGGGCGACGTGGAGATCGGCTTGCCGTCGGGCATCCGCGTCGAGCCCGACATCTCGACACTGAGTGGCAGCACAAAGATGCCCAAGCCGACGACGGCCGCCACCTCACCCGACAGCACCGCTTCCCGGCGACGGGTCCGCCTGCGGCTGCGCACGGTGTCGGGCGACATCCGCGTGGAGCGCGCCTGACGTCCGGAGTCAGGCGCCGTCCTTCTTGGGTCGCACCTCGTCGGGGTTCGGGACCTCTACTCCCCAACGTCGCATGCCCTCCTCGACGCGCTTGATCAACACCTCGGCGGCGGTCACCCTCGCCCACCGCTTCTGCTCGCCGGAGATGATGTCCCACGGCGCGAGCTTGTGGTGGGTGCGCTCGAACATCTCCTCGGCAGCCTGCTCGTAGTCGCGGTTCTTCTCGCGGTTGCGCCAGTCTTCCTCCGTGAGCTTCCACCGCTTCAGCGGATCCTCCCCCCGGCTGTGAAACCGGCGGAGTTGCTCCTCGTCGCTGATGTGGACGTACATCTTGACCACGATGTTGCTCTCCAGGCCGAGCGACTCCTCGAAGTCGACGATTGCCTTGTACGCACGCTTCCACTCCTCACGAGTGCAGAAGCCCTCGATGCGCTCCACGAGCACACGGCCGTACCAGCTCCGATCGAACACCGCCATCTGCCCGAGGCCGGGCAGCTCGGTGTAGAAGCGCCAGAGAAAGTGGTGGTCCTTCTCCTCGCGCGTCGGCGCGCCGTAGCTGACGACGCTGTAGTGCCGAGGGTCGAGATGGCTCACCATGGCCTTGATCGCACCGCCCTTGCCCGCAGCGTCCGGCCCCTCCAAGATGACGAGGATTCCAGGCCCGAGTGCGCCCGTGCCCATGTGCCCGCCCAGGATCAGGCGCAGGTGGAGCAGCCGGCGCTGGGCCGCGAGCAGACGCTTCTCGTACTCGTCGCGGTCGAGGCGCGGTGACAGGTCGAGCTTGTCGAGGAGGCCCATTGGCACAACCTAATCGCCCAGGTCAGCGGGCCGTCCAACCGCCGTCGACGATGACGCTCTGCCCCGTCATGAACGTGCTCCCTGGGCCTGCCAACAACAGCAGCGCCGCATCGAGTTCATGCTCGTGGCCCATGCGCGGCATCGGGGACATCATCGCGATGAATCGCTGACTGCCTTCGTCGTCCTCCATCCCTGCAGTCATCTCGCTGCGGAACCAACCGGGGCAGAGCGCGTTGACCCTGACGCCCTTGCGAGCCCACTGCGCGGCGAGCTCGCGAGTGAGGTTGACGACCGCGCCCTTCGATGCGCAGTAGTGGGCCTGCTTCACCGGCGACGCTGCCACGTGGCCGAGCATGCTCGCCACGTTGACGATGCTGCCGCCACCGTTGGCGATCATCGATGGCGCGACGAGCTTGCTGAGATGCCACAGCGCGGTCACGTTGAGCTCCATCGCCGCACGGAACGTCTCGAGCGACTCGTCCTCGACGGCGACCTTCTGCCCGATGCCCGCGTTGTTGACGAGCACATCGACCCGCCCGAATCGGTCGAGGGCCCTCTGCACCAGACGCTCTCGGTCGTCCTCCAGCGAGAGGTCGGCGGTGACGGGAAACGAACCCGGGAGTTCCGCCGACAACGCGTCGAGACGCTCCGCTCGGCGCGCAGCAACCACGACGTCGGCGCCGACTGCGTGGAGCACCCGCGCGAACCGCTCGCCGAGGCCGGACGACGCGCCCGTGACGACGACCGTGCGACCGTCGAGACGAAACAGATCCAGTGGGTTGCCGACCGTGTTGCTCATGCGACGATTCTGAGGCATCGACGTGCTCCGGCCGGTATCGGATGGCGGCCCTGTGGCACGATTCGTCGATGAGCACAACGCGTCCGGTGGTCCTCGTGCACGGTGCCTGGCACGGCGCGTGGTGCTTCGCCGAGCTCCAGGCGGCGCTCGACCGCCGCGGCGTGCCGTCGTACGCCATCGACCTTCCCGGGCACGGCGCGTCACCCACGTCGCTCGGAGATCTCTACACGGACGCGCAGCACGTCGCCGACACCGTCGCCCGGCTCGCGGTGCCGTGCGTGCTCGTCGGTCACAGCTACGGAGGGGCGGTCATCACCGAGGCCGCGACCCGCACCGCGGACATCGGACACCTCGTCTACCTCACGGCCTTCGCACTCGACCGCGACGAGAGCATCAACGCGTTGCTGCGCTCACTGCCCCGCGCCGCCGTCGCGCTCTCCGCCGCGATCCAACCGCACGACGACGGCACCACCACACTCGATCCACTGCTCGCCACGGCCGCGCTCTACGGACAGTGCAGCGGCGCCGCTGTCGAGGCTGCATTGGCGAGGCTGTCACCGCAGGCGATGGTGACCTTCAGCCAGCCCGTCACCGGCAGCCCCCGCGACCACATGCCCTCGACGTACGTGCGATGCCTCCGCGACGAGGCCGTCCACATCAGCCATCAGGATGTGATGGCCACACGTTGCAACGATGTCGTCACGCTCGACACCGACCATGCCCCATACCTGTCGAAGGTCGACGAGACCGCCGACGTGCTCGAACGGATCGCCCGGCGATGAAGGTCAGAATCGGGTTCGGGCTGGGCGTGCGCACGAAGCTCAACGACAGTGGCTTCGGTGAGGTGGTGGACGCACTCGAGTCACTTCGATTCGACAGCCTCTGGTTGAGCGAACGCATCGGCGGTGACGCCCCGGACCCCCTCGTCGCCATGTCGTTCGCCGCCGGGCGCACCACGCGACTCAAGTTCGGCATGAGCGTGATGGTGCTTCCGGGCCGCAACCCGGTGGTGCTCGCCAAGGAGCTCGCCACCCTGGATCGCATGTCGAACGGCCGGCTGCTCCCCGCATTCGGCCTCGGCGTGGCCGACCCGCACGAGCAGCAGGCGTTCGGGGTCGAGCGCAGCGAGCGGGCGACGCGGTTCGACGAGGCGATGCGGGTACTCCGCGCCTGCTGGGCCGAGGGCAACCTCACTCATCATGGCGACTTCTTCCACTACGACGATCTCCGTGTGCTGCCGAAGCCCCGCCAGCACCACGTCGACATCTGGCTCGGCGGCATCGCTCCCTCCGAACTTCGCCGCGTCGGACGACTCGCCGATGGATGGCTCCCGAGCTTCGTGACGCCCGACGACGCGGAGCGGGGACGCACGGTCATCGAGGCAACGGCGGCCGAGCACGGCCGAAGCATCGATGACGACCACTACGGCGTCCTCATCCCGTACACCGACGGCCCGGTGCCCGACCAGTTGCTCGCCGGGCTGGCCGCGCGACGACCCGACCTGGCGGATCCGTCCGTGCTCGTGCCGAACGGTTGGGATGCCCTCATCGCCACCATCGATCAGTTCGTCGCGGTCGGCACGACGAAGTTCGTCATCCTGCCCATCGTGGAACCCACGTCACCTCAGGACTGGATCCGGCATCTCGAGGCTGCCGCACCGATCGTGCTCGCCCGCCAGACCTGACGGGTCAGCACCGATCGTGCTCGCCCGCCAGACCTGACGGGTCAGACTGCGGCGGCGTGCAGCCGCTCGAGCAACCCGAGCGCAGCAGAGGCAGGAACCGGTGGCGAGAACAGGAAGCCCTGCATCGTGTCGCACCCGAGGTTGCGCAGGTCGATGCGAACTGCTTCGGTCTCCACGCCTTCGGCGACGACCGTCAGCCCGAGCTGATGGCCGAGCTCGATGACCGAGGCAACGATCGCCCGATCCTCCGCGCTCGTGGCCATCGCGAGGACGAATCCACGGTCGATCTTGAGCTCGCTCACCGGGAGGTGCCCGAGCGAACCCAGCGAGGTGTAGCCCTGCCCGAAGTCGTCGAGGCTGACCCTCACCCCGGCGGCCGACAGTTCTTCCAGCAGCAGCGTGGCCCGCACCGGATCAGCAGCGAAGGAGGTCTCGGTGACCTCCAGCACCAACTGGTCCGGACGTACCCCGTGTGCCGCCACGCGGTTGAGCACCCACTTGGGAAGGTCGTCGCGCAGGTTTCGGGCGGAGATGTTCACGGCCATCGAGAGGTCCGGCTGCGACTCGGACCATTCCGCGAGCTGGGCCAGCGCGGTGTCGAGCACCCAATGCGTGAGCGGACCGATGAGACCGGTGCTCTCCGCGATCGGGATGAAGTCGTTCGGCGGCACCATGCCGCGCGCCGGGTGCATCCATCGCACCAGCGCCTCGAACGCGACGACTCGTCCGGATGCGGTGTCGATCTTGGGTTGGTAGTGGAGCACGAGGTCGCCGGCGACGATCGCTCGGCGAAGCTCGGCAATGACACCAAGGCGTTGCGGATCGAACTCGTCGATGCCGGGGTGGTACCGGACGATGGCGGCGCGTGCCGTCTTCGCGGCGTAGAGCGCAAGGTCGGCTCGTTGCACCAGCGAATCAGCCGTGTCGGCGTCGCCCGGCCATATCGCATATCCCATGCACGCCTCGATCGAGACCGCCACGCCGGCCAGTTCGACCTCGTGCTCGACAGCCTCCTGCAGCCTGCGCAAGATCTGCTCGACGGTCTCGGCGCGGGCACCGGGCAGAACGACGCCGAACTCGTCACCGCCGAGCCGAGCCAGTGTGTCTCCCGGACGCAGGACGGCGGACAGCCGTGACGCAACGATGCGCAACAGTTCGTCACCGTTGCGATGACCCAGCGTGTCGTTGACCTCCTTGAAGCGGTCGAGGTCGACCACGGCGAGCGCGACATCGTTCCCCAGACGCCCCGCAGCAGCCAGCGCGGCGTTCACTCGATCCGCATACAGCACGCGCCCGGGCAGCCCCGTGAGCGAGTCGTGCAGTGCCATCTGTTCGGCACGCTCGCTCTGGCGACGGATGCGCATGTTGACCGAGAACACGATCGCGCCGAGCACCACCCACAGCGCACCCAGTCCGACGACGATGGTGAACATCAGCCGGTCGATCGACTCCTGTCGGTCGTTGGCGATCTGCGCATACGGCAGGTAGAGCTCGGCGACGCCGACGACGTCGTCGGGATGGTTGGCGGCGTGGAGCGCGACGAAAGCGCGTACGGCTTCCACGCCCTGGGACGGCTCCCCGTCGAAGGCATCCTGCGCCACGCGCGTCACGCCCAGCACGACGCCGTCGGTGACGGCCTGCTGCACGCCGGCGACCACCATCGGCGGACCGGCCGGCGCGTTCGGGTTGGCCGCGTCGAAGACGATCCGGCCGTCGTTGTCACGGAGGCGCAACAGCAGCAGCGTGTCGTTGCGCAAGAGGTTGACGGTGGTCATCTCGATGTTCCGCCGTTCCTGCGACGTCATCCCCAGTGCGAGCTCCTGTCCGCGAAGGAACGGCTCGATCGTGGACGACACGATCGAACCCGCCTGCGCCTGTGCCTGATGCAGTGCAGAGCGGTCGATCTCATGGGCGAAGGTCTGGGCCAGGACCACACCGAGCCAGACCACCGGCACGAGCGTTGCGGCCGCATACGCGGTGAAACGCCGAAGGCCGCGCCAGCCGGTGCTGTCCATAGATCTTCGATATCGGCACACCTTGAGCTTTCTTGAGAAATTTCAGAGGTTCAAGAAAACCTCAATCCGTGGTTGAGTCGACGCTGTAAGTGCCGATGAGGAGTACGGTACAGCTAGAGCCCAGCGCAAGGGAGACTGCCATGAAGGGCCGCAACGATCACACCATCAAGATCGGACGGCGCCTCATCGTCGTCCTCGCCATGCTCCTGCTCGCAGTGAGTGCCGTGCCCGCCACTCAGGCGAGCGCGGACGGCCATTCCAGCGACCACAGCACCAAGCCGACGAAGGTCGAGCTGCCACTGGGTTCGATGTACCACGTGGTCGACCAGATCGGCGCTCGCGCCATGTGGGAGCACGGCTACACCGGCGAGGGCATCAACGTCGCCCTCATCGACACGGGCTTCGCCCCGGTCCCCGAGCTGCTCGACGACGGCAAGATCATCGCTGCGGTCGACCTCTCGGCCGAGGCCGGCGTGCCCGAGGCTCGGTACGTTGACAACTACGGCCACGGCACCCACATGGCCGGCATCATCGCCGGCAGCACTCCCGGTGCCGACCCTGCGACGGCCAAACGGCACCCCGAATGGTTCATGGGTGTCGCCCCCGATGCCGGCATCGTCTCCGTCAAGGTCGGCGACAACACTGGTGGCACCGACATCTCGCAGGTGATCGCCGGCGTCGACTGGGTCACCGACCACGCCGCGGAACTCGACATCAAGGTGCTCAACCTCTCGTACGCCAGCGGTTCGAGTCTTCCCTACACCACTGATCCGTTGACCTTCGCGCTCGAGCGTGCCTGGCACGCGGGTATCGTCGTCGTCGTGGCAGCGGGGAACGACGGTCGGAACTCTCATGTGCTGTCCAGTCCTGCCATCGATCCCTACGTGATCGCGGTCGGCGCCGTCGAGGCCAAGAGCGACACCTCGTTCAAGGTCCCCCGGTGGGCATCGAGTGGCGACGGCGTCCGAAACGCCGATCTCGCAGCGCCCGGCGCCCACATCGACAGTCTCCGTGCGCCGCTCAGCCGAGTCGACATCGAGCACCCGGAGGGCTACGTCAGCGACACGCTGTTCCGCGGAAGCGGTTCCTCGCAGGCCGCAGCCGTCGTCACCGGCGCTGCCGCCCTCCTCCTCGACGCTCGGCCCGGGCTCACGCCAGATCAGGTCAAGGCGATGCTCTCGGCCAACACGGTCAACGCCAGCCCCCGCAACCCCATCTACTCCGGAGCGGGCGTCATCCAGGTCGACGACGCTGCTCGCATGAAGGCCCCCAAGAGCACGCAGCATTGGCCGACGTCGGACGGCAGCGGTTCGCTCGAAGCTGCTCGCGGCGACATCCACCTCGTCATCGACGGCGTGCCGGTCGTCGGCGAGGTCACCGCCATCGGGTCGGCCTGGGACGGCACCCGCTGGACAGGAACACGCTGGACCGACGGCACCTGGGACGGCACCCGCTGGACCGACGGTACATGGATGGGCACTCGGTGGACCGACGGCACCTGGAGCGGCACCCGCTGGACGGGCACCCGCTGGACCGACTCGCTGTGGAACGGCACTCGCTGGACCGGCACACGCTGGACCGGCACGCGCTGGACCGCCGATGCATGGAGTGGCGACTCCTGGACGGGCACCCGCTGGACCGGCACCCGCTGGACCGATGACTCCTGGGCCGGCGCGACGTGGGACGGCACCCGCTGGACCGGAACTCGCTGGACCGGAACTCGCTGGACGGTGGCCATTTGGTCGGACGGCATTTGGGAATGAACGCTGAGCGACGCATCGTTGCGCGCATCTGCGGTCTTGCAGTTCTCCTCGGAACGGCAGCGGCGATCACCCTTGCAACCCTCCCCAGCAGTGAGGCCATCCGGCCCTCTGCCTGGTGGATGGTGCCGGTGATCGCCGCTGGCTATGCCCTGGCGGAACGCACTGTCTTTCACTTCGAGTTCCGCCGGGAGGCGATCTCGTTCTCGATCTCCGAGGTCCCCACGATCTTCGCCCTCGTGTATCTCGCCCCAGGGCCGGCGGTCGCCGCCCGCCTGGTCGGCAGCCTCACGATCATTGCCTTCCAGTGGCGGTCGAAGTGGTACAAGCACCTGTTCAACGCGGCGCTGTTCTCGCTGGAGCTCGGCATCGCCTTTCAGCTCACCCAGCGCGTCTACCTCCACACGACGTCGCCGACCGTGCTCCTGTTCGCCCTCGCCATCAACTTCGCCGTGGCATTCCTCGTCGGGTCGATCCTGGTGTCGACCGCGATCTCGATGATCGAGGGAGGGTTCAAGGAACGCCTCATCGGCGAACTCCGAGTCTCCGGATGGGTGCTACCCCTGAACGCGCTGGTGGCAGCGGCCGTCGTCGCACCGACGCTCATCTCCCCGTGGCTCGTCTTCATCTCCGTCGTTCCACTGATCGCGCTGTGGGCCGTCATGCACGGCTACGGCAACCTCGAGCAACGCTTTCGCGACCTCGACGCGCTGCACGGGTTCGTCCGCAAGGTCGGACCTTCGCTCGATCTGGCGGAGCTCGCGACGACGGCCGCCACGGAGTCCGCGGCCCGGCTTCGCGCGAAGCGGGCCGGCATCGTGATCTTCGACGAGACGAGCGGCAATCATCGCCACGACGTCGGCGACCCGCTGCCACGTCTGCCGCACAGCCCGCTCGACACAGAGTGGGCTGTCGTGTTCTCGACCCGCGACGCCCGACTCCTCAACGAGGCGGACTCTGCCGAGTGGGGCCTCGAGGAGCTTGCGCGGATCGGGGAGGTCATGGTCGCACCGATCACCGACGGCACCGACGTTCTCGGGCTCATTGCGCTCGCCGGACGCGACGGCGCCGAGGAGCGCTTCCGGCCCGACGACGTCGCCCGGCTGGCGACGATGGCCGACCAGCTCGCGCCGAGTCTGCGCAAGGCGATGCTGCACGAGAAGATCGAGTTCGAAGCACGCCACGACGCACTCACCGCACTCCCCAACCGGTCGTCCTTCGAGCGGGTCGTCGAGTCGGCCATCCACGCCATCGACGAGGGTGCTCCGGAGGTCGACGGCCACGGAGAGCTCCACGTCGTGCTGATGATGGACCTCGACCGGTTCAAGGAGGTCAACGACACGCTCGGCCACCACGCGGGTGACGGGCTGCTGGTCGATTTCTCACATCGACTGCGCGAGTTGCTCCGACCCGACGACGTGCTCGCTCGGCTCGCCGGTGACGAGTTCGCCGTGCTCTGCAAGCGCACCGTCGACGACATGCACCAACTCGCCGGGGCGTTGGTGAACGAAGCCCGTCGCCCGTTCTCCATCGATGGCCTGGAAGTCGTCGTGACCATGAGCGTCGGCGTGGCGCCGATGATCGGCGACGTGAAGGACGCGAGCACCATGCTGCGCCGTGCCGACATCGCCATGTACACCGCGAAGAACCAGCACACCGGCTACGAGCTGTACCGCGACGAGATCGACCGTCGGACACCAGCGCGTCTGTCGATGTTGGGTGATCTGCGCAACGCGCTCGAGCACCACGACCTCACCGTGCACCTGCAACCCAAGCTCGACCTCGCCACCGGCGTCGTCATCGGGGTGGAAGCGCTGGCGCGGTGGTCACACGCACAGCGCGGGTACGTCTCGCCGGAGGACTTCGTGCACGTCGCCGAGGAGACGGGGCTGATCAAGCAGCTCACCGACCTGGTGCTCGAGTCGTCGATCGAGCAGTTGTCCCGCCTTCGCACCTACGGCCACCACCTCGGACTCGCCGTCAACTTGTCCACTCACGACCTGCTCGACGAACTGCTCGCCGATCGCGTCCTCCGCCGCCTCGAGCAGTACGACGTCGACCCGGCACTGTTGACCCTGGAGATCACCGAGTCCTCGCTGCTCATCGACGCGCCACGCTCCCGGTCGACGATCGATCGCCTCAACCGCGCCGGCATCCGGTTGTCGGTGGACGACTTCGGGACCGGCTACTCCTCGCTCAGCTACCTGCGCCGGCTCCCCGTGAGCGAGCTGAAGATCGACCGCAGCTTCGTGTCCAACCTCCTCCTCGAGGATCAGGACGAGGTCATCGTCAAGTCGATCATCGACCTCGGCCACAACCTCGGCATGCAGGTCGTCGCCGAGGGCGTCGAGACCGACGAGATCATGAATCGCCTCCGCGGCTTCGGATGCGACGTCGCCCAGGGCTTCGGCATCTGCCGGCCGATCCCCTTCGATCAGTTCGTCACATGGCTCGGGGCCACCGGCCATCCGAGCCGTCGCCGCGATCCGCTGCGCCCCGGCGAGTGGATCGACGACCCGATCGACAACTGAGCCCCGGACTCGCTCCGCGTCTGCTCCGATGCCCCGAGTCGGGAAGAAAACCGCATCCTCCATTCATGCTGAGCGAGGGAGGCTGTGGCAGGCGACGCAGCCGTAGCGTGCCGTCGGCAACTCTGAGCGGTGCTGCGCACACAACACGACCATCGTGGTCAGTGACCGAATATTCCTAGACCGCACGAGGTGCAGCGAGCAGCCGCGAGCATGGGCGGGCGAAACAAGCTTCCGGTAGCAAGGTGCTCCTTGCCGAGCGTGATCCATCCAACGGAGTCTCCCTGTGGAATCCAGTTGAGGTATGCAGCCTGCCCGGCGATGCTGCCCTGCACCAACACGGCACTGCACCGTGGACACGAAGTTGGCAATGGCATAGTGACGCTCCCTCGCAACGCACGGTAACACCCGGACAACTGCAGACGCCGCCGATCGCCCGCGACGAGGGACCCCGCCAGCCTCACTCGATTACCGGAATATCTACAGATCTGGACGGCTCAATCGAGACCGAGGATGACGACGAGGGCCTCGTCGACGGACCACATCTCCTCAGCCATCAGCCGCCCCACGCGACGACCAAGCCGCTGAACGTCGACCGCGCCGAGCTGTTCGACCAACACTCGTGTGAGATCACCAGCGATCTGGACCTCCGGCCGGAACGACGCAGGCTTCGCGCTCCGAGAGGTGGGAGCGACGACGACGACCGAGCGGGGCAGCATCACGTCGGACTGCACGATGACTCCGTACCGTCCGCCCTGCTGTTCGTGTCCCACACTCTTGGGGATCTTGAAGCGGTAGACGTCACCCCGCTGCACGCATCGACTCCATCAACGAAGCGACGGCAAGCATCTCGTCGCGGTCGTCGTCGTCGGTCTCGAGGGCAGCGACCTCGGCGGCCAGCTGGCTCCGCCTTCGCATCCGATCAGCGGACGCCACCAATGACGACCGGATCGCCTCGGACCGGCTGAGACCTGTTGATTCCAGGAGTCGCAACGCACGCTCCGCGTCATCGTCCAACCGCACTGAGATCGCCTTCGCCATGAGGCCAGTATGACGGAACGTATTACAACTCGCAACCGACCCCAAGTGGCGCAGAACACCCCGACCCCGCGAGTCTTGGACGATGGGTGGACTGTTCCTGATTCTCCTCGCGGCGCCTGTGGTGATCGCGGTGGTTGGCTTCCTCATCGTGAGACCGGTTTCGTCCGGGCAAGGGTTGGCCGCTGTGGCGTCGGCGTTGCTGTTGTCCGGCGCCGGGATGTGGCTCGGGCTTCGTTATGACGAGTCAGCAGTCGAGGCCGTGGTCGCTGCCGCCCTGTGCGGGCTCGCCACGTTCGGCCTCGTCGTGGCGCGGAGGTCAGCTCGGGCCGCCAGATTCGCGACTGCCTCACAGCAGATCTGGGCTACGCCGTCTGGATGTGGAAGGGGTTGAGCGCCTCAGCGGCAATGCCGAGCGTTCCGTCTTCGAGCCTGACCCGCGGGAGGCGCTTCTCGGACATCGCCTGAACGACCACACGAGTGGCAACACCTCGAGGGACCGGGTCGTCGAAGGGATTGCGATCGCTCATGCCCTGAGCATGAACGGAGTGTTTCGCGAAGTTCCGCCGGTAGCGCCGAGTGCACGCTCCGGGTACCGGCGTCAGCTGTGTCGAGCGGCAGATCGGTACAACAAGAGCCGACGTGTCGACGGCCGTTCGCGATCGCCGAGCGGCGGTGGGGCGGCGATCGCCTGCGCCACGCGCTTGCCGGAGCGCACGGTGCGGGTCGCGTAGCGCTGCTTGCCGGTGACCGGATCGGCGCCGAGGTAGACCCTCAGCTCCCAGGCCTCCTGCCATTGGCAACGAGGGGTGAAAAACCAGCGAGCCACTCGACTCACGATGGAGGGAGTGGCTCTGACCCGGACTTTCTTGGCAGCCCCAACGGGATTCGAACCCGTGCCGCCACCTTGAGAGGGTGAGCGACGCTGTCCGTCCCGTGTTGTCAGATGTCGTGTTGTGGTGTCTGATCTGCGGTGATACTACTCGCAGTGTCGAACGGTGTTGCCCTGTGTTGCCCTCTGCCAATGGATTCCGCGCCGATCCATTGGCAGATCCATTGGCAAGGACCTCCGACGGGGCGCCGCTTCGAACGCCCCCGACCTCGTTCACCATCCGGGTGATTATCTGTGCATGAACCCCCGCCCCGTCCGTCGTCGCTCACTCGGCAGGTCGCTGATGCGGCAGACTGAGGACATGACAGCGGACGCACTCGCCCTCATCTCGGTCGATCCACTCGTGTGTCACGGCCAGGCATGCCTGAAGGGGACGCGCATTCCCGTCAGCATCGTGCTCGATTGCCTCTCCGACGGGATGACGGCGGAGCAAATCCTCGAGCAGTACCCGTCGCTCTCTGTCACCTCCATTCGGGCAGCAGCTGCATACGGCGCCGAACTGGC
>JBBQTC010000056.1:0-28101 GCA_038234785.1 Acidimicrobiales bacterium
GTGAGCGGACCCGCACCGATCAGGCCGGCCTCCACCGCGACGGGCAGTTCGGCACAGGTCATCACGTGGAGCGGCCAATCGCGGCGGGCTGCATCGTGTGCAGCCCACCGCAGGGCCTCCACAGAGCCTTCGGTGCCGTCCACGCCGACGATCAGTCGCGGGGAGCGGACGATCACGTCGTCAGCGCTCCACGATCAGGGCGGTCACCATGTACCGCATGCCGTCAGGAGTCTCGGCGTGGGTGAGGATGTGACAGTGCCATGCCCACACACCGGGCTCCATGCCCATGTAGGCGACGGTGTAACGCTCACCCGGTGCCACGAGCACCGTGTCGGTCGGGAGTGGCTCGTCCATCGGCACGCCGTCCTTGGCGATGATCCATCCCATCGGCTGGTGGAGGTGCATCGGGTGCGACAACAGACCCTCGTTCATGTAGTTCACGATCATGATCTGCCCCACCCGCAGCGTGTACGGCTCGGTCGCGGGGAAGCTCTTGCCGTTGAGGCTGAGGCCGATCGCCCCGGCGTCGTTGAGGACCAAGTTGATCGGCGGGCCGGCGATCTTGGCGGGGTCGTAGCCCTTGTCGATCAGCTTCTGGGGGATCGGCATCTCGTCGATCGTGAACGCCCCGAACATGCCGTTGGGGATCTGCTCCTGGGCGTTGTGGTGCGAGTGGTAGATGCCCACGGCGGGGCCCTTGGCCACGAACTCGTAGATGTGCTGCCCGCCGGGCTTGGTCGGCGACTCGGTGTACGGGTCGACGCCGTCCATCACGTTCGGCACCTGGATGCCGTGGAAGTGCAGCGAGGTACTGTCGGGGAGGTTGTTGGTGAGGATGATGCGGACCTTGTCGCCCGACACGACGTGGATCTCCTGACCGGGCACGACGCCGTTGTACGTCCAGGCCTGGACGAACTTGCCCTGCTCGACTTCCCAGTCGACGACCTTTGCCTCGATGCGGAACACCTTCGTCCCGTCCGAGTCGGTCGTGTAGGGCATCAGGTCGCCACCGTGGCCGGCGGTCTTCGCCGGGTACTGCTGGGCCGCGGCGAGCATCTTCGCGTCCATCTCCGACGCTGAACTCGCACCGCCACCGTGTCCGGTCTCACCGGATCCCGCAGATTCTCCGGTGCCTGTTCCGCCGGCAGTGTCGCTGACGACCAGGGACCCCACCATTCCGGCACCTTCATGGCCGGGTTGCGGACAGATGACCTTGTACGTGCCGGCGGCGGTTGCGGAGATCGTCATGTCGACGGAGGCGCCGGATGCGACGTCGTTGCTCTTCAGACCGAGCTCGGTGACCTGAAAGTTGTGGGTGACCGCGCCGCCGTTCATCAGGTGGATGATCGCTCCGGTGGTCGGGATGGTGATGTTGGCCGGCTCGAAGCCGAAGTCCTTCATCACCACCTGCACGGTGGGTGTGGCGACAGCACCGCCACCCGAACCCGCAGCGCTCGACGATGACGAGGTGCCATCTCGGAGGCCGAAAACGGCGACGCACAGTGCGGCGATCGCCGCCACGAATGCGAGCCAACTGAGAACTGACCGGTCATCATCCTTGCTCATGCGAGCCAGCTTGGATGGGGGCCATCACGGTCAGTAGGGCAGGAAGGTCACCTGGGTTGGGACCAAAGTCCCGGATTCGCCCGCATCGCAGTGCGGTTCAACGTGCTGCGAGCCGTTCCACGGAGCTCAGCAGTCGCTGCACGTCGTCGGGCTCGAGGTACCGCGAGATGCCGGCGCGCACCACTCCGCCGGATTCGGCGAGACCAAGTTGATCGACGATTTCGACCGCGTAGTTGTGTCCGTCCCAGACAGCGATCCGGTCGGCAGCGAGTGCGGCTGCGATCTCGGCCGGTGAGTGCCCACGAACCGTGAATGCCGCCGTGGGTGTCCGGCCCTCCAGGCCCGACACTCCCCAGACCGTGACACCGTCCATGCCCTGCAGGCCGTGCAGCAGGGGCGCGAAGAGTTCGCGCTCGGCGGACTCGAGGTGGTCCATCCCCTCCTCCATCAGGAAGCGTGCGGCTGCCTCGATCCCGGCGATGGCCTCGAAGTTCGGCATCCCCGTCTCGAGCCGACGAGGACCTTCGTCGTACGCGGGTCGGACCTTGAACACCGGGAGCGACTGGAGCAGTGACGGCTCCATCCAGAGCACGCCGGAGTGCGGTGCGTACCACTTGTAGGGGGAGCTGACGATCGCGTCGCAGCCCAGTGCGGCGATGTCGATCGCCCGGTGCGGGGCGAGCGCGACCGCATCGACGTAGACGCGGGCGCCGACCGAGTGGGCCGCGTCGATGATCGGTCGCAGATCGGGCGCGGTTCCGAGCAGGTTGCTCGCACCGGGCAGCGTGACCCACTTGGTGCGCTCGTCGATGAGGTCGATGACATGCTCCGGTGGCAATGTGCCGGTTCGGGTGTCGAAGGGAGCGAGGACGTACTCGGCACCCGCCTGGTCGGCCGCGCGCTGCCACGGAGTGATGTTGGCGTCGTGGTCGAGGCGGGTGCCGACGATCCGATCGCCTGGTCGGAGGGTGGCACCGATTGCGCGGGAGACGGCGAACGTGATCGAGGTCATGTTGGGCCCGAAGCACACCCCGCCGGGGTCGGCGTTGAACAGGGTGCCGACCGTCCGTCGAGTGCGCTCGATGAGTTCGTCGGCGCGGTGCGCGGCCTCGAAGTAGCCGCCGCCACAGCTGTTGGACCCGTCGCTCAGCCAGTCGGTCATCGCCGTGATCGCGGTGTCCACCACCTGGGTGCCGGCAGGCCCGTCGAAGCGGGCCCACTCGGTCTGTGCGCCGGGGAACCGATGTCGGAGAGACGTGGGGGTCATGGGTGCAGACAATGCCACACCCATGACCCTCGTGTCCGGCCCCGCCACCTCGTTGTCGTCAGGTCGTCAGGTTGAGCTCACACGCCCGTGCCGACCGCCACGGCGCCTTCGGTGGTGCCGAACGAGCGGGGCACCGGCGACTCGGCGAGCACACCTGCGAGCACGGCGGCGTGGCGGGCCTCGACGCCACCGACGCTCATCAGCGCCTTGTTCAACGTGAGGTCCATCAGGTTGCCCACGCCGGATTGATAGGTCGCCGCCGCAGCCCGTTCGAGAGCGAGCGCCAGCATCAACACGCCCTGCTCGTCCTTCAGCGCGTCGATCGTCGGCTGGAGCGACGCGAGCACCACGGCGTTGGCCTCCGTATAGGGATCTCCGCCGAGGTTCTTCGTGGCGGCCTGGAAGAACTGGCTGTGCTCCTGGTGGTGTCCCTGGAACAGCTTCGCTGCGTCGACGACTGCGCCGGTCGTCACCAGGCCTGAGTCGATACCGAGTTGGTACGCGGCCACCGCGAGGTTCTCCAGCGACGACGCCGTGCGGAGCCAGACGATGTCGTCCGAGGTCGTCATCATCGTGGTGTCCGTCCCCGGCATGGTGCTGCCGGTGGTTCCGGGAACGGTGGTGGGCGAGGTGCCCGGCAGCGTCGTCGTGGCACTGTTGCTGTCGCTGCCACAAGCCGCGAGCAGCGCCGCGCCGGCGATGGTCACGCCACCGATGCGGAACAGCGAACGGCGGGTGAGCCCACCGAGCACGACGGCGGAGGTCTCCTCCTCGGTGCGGGATTCCCGGTCGAGGAAGCGGGTGAGCGCTCGGCCGAACTCGGGCATGGCCTCGCGCTGCTGCAGTTCACTGTCTCGGGCAACGCGACGGATGTGATCGTGATTCATGGTCATCTTCTTTCGTGGTCGCGGGTTCAGCCGACGGGGTACTTGGACGGATCGACGAAACCGGTCTCGGTCTCGAAGGAGGGGAGCATCGACGCCGGATCGGCTCCGATGATCTGGCCGATGACCACGGCGTGCTGCGCTTCGACCGGAAGGATCGAGGCAGTGAGCTGGAGGGCCGCGGTGGACTCGAGCGCGCCGAGCGCGAACAGATACGTCGCCGCGGCCGCGTTCTCGAGGTCGTAGGCGAGTTGCAGGACGTCCATCTCGTTCTTGGCCGCGCTGAGGCTGGGGGAGAGTGCGTCGAGCAGGCCCTGGTTCAGCTTGCCCGTCGCAGCGCCGCCGGCAGCGGCGCCGAACGCCGCCGCATGCTCGGTGTGGTGACCGCTGAAGACCGTGACCGCCTCGAGCACTGCCTTGGTCGTGACGAGGCCGCTCTGTGCCGCGGCGGTGTACGCCGCGACAGCGGTGAGCTCCACGCTCTCGGCGAAGGCGGCGACTCCCGCATCCCCATCGGCGAGTGCACGGCGGAACCGCCGCGTCTCGTGGTGAAGGGCTCGGATGTCGTTGGGGAGCGAGTTCATTCCCGCTCGGTGTTGGTCGTCCGTTGCTGCCACGAGGGCGCGCAAGGACCGCTCACTGATCTCCACGGTGATCTCCTTCAGGGGGTGGGTGGATGTGTTGAGGAGCAGCGAGGCCGCTACTCGGTGACGACGACCGAACCGGCCATCGATGGGTGGATACCGCAGATGTACGTGTACGTGCCTGGGGTGTCGAAGGTGTGTGAATAGGTCTGGCCGGTGCTCAACGGATCGCTCCGGAACGCGGCGTCCGGCCCGCCGGTGGCGACGATCGAATGGGCGAAGGAGTCCTCGTTCGTCCATGTCACGGTGCTGCCGACGGGAACCGAGATGGTCGAGAGCCGGAACGAGAAGTCCACGACAGTCACCGCGTGCGGACCGGGGGAGGAGCCCGCTGCGGTGACCGTCGAATCCTGTGCCCACATGAGGCTCAGCACCACGGCGGCGCCCGCGAGTGCGAGCGCCGCCGTGGCGACCCCTCGAGTGGGGATCGGGCGCCCGACGCCGATCGCCGGGACGAAGGTGATCACGATGAGCGCCGTCGCCGCGAGTTCGACGGCGACGGCGATCATCGCTTGGGGGGAGGGTTGGAGGCCGTGCTCGGTGAACCCGAACACGCCGCGGTCGGTGCGGCTGAGCGCGAAGGCGACGAGCGTGCCCAGCGACAACCCGAGGCCCGCGAGGCGCACGACGACGGTCGGCCGGGCGAGCAGGGCGATCGCGACGACGAGGGAGGCGATGCCGTTGAGGACGAACGATCGCCCAAGGTTCGCGTCGGGAGTCGAGCGGTAGCCGTCGAAGTGGAGCTGGAGGTGGACGAGGCCGCCCACCGCCACCGCCACGGCAGCGGCGACCCTCACGGGGGTGCCGGGTGTCGAACGGGCGGGGCTGTGGTTCACGACGGCGGTTCGGAGCCGTCGCTGTCCTGGATCAGTCGTTCAGCGAACTTGCACCCTCACCAGGGGCGGGTCACCGTCGCTTGGCGGCCTTGGCCAGTCGCTTGGCCGTGCGGCCGGCCGGTTCGATGTTGCGATGGTCGAGATCGCCGAGCTCGGCGCCGTTGGTGAACAGCACGCGGTACCGCAGCCAGTTGAACCCGTTGGCCAGCAACACCTTGCCACCGGTGCCCACCGGGACACCCTCGAGTTCGACGGTGTTCTGCACGCGATCACCGATGCGGAGATCGAGCTGGTCGGCGTGCGGCTTGGCCAAGGCGTGCGGCTTCCAGAACGTCATGACCGCATTCTGCCCGATTCGACGGCCCGGTTCGCCAATCGGCACGAACCCGGACGGCCCCGGTAGAGTCGACGCTCTGTGAAAAGTACGATCTCACCTGCCTCTGACACCCTCGCACCCCTCGACGCCGACGGCGCCGAGACCGAGGGAACCGACACCCCCAGCCGCACCCCGCGCGAGCTCGTCAAGCTGTCGGTGGTGATCGCGGAGGACGAGTTCGACCGCGACATCGACCAGGCGTTCCGCAAGATCGGGCGCGAGGCCCGCTTGCCCGGGTTCCGGGCCGGCAAGGTGCCGCGCAAGGTGCTCGAGGCCCGCATCGGTCTGGCTGCTGCCCGCGAAGAGGCGCTGCGAGACTCGATCCCGGCGTACCTCGCCGACGCCGTACGCGAGCACGACATCGATCTCATCGCCACGCCCGAGGTGCAGCTCACCTCCGGTGAGGAATCCGGCCCGGTCGAGTTCGACGCCGTGTGCGAGGTTCGCCCCGTCATCACCGTCCCGGGTTATGGCGGGCTCCGCGTCGAGCTGCCGAGCCCCATTGCCACCGAGGAAGAGACCGAGGAAGCCATCGAGGCCGAGCGTCGCCGCCAGGGCACGCTGGTCGACGCCGACCGCCCGGCGGTCACCGGCGATCACGTCACCCTCACGCTGGCCGCATCTCGCGACGGCGAGCCCGTCCCGGGGTTGAACACCGAGGACTGGCTGTACGAGATCGGCAAGGGTTGGGTCGCCGAGGGTTTCGACGAGCAACTCGTCGGCACCACCAAAGGCACCGAGCTCGCGTTCAGCTCCAACCCCACGGGCATGGACGAGCCGGCCGACTTCGAGGTCACCGTCACGAACGTCCAGGAGATGCAACTGCCCGAGCTCACCGACGAGTGGGTGTCGGAGCACCTCGGCGAGTTCGACACCGTTGCTGCGTGGCGCGAGTCCATCGCCGTGCGCATCGGTGCCACCAAGCTGAACCAGGCGCGCAACCAGTTCATCGATCGCACCACTACGGCACTCGCCGGGCTCGTCGACGCACCCGCACCCGACAGCATGGTCCAGGGCGACCTCCAGGCCCGCGTGCAGAACACAGTGCAGCAGTTCCAGGCCCAGGGCATCAGCATCGACCAGTGGCTGCAGGCCACCGGTCAGGACGCGAACTCCTTCGTCGAGGCGCTCAAGGTGCAGTCCGAGAAGGCCGTCAAGGTCGACCTGGCGCTGCGCGCCGTCGCTACCGCCGAGGGCATCGAGGTCGACGACGACGACGTCAACGCCGAGTACGCCCGCATCGCACTGCAGGTCGGCCAGAAGGCCAGTGAGGTCCGCAAGGCCTACGAGAAGAACGACGCGGTCACCGACCTCACGTCGCAGATCCGCAAGACCAAGGCACTCGACTGGCTGCTCGAGCACGCCGAAGTCGTCGACGAGTCCGGCGCGGCGATCGACCGCGACCTGCTCACCGGCGAACACCACGACCACGACCATGACCACGACGACCATGATCACCACGACCATGATCACCACGACCATGATCACCAGCACTGAGGAGACCGACGTGAACGACGTGAACCCCTCCCGGCCGATGATGTCGGGATACCAGATCCCCGGCGTGGTCGAGACGACCAGCCGTGGCGAGCGCAGCTACGACCTCTACAGCCGCCTTCTGCGCGACAACATCATCTGGCTCGACACGCCGATCGACGACGCGTCGGCCAGCCTCACCTGCGCCAAGTTGGTGTATCTCGAGAGCGAGAACCCCGACAAGGACATCAGCATCTACATCAACAGCCCCGGTGGCGACATCACCGCGCTGTTCGCCATCTACGACACGATGCAGTTCATCAAGAACGACATCGCCACCATCTGCCTGGGCCAGGCGGCGTCCGCCGCAGCGGTGCTGCTCGCCGCGGGCACCAAGGGCAAGCGTCTCGCGTTGCCGCACAGTCGCATCCTGCTCCACCAGCCGTACGGGCAGGTCGGCTACGGACAGGTCACCGACCTCGAACTGGCCGCCAAGGAGATCCTCCGCATGCGCGACCTCCTGGAGGAGATGTTGGCTGCTCACACGGGTCAGACCCTCGAGCGGATCCACACCGACACCGACCGCGACTTCGTGATGGAAGCATCCGAGGCCCTCGCGTATGGCATCATCGACGATGTCATCTCGTCGCGAGACATGGTCGACCGCTCCGGTCCGATCCGCTGATCACGTCGATTCGACACCCGTCCGTCCCAGAGGGCACGTTCAGAGGAGACCGCAGTGGCGAAATTCGGTGACACCGGGGAGCTGCTGAAGTGCTCGTTCTGTGGCAAGTCGCAGAAGCAGGTCAAGAAGCTGATCGCCGGACCGGGCGTCTACATCTGCGATGAGTGCATCGACCTGTGCAACGAGATCATCGAGGAGGAGCTCACCGACACCGGTGAGCTGCGCTTCGACGAGCTGCCCACTCCGCGCGAGATCCGCACGTTCCTCGACGATTACGTGGTCGGCCAGGACGATGCGAAGAAGATCCTGTCCGTCGCCGTCTACAACCACTACCGACGGATCCAGTACCAGCAGGGAACCGCCGTCGGCCGGCGCGACGAGATCGAGCTGGCCAAGAGCAACATCCTCCTGCTCGGCCCCACGGGGTGCGGCAAGACCCACCTGGCCCAGACGTTGGCTCGGCTGCTCAACGTTCCGTTCGCAGTCGCCGACGCCACCGCGCTCACCGAAGCCGGGTACGTCGGTGAGGACGTCGAGAACATCCTCCTGAAGCTGATCCAGGCCGCCGACTTCGACGTGAAGAAGGCCGAGACCGGCATCATCTACATCGACGAGATCGACAAGATCGCCCGCAAGAGCGAGAACCCGTCGATCACCCGCGACGTGTCGGGCGAGGGTGTGCAGCAGGCCCTGTTGAAGATCCTCGAGGGAACGGTCGCATCGGTGCCGCCGCAGGGCGGCCGCAAGCACCCCCACCAAGAGTTCATCCAGATCGACACGACCAACATCCTGTTCATCTGCGGCGGCGCGTTCGCCGGACTCGACCAGATCATCGAGAGCCGCATCGGTCACCGAGGCATGGGCTTCAACGGTGTGGTGCGCAGCAAGTCCGAACGTGACCCCGGTGAGCTGTTCGTCCAGGTGCGGCCCGAGGATCTGTTGAAGTTCGGCATGATTCCCGAGTTCATCGGCCGACTGCCGATGGTGGGTGCCGTGCGCAGCCTCGACAACGACGCGCTCGTGAAGATCCTCACCGAGCCGAAGAACTCGCTGGTCAAGCAGTACCGCAAGATGTTCGAGTTCGAAGAGGTCGACCTCGACTTCACACGGGAAGCACTCGACGCGATCGCCGCGCAGGCACTGTTGCGTGGCACCGGTGCTCGCGGCCTGCGGGCGATCCTTGAAGAGGTCCTGCTCAACACGATGTACGAGCTGCCCGGTCGGTCCGACGTCGGCAGTGTGATCATCGATGCCGAGACGGTGGCCACCAAGGTCATTCCCACGCTCACCCCTCGCGAGCCCGTCACCAAGCGGCCGCGTCGCCAGGCGAGTTGAGCCGCCGCGGCCGCGCCGCTCGGGCAACATGATGACGTACCACGACGCACTCGAATACCTCGACGCGCACGCCAGTTACGACAAGACCGGCCGCATCGAGTCGCCCACGCTCGACCGCATGCGCGCGCTGGTGGGAGCGATGGGCGACCCCCAGCTCGCCTACCCGGTGATCCACATCACCGGCACCAACGGCAAGGGCTCCACGACCCAGATGATCACCCGGCTCCTCATGGCGCACGGGCTCACGGTCGGCACCTACACCAGCCCGCACCTCGAACGGTTGAACGAGCGGATCAGCCTCAACTGCGAGCCGATCTCCGACGACGACTTCGCCGAGCAGATCGCGGCGGTCGCCGACCTCGAGGTGCTCACCGGCGTGCGCCCCTCCTACTTCGAGGCGGTCACCGCTGCGGCGTACCGCTGGTTCGCCGACGTGGCCGTCGATGTCGCCGTGGTCGAGGTGGGCCTGCTCGGACGGTGGGACGCGACCAACGTGTGCGAGTCGCAGGTCGCCGTGGTCACCAACATCGGCAGCGACCACACCGAGTTCGCAGGCCCGACGCTGGCCGACATCGCCCGCGAGAAGTCGGGCATCGTCAAGCCGGGCAGCGCCGTCGTGATCGGCGAGACCGACCCCGATCTGGTTCGCATCTTCACCGAGGCGGGCGGCGCGACGAACCTCGTGCGCGGCCTCGACTTCGAGGTGCTCGAGAACCAGCTCGCGATCGGCGGCCGGGTCATGGATCTGCGCACGCCCACCACGATCTATCCCGACGTGTTCGTTCCGCTGCACGGTCGTCACCAGTGCGACAACGCCGCGGTGGCGCTCACGGCAGTGGAGGCGTTCTTCGCGGCTCCCGTTCCCGGCGACATCGTCACCGAGGGTTTCGCCCAGGTGTCCATGCCCGGCCGCTTCGAGGTACTGGGGCACCAGCCGCTGGTGATCGTCGACGGCGCCCACAACCCGCCCGGCGCCGACTCGTGTGCGACGGTGTTCTTCGAGGACTTCGACCCCGCCGGCCGCCGGCTGCTCGTCATCGGTTGCCTCAAGGGGCGAGACCCTCGCGAGATGCTGTCGGCGTTGCGGGCCGACGAGTTCGACACGGTCTACACGTGCACCGCTCCCACGCCCCGAGGCCTTCCGGCGAACGAGCTGACCGATGCTGCGCGAGAGATGGGGTGCGAACACGTCGTGCAACTCGACACGGTCGAGGCCGCCATCGATCAGGCGCTGGCGAACGCCGAGTCGGACGATGCGGTCCTCGTCACCGGCTCGCTGTACATCGTCGGCGCGGCCCGCCCGCACCTTCGTCGCGTCGCCTGACCTGACCACTGACCTGACCACTGACCTGACCACTGACCTGACCAGCGACCTGACCGATAGCCTGGGCCGCCATGTCCGACCGTACTCTCGTCCTCCTCAAGCCCGACGCCGTCGAGCGTGGCCTCGTGGGCCAGATCCTCACCCGCTTCGAGCAGAAGCACCTCACGATCGTCGCCCTCGATCTGCGCACGCTCGATGCCGACACGCTGGCCCGGCACTACGAGGAGCACGTCGGTAAGGGCTTCTACGCCGACCTGGTCGAGTTCATGAGCCGCGGCCCCGTCGTGGCGCTCGTGGTCGAGGGGCCCGAGGACACGTGGGAGGTCGTCCGCGGCCTCATGGGCGCAACCAATCCGCGCAAGGCTGCACCCGGGACCATCCGTGGTGACCTCGGCATCCTCTTCACCGAGAACCTCGTGCACGGCAGCGATTCACTCGAGTCGGCGACCCGCGAGATCGGCATTTTCTTCCCGAATCTGTAACAAACTCCGGTGCCGCTACACTGGCGCATCGTGTCGTGTTCGTGTATCGGAGAATGGTGATGGCGAGAAGCAATCCGCTTGCGCTCGGTCGTGACCTTGCGATCGACCTCGGCACGGCGAACACGCTGATCTATGCGCGGGGCCAGGGTGTCGTGCTCAACGAACCCTCGGTCGTCGCCATCGACATCACCGACGGGCGCCCCGTCGCCGTCGGCCTCGAGGCCAAGCGGATGATGGGCCGCACGCCCGGGCGGATCAAGACGATCCGACCCCTCAAGGACGGTGTCATCGCCGACTTCGAGGTCTGCGAGAAGATGCTGCGCTACTTCATCCAGAAGGTGCACGCCAGCCGGTGGAGCAAGCCGCGAATGGTCATCTGCGTGCCGTCGGGCATCACCGGCGTCGAGCAGCGCGCAGTGCAGGATGCGGCCGAGTACGCCGGCGCCCGCAAGCCCGTCCACATCATCGAGGAGCCGATGGCCGCTGCCATCGGTGCCGACATGCCCGTGCACGAACCCAGCGGCAACATGATCGTCGACATCGGCGGCGGCACCACCGAGGTGGCGGTCATCTCGCTCGGCGGCATCGTGACGGCGCAGTCAGTCCGCGTCGCCGGCGACGAGCTCGACGAGGCGGTCCTGCAGTACGTGAAGAAGGAGTTCTCCCTCGCCATCGGTGATCGCACCGCGGAAGAGATCAAGATCCACATGGGTTCGGCGTGGCCGCTCGACGAGGAGCTCACCGCCGACATCCGCGGCCGCGACCTCATCAGCGGCCTCCCGCGCACGATTCCCCTCACCACCGAACAGGTTCGTGAATCCCTTTCCGAGCCGGTGTCTGCCATTGTCGATGCTGTGAAAGCAACGCTCGACCGCACACCGCCCGAACTCGCCGCCGACATCATGGAGCAAGGCATCATGATCACCGGTGGTGGCGCACTGCTCGCCGGCCTCGACCGCCGGCTGTCGCACGAGACCGGCATGCCCATCAACATCGCGCGCGACCCGCTGTTCAGCGTGGTCATCGGCTCCGGCCGCGCGTTGGAGAACATCGATGCGATGCGTGGGCTCATGTCGCTCGGCGGCGACGACTAAGCCGCGCCGGTCACTCTCATGTTCCTCTCGTTGAGTCGCCGAAGGGTCTTGCTGCTCGTCGTGCTCACCTGCATGTTGCTGATCACGCTCGACAAGCGCGGCAATCCGGTCATCGATCGCGCCCGTGGTGTTTTTGCGCGTGTGCTGCAACCGGTCGACACCGCCACCAAGGCCATCTCTCTGCCGATCGAGCGCGTCTGGTACGGCATCAGCAACTACGACAACGTGCAGTCCGAGCGCGATGCGCTGCGCGATCAGCTCGAGCACATGAAAGGCAACGACGTCGAGGCCCGCTCGGCGATCCTCGAGTACCGCGAGTTGCTCAAGGTGAACCAGCTCGCATCGAAGTTCCAGTACGACACGGTCGCTGCCCAGGTGGTGGGCGAGTCGCCGAGCAACTTCCAGAACACCGTCGAGATCAACGTCGGCTCGCGTCAGGGTGTGGCCGTCGGCATGCCGGTCACCGACGGTGCCGGCCTCGTGGGCCGGATCACCAAGGTCTTTCCCACGCGCAGCATCGTGCTGCTCATCACCGACCCCGAGTTCTCGATCTCCGCCCAGGTGCTCTCCACTCCGGACGAGGGAACGGCCGCGCCGCCCACGGAGAGCACGACGTTGTCGGGCATCCCCATCAGCGATCTCACCAGCACGACGACGACCACGACGCTCCCCCCGACGACCACCACGGTCGCCACCGCGGACACCGGGCAGAGCACGACCTCCAGTACTCCCGCGAACACGACCACCACGACCCTCCTCGCAGTCGTCCGCGAGACGGGCACGCTGCAGGGGCAGGGCGCCGACAAACCCCTCTGGCTCCGCTTCGTCGACACGACGTCGTCGGTCACGAGCGTGAAGGTCGGAGCGATCGTCGACACTGCGGGCGGCAACAACGGGCTGGCGCCGCAGGGCATCCCGATCGGGGTCATCACGAACATCGAACGGCAGACCGGCAGCAGCAGTGCCCTCGTCGAGGTCACTCCGAACGCGAGCCTGAGGCGACTCAACTTCGTCGCCGTCGTGCTCTATGTGCCGAATCAAGACGCCGTCGGTAAGTGATCCGTGCGCACCGTCGTCTTCGGACCGCTGATTCGGCTGGTGCCGGTCGGGCTGATCGCCCTGTCCATCCAACGGGTCGTGTTCGCGGCCCATCCGGTCCACGACGTCAAGTTGCAGTTCGTGCTGGCACTCGTCGTCGCCGCGGGGGCCGGTGGCGGTGCGGACCGTGGGGCGGTCGCCGGGTTCGTGCTCGGGTTGCTGTACGACGCCAGCGGCAACACCCCGCTCGGTCTCATGGCACTCGCGTACGGCGTGGCGGGGATGACCGCCGGCTATGTGCACACCTTCACCCCGGATCCGCAGTGGTGGCTGGCGTCGATCTTCGCGTTCTTCGGTGCAGCGGTGGGGGAGGCGGCGATCCCCGTCGCCGAAGTCATCACCGGCGAGAGCGGCTGGGTCACTCGCGACATCGCGCTGACCGTGCCGATCGTCGCCGCGTTCTGTGCGCTGATGTGTCCGCTGCTGATGCCGGTCGGCCGGTGGATGATGGGCGTGCGCCGGAAGAAGTGGAAGGCGATGCTGGAGTGAGTCGCGACCGCGCGGACGCGCGCCACGTTTCGTCATCAGATCGACAAGAATGTCGCCATGGCCGTTGACAAGCGATCCGCCCGTCTGGGCGTACTGGCGACGGTCTCCCTGCTCCTGATCGGTCTGCTCGGTTCGCGCCTGTGGTTCCTGCAGAGCGTGAAGAGCGACTACTACCAGGCCAAGGTCACTGCCTCCAAGACCCGCGAGGTCTACTTCCCGGCCGAGCGCGGGCGCATCTTCGACGCGCAGGGACGCGTCCTCGCCGACAACCAGCGCATCCTCACCGTCACCGTCGACTGGGGCGTCGTGAAGAGCCTGAAGAACCGCAAGGCACTCTTCGGGCGCCTCTCCGGCCCGTTGAAGACGCCAGTCGACGATCTCATGCGGCGCTACGACCCGTGCTACCAGGTGCCCAAACCGTGCACGCAGAAGCAGCAGTTCGATGCGTTGCTCCCATTGCCGCTGAAGGAGGACGTCGACGAGCCGACGGTGAACTTCTTGAAGGAGCGCAGCGAGGACTATCCCGGCGTCGACGTGGTCGAGCAGTACCAGCGCGTGTACCCGTACGCTCCGCTCGCCGCACACGTCGTCGGCTACATGGGTGCGATCAACAAGGGGAACCTCGACAGCTACCTCGCGCAGGGGTACAAGCGCAACGAGCGCGTCGGTCAGTTCGGTGTCGAGCTCAGCATGGAGCGCGAGCTGCACGGCCAGTGGGGCAAGCGCGTGTACGAGGTCGACGCATCGGGCAGCATCGTGCGCGAGCTCGTCGACCAACGCGTCGAGCCCGTTGCGGGATTCGACATCCAGCTGAGCATCGACCTCGATGTGCAGCAGTACGCCGAACAGACGCTGGAAACCGAGTTGAAGAACCGGCGCAACCTCGCCGAGGACCTGAAGCAGTCCGACTCGGCGCCGCACAACCCGCTCGACCGGGTCACCAACTTCAAGACCCGCGTCTACGCCAAGATCCTGCCCGACGGCACCCGCCAGGAGTACCCCGAATGGGTCCAGCACAAGGCGCCGGCCGGTTCGGTGGTGGTGGAGAACTACTCCAACGGTCAGATCCTGGCGATGGCGAGCTACCCCACCTTCGACAACCGCTGGATGGAGTCGGGCATCACCGGCACGAAGTACAAGGAACTGTTCCCGAGCACCAACCCCGACGGGTCGCCGATCGACCCCGACCAGTCGATCCTCGTGAACCGTGCCGTCCAGGGCAACTACAACCTCGGCTCGACCATCAAGCCGTTCGTGGCATGGTCGGCGATGCACGCCGGCATCATCGACAAGAACTACATCTTCCAGGACGAGGGCACCTACACGCTGCACTCCATTCCGCCGGAGAACTGCCAGCAGAACGGCGGCGAGGCCCGCTGCATCTTCAAGAACGCGACGAACAAGAACACGAACCTGCCCAGCACGTACGGCCCCGTCACGGTGGCCGACGCGTTGGCTGTGTCGAGTGACTCGTTCTTCTACAGCCTCGGCGAACGCTTCTGGGAGCTCAGCGAGAGCCTTCCGAACCAGGAGAGCCTGCTGAAGACCAACCTCGAGCGGTTCGGCTTCGGGTCCAAGAGCGGCATCCAGCTGCCCTTCGAGTGGAAGGGCCGGATCCCCGACGACAACGTCAAGAAGGCGTTGGTCGACAAGGGCGTCCTCGCCAAGGGCGAGGTGCCGCGACTCGTGGTGGGCGACAACGTGCAGGTGGCGATCGGTCAGGGTCTCATGGCCGCCACGCCGTTGCAGCTGACCAACGCGTACTCGACGCTCGCCAACGGCGGGTTCCTGCTGCAGCCGACGATCGTGAAGGCGATCTATGCGCCGCTCACTCCCGACTCGGGGCCGGCCATGGCAGACCTGGCCGCCGGCACGCTCGTGCAGAGTTTCGACAAGCCGAACGTGCGCGACCAGTTGGAGATGCCGCCGGACGTGTACGACCCGATCATCGAGGGCGTGCACCGCGTGATCCGTGGTCGCGGCGTCACCTTCCCGAAGGGCTACTACCACGCGACCACGGGAGAGACCCTGTTCAAGAACTTCCCCGTCGACATCGCGGGCAAGACCGGCACTGCGCAGGGCGCAGGGAGCCTGCCGTGGAACGACTCCTCGGCGTTCGGCTCGTTCAGCCTCGACTCGTCGCTGCCGTACACGGTGGTGGCGTACCTGGAGAAGAGTGGGTACGGCTCCAAGGCTGCGGCCCCGGTCACCAAGTGCATGTGGCTCGCCATCGACCACGACGTCGTCACCGATCCCGTGCTGGTGAGCGACCCGCTCGACCTGAACAGCACCGTCCCCGCACCGCCCAAGCAACTCGCCGACGCCAGCTGTCTCGGTGGCTCTGCCGGTCTGCGCGACTGAGGACGCGCGGTGGCACTGAGCTTCATCCAACGCAAGCCCGACTCGGGGCTCGGCAACATCCATGCCAGCCCGTCCGCGCCGAGCCGCAACATCGACTACGTGCTGCTGTTCGCCCAGGGCGCGTTGTCGGTGATCGGCCTGCTCGTCATCTATTCCGCGTCGCACACCAAGTTCAACGATCCGTACCTGTTCGTGACCCGCCAGGAGGTGTTCCTGATCGGCGCCGCGATCACGATGGTGATCGTGATGGCCGTCGACTACGACTGGTGGAAGGACCACTCTCGGTTCCTCTACGGCGTCTCGCTCATGCTCCTGACGCTGATCACGTTGATGAACATGCTCAACGTCAAGGGCAACCAGACGGTGCTCAGCTTCGACCTCGGTCCGCTGAACCTGCAGCCGGCGGAGTTCGCCAAGTTCACGACGCTGCTCACGGTGGCCGCGTACCTGGCCGAGGACCGCAGCGACGAGTTGCCGTACCACCGGTTCATCATCGGCCTGATGCTCGTCGGCGCACCGACGACGCTGATCATCATCCAGCCGGACCTCGGATCCGCCTCGGTGCTGATCGCCATGGCGATGGGGATCATGCTCGTCGCCGGGGCCAAGGCCCGCTACATCCTGATGATCTCGGTACTGTCCGTGGCCACCGTCGGGGCGGCGGTGCTGACCCGTTTGGTCAACGAGTACCAGTTGCGGCGGTTCACTGCGTTCTTCCACCAGAACTCGACCGATCCGGCTCTGCAGGACGTCCTCTACCAGGGGCGCAATGCGATCCGGGCCCTGGCGACGGGTGGCATCACCGGCAAGGGCTGGCTGCAGGGTCCGATCACGAACGCCAAGCGCGACATCCCCGTGCAATGGGCCGACTTCCCGTTCTCGGCGGTCGGTGAGCAGTTCGGGCTGATCGGGTGCAGCGTCGTGATCGGTCTCTACGCCCTGGTGCTGCTACGGATCTGGCGCATCGCCCACCTGTCGCGCGACCTGCTGGGCACGTACCTGTGCGCCGGCGTCTTCGCGATGCTGCTGTGGCAGATCTTCCAGAACATCGCGATGACCGTCGGCGTGATGCCGATCACGGGACTTCCTCTGCCGTTCATCAGCTACGGCGGCTCGGGTGTGGTGACGTTCTTCGCGCTCATGGGCCTGGTGCAGAGCGTCCACATGCGCCGCTATCGCTGATGCCGACCTGTAGTGGTCGGTTCATCTCTGAAAGTGATGGCCGCCATCCCCATACCTGTCGCTCAGGTGACCCTCGGGTAGACTCCTGACCACATGACCTCTCTCTGGGCGCGGATCGAACCGCTCCTGGCCCGGGTACAAAAGCCTGCCCGTTACATCGGTTGCGAGGACGGCGCCACGACTCCCCGGCACGAACCGGGCAAGGTTTCCTGGCTGCTCGCCTACCCCGATACGTACGAAATCGGCTTGCCCAACCAGGGGCTCCAGATCCTCTACGAAATCCTGAACGAACGTGACGACGCGGTGGCCGAACGCACCTACGCGCCCTGGCACGACCTCGAGGCCCTGATGAGGACCCATGGGGTGCCGCTGTTCTCGGTCGACACCCACCGCGGCGCGGGCGACTTCGACCTGCTGGCCTTTGGCTTGGCCGCCGAGTTGGTCTACACCAACGTCTTGAACATGATCGACCTGGCCGGCGTGCCCGTGCGGTCGTGCGAGCGCGAGCCCCACCATCCGCTGATCGTCCTCGGCGGTCACTGCGCGTTCAACCCCGAGCCGCTGGCCGATTACGTCGATCTCGTCGTGCTCGGCGAGGGCGAGGAGGTGATCGGCGAGATCACCGAGGTCGTTCGCGGCTGGAAGGCGTCCGGGCGCACCCCTGGCAGCCGATCCGGGGTGCTGCGCGAGTTGTCCAAGGTGCCAGGCGTGTACGCGCCGTCGATGTATGAGGTGGAGTACGACGGCGCGGCGTTGCGTGCTGTGACGCCGCGATATGCCGACGTTCCCGCCGTGGTCCACAAGCGCACGGTCGCCGACCTCGGCCAGTGGCCGTATCCGAAGCGCCCGCTCGCCCCGCTCACCGAGGTCGTCCACGATCGGCTCGCGGTCGAGGTGTTCCGTGGCTGCACCCGTGGTTGTCGCTTCTGCCAGGCGGGCATGATCACCCGCCCGGTACGCGAACGGCCCGCGGAGCAGGTGCGCACGATGATCCAGAACGGGCTGCGCAGCACCGGCTACGACGAGGTCAGTCTCACGTCGCTCTCGACGGCCGACTTCAGCGGCATCGAGCAGGTCGCCCAGGCGATCAACCCCGTCGGATGCGGCACGTCGGAGGCGATCTCCATCAGCCTGCCGTCGTTGCGTGTCGATGCGTTCACCGTCGGCCTCGCCGGCCAGGTCGCGGGTGGGCGGCGTTCGGGGCTGACCTTCGCGCCGGAAGCCGGAAGCTGGCGGCTGCGCCAGGTCATCAACAAGCTGATCACCGAAGAGGATCTCTACGGCGCTGTTGAGTCGGCGTTCTCCCAGGGATGGCACCGAGCCAAGCTGTACTTCCTCACCGGCCTCCCCACCGAGACCGATGCCGACACGCTGGGCATCGTCGACCTCGCCCGCAACTGCGTGCAGATCGGCCGCCGCCACACGAATCGGGCCAGCGTCACGGTCAGCCTCGGCGGCTTCGTCCCCAAGCCGCACACCCCGTTCCAGTGGTTCGGCCAGAACACCACCGCCGAGCTGCGTCGCAAGGTGCAGCTGGTGCGAGATGCGAGCCATCGCGCCAAGGGCGTCAACGTGAAATGGCACGATCCCGCGGCCACACTCGCCGAAGGCATCGCCGCTCGCGGCGATCGTCGCATCGGTGCGGTGATGGAACGGGTGTGGCGCGACGGCGGCGTCTTCCAGGAGTGGAGCGAGTTCTTCCGCCTCTCCCGGTGGGAGGACGCCATGGCAGCCGAGGGGTTGTCGATCGAGTGGTACGTCAACCGTCACCGCGAGGAGCACGAAGTACTGGCGTGGGATCACCTCTCCGCCGGCCTCCACAAGGACTTCCTCTGGCTCGACTGGAAGGCCGCGCTCGCCGAGCACGGCCTCGAGGACTGCCGGTGGACGCCCTGCTACGACTGCGGCGTGTGCACCGGCTACGGCATCGAGCACGTCGTCGCGTCGGTGGTCCCGCCTGCGGGTGGCAGCCAGGGCACCGGTCAGGACCTCTCCCGTGGCGGCGAGGTGCCGGTCGCGTTGCTGCCCCGGCGACCTCAGGCCCAAGAGGTCGGCGTATGAAGGTGCGCGTCCGTCATACCAAGCTGGGCAAGATCAGGTTCACGAGCCATCGCGACACCGCTCGCCACTGGGAACGTGCCGTCCGCAAGGCGGGCGTGCCACTCGCGTATTCCGCGGGTTTCACCCCTCGGCCCCGGATGTCGTTCGGGCTTGCCCTGCCGACCGGCGCTGAGAGCCTGGCCGAGTACCTCGACATGGAGCTGGCCGAAGGCGTCGACCCGGATCTGCTCGAGCTGTGCGACCGTTTCACCGACGCCTTGCCATCGGGATACGAGGTCACCCACGTGGTGCCCCGCGATGCAGGGAGCAGCCCGTCGCTGCAGGAAGACGTCGTCGCCTGCAGTTGGCTGCTCACGCTCCACGGCGTGGATACCGACCAGGTCCTCTCCGCAATCGACGCCACCATCGGAGCGGCAACGCTCCCGGTGGAGCGCGAACGAAAAGGGCAGACCAGCACTGACGACGTGCGGCCTGCCATTCTCGATCTGTCGACGGAATCCTCCGTCGACGATCCTCGGCCACATCTGTGCGCGATGCTGGCCACCAACGGACGGGGACTGCGACCGACGGAACTCGTCGCCGCGATGTTCCCTGCACTCGACCCCGTCGACACGGCGGCGAGAGTGCTGCGCACACAGCAATGGATCGAACGCGATGGTGTGCGCGGGGAGATCATCCCCGCCCAGCCGTTCGCGACGCGTGCTCCGATGGAGTGCGCATGAGAAGGGACTTCATCACTCATGGACAACTCGGAACTCGACACGCCGGACGTGCCGCCCACCGCCGCCGAACCCGTCGACACCGCGACCGCAGGCGCTGAAGCCGCCGACGGTACCGAGACCATCGGCGACCCGTCGGTCACCACCGCTGCGCGCAAGCGGCGCCGCGGCTCGCGCGGTGGCAAGGGGCGCAAGAAGCCCGTCCGTGCCGACGGCGGCACGGATACCGACGACGACCACGACGACGACGACGACGACGACCACGACGACGACCACGACGACAACGATCTCCACGACCACCCTGACGACGATCTCCACGACCACCCTGACGACGATTTCCACGACCACCCTGAGCTTCCCGAACGGATGAGCGAGAACCGACCCAGTGCCGAGGCGGCCGACAGGGCGCTCGTGCGCAAGCCGCAGATCGGCGACACGCGTCCCGCGCCCGCGGTCCCCGCCGCTGCGCCGGCCGATGGCCAACGCAGCGCCGCCAAGGGCGAACGCTCCAAGTCCAACAAGAGTGGCGGCGCGAACTCGGGCGGACGAGCGAACGCCGGGAACGGCAACGGCAACGGCAACGGCAACGGCAACGGCAACGGCAACGGTGCTGAGTTGCGCGGAGAGACCGACAGCCAACGCCGCAAGCGTCGTCGCGGCGGCAAGGGTCGCGGCGCCGGCTCCGGGAGTGCGAGCTCTGCGGGCGGCGGCCGTCAACCGGGTGCCGAAGTGGCGATGGATCCCGACGTGCTCGAACGCCGGCGCGGGAAGGAGCGCAACGGGCGTCCCATCGGCCGCTACCTCATGTGCGTGCAGGTGCGCCCCACGCTCACCCAAGTCGCGGTGCTCGAAGGGCGCAACCTCATCGAGCACTACGTCAGCCGGCCGGCCGACGACATCAGTCAGATCCACGGCAACATCTACGTCGGCAAGGTGCAGAACGTGCTGCCCGGCATGGAGGCTGCATTCGTCGACATCGGCACACCGAAGAACGCGGTGCTCTATCGCGGCGACGTGCAGTACGACGCCGAGGACATCGTCGAGAAGAACAACCAGCCGCGCATCGAGCAGATGCTCAAGTCCAAGCAACTGATCGTGTGTCAGGTCACGAAGAACCCGATCGGCGCCAAGGGGGCTCGGCTCACACAAGAGGTCTCCCTCCCGGGTCGCTTCGTGGTACTCATCCCGAACTCCAAGACCTATGGCATCTCCAAGCGCCTGCCCGACGACGTCCGCAAGCGCCTGCGCAACATCCTCGATCGGGTGAAGCCGGCCGAGCACGGACTCATCGTGCGGACCGCCGCGGAGAACGCCACCGAGCACGAACTGCGTGCCGATATGACGCGCCTGCTCGACCAGTGGAACACCATCGAGGCCAAGGCCAAGAAGTCGCAGGGGCCTGCGCTGCTCTACCGCGAGCCCGAGCTCGCCGTGAGAGTCATCCGTGAGGAGTTCAACGCCGAGTACCGCGGCGTCGTCATCGACGACCAGCGCCTGTTCGACGACGTCCACGACTACGTGGGTGCGTTCAACCCCGAGCTCGCCGACCGTGTCGAGTTCTACGACGCGGCCGAAGAGGGCCTGCCGATGTACGAGCGGTTCCACATCCACGAGCAGCTGCACAAGGCGCTCGATCGCAAGGTGTGGCTGCCCAGCGGCGGATCCTTGATCATCGAGCACACCGAAGCGCTCACTGTCATCGACGTCAACACTGGCAAGAACGTGGGCACCTCCAATCTCGAAGAGACGGTGTACCGCAACAACCTCGAGGCGGCCGAGGAGGTCGCCAAGCAGCTCCGCCTGCGCGACATCGGCGGCATCGTCGTCATCGACTTCATCGACATGGAGATCAAGGACAACCGCCGCAAGGTGGTCGACGCCTTCCGGAACGCGCTCGCCCGCGACAAGACCCGCACGCAGGTGTTCGACATCAGCGAGTTGGGCCTGGTGGAGATGACCCGCAAGCGCATCGGCGAGGGGCTGCTGGTGAACTTCGCCGACCAGTGCCCGAACTGCGAGGGTCGTGGTCTGGTCATCGATCGGGCACTTCTGGAATGATCCCCTGGCCGGGGTGGGAGCGACGATCCTTCTCCGCTAGGATTGCAGGGCTATGTATGCAGTGATCGCTTCCGGTGGGAAACAGGCACGCGTCGAAGAGGGCCAGCAGGTCCACGTCGAATTGCTCGATGCCGAGCAGGGTGCCGAAGTTTCCCTCACCCCCGTCCTCGTGGTCGACGGCGAGTCCGTTCTCGCCACTCCCGACCAGCTCAAGGGCGCCTCCGTCACCGCGAAGGTGGTCGGCTGGGCCAAGGGTCCCAAGATCGATGGTTTCACGTACAAGCGGCGCACCAACCAGCGCCGCCGCTACGGCCACCGTCAGCAGTACCACGTCATCGAAATCACCTCCATCAAGAAGGGCTGACCAGCATGTCGAAGACAAAGGGCGGCGGCTCCACTCGGAACGGTCGCGATTCCAACGCACAGCGCCTCGGCGTGAAGGCTTTCGGCGGGACCACCGTCACGGCCGGCGCCATCCTCGTTCGTCAGCGCGGCACCCGGTTCCACCCGGGTCGCAACGTCGGCATCGGTGGCGACGACACCCTGTTCGCGCTCACCGACGGTGCCGTGAAGTTCGGCACCCGCAAGGGTCGCCGGGTCATCGACATCGAGCCGGTCGCCGCGACCGCCTGAACCACCCGTCACTCGTACCCGAGCCCGGCCGCCTCGCAGGCGCCGGGCTCGTGTCGTTTTCGGCTCGTGTCGTTTTCGGCTCGGGTCGTTCGGCGACGTCAGAGCATCGTGTCGATGCCGCGCGGTAACTGGTCGAGCGGCCAGTCGAGGAGCGCGACGGCCTGCCGGCAGGCGAAGCGGTCGGTCATCCCTCCGACGTAGGTCACCGCCGCGTGCAGCGCGGGCGCGCTGCCCGGCTCCAACTCGATGCCGGCGTGCTGGTCGGGCGCCAGCTGCTCGGGCCGCGCCGCGTAGTGCTCGACGAGCGCCCGCAGCAGGTGGATGACCGCAGTGGCCTGGGCCTGCGAGTCGGGCCGGAGGTAGATGTGGTCGTAGTTGAACCGGCGGAACGCCGCCAGGGCTTCGGCCATGGGGGCGGTCATGCCGATCCGTCCCGCCTCGGCGGCGGCGTCGATCATTCCGCGGATGAAGGCACCGAGCTGCTCCCGGCGCGTCTCGCCGCACCGCTCGCGGACCAGCGCGGGCAGCATGTCGGGGGTGACGACGCCGGTGGCGACCGCGTCCTCGAAGTCGTGGCAGACGTAGGCGATGCGGTCGGCCCAGCTCACCACCTCACCCTCGGGTGTGCCCGGGGCGGGGCGGCTCCATGAGTGATTGCGGATGCCGTCGAGCGTCTCGGCGCACAGGTTCAGCGGGGTGAGGGTGACGTCGGCACCCCACGTCGCGTGGTCGAAGCCGCCGGGTACGAAGTGGCTGAGCGCGTCCTCGCTGGCGTGCCCACCGGGGCCGTGGCCACAGTCGTGCCCGAGCGCGATGGCTTCGGTGAGCGACACGTTCAGACCCAGCGCCCGGGCCACCGACACGGCCACCTGGGCCACTTCGAGGGCATGGGTGAGCCGGGTGCGCTGGTGGTCGTCGGGGAACACGAACACCTGGGTCTTGCCCGCCAGCCGTCGGAACGCCGCCGCGTGCAGGATGCGATCGCGGTCGCGCTCGAAGCAGGTACGCCAGGGGTCGGCCTCCTCGGCGATGGCTCGGGTCCCGGCGCCGTGGCTGTGGGTGGCGAGCGTGGCTAGGCCCTCGGCCTCGCGTTCCTCGCGTGCGGCGCGGGTCAGGAGGAGTCGGCTCCCGCTGCCGGCCCACGAATCGGCGTGGGCGAGGTGGACGCCGGCCGGCGCAGGGTGGCCGGCCATGGTGGCGGCCCAGCGTTCGGCTCGCTCGTCCATTCCGGTCATCCCAGTCAGCGTACCCACCCCACCGGCGAGCACGGCTGACGGTAGCCTCATGGGGTCCTATGAGCGGGTTCGTCGATGAAGCGCAACTGAACGTACGAGCCGGCGATGGTGGCGCCGGCTGTGTGTCGTTCCGTCGTGAGGGTCCCGAGGCGTTCGGCGGCCCCAACGGTGGCGACGGTGGTAAGGGCGGCGATGTCTGGCTGGTGGCCGATCGCAACGTGGCGTCGCTCCTCGCGTTCCGCGACCATCCCCACCGCCGCGCCGAGAACGGCGTCCACGGCATGGGGAAGGATCAGCACGGCAAGCGCGGCAAGGAGCTCATCGTCCAGGTGCCCGAGGGCACCGTCGTGAGCGACCTCTACACCGGTGAACTGCTCGCCGACCTGGCGAACCACGGCGATCGGTGGCTCTCCGCAGCGGGTGGTCGCGGCGGTCGCGGCAACGCCAAGTTCGCGTCCAACCGCCGTCGGGCGCCGACGTTCGCCGAGCAGGGCGAGCACGGCGAGGAGCAGTGGCTCAAGCTCGAACTGAAGCTGATGGCCGACGTCGCGCTCGTCGGATTGGCCGCACTGATGACGCTGATCCGCGTAATCAGTGCGGCCAAGCCGAAGATCGCCAACTATCCCTTCACCACGCTCGAGCCGAACCTGGGTGTCGTCCGCATGCCCGGCCTCACCGAGTTCGTGGTGGCCGACATCCCCGGTCTCATCGAGGGTGCGAGCGAGGGCAAGGGCCTCGGGCACAAGTTCCTCAAGCACATCGAGCGGGCGCGCGTGCTGTGCGTGATGGTCGATCTCGAGGACATCGAGGGTCCCGACCCGTACGAGCAGCAACGCATCCTGCTGCACGAGCTGGGGGAGTACCAGCCCGAACTGCTCGAGCGACCGCGCGTGGTCGTTGGCACCAAGAGCGACAGTGCCATCTTCGACTGGGACGGCGACGTCGTCTCGTCCGTCACCCACCAGGGTGTGCGCGAGCTGGCGAGCAAGCTGTCCGAGTTGGTGTTCCAGGCTCGCCAGGAGCAACCCGCCAACGAGGGGCTGGTGATCATCCGCCCCGAACAGGACGGCGCCCGCGTCGAGCGACTCGACGACCACGAGTACCGCCTCGTCGGCCGGCAGGTCGAGCGAGTGGTCGCACTGAACGACGTCACCACGCCCGAGGCACTGTCGTACATCGACTATCAGCTCAAGCGGCTGGGCGTCCCCAAGATGCTCGCCCGCGCGGGTGCACGCGACGGCGACATCGTCTGGATCGCCGCCTTCAGCTTCGAGTACCAAGAGGAGGCCTGATCGTGCGCGTCGTCGCCAAGATCGGCACGTCGTCCCTCACGGATCAGCTCGGGGTCATCGACCTCGGCGTCATCGACGCACTCTCCGACCAACTCGCCGCGCTGCGCGCCGCCGGCCACGAGGTCATCCTGGTCAGTTCGGGCGCAGTCTCCGCGGGTGTCGCCGCCCTGGGTCTCACCGCCCGACCCACCGACATGCCCACGCTGCAGGCCATCTCGGCCGCAGGGCAGAGCCGGCTGATGGAGACCTACAACCGGTCGCTCGGCCGACACGGCCTCGTCGCCGCCCAGGTGCTGCTGGTGCCCCACGACTTCGTCGATCGCCGTCAGTACCTCCACGCCCGCCAGACGCTCGTCCGGCTGATGGAACTGGGCTGCATCCCGATCGTCAACGAGAACGACGCGATCGCCAAGGACGAGATCCGCTTCGGCGACAACGACCGCATCGCCACGCTCGTCGCGCACAACGTCGTGGCCGACCTCCTGGTGCTGCTCACCGACATGGCGGGCCTCTACACCTCCGATCCGCGTACCGATGCGGCGGCAACACTTGTCGACGTGGTGGCCGCTGACGACCCGCTGCTGTCGGTGGCCGCCACCGCATCGGGCAGCATGCGCGGCAGCGGGGGAATGGCGTCCAAGCTGTCCGCAGCGCGGATGGCGTCGTGGGCCGGGGTGCGAGCCGTGATCGCCGACGCGGCGCGACCCAACGTGCTGCTCGACGCGGTGAACGGAGTCTCGGTCGGTACCACCTTCCTGCCCAGTGCCCGCAATCTGCCCGCCCGCAAGCTGTGGATCGGATTCGCGACCAACGTGGAAGGAGCGCTGATCGTCGACGACGGCGCTCGGCGGGCGCTGCTCGAACGGGGCACATCGCTCCTTCCGGCGGGCATCGTCGACGTCGTGGGAGCATTCGACGCCGGCGACGTGGTCGATGTTCGCGACCTGCAGGGCGCCACCATTGCCCGCGGCATCGCGCTGAGCGACAGCGACGTCGTGCGGGGGATCAAGGGTCGGCGGACGAGCGATCTTCCCTCCGATGTTGCGCACGAGGCGATCCACCGCGACGACCTGTTGGTGCTGGCCGCTTCCTAGTCGGGCGCGGTCCGGGCACCAGCTCCGATCCACCAGCTCCCTATCCGACCCGTTCCGCCATCCCCCCGTTCCGCCATCAGGGAGTATTCATGTCATCGCTGGAGGCCGAAAATCCGCCATGAGGGATGACACGAGGGTGGGCAGACGAGTGGGGCGGCCGGGGTAAGGGTCAGGTCCGGGCGAAGCGGCGCCGGAGTTGGTCGAGTTCGGGGGCCCCGAGCACGGCGAGCATCGCCACATACACGATCGCACCGAGGACGGTGCCGCTGACGACGCGCAGCACCGAGCCCGGCCCGGAGTTGGCGCCGACGATGTGCGCGATCGCCCAGACAGCTTCGGCCATCACCACCGATGCGAGGAGCATGCGCCCCAGACCGGCGAGCAGCGAACGCAACGGGAATCCCGGGACCTTGTAGGACGCGATCTGCATCGCCCACAGCGAGCAGACGAGGTATGCGAGGGCGAACGAGAGACCCAGGCCCAGCAGTCCGTATCGGTCCACGAGCAGGAGCGCCAGGACGATGTTGATGCCGTTCTCGAACGCGTTGATCACGAATGGCGTACGGGCGTCGTGGTGTGCGTAGAACAGACGCAGTACGAACAGGTACACCGAGAATCCCACGAGACCGAGCGCGAAGCCGCCGAGGGCGCGCGAGGTCTGCAGCGCGTCGGCAGCGGACACGTTGCCGTGCTGGAACGCGGCGCCGATGATCGATCGTCGGAGCACGAACAGCCCGAAACCCGCCGGCATCGTGACGAACGCGATCAAGCGGATGCCGAGTGACGTGCGGTCGATCAGGGCCGGTCGATCCTTGCGCGTGATTGCGCTGCTCATCTCGGGCAGGAACGTCGTCGCGATCGAGACCGCCAGGAGTCCGTGCGGCAGAACGAACCACAGATATGCGCGTGAATACGCGAAGATCGAGCCGTCGCCGCCTCGCAACAGGTTGCGGATGACGATGATCGCGATCTGGTTCGCCACGACGTAGCCGAGTGCCCATCCCGACAGGTTGCGCAGCGTACGGACTGCCGGGTGGTGGAAGTCGGGCTTGAACCGGAGGCGCACCTTCGCCGCGGCGAGCGCGGGGAGCAGGGCGACGGCCATCACTGCGATCCCGATCGTGGCGCCGCCTCCGAGCAGCCAGCGCAGCCGAGAGTTGTCGAGGACGTCCTGCAGCGTGGGCACCGCGCCGTCGGTGACGTGCGGGACGAGCAGGAGCGAGGCGATGATCGCGATGTTGGAGAGGGTGGGGACCCACGCTGCGGCGAAGAACCGGCGTCGAGCGTTCAGCAGTGCCGACGCGAGCGCGTTGAGACCGTAGAAGAAGATCTGGACGATGAAGATCCGAGCGAGGATCGTGCCGACGTGGCGATATTCGGATGCGTCGACGGCGGTGGACACCAGCAGCGAGTACAGCCGGAACACCAGCGGCGCAGCGAGCGTGGCCGCGACGGTGATGGCTCCCATCACCAGTACCGAGACCGTGATGACGGCGCTCGTGCCCTCGTCGTCGCGCTCCTCGTGGAGACGGGTGAAGAGGGGGACCAGGCTCGAGCTGAGCACTCCGCCGAGCAGCAACTCGTAGATCATGTTGGGCGTGCCGTTCGCCAGGTCGTAGGCGTCGGCCACGGCGCTCGGGGTGCCGAGCACCGCGCCGAGCACGGCCACGCGCACCACGCCCGTGATGCGCGACATCGCGGTGCCGGTGGCAACCGCCAGATTGGACTTGAGGAGGCTGCTCACGGCGATGCCGGAGAGGGTAGTCGGCGACCACCGGTCGATGGGGGGGGTGCGTGCGAACCCCCCCACAACCGCCGCGCGGGGAACGGGGGGCCGCCGGCCCCCCCCGCCCCCGGGGCGCCTCGCGGGGGCCCCCCCCCGCGGCCCCCCCCACCACCAGCCCACCCCACCC
>JBBQTC010000057.1:0-27633 GCA_038234785.1 Acidimicrobiales bacterium
GTGGCGATGAGCTCTTCGGCGCGCTCGTCGTTCACCTTCTTTCCGATGCTCTCCTCCATCCACATGCGGGCGCCGCCGGCGCCGCAGCACATGCCCTTCGTGCCGCTTCGGGGCGCCTCGACGATCTCGATCCCGCCGAGCGAGCCGAGCACGCGGCGGGGGGCGAGATATACGTCGTTGTGGCGGCCGAGGTAGCAGGAGTCGTGGTACACGACCCGCTCGTCGAGCCGGGCGCCGGTCATGTCGAGGTGGCCCTCGGCGATGAGCGTGTCGAGGAACTGGCTGTGGTGCACGACCTCGTAGCGGCCGCCGAGCTGCGGGTACTCGTTCATGAGCGTGTTGAAGCAATGGGGGCACTGCGTGATGATCTTCTTCACGCCCATGCCGTCGAGCACCTCGATGTTCTGCATGGCCAGCATCTGGAAGATGTACTCGTTGCCGGAGCGGCGAGCCGGGTCACCGGTGCAGTTCTCGGCCGGGCCGAGGATGGCGAAGTCGATGCCGGCGCGCTGCAGCAGCTTGGCCATGGCCTGGGTGACCTTCTGGTTCTTGTCGTCGAACGACCCGGCGCAGCCCACCCAGTAGAGGAACTCGTGATCGAACGGCTCGGAGCCGTCGACCACCGAGATGCCGTCGAGCTTGGATGCCCACGCACCCCGGTCGGCCTGGCTCATGCCCCATGGGTTGCCGCTGTTCTCCATCGACCGGTAGGCGCTCCCGAGCTCAGTGGGGAAGTTGGACTCCATAAGGGAGAGGTAGCGGCGCATGTCGAGGATCTTGTCGAGGATCTCGATGTGCACCGGGCAGATCTCGTCGCACGCCCGGCAGGTGGTGCAGCTCCACACTTCCTCGGCAGTGATGCGCTCGAACAACGAGTTGGCCGAGATGGTGATGTCCTTGTCGATGCTCAGTGGCGGAGTGACCTCACCGTGGGCGCCGGTGGCGGCCATGATCTCGCCCGTCTTCAGCACGATCTCGCGCGGGTCGAGCGGCTTGCCCGTGGCGTGCGCGGGACACACGCTGGTGCACCGGCCGCACATCGTGCACGCGTCGGTGTCGAGCAGTTGCTTCCACGTGAAGTCCTCGACGACGCTCGCCCCGAAGCTCTCCAACGACGTCTCGGTGAGGTTGGGCATCGCCCGCATCGCGCCCTTGGGACGGTCGCGATCGCGTAGGTACATGTTGAGCGGACTGGTGAAGATGTGTCGCAGCATCGTGATCGGCAGCATGATCAGGAACAGTGCGAACGCGACCACGTGCGTTGCCCACATGATCTGGTGCCACTGGGTGAGCGTGTGCTCGCTGAGCCCGGTGAACATCTTGCTCAGTGGGTAGCCGATGAAGCTCCACTTCTCGTAGCTCGGTGCGTCGATCTCCGCGATGCGGAACGCCTCGGCGAAGAAACCGGAGAGCGCGATCAGCAGGAACACCCCGAGAATCGCGGCGTGCTCCGGCTTGGTCTTGATGCGGATGCGGTACGGGCGCTGCACGTACCGGCGGGCGATGGCCCACAGGATGCCGGTGAGGAACACCAGCCCGGCGAGGTCGCCGAAGAAGCTGTACGCCATGTACGTGCGGCCGTGGAGGAACTTGAGCCCCTCGGGCATCTGGTGATCGATCTCCAGCACGGTGGTGACGCCGAGCAGGGCGAGGAACCCGAAGTAGATCATCGAGTGCATCAGGCCGGCGGCCGAATCGCGCAGGAGGGTGCGCATGTACGCACCGGCTCGGAAGTCGGCCAGGCGGCGCTTCACGTTCTTCTGCGTGGTTCTGCGGCGATCGGGTGCGCCGCGCTCCCAGTTGCGAACGCGCGCGGAGAACGCGAACGAACCCCAGATGAGCAGGACCGGAATGACCGTGTAGAAGGCGACCTGCAGCGCGCCGGGAATGCCGCCGAACACCTCGCGGGCCGGCTCCTTGGTGCCGTGCCACTTGGTGAGCTGGGGGATGATGCCCGAGGCAAGCGTGAACAAGCCCATGAACACGCCCACCGCGATGACGAGCTGGTGGGGCGTGCGATACCAGGGCTTCTTGGGGCCGGCTTGGGGTGCAGGAGACGTGTGCGAGCTCATAGTGCGAGGCCGACCCTAGTTCGCGACGTCACGCGGAGCAGCCTCCGCGGAGCGGAACGCGACGGGTCTGTCAGCCGAAGTTCTGGCGGTCGAGATCGCGGATGCGGGCCGCGAGCGCGGCCAGGAGCTTGTGTGCCAGCGCCGGCACGTCGTCGATGACGCCGATGAAGTGGCGCTGGTCGAGCAGCAACAGCTCGCAGTCGGTCTCGCAGATGACGGTGGCGGTGCGGGGACCGTGGTCGAGCAGCGACAGCTCGCCGACGACGGTGCCGGGTCCGAACGAACCGACCTTCTTGCCGTTGCGCTTGACGATGACCGAGCCGTTCAACACGATGAACGCTTCCCGGCCCGTCTGGCCCTGGTCGACGATGAGCGAACCGGCCGACATCGTGATCTCGTCACTTGCCTTCGCGATCTTCTCGAGTTCCTTCGTGGAGCAGCCTTGGAACAGACTTACGTTGCGCAGGTGCTCGAGGTATGCCTTTTTGCTCGCCATGCAGGCATGGTACATCGCCCGACGTCCGCGCGGTGACGTGGCGGTGCCGGGCGGACCCGCTACGCAGTGCCGGCCTGCGCGGCGACAGCAGCGGCAGCCTTCGCAACCGCCTCTGCGTCGCCGAGATACTCCGCACCGGTGACCCGTAGCTGCGCGTCGAAGGTGTATCGACGCGGGGCACCGGTGGGGATGTTGAGCTCGGCGATGTCGTCTCGCGACACGTCCTCGAGGTGCATCACCAGCGCCCGCAGCGAGTTCCCGTGCGCGGTGACGAGCACGTCCTGGCCGGTGAGCAATTGCGGCGCGATCGCGTCGTGCCAGTAGGGCAGCACCCGCCGCACCACATCGGCGAGGCACTCGCTCGCGGGGAGCACGTCGGGCGGTAGCAGGCGGTAGCGGAGGTCGTTGATGGGGTGCTCGGGGCTCGAGGTGTCCACCGGCGGCGGTGGGACGTCGTAGCTGCGTCGCCAGAGCTTGGTCTGCTCTGCACCGTGGAGCTCGGTGGTCTGCTTCTTGTCCAGTCCCTGCAGCGCGCCGTAGTGACGCTCGTTGAGTCGCCAGTTGCGCTGGACGGGCAGCCACACCTGGTCCATCGCTTCCAGGGCGAGGTGGCAGGTGACGACGGCGCGGCTGAGCAACGAGGTGTGGGCGACATCGAACCGAACGCCGGCCTCGGCCATGGTGCGGCCTGCGGCGGGCGCCTCGGCGAACCCTCGCTCGCTGAGCGGCACGTCGTGCCATCCCGTGAACAGGTTCTGCTGGTTCCACGTGCTCTCGCCGTGGCGAAGGATGACGAGTGTGCCGGTCACACCCGTGAGGCTAAACGTTGCACGCCTTCGGCGCCGCCTTGCGGATCGCTAGGGTTCGCACCGATGGTCGTTCCGGGGATGTCGGCTGCGTGGGTGTCGCAGTTGCTCGGCCGCGACCTCGCCGGTGAACGGCCCCTCAGCGACGATCCTGCGGAACGACACGTGGTGGTGGCCGACGAGTTCTTCGTGACGTGGATGACCGCGCCCGTTCCCGCCCCGCACTCGGGGGTGGAGCTGCTCGAGTACCTCACGGCCCAGGGGTTCGAAGGGGTGCCGACGTTCGTCGGCGCGCTCGAGCACGACGACCATGTGGTGGCCACCGTGCATCGGTTCGTCGCCGACGCGTCCGACGGCCGACGGTGGATCGCCGGCGCTCCCGATGGGGCTGCGCTCGGCAGCACCACGGCGGCGCTCCACACGGCGCTCGCCGGTCTTCGTCGGAGTGCTATCGCGGCGCGCTCGTACCGGGCCCACGCGGTCGACGACCTGCATCACCTCGAACGTTTCAGCGATGGCGACGACGCGAACACCGTCGCCGCGATCTCGCCGACGGTGCTCGAGGCGCTTGACCCACTCCGCGAAGATCGGCTGCTTCCCGCGCACTGCGTCCACGGGTGCCTCGACCTGGGGCACGTACTTCGCCATGACGGGCAACTGCTCGTCACCGGGTTCGCCGCCGGCACGCGGGCCGATGTCGATGAGCGCACGCTTCCTCAGACACCGCTGGTCGACCTTGCCGCCCTCAGCCAGTCCGTCGATCACGTCCTTCACTCGACCGACCCGGCGATGGTCGCCGCGACCGTGGATGCACTCGTCGACTCGTACGGCGATCAGCACTCCGTCGACCGGCCGGTGCTCCATTCGCTGCGGGTCGCCCACGAACTGCGCGCCGCGCGGCGTGCATCCGGCCACGCGTCCGCTGATCTCTCCGGGGCGATTGCTGCCCTCTGCCGATTGATCGAGTGAGCACGGATAGCGTCTCGAACCGTGACCTACGACTTCGATCGCTTCCTCCGCTACGACGAGCTCACCGGCTGGCTGCACGACACGGCCGCCGCACACCCGGGATTGATGACCGTCGAGTCGTACGGCCGATCGTTCGAGGGTCGTGACCTGTGGATCGCCACGATCACCGATGCGACGACGGGGGCGCACGACACCAAACCGGCGCACTGGGTCGACGCCAACATTCACGCGATCGAGGTCACCGGCGGCGTCGCTGCGTTGCACTTGATCCACCGGCTGGTCACCGGGTTCGGCAGCGACGACACGATCACCGAGGCGTTGAGAACCCGCACCTTCTACGTCGTGCCACGGGTCAACCCCGACGGTGTCGAGTGGGTGTTGGGCGACTCGCCCCGATTCCGCCGCAGCTCGGTTCGACCGTGGCCGTGGAGCGACGCGCACGAGGCACCGGGTCTCCACGAGCGCGACATGGACGGCAACGGCCGGGTGCTCACGATGCGCATACCCGATCCGACGGGCTCGTGGGTCGTGTCGGCCGACGAGCCGCGGTTGATGGTGCGTATCCCTCCCGAGGGCATTCCTGTCGGCGCTCAGCGCTACCGCATGCTTGCCGAGGGCGAGATCATCGACCATGACGGATTCACGGTGCCGCTGCCGTCGCCGCCGCAGTCACTCGACATGAACCGCAACTTCCCCGCAGGGTGGGGCACCACGGTCACCGGCAGCGGCGACCATCCGTTGAGCGAGCCCGAGATCGACGCGCTGGTACGAGCGCTCAGTGCCCGGCGGAACGTGTGTGGGTACAACGCCTACCACACCTCCGGCGGCGTCCTCCTGCGACCGAGCAGCACCCAGAGCGACGCCTCGTTGCCACCGATCGACGTCTGGGTGTGGAAGCAGTTCGGCGAACGCGGCGAGGCACTGACGGGCTACACCGTCCACTCGGTGTTCGAGGACTTCACGTTCGACAAGTCGAACACGATGAGCGGCGCAGCCGACGACTGGGCATACGAGCACCTCGGTGTCTACGGCTGGACCACCGAGTTCTGGGACGTCATCCAGCAGGCCACCGGCAAGAAGCCCGGTACCCACATCTGGTACACCGGTCCGACCGACGACGAGGAGTTGGCCGTGTACCGATGGGCGATCGCCAACCATCCCGAGTCGTACGTCGACTGGACGCCGTTCGATCACCCGCAGCTCGGGCCGGTGGAGATCGGCGGCTGGGACGAGGTGTTCCTGTGGGCCAACGCTCCCGGCCCGCTGCTCCGGGCCGAGGTCGCGCCGCACGCCGACTTCGCGGTCTACCAGGCGATGTGCTCGCCTCGCCTCGAGGTGCTGCACACCTCGGCGACCTCGCTGGGCGGTGACACCTGGCGCATCGAGGTCGGCATCGCCAACACGGGTTGGTTGCCCACGTTCGTCACCAGTAAGGCGGCCAAGGACCATCTCGTCCTGCCGTTGGTGGCGGAGCTGACGGGTGCCACCGTCGTCGGTGGAACGGCCCGCCTGGAACTGGGTCAGCTCGGCGGCCGGCTCGATCACCGTTTCCAGTACGGCAAGAACGACGGCACCCCCGAGCGCGTCCTCGCGACCTGGGTGGTGCGGGCGCCCGCCGACACCGAGGTGCACGTGTCGGTGCGTCATCAACGGGCAGGGACCCAGGAGGTCACCATCACCACGTCGTGACGGTGACCTCTGGCGTCGCTTCGGTCGGCTCCGTCGATCGGCTGCCGTGCCCGTGGCCGGTGGAGGAACGGAGCGTCGATCGACCGTGGTCCACCAGCGGGAGCACCACGCAGGCGTCGAGCCCGCTCCGGTCGGTGCGGTTGCGCAGTTCGGCCCGTCCGCCGCTCAGTGTGGCGAGGTGTTGCACGACTGCGAGTCCGATGCCCGATCCGCCGTGGGGAGCATCGGGTGCGCGCCAGAACCGGTCGAACGCATAGGGGAGGTGCTCGGGCCGCATTCCCGGGCCCTGGTCGATCACGTGGATGCCGACGGTGTCCTGGCGGAGGGTCGTGGCGACGATGATGGTGTCACCGGCCTCGGCGACACCCAGCGCGTTGTCGACGTAGTTGTCGAGGATCTGTTCGAGAGCATTGGGCACAGCGGTGGCGACCAGCCCTTCGCCGATGCTGGTGAACAGCCGCACCCCGCGCTCGGCGGCGAACGGCTCCCACATCTCGGTCCGTTCGCGCAGCATCGTGGACACGTCGACCTCGATCGTGTCGGGGTTCGTGCCCTCCGAGCGGGCGATCATCAGCAACCCCTCGACGAGGCGCTGCAGTCGTTCGGTCTCCTGGTTCGCGGCCTCGATGCGCTCGCGGGCGCCGTCCGGATCGTCGTCGACCATCGCGGCCGCCCGCTCCAGTTGCAGCCGGAGCGCGGTGAGTGGCGTGCGCAGTTGGTGCGACGCGTCGCCGGCGAACGCCTTCTGCTGGTCGAGCAGGCGAGCGATGCGGCCGGTCATCGAGTTGAAGGAGCGGGCCAGGCTGCGGATCTCGGGCGCGCCCTCCTCGGCGGCGCGTTCGGAGAAGTCGCCGTCGGCGAGGCGTTCGGTGCTGCGTTGCAATCGCCGGATCGGAGACGTGATCGAACCCGCCATCAGCAGTGCGGCGAGCGCGGCACCGAAGAGCGAGATGCCGCCGACGAGGAGGAGTCCCTTGGTCTTCTCTCGCGCCCGTTGGTCGATCACCTCCGCCGGGAACGTGATGCGCACGGCGCCGACCGGGTCGCCCGCCAGAACGGGCACCGCGACGTAGACGAGGTCGCCGCCCGCGGTCTGTGAGTTGCGTTCGCCGCTGTTCGGTTCGCCGTTGAGCGCGAGGGCGATCTCGGGTCGGTTGGAGAAATCGTCTCCGGCTTTGTCGCGCGGTTCCGTCGACACCACGAGTTGGCCGCTGGCATCCGTCACGACCACCCGGCCGCCATGGGCCTCGGAGTACGAGATGGCGTTCTTCTCGAGGTTACTGGTGGCCTTTGGGTCGGGCTCTCCGTCAGCGGTGAGCAGGTTCTGCGAATTGCCGGCGATGAGGAAGGCGTCGCGCTGCAGGGTGGCGACGAGCCGTTCCTTCTCGATGCGGCGCAGGTACGTCGCGAGGGGGATGTCCTGGGCCAGCAGCACCACGGTGATGAGCCCGGCAAAGGCGGCGAGGAGCCGCCACTTCATTCGGGCGGCTCCAACCGGAAGCCGACGCCGCGCACGGCCTGGATCCACTCGTGCCCGCCCAGCTTCTTGCGCAGTGAGGCGACGTGCGCGTCGACGGTCTTGGTGGGGCCGTACCAGTGGGCGTCCCACACGTTCTCGAGGATCTCGGTGCGCGTGCGGACCGCGCCGATGTCGCCGGCGAGGAACGCCAGCAGGTCGAACTCCTTGGCGGTGAGCTGCACCTCCTCACCGTCGAGGAACAGGCGCCGGGCCCGACGGTCGAGCTTCAAGGACCCGATCATCTGCGGACCGATGGGCTCCTCGGGCTGGCCCGGCTCGATGGTGCGCCGGGCGACGGCGCGGATGCGGGCGACCAGCTCACGGAAGCTGAACGGCTTGGTGACGTAGTCGTCGGCGCCGAGTTCGAGGCCGAGCACTCGGTCGAACTCTTCCGAACGGGCGGTGAGCATGATGATCGGAGCCTTGGTGCGCAGCCGCAGCTCGCGGCACACATCGCGTCCATCCATGTCGGGCAGTCCGAGGTCGAGCAGGATCATGTCGACCTCCTCGGCCACCAGTGCAGCGGCGCCGCTGGCGACGTGGACGACGGCGAAGCCGGCTGATTCCAGGCCCTCGACCACCGAACTGGCGATGGAGCGGTCGTCCTCGACGAGCAGGATCTTCACGGGTGCATTCTGGCCCTTCCGAGGCGGTCTCCCGTGCTCAGTGGTACCGGAGGTCAGATTTTGTACGTTTCTTGGATCGCAAATCCCCCGCCCGCAGTCGAAAATTCGTAGCGTGTAGGGGTTGACGCGGGTGCGTCGACCTCGGAGGATCTCTTACGATGAAGGCTCGCATCACCACGGTGCTCTCGCTCACAGGTGTCCTGGTCGCCGGGTCGGCTGCCGCGCTCGTGAACAGCCAGGTGCTGCGCAATTCCGCGTCGGCTTCCAATTACGAGGTCACCGACTACAGCGCGCCCGCCTCGATCATCTCGGCGGCGCCGGTCAACGTCGGTAAGTTCGACGACCAGGTCGCCATCGCCGTCACCACCTCGGCGCTCCCCGGATCCACCCAGAGCAACTATTTCGTCGGCAGCGCCGGCTATGTCACGCTCGACACCAAGGACGACGTCCTGGCGATGCCGCTCGCGGTGCCGACCGACGGTTGGACGGTGCTGTGGGCGGGGAGCAACGACGCCTATTCGGCCGACGCGGTGTTCGAGTCCGCCACGACCCGGCTGACGTTCAAGGCCACGATGATCTTCGGCGTCGTGAACTACTCGGTCGATGTCGACGACCTCACTCCGCAGACCACGGCCCAGACACCCAAGACCACTTCGGGCGCGACCTCCACATCCTCCAGCGGCACGACCTCGAGCGTCACGACGACCACCACCAAGCACGAGGACGACCACCATCACGGTGGCTGGTGGCCGACGACTCCGTGGCCCTCGACGACCACGTCGACCTCCACCACGAGCACGACCTCGACCAGCACCACGAGCACCATCCGCCGCGATGACTGACCTCGGTGCTGCCTCGCGAGTGGCAGCACCGGTGAGGACGACGGACCGCACATGACCGAGACGGTGTTACGCGACCAGTTCCGGGCAATGGGTTGCAAGGTCGTCATCGATGTCGTCGGCGGCCGTCTCGGGCACCTGTCGTGGGCGCGTGACCGCATCGCGCACCTCGAGTCGTGCTGGAGCCGGTTCCGCCCGCACAGCGATCTCTCGCGGCTCAACGCCGCTCAGGGTGCGGCGGTGGTCGTGGATCCGTCCACGATCACCCTGCTGGAGGCGATGGCGTTCGGCTTCACGGCGACCGACGGCGCCTTCGACCCGACCTTGCTTGCCCCCCTGGTCCGACTCGGCTACGCAGCGAGCTGGCGGGACCCGTCCGCCGTCACGACGTTGCCGGTGGGCGTGCAGTCACGCGGCAGCATCCGTGGTGTCTCCATCGACGCCAACGGTTCGATGGTGAGCCTGCCGCCGGGCACCGCGGTCGACGCCGGCGGGATCGGCCGTGGTCTCGCCGCCGACATGGTGGTGGAGATGCTGCTCGGCGACGGCGTGGACGGCGCGATGGTGGCCGTGGGGGGCGACGTGTGCGTCGCCGGCGACGGCCCGGTCGACGGCGACTGGCTGGTGCCGATCGCCGACGCGTTCCAGACCGGCCGCGTCGGTGCACAGGTGATCCTGAGCGAGGGTGGCATCGCCACGTCGGCGATCCGCGACCGCTCCTGGCGGGCACCCGACGGTGGCACCGCGCACCACGTGCTCGACCCGATCATCGGCAGACCGACGCCGATCGGTCTCGAGTTGCCGGTGCAGGCGACCGTGGTCGCCGGTTCGGCGATGTGGGCAGAGGTGCACGCCAAGCTGTTGATGGTGCGTGGTCCGGTGGCGGCGTTGCCCCGCCTCGACGGCATCGGTCTCGGCGGCCGGGTCGTACACGGCAGCGGCCACACGATGACGAACGCCGCGTGGGCGACGTTCGATTCGACCGAGCTCGACTGAGGCGCGTCGCGCCGGTGACCAGTTCGCAGTTCAGTCGAGCATCGACTGGTACACCAACTGCTTGAGCTGGCTTCGGATCGGGTGCACGCTGCTGGGCAGCAGCTGGGTGAAGAAGCTCACGGTGAGATCGTCGGCGGGATCGATCCAGAACGCGGTGCTCGCCGCGCCGCCCCAGGCGAACTCCCCTGCGTTGCCGGGCACGCGGCCCTTGACCGGATCGATCGTGACGCTGACCCCCAGCCCGAAGCCGACGCCGTCGAACGTGGTCTCTGCGAACAACGGCCTGCCGAACGCGGTGAGGTCCGCGTTGTTCGGAAGGTGGTTGCTGGCCATGTACTTGACCGTGCGGGGCGAAAGGATCCGCACTCCGTCGAGCTCGCCGCCGTTCAACAGCATCTGGATGAATCGTTGATAGTCGTGGGCGGTGCTCTGCAGACCGCCGCCGCCACCGAGGAACGCCGGCGGGTGGAGCGCGGCGTCGCCCATCGGTTCGAGCGGCATGGCCGCCCGAGTGACCGGGTGGGCGCCGTACAGCTTCGCGACGCGGCCGTGGTTCGCCTCCGGGACGTGCCAGGTGGTCTCGTGCATCCCGAGTGGTTCCAGCAGCCGGGTTCGCATCAGCTCATCGAGCGGCTGCCCCGACACCACCTCGAGCACCCGACCCAGCACGTCGAGACCCATCGAGTAGTTCCACTCCGTGCCGGGTTGGAACACCAGCGGCAGGCCCGCCAACGTGTCGCACACCGCCTCGAGATCCTGCCCTTGGGGTGAGCCCCACTCGAACCCCGCCCGACGGTAGAGCTCGTCGACGGGATGCGCGTACATGAAGCCGTAGGTGAGGCCACTGGTGTGCGCGAAGAGCTGCCACAGCCGCATCGTCTGCACGATCGGGTCGAGCACCGGAGCAGTGACGCTGCCGGATCGCCACACACGGGTCTCCTTGAACGACGGGATGTAGCGGTGGACGGGGTCGTTGAGCTCGAAGGCCCCCTCCTCCCACAGCTGCAGCGCAAGGACCGCGGTGATCGGCTTGGTCATCGAGAAGATCCGCCAGATCGTGTCGGCGTCCACCGGGGTGCCAGCGGCCATGTCGCGCATGCCCGACAGGCTGTGGTGCACGACCTTGCCGTGGCGGGCGACCACGATCTGCCAGCCGGGAAGCCGACCGTCGTCGACGTATCGCTGGAAGTGGGTGTCGATGCGGGCCAGCCGCTCGCTGGACATACCCACTGATTCGGCGTCGGCCTCGATCTGCAATGCGCTCATCGGCCGGACCATAGTCACCGTCGTCGGTCGCGACCGACCCGTGGTGCGGGCGGGCGAGCGGTCCCCGGTGTCTGTCGTACTGTCAGGACATGCGAACCGCATTGTTGGCCGATCTGGAGCAGCGCACGAGTGATCTCGTCGGTGAGGGGTTGTTCAAGCGAGAGCGGGTCATCACCTCGCCACAGGCCGCGCACATCGTGCTCGCCGACGGGTCCCGTGTGCTCAACCTCTGCGCCAACAATTACCTGGGGCTGGCCGACCACCCCGTCCTGATCGAGGCGGCCGCCGCCGCCGTTCACGAGCACGGGTTCGGCATGGCCAGCGTCCGATTCATCTGCGGCACCCAGGCCGTGCACACGGAGTTGGAAGCGCGGATCTCGGCGTTCCTCGGCACCGAGGACACCATCCTCTACGGCTCCTGCTTCGACGCCAACGGTGGACTGTTCGAGACGATTCTCGACGAGCAGGACTGCGTGATCAGCGATGCGCTCAACCACGCGTCGATCATCGATGGCATCCGTCTGTGTCGCGCCCAACGACTTCGCTACGCCAACAACGACATGGCCGAGCTCGAGGCGCGGTTGCAGGACGCGTCGTCGGCTCGGTACCGACTGATCGCGACCGACGGGGTGTTCTCGATGGATGGCGTGATCGCGGATCTGGCACGCATCTGTGATCTCGCCGACCAGTACGACGCGATGGTGATGGTCGACGATTCGCACGCCGTCGGATTCGTCGGCGCCAACGGTCGCGGGACTCACGAGTCCAACGGCGTGATGGACCGGGTCGACATCATCACCGGCACGCTCGGAAAGGCGCTCGGTGGTGCGTCGGGCGGCTACACGAGCGGTCGACGTGAGGTGATCTCATGGTTGCGCCAACGGTCACGGCCGTACCTGTTCTCCAACAGCCTGGCGCCGATGATCGCTGCCACGACGCTGCGGGTGCTCGACTTGTTGGAGGACGGCGACGGTCTCCGTCATCAGCTCGACCGGAACGCGGAGCGGTTCCGAGAGGGCATGACAGCCGCGGGTTTCGTGCTGGCCGGCGCAGGTCATCCGATCATCCCGGTGATGCTCGGCGATGCGACCGTCGCGGGCGACATGGCCGGCAGGCTCCTGCACGAGGGCCTGTACGTCACTGCGTTCTCGTACCCGGTCGTTCCGCAGGGCAAGGCCCGCATCCGCACTCAGATGTCCGCGGCGCACACCGATGCCGACATCGACTTCGCCGTCGAGGCGTTCACGCGGGTCGGTCGCGACATGGGGGTGATCCGATGACGAGCACGATGAAGGCGTTGGTCAAGGCAAAGGCCGAGCCGGGGCTGTGGCTGGAAGAAGTGCCTGTTCCTGTGCCGAGTGACGGCGAGGTGCTGATCAGGGTCCACAAGACCTCGATCTGCGGGACCGACCTGCACATCCACCACTGGGACGCGTGGGCGCAGGCGACGATTCCCGTACCGATGGTCGTGGGCCACGAGTTCATGGGTGAGATCGCCCGAATCGGCCAGGGCGTGCACGGCCTCGACGTCGGCCAGCGTGTCGCCGGCGAGGGGCATGTCACGTGCGGTCACTGCCGCAACTGCAAGGGCGGCCGCCGCGAGTTCTGCCACAACCACACCGGCGTCGGGGTCACCCGCCCGGGAGCGTTCGCCGACTACATCGTCATCCCGGCCCAGAACGTCTTCGTGGTGCCGCCGCACATCTCCGACGACATCGCCGCCGTGCTCGACCCCTTGGGCAACGCGACGCACACGGCGCTGCGCTTCGACTGCGTCGGTGAGGACGTGTTGATCACAGGTGCCGGGCCGATCGGGGTGCTCGCGGCCGCCATCGTTCGCCACATCGGCGCCCGCCACGTCGTCGTCACCGACGTCAATCCCTACCGACTCGCGATGGCAACCGCGCACGGCGCGACCCGCGTCGTCAACGTTGCCGTCGACGAGCTCGCCCCGGTCATGGCCGAGCTGGGGATGACCGAGGGGTTCGACGTCGGACTCGAGATGTCCGGCGCCGAGGCAGCGTTCAACCAGATGCTCGACTCGATGAACCACGGTGGCCGGATCGCCGTGCTGGGCATCCCCGCGGGTCCGATGACCCTCGACATCAACGACGTCATCTTCAAGGGACTGGAGATCCAGGGCATCTACGGCCGCCGGATCTTCGAGACCTGGTACAAGATGGCCGCGATGCTGCAGAGCGGGCTCGACGTGAGTGGCATCGTCACCCATCGCTTCTCCGCCGAGCGCTTCGAGGAGGCGTTCGACATCGTCGGTCGCGGCGAGTGCGGCAAGGTCATCCTCGACTGGGTGTGAGCGGGCCGCGTCGGACCGCGACGTTCAGCCGGGCGGATCGAAGATGCTGGGTCCGAGGTCGTCGCCGGCGAGCAGACGGGCGATGCGCCGACCTCCGAAGATCGACGGCATGAACCCGACACCGTTGCACCCGAGGTTGTACAACAGGATCGGATTGCGAGGTTCGACACCGATGAGGCGCACCCGGTCGTGGGTGTAGCCCATCAGTCCGTGCCAGTGGTAGTCGTACGCCGTGCCGGACGGCCGCGACGGATCGGCGAGCGGTCGCACCACGTCGTCGAACGCGGCCAACACCTCCTCGGGAAAGCCGGCCTCGGGGTCGTAGGTCGTGGCGTCGTCCAACTCCTCCTCCGGCCCGCCGAAGCACACCAGACCGGCGGCTCCGGCGGCGGTCTCCCAGGGTCGCCGGGTGACGTAGACGTAGGGAGTGTCCTGACCGATCTCCTCGTTACGGATGAAGCTGTACGCGCCCGGGTCCGACGCCGGCCGGTCCACCACCGCAGCCATGTACCCCTTGGTCCCGATGAGGCGATGATGCATCGTCGGGTCGATCTCCTCGCCGGCGAGGTTCTCCACGAGATGGTCGACGAACCCGTTCGTGCACATCACGACTCGCGCCGCGCGAACGGTGTGTGAGCCGGCGTGCACCTCGGCTCGATCGGCGTGCAACACGACGCGGTCGACGCGGGTGTTGTCCGCGTAGAGGAACCGCTCTGGATGTGTGCGCTGGAGGTGGTCGATGATGTGCTCCACCAACAGCGCACCGTTCGCCGTGCCGATCGGGTTGCGCAGCACGGCGCAGTACTTGGGGTCGCCGCCGCCCAGCATCGTGTCGATGTCCGAAGCCGGCACGACTCGGTAGAGCCCTGCGAAGTGGTCCGGTAGCTCGGTCAGGAACGGAGCCTGCTCGGAGATGAGGCACTCGGGCACGGCGAGTCCTCCCCTCCGACGGAGTTCGCTGTGGTGGAGGTGGACCAGCAGGTGGTTGAGGGTGAACATCCCCATTTGGCCCATCACTCGGTCGATGCGGATGTCCGCGTCGATCTCGTCCAACAGCAACTCGACGAGGTCCCAGGTGGAGTCCAGACTGCGTTGCGCCTCGATCGCACGATCGAAGCCGTACTCACGCACGAGGTCCTCCAGCGGCCGCTCGAAGTAGGTGGCGAGTTGCCCGGCGTTGTGGCCCGTGGCGCCGTGTCCGATCCGCCCCCGCTCGAGCAGCGCCACTCGGTGATCCGTCTCGCGGAGCGTGAAGAACGCCGTCGCCGCGCCGGCGATGCCCGCGCCGATCACCACGACATCGGTGTCGACGTCACCAGCGAGGGGCTGTGGGGCCCGGTCCTGACGAAGCTGCTCGAGCCACGGCGAACGTGCAGGGATCGAGCCGGACATCGGCCGATCATAGGTGACCTACGCTCGCGTGCCACGGGGTGACCATGGCAGCGATCGAGGGTACGAGTTCGGCCGACGAGCGATCGAAACTTCGCCGCGAGCTGCGCCGCCTCGACACGATCTTCTTCCTCATCTCGGCGATGGTCGCGGTCGACACGGTCGGCGCGATCGCGGTGGGCGGCGCGCAGGCCTTCACCTGGTTGCTCGTGCTGTTCGTGACGTTCTTCATCCCGTCGGCGCTGGCGAGCGCGGAGCTCGGTGCCGCCCTTCCCGAGGAGGGTGGCGCGTACGTGTGGGTGCGCACGGCGTTCGGCCGCTTCACCGGAGCGCTCACCTCGTTGCTGTACTGGGCCGGCACGCCGATGTGGCTGGGAGGCTCGCTCACGGTCGTGGCCATCGCCGTGTTCGAGCGGTTCCACTCGCCGCTCTCCACCGGCGGCTCGCTGCTGTTCGGCGTGCTCTTCGTCGGAGGCGCCACGATCGGCGCGATCGTGCCGCTCCGCTACGGCAAGTGGCTGCCGTCGACCGGAGCGATCGGGCAGATCCTGCTCCTGGCGTTCTTCACCGTCTCGACGATCGCGTACGGGATCAGCCACGGCTTCCACGGCATCTCGGCCGGTGAGTTCACCCCGTCGTGGGGCGTGTTCATCGCCATCGTCCCGATCCTGCTCTATTCGTTCGTCGGCATCGAACTGCCGTCCTCGGCTGCCGAGGAGATGGTCGACCCCAAACGCGACATCCCCGTCGCGATCGCGAGGGCCGGTATCGGACAGCTGTTGATGTACGCCGTGCCGATCCTCGCGGTGCTGCTGGTGCTGCCGACCGATCGCCTGACGTCACTGCACGGCCTCATCGACGCGATGAAGACGGTGTTCACGGTCTACGGCGGTTCCGTCGCGCCAGACGGCACCGTCACGTTGACCGGCCCGGGGGCGGTGTTCGGGTTCCTCGGCGCGTGGGTCTTCATCGTCGTGCTCTTCGCCAGCGGCACGGCATGGATCATGGGCGCCGGTCGTTCTCAGGCCGCGGCCTGCCTCGACGGCGCCGGCCCGGCGGCGCTCGGTCGGATCTCGGCGCGCACCGGCGTGCCGGTGGTGATGGGCCTGATCTCCGGAGCGGTGTCGATGGCGACGATGGTCGCCTATCTCCTCGTCACCGACGGAGACGGGCAGAAGTACTTCTCCGTGGGCCTCACCGTGGCAGTGGCGCTGATCGTCCTCGCCTACCTGATGATCTTCCCCGCGTTCGCCGTGCTGCGCATCCGACGTCCCGAACTGCCTCGACCGTTCCGGGCCCCTGGTGGAAAGAGTGCGGCCATCCTCATCTCGGTCGTGTCCACGGCGTGGGCGCTGTTGGCGGCGGTGTGCCTGTTGTGGCCGGGGTTCGGCACGGCACACCCCGATGCGGCCCTTCCTGCAGGATTCGAGGGCCAACGCACCCAGTTCGAGCTGCTGGTCCTGGTCCCGATCGCGGCGATGGTGCCGATCTGTGCCCTCTTGTACCACTTCGGGCGACCGCCGATCGAAGGTTGAGTGATAGTCACTCAAGTTTCTTGACTGCGAGGTTGGGCCGAAGTGGATGCTGTCGTAAACTTGCGTCACATCCGCTCAACATCCCCCATTGCAAGGAGCAGTCATCATGGCAAAGGCCGTCGGCATCGACCTCGGTACCACCAACTCAGTCGTAGCGGTCTTCGAGGCCGGCGACACGGTGGTCATCCCCAACTCCGAAGGTGGACGCACCACCCCGTCGGTGGTCGCGTTCAGCAAGGCCGGCGAGGTACTCGTCGGCGAAGTGGCCAAGCGTCAGGCCATCACCAACCCCGATCGCACGTTCCGCAGCATCAAGCGCCACATGGGCGAGGGCTGGAAGAGCGACGACGTCGACGGCAAGAAGTACAGCCCGCAGGAGATCAGCGCCCGCACGCTCATGAAGCTGAAGCGTGACGCCGAGGCGTATCTGGGCGACACGGTCACCCAGGCCGTCATCACGGTCCCCGCGTACTTCGACGACGCGCAGCGCACCGCCACCAAGGAAGCCGGGCAGATCGCCGGGCTCGAGGTCTTGCGCATCATCAACGAGCCCACCGCGGCCGCGTTGGCCTACGGTCTCGACAAGGGTTCCGAGGACGAGAAGGTTCTCGTGTTCGACCTCGGTGGCGGCACGTTCGACGTGTCGGTGCTCGAGATCGGCGACGGCGTGTTCGAGGTGAAGAGCACCCACGGCGACACCCATCTCGGTGGCGACGACTGGGATCAGCGCATCATCGACTGGCTGGTCAAGGAGTTCAAGAGCAAGCACGGTGTCGATCTCGGCGCCGACAAGATGGCCGCCCAGCGTCTGAAGGAAGCTGCCGAGAAGGCCAAGATCGAGCTCAGCCAGGTGCTGCAGACGCAGATCAACCTGCCCTTCATCACCGCCACGGCCGACGGCCCGCTGCACCTCGACGAAAACCTCACCAGGGCCAAGTTCCAGGAGATGACCGCCGACCTCATCGAGCGTTGCCGGGTTCCCTTCGAGCAGGCACTCAAGGACGCCGGCATCAGCAAGGGCGAGCTCAACCACGTCATCCTCGTCGGTGGCTCCACCCGTATGCCCGCCGTCACCGATCTGGTGCAGAGCCTCACCGGCAAGGAGCCGAACAAGTCGGTCAACCCCGACGAGGTCGTCGCCGTCGGTGCTGCGGTCCAGGCCGGCGTGCTGCGTGGCGACGTGAAGGACATCCTGCTCCTCGACGTCACCCCGCTCTCCCTCGGCATCGAGACCAAGGGTGGCGTGATGACCAAGCTCATCGAGCGCAACACGACCATTCCCACCAAGCGCACGGAGGTGTTCACCACCGCCGACGACATGCAGCCGAGCGTGGAGATCCACGTGCTGCAGGGCGAGCGTGAGATGGCGAACTACAACAAGACCCTGGGCAAGTTCCAGCTCGTCGACCTGCCGCCCGCCCCCCGGGGTGTGCCGCAGATCGAGGTCACCTTCGACATCGATGCCAACGGCATCGTGCACGTGAGTGCGAAGGACCGGGCCACGAGCAAGGAGCAGAGCATGACCATCACCGGTCAGAGCACGCTCGACAAGAAGGACATCGACCAGATGGTGAAGGACGCCGAGGCGCACGCCGAGGAAGACCGTCAGCGCCGTGAAGAGGCCGAGGTTCGCAACAACGCCGACTCGCTGGTGTACCAGATGGAGAAGGTCCTGCGCGACAACGCCGACAAGGTCGACGAGGCCGAGAAGGCGAGCGTCGAGGGGCCACTGGCCGAGCTGAGGACGGCGCTCAACGGCAACGACATCGCGGCCATCCGCACCGCTCACGAGGCGCTCATGGCGGCCAGTCAGTCGTTCAGCCAGAAGCTGTACGAGAAGGCAGCGCAGGAGAACGCAGCCGGCACGTCCGCGTCCGGGCAGACCGGTTCGTCCGAGGGCGGCAGCGACGACGACATCATCGACGCCGAAATCGTCGACGCCGAAATCGTCGACGAGAGCTGAGCTCGGCGATGACGGACGACTTCAACCCCGACGACCTCCACCCGGAGGACATCGAACTCGACCCCGACCTCACCTCGGAGATGACACGCCTGCGTGCCGTCCTCGATCAGGAGGCGGCCGACGCGGCCGTCGCCGAGGCGGCGTTCGAGCACGACGTGGAGTCACTGTTGGTGGAGCGCGATTCCTTCAAGGACATCGCGCTCCGCCTGCAGGCCGACTTCGACAACTACCGCAAGCGGGTCGCCACCCAGCAGGCCCACGACGTCCAGATGGCCACCGGCCGCATCGCCGACGCGCTGCTCCCGGTGCTCGATGCGTGCGAGGCCGCCTTCGTGCAGCATCCCGGCGAGATCGAGCCGCTGTTCAATCTGCTGCTCGGTCAGCTCAAGAAGCTGGGCCTGGAGACCATGAACCTCGACGGGCAACCGTTCGATCCCAACCTTGCCGAAGCCGTGCTCCACGAGCCCGGCGATGGCGAGCCCGTGGTCACCGAGGTGCTCCGCAGCGGCTACACGTGGCAGGGCAAGGTGCTCCGCGCCGCGATGGTGAAGGTGCGGGGCTAGACCCCGCCACCTCACTGAACAGACCAGACCATCCGACGACCGCGAAGGAGGTGAGTGACGATGGCAGCACAGCGTGAGTGGTTCGAGAAGGACTACTACAAGATCCTCGGTGTCAGCGACAGCGCGACGGCGAAGGAGATCACCAAGGCGTACCGCAAGCTCGCCCGCGACAGCCACCCCGACACGCACCCCGGCGACGACGCCGCGGAGGAGCGGTTCAAGGAGGTCAGCGGCGCCTACGACGTGCTCGGCGACGACGCCAAGCGCAAGGAGTACGACGAGGTTCGTCGGCTCGGTCCGGCACCGGGTGGGTTCGGCCAGGGAGGGCCCGGTTCGGGTCCCATCAACTTCAACGTCGGGTCCGACGGTCTCGGCGACATCCTCGGTTCGATGTTCGGGCGCGGCCGCCGTGGCGGAGGTCCCTCCGCTGCCGCCGGTCCGCAGCGTGGTGGCGACCTCGAAGCGACGCTCTCGCTCGACTTCGTCGATGCCGCCAAGGGCATCACCACCACGCTCCATCTCACCGCCGACGCGCAATGCGGCACCTGTCATGGCAGTGGCGCCAAGCCGGGCACGCAGCCGAGGGTCTGCTCCCAGTGCGGCGGGCGCGGCGTGGTCGACGACAACCAGGGGTTCTTCTCGTTCCAGTCGCCGTGCCGTGTGTGCGGCGGGGCCGGCGTCGTCATCGAGGACCCGTGCCCCACGTGTCGTGGCTCCGGCGTCGAGCGTCGGCCCCGCGACGTGCAGGCGCGCATTCCCGCCGGCGTCGCCGACGGGCAACGCATCCGGCTGAAGGGACGAGGCGGGCCCGGTCGCAATGGAGGACCCCACGGCGATCTCATCGTCGAATGCCGAGTCGCGCCGCATCGGCTGTTCGGGCGCGACGGCGACAATCTCACGGTTCACCTGCCCGTCACGTTCGCCGAGGCCGCCCTCGGCGGCGAGATCGACGTCCCCACGCTCGACGGACCGAGGGTCACACTGCGGCTGAAGGCAGGCACGCCGTCGGGAAGCCGCCATCGGGTCAAGGGCAAGGGCATCTCCACCGCCAAGCACACGGGCGACCTCATCGTCACCGTCGACGTCCAGGTGCCCACTCAACTCACCGCCGAACAGCGTGTCGCCGTCGAGGCCCTGGCCGAGGCGACTACCGTGTCACCCAGAAGCAACTTGGAGGGCTGACGAATGCGATCACGTGATCATGCCGTGTACGTCATCTCCGTCGCCGCGGAACTGGCGGGCATGCACCCCCAGACACTTCGCATCTACGAACGCCGGGGGCTGGTCCAGCCTGCTCGGACGCAGGGCGGTAACCGTCGCTACAGCGACATCGACATCGATCGTCTGCGCCGCATTCAGGAGCTCGCCGCCGAGGGCATGAACCTCGAGGGCATCCGTCGTGTGATGGCCCTGGAGAACGAGGTCGATCGTCTGCGCGTCGAGAACGACGAGCTGCGCACCATCGCCTCCGGTGCCGTTGCCGAGCTCGAACGCCGATCTCCGCGCCGCGACCTCGTCCCTCTGCACCAGGAGGTCACCGTGTTCGGCGGCAAGCGATTGGGGAATCACTGACGGAGATGTCTGCCGCGTTGGCCTTCGCCGCCGAGTTCCGCAACGGGGTGCTCGTCACGATGAAGCGTGACGGCCGCCCGCAGTTGTCCAACATCACCTACGCGTTGGGTGACGACGGAGTGTTCCGAGTCTCGGTCACCGCCACGCGGGCGAAGTACAAGAACATGTCGCGCGACCCCCGCATCTCGTTGCACGTGGCCAAGGCAGATTTCTGGGGCTATGCCGTGTTCGAGGGTGAGGCCGACCTCACTCCGGTCGCCACCGCTCCGGGCGATGCCACGGTCGACGAACTGGTCTCGCTCTACCGCTCGGTGGCCGGCGAGCACGCCGATTGGGACGAGTACCGGGCCGCCATGGTCAACGACCAGCGGCTGGTCGTCCGGCTGCGCCCGTCGCACGTCTACGGCATGATCTGAAGGCCAGGAGCTCGGTCCCGGTGCCCCAGTGACCTAGGTCCCTGGTGGCTCATCCGCACGCTCGGCACACTGGCCGTTGTGTTTGGTTCCCCCCGATCCCCGCGGTCTTCGACCGCGCGCCGTGCACTGCTCGTTGCTCCTGCGCTGGCGGCGAGTCTCGCCGTCGTCGCCGCATGCGGCGCCCGTTCGAGCGACGCCAGCACCCCGGGTCCGGTCGCCGCGACCGCTCCGGTGCAGGTCGGGCCACCCGGGGCCGCGATTTATCAGAGGTCGTGTTCCCGGTGCCATGGCGTGAATCGACAGGGAGACGGCACGGCACCGGCGCTCGACGCGACGAGGATGGCCAGCATCGGCGACCAGCCGATGCAGATGCTCATCGCCTACGGCAAGGGTCAGATGCCAGCGTTCGGTGGTCTCAGTTCCGATCAGGTCAATGAGCTCATCGCCTACTTGAGGGGGTTGTGATGTTCTCGTTCGATCTCGGCGGTCTGCCCGCCCACCCGTTGTTGATCCACGTACCAGTGGTGCTGCTGCCGCTGGCTGCGCTGGGCTCGATCGCGATGGCGATCCACCGACCCTGGCTGCGCACCTACGGCGTGCTCGTCACCGTGCTCGCCGGTGTCGGCTTCCTGGGCGCGATGCTGGCCGCCAACACCGGTGAGGAACTCGTGGAGACCTTCCGCGACGCGGGACAGACCATCTCGCCGTCGCTCTCGGACCACGCGGAGATGGGCGACAGTGTGCAGATCTTCGCCGGCATCTTCTTCGTACTCCTGCTCGCCTGGGTGCTGTTCTCCCGTTGGCGCGACAAGGTGGGCGAAGAGCGGACCACCGCTGTCGTGCGCAAGCCCAAGGTGGTCGCCATCGTGCTGGCCGTGCTCGTGGTGATCAGCGGCGCCGTCGCAACCGTGTCGGTGACGTGGACCGGCCATAGCGGCGCCAAGACGGTGTGGGAGAAGAACAAGCTGTAGTTCGGGACGGGCGCTTGCTCTCGTCTCCCCGTCGACCTCGCCGTCACCGGCGTCGGCATTGCAGGCGTCTGCGCTGGATCACCGCCGAGCGACCTGTCGGCGATCGAAGGATCACGAGATCCATCCCGACAACACCTCGGAGACCGTGAACGTTCGGCCTCGTCGTGGCGCGAAGGTCAGCACGCGCCGGCAGATCCGCGACGACCTAACGGCAGCTTGGCGCTACCCGAGCTGCGGCAACCAGTGGTGGCCGGGGAGAGTGATCTGCAACGCGCTCGCCAACCACCCTGCGGCTTCGGGACTCAGATGCGGCCTGGCCGCCTCGAAGTCGTGCTCGTTCTTGAGTTCGCTCGACTTGGCCATGTACAGCAGTTGGATCTCGGGGCGAACGATCGGAGTCCCAGAAGCGCTCGGCACGATCACGTGGTCCGACCCAGCCGTGATTCGGTCGTCGCGACGGAAGTACCACATGCTCTCGTCGACCGTCTCGGTGAAGATGTCGAACTCTCCCAACGATGATCGGGCTTGTAACTGGAACGAAGGCGAGTCGATCGGGACGCCGCTCCACGGCCGCCATCCACTGCCCGGAGGATCGAGGGCGAACTGCTCCCAGTCGGCTGACAGCGCTGCGTGAATGAGCGGCTGGTCGCACCTCCTCACGATGATTTCGACATCGTGATGATCACGCGTCTGTTCGCCCAACCACAGATCGATCGCCCAACCACCCGCGACGGCCCACCACACACCGAGCGGGTCCATGATCGCGGCTACCGATGCGGGGACGTCCATCACCACATCGTGGCATCAGGAACGCAGTGCGTATCTACAGATCTGATCGCTCTACCGCGGTCGGTAGACGTCCGATCGGTGCTCGATCCGGAGGACTGTGATCATCGCCTGATCGTCGTCGATCTCGTAGACGACGCGATAGGCACCACGCCGCGCCGACCACAGGCCCGCGAGCTCTCGCTGCAATGGATGGCCAACACGCCGAGGGTTCTCGCGCAGTGCGCCGAGCATGAATTCGACCACCGCCGCAGCAACACGCTCGGGCAGCCGCTCAAGTTGTCGTTCGGCTGATGCGGCGACGCGCAGATCGTGGGGAGAGTCACTCACTGACGGAGGTACTTGGCACGCAAGTCTGCAGCCGAGACGAGGTTGCCCGCCCTGATGTCTTGACGTGCTTGTGCGATGTCACCCATCGCGTGTGGATCCGACAGCAACTCCAATGTGTCCTCGAGCGCTGCCAGGTCGTCTGCGCTCATCAGTACTGCGGCCGGTCGTCCGTTACGAGTCACGGTGATCCGGTCGTGTTGATGTTCGACCCGGTCGACCATCTCTGAGAACTTGGCCTTCACTTCGGCGAGCGGCAGCACGTCGGACATGACCAGAATTGTAGTCACGCATGTTCTGTTGTCAACCTCCGACCCTGACCGGGCCGAGCGGCAGATCGGGGCGTCGGCTACACCGCGACCTTCGAGTACTTCCTTTGCGCTGCCTGCTTGGAGACTCCCAACATCGCACCGATCTCAGACCATGACCGGTCGGCGCGACGGGCCGAACGAATGGCCTCGATCAACGCGGCATCGAGTTCTCCACGGCGCTCGGCGAGTTCGGCGATCGCCCGAAGCGACGGAGTGTCCGCGACCACCAGGTCGTCTGGTTCGACCGCGTCGGCCCACGTTTCGAGAGCCTTCGTTCGCCCGCCGCGAGTTGTGTTCATTTCGTCCACCACCCCTTCAAGAACTTGGCTCTCGCCGGCATCGCGTGGATGACGCCACGCCGTCGTCGTCTTCAACCACACCAACCTCCAACGGATCGCCTGCCACCGAAGGTCCGATGAACATCGTCACCGCTGGATCGTCGGTGAGGAACGCTCGCCAGTGGTGTCGAACTGCGTGGAACATGTCGTCGTCAGGGACGCCGTGCTTTCGGGCTGACGGCTCGACGTCCACGAACACAGGCTACGACATGTCAGTCAAACCGTCAACATATGTTGACGATGGCGAGTGACGCCGCAGCCACGCAGAACGATCCCTCTTTGTGTCAAGTGGGTCTTTCGGAGCCTCGTTGGGCGCGGCGAGGTGGGCCCGTGACAGCGGTGTGCTGGTGGGCGTAGGGTTGGTGTTGGGTCCGGGAGTGACTTGATCCGAAGTGCCGGGTGCCAGGGTTTTGCCGGCCGCGCTGGATGTGAGAGTCGCTCCCTGATTGTCCTCCCGGGCCTACTTGTTCGCAGCGTCCACGCGCAGCTGCCGGTAGCGGTCGGAGATCTGACGCTTCAATGCGCGGCGTGCCTCGCGGGTGGTTTTGCCTTCTTCGATCTTGCGGTCGTAGTAGGCGCGGCCTTCGCTGTGCGCGAAACGGATCTGGGTGACCGCGATCATGTGCAGCGCGTGGTTCAACGTGCGGTTCCCGCGTCGTGAGAGTCGGTGCACGGTGCGACCCGACGAGGAGAACTCGACCGGGGCGGTGCCGTTGTAGGCGGCGTAGTGACCAGCGGACGAGAACCGGTTGATGTCACCTGTGTAGCCGATGAGCATCGCGGTGATGATCGGCCCGACACCGAAGATCTCGGGCAGCGACGAACCCGACGCGATCACCTCGGTGGTGATGCGTTGCTTGTTGCGCTTCGCGCGGTCATCGAGCATCACGATTTCGCTCAACGTGTCGTACGCAAGGTCGAGTCGTTGGCGTTGCGCCGCGGACGTCGCAACGATTTCGGCGAGGACCTGTTCGGCCTGGCTGACCACGATTTCTTTGCGGATCCCACCCGGCACCAGCTCAGCGACGAGCGCATGCAACCGGCAACAAGCGCGGCTCTTCGCGCGGCTGGTGTCGAGCTGTGCTTTGGCTAACAGACGCAGGATCGTGACGTGATCCTCGAGGCGCACCTGCGCGAGTAATGGTGAACGCAACGCCGCAACCGCGACCGCTCTCGCGTCGTTGGCGTCGTTCTTCGTTGAGCGCCCCGAGCCCAACAGGCGCACCCGCGACGACAACGTCGCGGGGACATCCACAACATGTTCACCGCGTGCGACGAGCTGCTGGGCGAGCAGGTAACCCAACCCGCTAGCGGACTCGATTGCCCACGACCGGCCACCGAACGGGTCGGCCCACGCAAGCAATTCGCTCACCTGATTCGACCCTGTTCTGACCTCGAGACGAGCAAGCTCGGACTCGCGTTCATCGATTGCACACGCCGCGTGGAGCAGCTTGTGTGGATCGATCCCAATGATCACTGACATGACGGTTTCCCTTCCAACGGTTGATGGGAACCGCAGTGGGCACTCCTGGTTGAAGATGATCCTGCGCGCCTCTTTCGAGCCACACCACGGTCGATTCACCCGGTGGTCGGCACCTCGTTCGGAAGCCAACCCGCAGGCGGCAGGCAGTTAGTGAGCCGAACCACCGAGCGAACCACGACGCTACGAACAAGCCGCAACGCCATCAAGATCATCAACCAGGCAGGTATGGCGCGGTCAGCGCGTCCTCCATGGGCGATCCCGTATTGCGCCCACCACCGCGAGGCCTGCGCCAAACACCAACATCGCGCCTATGACCGACACGTACCAGGGTCCGAGTATGAGCAGTCCGATGCCCAATCCGGCAAATCCGATCAGACCCACGACGATGAAGAATCCCGCCCGAACCTCGATCGCCCAGCGCGAAGTCGGGTCAGCGTCTTTGGCGGACTCGGCGGCACGAGCCTCCTGGTCCTCGATGGATGCGTCGTACGCACGCTGCCATTGCGACTCTTCATCAGGCGAGGTCACGCGATTCAGCCTCTCACACCATGTAGGGCGCCGAGCAGAGCGGCAGCTACGCACGGCCGAGGAAGTAGAGCTGCTTACCCCGACGCATCTCTTCGTCAGTCTCGTGTCGCCACTTCTCGTAATCGTCGCCGTAGGGGATCTTGCGCTGGCTGAAGGAGAAGAGGGCTTCGAAGAAGTACGGCTCTCGACTCGCGTCCTGCAGGCTTCCGCACACCTCCGCGGAGACTGCGATATCACCCAACGAGAAGCCAGCGCGTCGCTCCAGGATGAGTTCCTCCAAGCTCGTGGGATCGACAGCGTCTTGAACGCGACCCTACGTGACGAAGTAGCGACTGACGCCCGAGGCGAGCGTGACTCGCACTGCGACTAAATCCTCCACGAACCGATGATGTCACAGCCGACCCACGCAACTCGCGGCGCATAGCGACGCTCCTATGTTTGTCAAGGTGCTTGTTGCCGGTGTTTCGGGCAGGCCAGTGATGGGCCACTCGGGTGAGGGCAGGCTCTTATGAGGCCACGGTGCCGGCGGTGGTGTGCGGTGGTGGGACGGCATGTCGATATGAGGACAACCGCGTTGGGCGTCAGGCAGCTCTGGGGCCAGTCCCGCCACCGCGTTCTTGTCAGCGCAGCAGCGCCTGGAAGGTTTCCCGGGCGACGTAACGCTTGAGACAGCGAATGATCTCGGGCTTCGTCTTGCCCTCGGCGAGTCGCCGGTTCATGTAGGCAACGGTGCGCGGTTCGTGTTGCCCGAGGCGGGTGATCACGATCCGCCATAGGGCGTTGTTCGCTTGCCGGTTCCCGCCGCTGTTGTACCGGTAGCGGTTCTGGTTCTTGCCCGACATCACTGGCATCGGCGCGACCCCGCAGATCATCGCCCAGGCACTTTCGGACACAACGCGTTCGGGGTTGTCGCCGGCGGCGACGATCAACGTCGCGGCGGTGTCGACACCGACACCGAAGATCTGCAACAGACCGGGTGCGGCGTCTTTGACGAGCGGGAGAAGTTGGACGTCGATCGCTTCGAGCTCAGCGTCGAGAGCTTGGACTCGGCGGGCGAGGATCACCGCTGCAGTTTTGATGCCGTGCATGACGATGTCACCGCCCGGGCGTGGGCGGAGCTTCGCGGCCTCGTTGACCAGCTGGATCGGCGTCAAACCGCCCAGGCGGGCGCGGAGTTCGTCGGGTGCGGTGAACATCAGATGACGCAGTTGGACGATCGTGCGAACCCGCGTCGAGCGCGCTGACCGTTTTGCGATCAGCAACGCACGGATCGCTTCGGCGAACGAATCACCGGACTTTGCTCGACCTGTGCAGCGGCCCGAGAGCGCAGCACGCGCTGCTTCGATCGCGTCGAGCTGATCGGACTTGCCGCGCTGGCGCCGGTGCTGCCGGTTCGGTCGATCGACCTCGATCACGATCACCGCCATCCGCGCCAAATGACGCGCAACGCTCGCCCCATACGTGCCGGTGCCTTCGACGCCGACACGTTCAATCGTGCCGAACCCGGCCATCCAACGGGCGAGCATCTCGTGCCCGTCAGCGGTCGTGCGGAACGATTCGACACCCAACAGGCCGCCGTTCATGTCGACGACCGCGGCGACGTTGATGTCGCGGTGCGTGTCGACCCCACCCACGACCAGACGCGGTGAATCTACGATGACCATCGGCCACCTCTTTCTTAGTTGAGAGGCAGGCACGCACGTCCCGTGAAGGAGACCAGTGACCGAGCAGCTGTTAGCGCAGCAACTCGAGTCGCCCTCCGGAACGGGGCGTGACGAACCCCGAAGTAACCATCAGCCTGACAGCCCCCGCCAACAAGCAACGGGATGCCAACCGGCAGAACCCATTCTCACTGGCAG
>JBBQTC010000058.1:0-27044 GCA_038234785.1 Acidimicrobiales bacterium
GGGGGGGGGGGGGGGGGGGGGGGGGGGGGGCCCCGGCGCGACTCGAGGCGTTTGGGGGTGGCGTTGGCTGGGTCCGTGGGCCACTGGTGCTTGGGGTAGCGGCCGGCCATGTCCTTGCGCACGTCCGCCCAGGTGCCGGCCCAGAACCCGGGGAGGTCGCGGGTGATCTGCACGGGGCGGTCCGCGGGGGACAGGAGCTCCAGCGCGATCGCGACCCGCCCATCGGCAACGGTCGGATGGGCGCGGGTGCCGAACAGGTCCTGCACGCGCACGCTCGCGGTCGGCACGTCGCGCTCGTAGTCGACGGCGACCGTGCGACCGTTCGCCGTCTCCAGCGTGGCAGGAGCGAGATCGGCCAGGCGGCTCGATGCGTCCCAGTCGAGTCGCGCCGTCAGCAGCATCTCGGTGTCGAGTCGAGCGAGATCGGCCGCTCCGGTCGCGTGTTGCAGGAACGGCGCGAGCCATTCGTCGAGCTCGACGAGGAGTGCCTTGTCGCTCCAGTCCGGCCACTCGTCGCCGAACGTGCGTCGGAGGAATGCGATGCGGTGTCGCAGGGCGACGGTTCGATCCGGCCACGGCAGCGCCGCCAGGCGAGTGGTGCGGACGCGCTCCAGCAACGCGACGACCGTCTCGGGACCGGACGGGGCAGCGCTCACCTTCTCGTCGAGGAGCATCCCGCCGAGCCGGGTCTCGATCCGCTGGACCAGGTCGTCGCGCTGCTTGTCCCACACGAGGGTCTCGCGTTCCTCGATCTGATCGGCCAGGGCGGTGATCAGTTCCTGGGTGTCGAGTGCGGCGCCGATGCGGATCCGGGCGTTGTCGCGCTTGCCATCGAGATCTGCAGCCACGACGAACCGTTCGTTGGCGAGTGGGTCGGTGGGCGGGGTCCACGCCGACGATCCCGTGCGCATCTGGAACTGGCCGGGCTGGCTGCGGCGCACCGCGACTCGATCGGGATAGGCGTGCGCCAACACGGATCCGCAGTGGTCGACGCGGATGGCGTCGAGGTCGAAGCTGACGCCCGCCCGTCGGGCGAGATCGCTCGAACGCTCCAGCACCCGGCGGACGTCGCGCCGATCGGCGAGGTCGTGGTGCTGACCTCCGATGACGGCGACTCGCAGCGCGAGATCGGCGGGGAGGTCGTCAGGTCGGCCACGGAAGATGTCGCGCTCGTCGAGCAGGGCCGCCACGACGCAGGCGAGTCCCTGATCGATCGGCGGGGCGGCGTCGACCATGCACGCGAGTCGAGGGTGCAGCGGCAGCGACAGCATCCGACGGCCGCGTTCGGTGGGGCGACCGTTCGAGTCGAGCGCGCCCAGCCGCTCGAGCAGTTCCACCCCCTGCTGCAACGTCCGCGACGGTGGCTTGTCGGCCCACCGCAACTCGTCGACGGGTGTGCCCCATGCAGCGATCTCCAGCGCGAAGCCGCTGAGATCGACCTGGGTGATCTCGGCCTCGAGATGCGCGCGACGCGTGGTGTGCTCGAGCTTGCTCCACAACCGGTACGCGACCCCGGGTTCGGTGCGTCCCGCTCGCCCGGCGCGCTGATCCGCCGAGGCTCGACTGGTCGACACGGTGGTGAGGCGACTCATGCCCGTTCGCTGGTCGAAGCGAGGCACGCGGGCGAGGCCCGCATCCACCACCACGCGCACGCCGTCCACCGTGAGCGACGACTCGGCGATGTCGGTACTGAGGACGACGCGTCGCCGCCCTGGCGGCGATGGGGCGAGTGCATGGTCCTGCTCGGCCAGTGACAGCGCGCCGGCGAGCGGATGCACGTCGACGTGGTCGGGCAGCGTGCCGTGCAACAGGGACTGGACTCGGCGGATCTCGCCGATGCCCGGGAGGAAGACGAGCACATCACCGGTCTGGTCTCTCACTGCTCGCTGGATGAGCGACGCCATCGCCTCCTGTACGCGGTCCTGCTTGCCCATCGGTGCCCACATCATCTCCACCGGATGCAACCGGCCGTCGCTGTGTGCGACCGGCGTGTCGGCGCCGAGCACCGCCAGGAGACCTTTGGTGTCGGGCGTCGCCGACATCGCCAGCACGCGCAGGTCGGGTCGCAGGGTGCTCCGCGCGTCGAGGGTGAGCGCGAGCCCGAGATCGGTTGGCAGGTTGCGCTCGTGGACTTCGTCGAAGATCACCAGCCCGTATCCGTCGAGTGTCGCGTCGTGCTGCAGTCGGCGGGTGAGCACTCCCTCGGTGACGACCTCGATACGCGTGTGCGGTCCGATGTGGCGTTCGTCGCGGGTCTGGTAGCCCACCGTGTCGCCGACCCTTTCGCCGAGCAGCGACGCCATCCGCTGCGCCGCCGCGCGGGTGGCGAGTCGGCGCGGTTCGAGCATGACGATCCGCTGCGCCGCGAGCCACGTCTCGTCGAGCAGCATCAGCGGCGCGAGCGTGGTCTTCCCTGCGCCGGGTGGTGCGACGAGAACGGCCGACGAATGATCGCGAAGACCGGCGAGAACCGCAGGAAGTGCTTCGAGGACCGGGAGATCGGGTGGCTCGAAGGGCACCGCGGGCTCAGCCCAGCGCGGGCGTGCCGTGGAAGGGCGACGGGTCGCCCGACGCCGGGATGTTCGGCGGCAGCCACGCGGTGTTGTCGGCGATGATCTTGGCCACCCGGTGCCATTCCAACGGATCCCAGCCCTCGGCCGAGGCGACATTGCCGTTGCCTTGGACGAACACGAGCGCGGGGAGGGTGTCGACGCCGATCCCACGGACGAAGGCACGGTTCGGATCGCAGAAGACGAGGAAGTCGTCGACCAGCGGTCCGAGGAACTGCTGTGCCTCGGCGGCGGTACATGTGAGCAGGAGGTTGACGCGTACGTCGGCGCCGCGGAACGAGTCGAGGACCCGGGTCGCGGTCTTGAGGATCCACGAGCTCTCGTTCGTGAACGGATCGAGCACCACGCTGGCCAGGTGGAAGGTGGTCAACCACTCGTGCAGAGGGCGTTCTTCACCGGCGATCGTGGTGAGGGGGATGTCGAGGGCAACGGTGCGGGCCACGGGGGTGAACGGTAGCGCGCCGCGCCGGTTGCGACCCACCTCGCCGGGGCACGGTCGTCCGTCGAGCGGTAGGTTCGCTTCGTGCATCCCATCGAGCGCCTCCGGTATCTCGCCCGTTCCAGCGGGGCAGACCAGCGGGTCCTGGTGGGCGAGACCGCGTCGGCGCTGCGCGGCCTGGGCCTCGACCCCGCCGGACTCGTCGTCAGTTGCCGACGCATCGTGGAGCGCCACCCGACGTCTGGCCCGCTGTGGTGGCTCTGCGCACACATGCTGACCTCGACCGACGCAGCGAGCACCGCCCGTGAGTTGGCCGGGGCGATCGAGCTCGACCCGACGCCCGACTGGCTGGTGGACGCGCTCCCGGAGGAAGCGACGGTGTGTGTCGTCGGCTGGCCCGATCTCGCCGGCGAGGCGGCCCTTCGGCGTGGCGACCTCACCGTGCTTGCGGTCGACGCCGACGATCAGGGTGCCTCGTTCGTCCGTCGCCTGGATCGATCGGACGTCGTCGCCGAAGTGATCGAACCCGGCGGGGTTGCCGCCGCCGTGCTCGCCAGCGACGTCGTGCTGATCGAAGCGACCGCCGCGTCCACATCGGAGTTGATGGCGACCAGGGGGTCCCGCGCAGCGGCTTCGGTCGCGTATTGCAGTGAGGTGCCGGTCTGGGCGGTCATCGGTCGTGGCCGGTGCCTGCCCGACGCGGCGTTCGCCTCGCTGGTCCAGCGGGTCGGGGACGTCCGCGTGCCGTGGGCTGCAGAGGTCGACCTGGTCCCACTCGGCCTCGTCTCGCACCTCGCCACCGAGCGCGGCGTGGACGACGTGGGCGTGGCGACGCTCTTGGTGGAGTGCCCGCTGGCGCAGGAGCTGCTCGGCACTCGACCCACCTGAGGTCGCGCGACACTGGGCACATGCGCCGTCCTGACCGACCCCGCCGACCGTCGGCGAAGAACATGGCGGTCGCCGGCAGCGTTGCCGTTGCGGGGAGTGTCGCCACGGCGGGCAGCGTCGCCGTCGCCGGCAGCACCGCTACCGCCGGCAGTGTGGCGGTCGCAGCCAGCGCGGCCACCTCCGGCAGCGCGCTGGTCGTCGGAAGTGCGGCCACCGCAGGCAGCGCACTCGTGGCCTGGAGCGTGCTCACCCTGTTCGGCGTCGGCATCCGCATGTGCGCGGCCACGCTGGCATGCGTGCGGTGCACCCGTTGTGTGGCGTGTGTGGCCTGCGTCGACTGCGTGGACTGCGTCGGGTGCGTGGGCTGCATCGGCCAGCGCGGTGCCGTGAACCAGCGCGGTGCCGTGAACCAGCGCGGTGTGAGGGCGTCGGCGTCGGTCCTCATCCCGGCCCCGGTCTGAAGGGCGTTCCCGTGAGTACCAGAACGTGAATTCACGTTCTGGTACTCACGCGAACGATGCGCGTCGGGTCGAGACCAGATCGTGGATGCGGTCAGCGTTGACCGGCGCGGGCCGGGACGTTGCCTGCGGCGTCGGCGAGGACCTTGGCGACCGCCTCGAGGTCGCGATCGACGAGACCGACGGTGACGCGCAGGGCAGGGTCGTCGGGCTGCACCATGAACGGCTCACCCGGCGCGGCGCCGATGCCTTGCGCAGCCAAGGTGAGCAACGACGAAACGTTCGTCGGCCACCTGCATCCACAGGTTGATGCCATCGGTTCCGGTGAATGCCACGCCGGCGGCGGCGAGCACGTCGGTGGTGGCGGCCCGGCGTGCGGCGTATTCGACACGGGCGGCCGCGACTGCGGCGATCGTGGCGGGGTGGTCGAGCATCTCGAGCAACAGGGCCTGCAGGATGCGACTGCTCCACCCCGGTCCGAGCAGGCGTCGATTGGCCACCGCACTGACGACGTCCCCAGCGCCACCGACCGCAGCGAGCCGAAGATCGGGTCCGTGGCTCTTGGAGTAGCTGCGGATGTGGACCGTGCGCTGCGGCAGGTGCATGCCCAGGCTGACGAGGGGGCTGCTCGCGATGTCGCCGGAGTGGTCGTCCTCGACGATCACGGCATCGCTGCGCGCCAGCGCGGCGGCCAACTGCTTGCAACGGCGTGCGGTGAGGGCGACGCCGGTCGGGTTCTGTGCACGCGGCTGCAGGAACACGGCGCGCACGCCCGACGCGAGGGCCTGGGTGAGCGCGTCGACGCGCATCCCGTGTTCGTCGAGGGGTACGCCGATCACCTCCGCGCCGAGGAGGTCGAGCAGGTCGAGGAGGGGCGGGAACGTGGGGTGCTCGACCACCACCCGATCTCCGAGGCGCACGACCACCGCTGCCACCCGGTCGAGCGCGTCCATGGCGCCGTCCACGACGGTGAGGTCCTCGGCGAGAAACGGCCAGTCGGCGCGAAGCCGGGCCTCGAGTTCGGGCAGCACGGGATGATCGAGGTAGCTGGATGTCAGCGACTGGCGACTCACTCGGGCGAAAACCGGCCCGAGGTCGGGGAGCAGCGCCGGATCCGGAGTGCCGGTGGAGAGGTCGAGGGCGAAGTGGCCGGGGCCTTCGGTGACCCGGCGGTAGCGACGGGGTGTGATGGGTCCGGTGGGCTGACGAACGAAGGTGCCCTGTCGACCTCTGGCATCGATCGCGCCGACGGCAGCGAGCGTCTGCCACGCCTCGCTCACCGTCGTGGGTGACACGCCGAGTGACGTCGCCAGTTCGCGCACCGTCGGCAGCCGCTCGCCGACGGGGAGGGAACCGCTCGTGATCAGTCGACCGACGGCAGCGGCGATGCCGCGAGCGCTGCGATCATCGACGGCGGCGGCGACGTCGTGGGCGAACGTGTGGTTCATTGTCCGGTAACAATACAACTATTGTGCGCCCCAGGGTGTCACATTAGAGTCCGCGCCATGGCACACATCGTGAGAGCAGCGCTGCTGCAGACGGACTGGCCCGGTACCAAGGACGCGATGCTCGACAAGCACGAGGCCGCCGTTCACGAGGCGAAGGCTCAGGGTGCACAGGTGATGTGCTTCCAGGAGCTGTTCTACGGTCCGTACTTCTGCCAGGTGCAGGAGGCCGAGTACTACGCCTACACCGAATCCATCCCGGACGGTCCGACCACCAAGCGCTTTCAGGCCCTCGCCAAGGAGACCGGCATGGTGCTGGTGCTGCCGATGTACGAGATCGTGCAGAGCGGGCTGTACTTCAACACCGCCGCGGTGATCGATGCCGATGGCACCTATCTGGGCAAGTACCGCAAGCAGCACATCCCCCAGACCAAGGGCTTCTGGGAGAAGTTCTACTTCACCCCCGGCACGGGCGGCTATCCGGTGTTCGACACCGCGGTCGGCAAGGTCGGCGTGTACATCTGCTACGACCGCCACTTCCCAGAGGGCTGGCGCGCACTCGGTCTCAACGGCGCGGAGATCGTCTTCAACCCGTCGGCCACGAGCCGCGGACTCAGCGAGTACCTGTGGCGGCTCGAGCAGCCGGCGTCGGCGGTGGCCAACATCTACTACGTCGGTGCGATCAACCGGGTCGGCATCGAGGAGCTCGGCGACAACGACTTCTACGGGCAGAGCTACTTCGTGGACCCCGAGGGCAAGTTCGTCGGCGAGGTCGGCGATCCGTACAAGCCCGAGCTGATCGTGCGTGACCTCGACATCGACATGATCCGAACCGTGCGCGATCGCTGGGCGTTCTACCGTGACCGCCGTCCCGACGCGTACGACGAACTCGTCGCCCGCTGACCCGCCCGATCGAACCCAGGGGATCCCATGGCAACCACGCTCATCAAGAACGGCAAGGTCGTCTCGACCACCGGCACCATCGCCCAGGACGTCCTCATCACCGACGGCACGATCACCGCCGTCGGCGGCCCCGGTTACTTCACCGAGGAGGGCATGACGTCGGTCCTCGACGCGGCCGGGAAGTACGTCATCCCGGGTGGCATCGATGTGCACACCCACATGGAGCTGCCCTTCGGTGGCACCTTCGCCAGCGACACCTTCGAGACCGGGAGCAACGCCGCGGCGTGGGGCGGCACCACCACCATCGTCGACATGGCCGTGCAGCGGTCCGGAGAGAACGTGCACGAGGGCCTGGCCGAGTGGCATCGCAAGGCCGACGGCAACTGCAGCATCGACTATGGGTTCCACCAGATCATCGGCGGCGTCGACGAGCAGTCGCTGAAGGACATGCAGTACCTCGTGGACCACGAGGGCATCAGCAGCTTCAAGCTGTTCATGGCGTATCCAGGCGTCTTCTACAGCGACGACGGGCAGATCCTCCGCGCCATGCAGACCGCCGCCGAGTGCGGGGCGATGATCCTGATGCACGCGGAGAACGGCATCGCCATCGACGTGCTGGTGCAGCAGGCGCTCGCCCGAGGTGAGACCGACCCGCGCTACCACAGCTACACCCGGCCATCGCCGCTGGAGGCGGAGGCCACGCACCGCGCCATCGTGCTCAGCCACGTGGCCGGCAACGTCCCGCTGTACATCGTGCACATGAGTGCCGGTGACGCACTCAACGAAGTGGCCGCTGCACGTCACCATGGTCGCAACGTCTTCGCCGAGACCTGCCCGCAGTACCTCTACCTCACGTTGGAGGAGACGCTGGGCAAGCCGGGCTTCGAGGGAGCCAAGTGGGTGTGCAGCACGCCGGTGCGCTCGAAGGATCACGACCCCGACTACATCGGCCAGATGGGCCACGGCCACCAGGGCGACCTGTGGAAGGGCTTGCGGATGAACGAGCTCGCGATCGTCAGCACCGATCACTGCCCGTTCTGCATGAAGGACCAGAAGGAGCTCGGCCTCGGCAACTTCGCCGCGATCCCCAACGGGATCGGTGGGGTCGAGCACCGCATGGAGCTGCTGTACCAAGGGGTCGTCAACGGTGAGATCTCGCTCGAGCGCTGGGTCGAGACCTGCTGCACGACACCGGCCCGCATGTTCGGCATGTACCCGCGCAAGGGCGTCATCGCCCCCGGCGCCGACGCCGACATCGTGATCTGGGATCCGAACCAGCAGACGCACATCGGCATCAACGACAAGCATCACATGAACATGGACCACTCCGCGTGGGAAGGCTGGGTGATCGACGGCAAGGTCGACACCGTCATGTCTCGCGGCACGATGGTCATCCAGAACGACACCTTCGTCGGACGCAAGGGGCACGGCCAGTACATCAAGCGTGGCCTGTCGCAGTACCTGGTCTGACGCCGGTCCGCCTCCATCACGTTTCTGTCACAGAGAGCAGCACCCCATGCATCGCATTTCCCATTGGATCGACGGCAAGGTCGTCGAGGGCACCTCCGGGCGGTCGGGAGTCGTCTTCGACCCCGCCACCGGGCAACAGCAAGCAGCGGTCGACTTCGCCTCCGTCGACGAGGTCGATCACGCCGTCGCCGTCGCCAAGGCAGCATTCCCCGCGTGGCGCTCCACGAACCTCTCTCGACGCGCCGAGGTGATGTTCCGGATGCGCGAGTTGGTCGACGCCAATCGCAAGGAGATCGCCACGCTGCTCACCAAGGAGCACGGCAAGGTGCTCGGCGACGCGCTCGGCGAGGTCGCCCGCGGCCTGGAGAACATCGAGTTCGCGTGCGGCATCCCGAACCTGTTGAAAGGCGGCTACAGCGAGCAGGCGAGCACCGGCGTCGACGTCTACAGCATCAAGCAGCCGCTGGGTGTGGTGGCCGGCATCACTCCCTTCAACTTCCCGGCGATGGTGCCCATGTGGATGTTCGCCAACGCCCTTGCGTGTGGCAACACCTTCGTGCTCAAGCCCAGCGAGAAGGACCCGTCGGCCAGCATGTTCATCGCCGAGTTGCTCAAGCAGGCGGGACTGCCCGACGGCGCGTTCAACGTGATCAACGGCGACAAGGTCGCGGTCGACCGACTGCTCGACCACACCGACATCCAAGCAGTGAGCTTCGTCGGCTCGACGCCGATCGCGCGGTACATCTACGAGACCGGTACCAGGAACGGCAAGCGGGTGCAGGCGCTCGGTGGCGCGAAGAACCACATGCTCGTGCTCGCCGACGCCGACCTCGACATGGCGGCCGACGCCGCGGTCAGTGCGGCGTACGGGTCCGCCGGCGAACGGTGCATGGCCATCGCCGTGGTGCTCGCCAGCGAGGCCATCGCCGACCAACTGGTCGGCAAGATCAAGGACCGCATCCCGGGGATCAAGGTCGGCCCGGCGAGCGAGGACGGCAACGAGATGGGGCCGCTCATCACCGGCGAGCACCGGGACAAGGTCAAGGGCTACGTCCAGGGCGCCGCGAGCGAGGGCGCGAGCGTCGTCGTCGACGGCACCACCGATGTCCGGGCCGACGGTTTCTTCCTCAACCCGAGCCTCATCGACCACGCCAAGCCCGGCATGAAGTGCTACGACGAGGAGATCTTCGGCCCGGTCCTCACCGTCACGCGCGTGCACGGCTACGACGACGGCCTCGCATTGATCAACGCCAATCAGTTCGGCAACGGCACTGCGATCTTCACCCGCGACGGCGGCGCGGCCCGCCAGTTCGAGTTCGACGTGCAGGTCGGCATGGTCGGTATCAACGTGCCGATCCCCGTGCCGGTCAGCTACTACAGCTTCGGCGGATGGAAGGCGAGCCTGTTCGGCGACACGCACATGTACGGTCCCGAGGGCGTCAACTTCTACACCCGCAGCAAGGTCGTGACCAGTCGTTGGCCGGACCCGCGCACCAGCTCGGTCGACCTGGGATTCCCCCAGAACCGCTGAACGAATTTCGTCACGCGGCGTTCACACCCGGGGGACGGGGGACGCCGTTCTACAGGGGAGAATGCAGCCGTGGAACTTGGAGTCGTCCTACAGACCACGCCGCCGTCGCGGCGCGTGATCGACCTTGCCAAGCGCGCGGAGTCGCTCGGGTTCACCCACGTCTGGACGTTCGACAGCCACATCCTGTGGCAGGAGCCGTACGTGATCTACAGCCAGATCCTCGCCGAGACACGCAACGTCACCGTGGGTCCGATGGTCACCAATCCGGCGACGCGCGACTGGACCGTGACCGCCAGCGTGTACGCCACGCTCAACGAGATGTTCGGTAATCGCACCGTGTGCGGGATCGGGCGCGGCGACTCGGCCGTTCGGGTCACCAACGGCGCCCCGACGACGCTGGCAACGCTCCGCGAGAGCATCGACGTCATCCGAGAGCTCGGCAACGGCCGAGGCGTCTCGTACAACGGCAACGAGATCCGCTTCCCCTGGGCGAGCAAGAGCGAGCTCGAGGTCTGGGTCGCCGCCTACGGTCCCAAGGCGCTGGCACTCACCGGCGAGGTCGGCGACGGATTCATCCTCCAGCTCGCTGACCTCTCCATCGCCGAGTGGACGATCAACGCAGTGCGCAGCGCGGCCACCGCCGCTGGGCGCGACCCGGACGACATCACCATCTGCGTCGCCGCTCCCGCCTACGTCACCGACGGCACCCCGGAGGGGCTGGCCCACGGGCGCGAACAGGTTCGGTGGTTCGGGGGCATGGTGGGGAACCACGTCGCCGACATCGTCGCCCGATACGGCAGCGACACCACCATGGTGCCGAAGGCACTCATCGACTTCATCAAGGGGCGCCAGGGTTACGACTACAACGAGCACGGCCAGGCCGGCAACAGCCACGCCCAGTTCGTGCCCGACGAGATCGTCGATCGGTTCTGCATCGTCGGCCCGGTCGAGACCCACGTCGAGCGGATGCGTCAGCTCAAGGATCTCGGTGTCGACCAGTTCGCGATCTATCTGCAGCACGACGACAAGGACCACACGTTGCAGGTGTACGGCGAGAAGGTGCTGCCCGCGCTCGCGGAGCACGTGAAGGCTCGTTCGTGACGGCAACCGACAACACCTCTGCACCGGGGCGGCGATCGAACGTGTCGTTCGCGCCCATCGACGTCACCCTGAAAGAGGGTGGCGCCTGACCGAACAGGCCGTTCCAGCGGAGGAAGGGCGGGTCGCCGCGGCGACCCGCCCTTCTCGCGCCGCGTCGCCGTTCGTGTCGACGGCGCCCTTCGTCTTCGTCGTGCTCTGGAGCACCGGCTTCGTCGTGGCCCGCTATGCCACCGACGACGCAGGCCCGCTCACGTTCCTCGCCGTCCGACTGGCGATCGCCGCGGTCGTCCTCCTGGTCTACGCGCACGTCACCTCAGCGCCCACCATCAGCCGCCCCTCGGCTCGCTGGGCGGCGATCTCGGGATTGGGGATGCATGCCGTCTACCTCGGCGGCGTGTTCCTCGCCATCAGTTGGGGCATGCCGGCCGGCATCGGCGCATTGATCGCCGGGCTCCATCCCGTGATCACCGCTCTCACCGCTCGGGTCCTGCTGGCGGAGCGGCTCCGGTCGTGGCAGTGGATCGGCATCGGGCTCGGGTTCGTCGGCGTGGTCGTCGTCGTCGTCGACCACATGCGCGGCGCATCCAACGACATCTCCACCGGGGCGCTCATCGCTGCGGGTGTCAGCGTGCTGGGGATGTGCTTCGGCACCCTGGTTCAGCGCCGCCGCGGATCGGCGATGCCGCTGATCCGCGGGACGGTCGTGCAATACGCCGCCTCTGCGTCCGTGCTCGCCGTCGCTGCGCTGGTGCACGAACGGTTCGACTTCACGGTGACGGCCCGGTCGATGTTCGCACTCGCATGGGCGGTCGTCGTGCTCTCGATCGCCGCCGTGCTGATCATGCTGTGGCTGCTGCAGCGACATGCTGCCGCCAAGGTCAGCAGCCTGTTCTTCCTCACCCCGGCGCTCAGCACGATCGAGGGCGCTGTGCTGTTCGGCGAGCGGCTGGGGCCTCTCGCGGTCGTGGGACTGGTGGCAGCGCTGGCGGGTGTCTCGTTGACATTGAGGGTTGCGAGATAGGGTGCCAACGCGGACTGGCAACGATGCCGTCCCCACACATGGAGGTGGCCAATGACGGACACCGAAGAACGTCACGGCAAGCAGGCGGAGCAGATCTCGCATGTCGTCGTCCGATTCGCGGGCGACTCGGGCGATGGTATGCAGCTCACGGGCGATCGCTTCACGTCGGCAAGTGCAGTGTTCGGCAACGATCTGTCGACGTTCCCCGACTATCCGGCCGAGATCCGGGCCCCAGCGGGCACGGTCAACGGCGTGTCGAGCTTCCAGGTCCACATCTCGGACCACGACATCACCACGCCGGGTGACGCGCCCAACGTGCTGGTGGTCATGAACCCCGCCGCGCTGCGGGCCGATCTGCACCGACTCGAACAGAACGGTTTGTTGATCATCAACACCGACGCGTTCGAAGAGCGCGACCTCACCAAGGCCGGCTACGACCACAACCCGCTCCACGACGACTTCCTGTCCGAGTACCGCGTGGTCGAGGTGCCGATGACATCGCTGACCCAGAAGGCCACCGAACCGCTCGGCGTGAAGCCCCGCGACTCGGAGCGGTCGAAGAACTTCTTCGCACTCGGCCTCGTGTCGTGGCTGTATTCACGGCCCCGTCAGCCGACGATCGATTGGATAGAAGGCAAGTTCAAGGACCTCGTCAAGGAGAGCAACCTCGCAGCGTTCCGCGCCGGGTTCGCGTTCGGTGAGACCACCGAACTCTTCGACCACCCCTACGAGGTGAAGCCGGCGAAGCTGCCGGCCGGCGAGTACACCAACATCACCGGCAACACCGCGCTCGCCTGGGGTCTCGTCGCCGCCGGGCAGTTGGCCAAGCTGCCCGTCTTCCTCGGCAGCTACCCGATCACGCCCGCGAGCGACATCCTCCACGAGCTCTCCAAGCACAAGCACTTCGGAGTCCGCACCGTGCAGGCCGAGGACGAGATCGCCGCCGTCGGAATGGCGCTCGGCTCGGCGTTCGCCGGTCATCTCGGCGTCACCACCACGAGCGGTCCGGGTCTGGCGCTGAAGAGCGAGACCATCAGCCTCGCGTTCTCGCTCGAACTCCCGCTGATCGTCGTCGACATCCAGCGTGGTGGTCCGTCCACCGGCCTGCCGACCAAGACCGAGGCGGCCGACCTCAACATCGCGATGTTCGGACGACACGGTGAGGCTCCACTGCCGATCGTCGCTGCGTACAGCCCGTCGAACTGCTTCCACGCAGCCATTGAGGCGGCGCGCATCGCGCTGAAGTACCGCACGCCGGTCATCCTCCTCAGCGATGGGTATCTGGCCAACGGCAGCGAGCCGTGGCTGCTGCCCGACCCCGACGCGCTGCCCGACATCTCGGTGCCGTTCACGACGGAGAAGAACCACGTGGCGGCCGATGGCTCCGAGGAGTACTGGCCGTACCTGCGCGACCCCGACACGCTCGCCCGACCGTGGGCCATCCCCGGCACCCCGGGCCTGATGCACCGCGTCGGCGGCATCGAGAAGGAGGACGGCTCGGGCAACATCAGCTACGCGCCGGCCAACCACTCGCTGATGGTGCACCTGCGAGCTGCGAAGGTCGCCGGCATCGCCAACGACATCCCGCTGGCCACCATCGTCGGCGACGAGGACGCCGACGTGTGCATCCTCGGATGGGGCTCCACGTGGGCGGCCATCGATGCTGCGGTGCAGCGAACCCGCCGAGTGGGCACCAAGTTGGCGTGGATCCACCTGACCCACGTCAACCCGATGCCACCGAACCTGGGCGACCTGCTCAGGAAGTTCAAGACCGTGCTCGTCCCGGAGCTGAACATGGGCCAGCTGTGCCGCCTCGTGCGGGCCGACTACCTGGTCGACGCCAAGTCCATCACCAAGGTGCAGGGTCTGCCCTTCACCGCCGCCGAAATCGAAGCTGCCGTCACGGAGGCGTTGTCATGACCGACACGATCGTCCCGCTCACCACCAAGAAGGACTGGATGAGCGACCAGGAAGTGCGCTGGTGCCCCGGCTGCGGCGACTACGGCATCATGCAGGCAGTCCAGCAGTTGATGCCCGACCTGGGCATCGCGCCGGAGAACACGGTGTTCATCAGTGGCATCGGCTGCTCCAGCCGGTTCCCGTACTACATGAACACCTACGGCATGCACAGCATCCACGGACGTGCACCGGCGGTGGCCACGGGTGTGGCGGTCGCCCGTCCCGACCTCGATGTCTGGGTGATCACCGGCGACGGCGACGCACTCTCGATCGGTGGTAACCACCTGATCCACGCCCTGCGCCGCAACGTGAACCTCACGATCCTGCTGTTCAACAACCGCATCTACGGGCTCACCAAGGGGCAGTACTCGCCCACCAGTGAGCAGGGCAAGGTCACCAAGAGCACCCCGATGGGCTCGATCGACCACCCGTTCAACCCGTTGAGCGTGGCGCTGGGCGCCGAGGCGTCGTTCGTGGCCCGCACCCACGACCTCGACCGCAAGCACATGATGGAAGTGTTCCGCCAGGCACACGCACACAACGGCGCGTCGTTCGTCGAGATCTTCCAGAACTGCAACGTGTTCAACGACGGGGCCTTCGACGACATCACGAGCCGCAACGCGCGGCTCGAGATGATGATCGACCTCAAGCACGGCGAGCCGATCCGTTTCGGTGTCGACGGGCACAAGGGTGTCGTCATGGGCTCCGACGGGCAGCTGCGGATCATGGAAGTGGCCGATGTGGGCGAGGACGCGATCCTCGTGCACGACGCACACCGCGACGACCCGGGTCTGGCATTCGCGCTGGCCCGCCTGTCGCACGACGATCATTCGGCCACGCCGTTCGGTGTGTTCCGCAGCATCGAGCGCGGCGACTACGGCGCCATGGTCGGTGCCCAGCTCGCCCAGTCGTCGGAGAAGAAGGGCCCGGGCGATCTCGGCGCGTTGCTGCGTTCGAACGGCACCTGGCAGGTCGGCTGATCCGGACCGGTGGTTCGAACGACGCGAGGGTGTGACCGTGGGATGGGAGGCGCTCGCGCAATGGGGTGGCGGCGCCACTCGCATCGAACCGCTCTCGGGTGGGGTCGCCAATGACGTGTGGAGCGTTCACGTCGACGGACACCTCGCCGTTGGTCGTCTCGGCGCGAGGAGCGACGCAGATCTCGCCTGGGAGACCGACCTTCTGCAACACCTCGACCGTGCAGGGCTGACCGTGCCCGTCGCAATCCCGACGACGGATGGTCGGCTCTTCGTCGACGGCCTGGTCGTGATGACCTACGTGGTCGGCGAACCGCCCGAGACGGACGACGACTGGCGCCGCGTGGCCGACACGCTCCGACAGGTGCATCGGTTGACGCAGGGCTGGCCGCAGCGTCCGGGCTGGCGATCATCGACCGACCTCCTGCACGTCGAGACCGGGACGAAGGTCAACCTCGATGCGATGCCTCCCGAGGGCGTTGCTCGATGCCGGGCGGCCTGGGCTCGGCTCGAGGGACGTCCGACGTGTGTCGTCCACGGAGACTCCAACAACATCGGAAACGTCCGGATCACCGCCGATCGGGTCGGGCTGATCGACTGGGACGAGTCGCACGTTGACGTGCCCGATCTCGATCTGGTGCTGCCCCACAACGCCGCAGCGCTCGACGACGACACGTACGACATCGCCGCCCAGGCCGCGGCCGCGTGGGAGGCCGCCGTCTGCTGGGACGATGAGTATTCGATCACGCGCCTCGCCGAGGTCCGGCCGGTCTGACTGGTACCCCACCGTCGGGCTGCCGATTTGCCGCCGCCAGATGGGACAGAATGGTCGGATCAGAGCTCTCCTCGTTCACAGCCCGCTGGTCGGCCCGGCGACGGTGTCGCCGCTGGCATCGGCCCTCTCCGAAATCGGATGGTCAGTGACCTGCCCCGATCTACGCCGGGCGTCCAACGCACCACGATGTTTCGCCGCACTCGCCGTGGCCTGCTGTCCGAAGGCCGATGTCGTGATCGGTCATTCGGGTGCAGGAGCCCTTCTGCCGGCGATCGCCGATCAGGTTGGCGCCGAGGCCACGGTGTTCGTCGATGCTGTCCTTCCCGGCGAGGATCGGCCATTCCTACCGTCACAGGGCTTCGTCGACTTCATCGACGCGCTTCCCACCCACGGAGGCCTGCTTCCGCCGTGGCATCAGTGGTGGCCCGCCGACACCATGAACGCGCTCATCCCTGACGAAAGGGTGCGCGGAGCCGTGATCGCCGAGATCCCGGAGGTCCCTCGGAGCTTCTACGACGCGTCCATCGACGCCCCTCCATCGTGGTGGACTCGTCCCGCCGCATACCTTCGACTGAGCGCTGCCTATGACGACGACGTCACTCGTGCCGAGGCGTGGAACTGGCCGACGGTCCGACGCTCCGGCCGGCACCTGGACCTTGTCGTCCGCCCCACCGAGATCGCGCAGTACATCGTCAGTCTTGCCGAACGGTTGATGGCTCGGCCCGTGACCGGCCCGCCGCACACGCACGACGGACTCGTCGCTCCTCGACTTTGGGGTGCTCGGAACCCTGTCACACCCCCTTCGTAGAGTTCGACCATGGACGTGGGGGTGTTGCGCCGAACGATTCGTGAGACGGCACTGGTCGATGTCGTGGCGTGTCGGCGCGAGTTAGAGCAGATCCGCTGCGGGCGCGGGTTGCTGGATGCTCGTGAGGTCGAGGTCCTCGGCCGTCTCGACGAGCTCACGGCCGATGCGCCGACGATGATGCCCGAAGACGAGGTGGCAAAGGCGGCGAAGTCGTCACTGGCGGCCGCCGGCAAGGTCCGCACGCGCCGCAAGGCCTGCGCCGCCGTTCCCGAACTGGGCGACGCATTGGCCAATGGCGACGTCACCGGTGACCGGGTCGACGCGTTTGCAAAGGCCGCGTCCGGCCTCACCTCGCAGGAGCTTGCGCGGGTCGCCCGGCAAGGATCGCTGATCGCCGCATCGGCGGCGAACTTGTCGGATCGCGAGTTTCGCCAGACGCTCGAACGCGTGGTCGGCAGTGCTCGGAACGACGATGGTCGCGACCTGTTGGCGCGGCAACGACGCGCGACGCGATTGCGCTGGTGGCACGGGCGAGACGGAATGTGGAACCTGTCCGGCAGCTTCGATCCGGTGCGTGGCACCGAACTCGAGGGTCGACTGCGCAACACGATCGAGGCGCTGTTCCACCGCGACACCGTCGACGACGCGCCGGTCGACCCCATCGAACGGCAGGATCATCTGGCGGCGTTGGCGTTGCTGGCCATCACCACGACCGCAGGTACCTCCGGGTCCGGCTCATCGGCCGCGCCGAGCTCGGCTGTCGCCGACGTGACCGTGATCATCGATGCCAAGACGCTGATCGAGGGGCGGCGGCACCAGGATTCGGTCGTCGATGCGGGGTTGGGCAGGTTTGGACTACCGGTCGAGACGATTCGCCGCTGGGCGTGCCTCGGCACGGTCACCCCCGTCGTGGTTGCCCATGACGGTGTGCGGCTGTATCTGGGTCGTGAGACCCGGTTGGCAAACCGGGCCCAGCGTCGGGCCTTGCGGGTGCTGTACCGCACGTGCGCGCTGTGCGACACGCCGTTCGAGCACACCCAGGCGCACCACGTGTCGTGGTACGGAAGGCACCACGGTGCCACCGATATCGACAATTTGCTTCCTCTGTGCGGCCGACACCACCACCTCGTCCACGAAGGAGGATGGCACCTCCACCTCGCGCCCGATCGAACCCTCACCGTCGTCCGACCCGGAGGGCACACGAGCTCGCACGCCCCACCCACCGCCAAGGCGGCGTGACGCGGCGACTCCGGTCGGGCGGCCTTCCGCGGGTGCTACCCGGACCCGGACCTCTACCCGGACCCGGACCCGACGTCGATCGCGGCACCGGCACCGAGGTCGGCGCGGTCCGCCGCATCGCGCCCGGCGTACCAGCCGTGCGCGTTGTAGCGCCTGCTCGGTCGGAACGTGACCCGCGGGAACGCCTCTTGGAACGCCTGCTCGACGGCGGCCTCGCGTTGGGCGAGCACCGGGACGAGCGATGAGCCGTACTCGACCTCGGCATCGTGGGTGACGCTTGCCCGTGTGGCCTCCAACCGCTCGGTGACCCGGTCGGCGAAGGAGACCAGGAACGCACGCCGGAACGACGGGGTGCGCAGCCGCGTGTCGTGCGCGGTGGCCGACGCCGACGCATGGGTCGCCTGGACGAGGAGCGACGTGAAGAGCACATCGGTGAGCTGGAGATCGACCGGGAAACCCATGAGGGTCGCGAATCCGGCGGTGGGTGACCAGACGCACTTGGCCCCGTTGACATGGGCGATCCCGGCGAGCAGCGTGGCCTTCTCGTCGGCGTAGGGATTGTCGATGTGGACACGGCGCGACTTGATGCCGGCACCGCTCCCAGGTGTGGTGGCGTGGGCGGCGAGCAGGGCGGCATCGATCGAGTGCCGGGTCATCAACTCCTGCGCCTTGGCGGTGAACGACTCGGCCTCGGCATCGAAGGTGGTGGCCTCGGCCTTGGCGAGCAGGGCGCGAATGAGGGTGAGCGCCCTGGCATCGACGTCGGCGACGTCGGAGGCCGGGAGCAGTCCCCGGTTGCTGGCCCCCCATGCCGACGGCGGCGGGATGAGGACGCCGAGCACGGGCGCCTTCCCGAGGGCGGCGATGACGTCGATCGCGGCGTCTCGAACCTCGTCGGCGTCGAGGCGTTCGGCCCGACCCCACCGCACGAGGACTTCACCGTGCCCGCCGACGACGGCACCCGACGCCGGCTCGAACAACCCCAGCTCGCGGAGTTGGGCGAGCCATTCGTGTGGCGCCCTGGTGGGGGCGTCGGTGCGGCGGGCGTGTTGGGCGATGTACCCGGCGACGAGCCGGGCGCTGCGCTGGGTGCCGGTACGACGGGCGAGGTGGGCCACGTCGGCGGGTTGCCAACCGTGGTCGAAGAGGGAGTCGACGAGCTGGCGCAGCCGGTCGTCGAGTTGCGGTGGAGTGACCATCGAGGCAGCGTGCCAGAGGGGCGCGCGAGGGTTCCGAATCAGCCCGTGTAGTACTGGTCGGTGATGGTGAGCGCCTCGTCGAGGACGGCGAGACCTTCCTCGAGATCCTCGGGTCGGCTGTTGCACGGGGGAGTGACGTGCAGGCGATTGAAGTGGGTGAACGGCCACACGCCCTTGGCCTTGCACGCGGCGAGCAGTTCGGCCATCGGCTTGGCGTCTGGTCCGGCCGCGTTGAACGGCACCATCGGCTCCCGGGTGGCCCGGTCCTTCACCAGTTCGAGTGCCCAGAACACGCCGAGACCGCGGACATCGCCGACGCTCGGGTGGTTGGCCTTCAGCTTCTCCAGTCCCGGCCCGAGCACGTCGGCCCCGAGGGATCGTGCGTGTTCGACGATGCCCTCCTCCTTGAAGATGTTGATGCTCGCGACCGCCGATGCACAGGCGAGCGGGTGCCCCGAGTAGGTGAGGCCGCCGGGGTAGGCGCGGTCGCGAAACGTCGCCGACACCTTGTCGCTGATGACGACGCCGCCCAGTGGGACGTAGCCGGAGTTGACGCCCTTGGCGAACGCCACGAGGTCGGGCTGGACGCCCCACTTCTGGAATGCGAACCACTCGCCGCAGCGACCGAACCCGGCCATCACCTCGTCGCAGATCATCATGATGCCGTGCCGGTCGCAACGCTCACGGATGCCGGCGAGGTAGCCGTCGGGTGGGACCAGGATGCCGTTCGTGCCGACGACGGTCTCGATGATGATGGCGGCGACAGTGTGTGCGCCTTCGACCATCAGCGTGTCGTCGAGGTGCTGCAACGCCCGCTCGCACTCCTGCTCCGCGCTGTCGGAGTGGAAGGCGGAGCGGTACGGGTACGGCCCCCAGAACTTGACCACGCCCGGCATGCCGGGCTCGCTGGGCCAGCGGCGGGGATCACCGGTGAGCGTGATGGCGCCGTTCGTGGCGCCGTGGTAGCTGCGGTAGTGGTTGAGGATCTTGTGGCGCCCGGTGTGGAGGCGGGCCATGCGAACGGCGTTCTCCGTCGCCTCTGCGCCGCCGTTGGTGAAGAACACCATGTTGAGGTCGCTGTCGGGCAGGTTCGTGGCGGCGACCTCGCAGATCAGCCGAGCCGCCTCGCCGCGGGCGTCGTTGGCGTGGAACGGGGCGATGGTGCACAGGCGGTCCGCCTGCTCCTTGATCGCCGCCACCAACTTCGGGTGCTGGTGACCGATGTTGACGTTCATCAACTGGCTGGACATGTCGAGGTAACGAGTGCCGTCCTCGCTCCAGAAGTAGCTGCCCTGGGCACGGGTGACGACCAGCGGGTGCAAGGCGCCCTGCGCACTCCACGAGTGGAAGACGTGCGCCCGATCGTTGGCGAAGGCATCGGCGGGGTGGGTTTCCAGCGAGGTCATTCGCTCATCGTAGTTGTCACATCGGATGGCGTACAGACGTCACTTTGTGTCCGTACAAAATTGATCACCCCTGGCTGCGCTACGTTCGCGGTCATGGGAGACATGGTCACGTTCAAGAGCAACGGTCACACATGCGACGGCTACATCGCCGGGGCCGGTCCCGGCGTTCTGGTCATCCAGGAGTGGTGGGGCCTGGTCCCGCACATCAAGAACGTGGTGGACCGTTTCGCTGCCGCCGGATTCACCGCGCTGGCGCCCGACCTCTACCACGGCGAGTCGACCACCGAGCCCGATGGCGCCGGCAAGTTGATGATGGCCATGAATCTCGAACAGGCCGGCAAGGATCTCAGCGGTGCCGTCGATCTGCTGTGCGAGCGTTCCGGCCGGTCCAAGATCGGAGTCGTCGGCTACTGCATGGGAGGCGGGCTGGCGCTCGTCGTCGCCTCCCAACGTCCCGATGCGGTCGCCGCCGCCGCCCCCTACTACGGCGTCATCCCGTGGCCAACGGCGCAGCCCGACTGGGCGGCGATCTCGGCCACCATCGTGGGTGAGTATGCCGAACACGACGACTTCGCCGGCCCAGAGGCCACCCGCGCGCTCGAGGATCAGTTGCGGGCGCTCGGCAAGGACGCCACCATGCACGTCCACCTCGGTACGCATCACGCGTTCTTCAACGACGACCGTCCCGAGGTCTACGACGCCGACGCGTCGAGCGAGTCGTTCGAGCGCACGCTCGCACTGTTCCGCTCCACGCTCTGACCTGACTCCCGACGCAGCATCGGCCGGAAATCTTGCCGATATTGGCCCTTGCGCGGGCCGGGCCGCGGGTGCATGCTTTTCGTAGAGCCACGTTCCCAAGCGGAAGCGCAGACCGACCAATCTGCAGATCAAGATGGGCTCCGAGCGAGGGGCACCTCCCAGAGGCGCCCCTCCGCCGCGTCAGCCCATCTGTGCGATGGCGTCGGCCACGGCGAGCACTCGCTGGGCGTTCGCGACGTGGAGGTTCTCGATCATCCGGCCGTTGTAGGTGACGACTCCCTTGCCGGCCGCGACGGCCTCGTCGAAGGCCGCGATCATGCCGCGCGCCGTCTCGATGTCGTCGGCGGACGGTGCCCACACGTCGTTGCAGATGTCGACCTGGCCGGGGTGGATGAGCGTCTTGCCGTCGAAGCCCATCTCGAAGCCCTGCACGCACTCGGTCCGGAAGCCGTCGAGGTCCTTCACGTCGTTGTAGACACCGTCGAGGATCACCCTGCCGGCCTCGCGCGCTCCGGCCAACGCCGTCGCGAGATGGGGTACGAGGGGATGGCGATCGGCCGCGCCGAGCGAGGAACGCAACTCGCGGGCGAGATCGTTGGTGCCCATCACGAGCACGGCGACCCGCCAGTGGGCGGCGATCGCCCGGATGTCGAACACCGCAGTGGGGGTCTCGATCATCGCCCAGATCTTCATCTCCGCGCGAGCGCCGGCGGCATCGAGTCGGGCGGCGATGTCGTCGAGGTAGTCGACCGACCCGACCTTGGGGATCACCACCGCTGCCGCGCCGCTCTGTGCCGCGGCGGCCAGGTCGTCGACACCCCACGGCGTGTCGAGGCCGTTGCAGCGGATGGTGAGCTCACGCGTGCCGTATTCGCCGGACGAGGCGGCAGCAACGGCGTTCGCCCGGGCCGCCTCCTTCGCATCGGGGGCGACCGCGTCCTCGAGATCGAAGATGATCGCGTCGGCGGCGATGGTCTTGGCCTTCTCGAGTGCTCGCTCGTTGGCGGCGGGCATGTACAGCACGGAACGGCGGGGACGCAGATCGCTCATGGCAGCTCCTTCAGAATCCGTAGGCTGCGGCGAGTTCGGGATCGCGGGCGGCGAGTTGGCGGGCGAGTTCGACCACGACGTGACACTGCTTCACCGAGGCGTCGTCCTCCATCTTGCCGTCGAGCATGATCGCTCCCGTTCCGTCGCCCATCGCATCGATGACGCGCTGCGCCTGGCGGACGTCGTCGGGGCGGGGGCTGAACACCCGCTTGGCGATCTCGACCTGCGCGGGGTGCAGGCTCCACGCGCCGACGCACCCGAGGAGGTAGGCGTTGCGGAACTGGTCCTCGCAGGCGACGGTGTCCTTGATGTCGCCGAACGGCCCGTAGAAGGGCAGCAACCCGAACGTGACGCAGGCGTCGACCATGCGGGCGATCGTGTAGTGCCAGAGATCCTGCTGGTGGGTGGTGCGCGGCGCCCCGTAGTCCGGTCCGTCGGGGCCCATCGGGGGATCGGCGCGGACGAGGTAGTCGGGGTGTCCGCCGCCGACGCGAGTGGTCTTCATCCGCCGATTGGCGGCGAGGTCGGCGGGACCGAGCGAGAGGCCCTGCATGCGCGGCGAGGCGGCGCAGATCTCCTCGATGTTGGCGACTCCCCGGGCGGTCTCGAGGATGGCGTGCACCAGCAGCGGCCGTTGCAGCCCTGCCTTGGCCTCCAACTGCGCCAGCAACCGGTCGACGTAGTGGATGTCCTCGGGCCCTTCGACCTTCGGGATCATGATGACGTCGAGCTTGTCGCCGATCTCGGTGACGAGCGTCGTGAGGTCGTCGAGACCCCACGGCGAGTCGAGGCTGTTGACACGTGTCCACAACTGGGTGGTGCCCATGTCGACCGTCCTGGCGACCTTCACCAGGCCTGCCCGGGCCGCTTCCTTGTCGGCCATCGGGATGGCGTCCTCGAGGTTGCCGAGGAGGATGTCGACCGTCGGGATGATCTCGGGCAACTTGGCGACGAGCTTGTCGTTCTGCGGCGGGAAGAAGTGGATGACCCGACTCGGACGGAAAGGGATCTCACGCACCGGCTGGGGAGCACCGACGGCGAGCGGCTTGAAGAAGTCACGGGGGCTACGCACACCCCAAGGTTAGGTTGGCGCGATGGCCCTCCCGAATTTCGACGCAATCCTTTTCGATGCCGGAGGGGTCTTCCTGCTGCCCGATCCCACCGTGCTCGGGCCCTTGCTCGCCTATCACGGGGGTGACCCGTCGATCGCCGCCCACCGTCGAGCGCACTACCTCGGGATGGCCGCCAAGAGCGCCGCCGGTGCCCAGGAGCAGTTCTGGCACGACTACAACGAGGCGTACGTCCGGGCGATCGGCGTGCCCGACGACGAGGTCGAATGGGCCGCGGCGGTGCTGGAACGGACCCGCAACGCCTGGACGTGGCGGTGGCCGATCCCCGAGAGCATCCGCGGGATCGTCGCGCTGCACGAGCAGGGGATGCCGATGGGTGTGGTCAGCAACGCCAGCGGTCAGATCGCTCGTGTGCTGGTGCGCAGTGGCATCTGCCAGGAGGGGCCGGGACCGCTCACCCCGATGCGGGTCGTCGTCGACAGCCACCTCGTGGGCGTGGCCAAGCCCGATCCGCGGATCTTCGACTTCGCGTTGCCGCACTTCACCGAATTCGACCGCCTGGCTATCGCGTATGTCGGCGACTCTGTCACCATGGATGTCGATGGCGCACGCGCCGCAGGACTCCATCCGATCCTGCTCGACCCCTACGACGATCATGTCGGGGCCGACTTCGATCGCATCGCGTCGTTGGAGGAGTTGGTGACATGACCACGAGTCGGGACCCTGGCGGGGAACACGTCAGCGCTCGGTGGGCCAGGTGGCGCAGCGACATCGATCTGGGCGAGTACCACCAGCGTTGGGTGAAGCTCGAAGAGGGCGGGAGAGCTCCGCACGGCGAAGCCGACCTCATCGCCGCGTACGGGCCTGCCAGTGTGCTCGACGCCGGGTGCGGCATGGGGCGAGTGGCCATCGAACTCGCTCGCCGCGGTATCGATGTGGAGGGCGCTGATCTCGACGACGACCTGCTTGCCTACGCCCGACACGACGCCCCCGACATCGCCTGGCATCACGTCGATCTCGCAGTCATGCGGCTCGCTCGCATGTTCTCGCTCGTGGCGATGCCGGGGAACGTGATGGTCTTCTGCCGGCCCGATCAGCGGGGGGCGATCGTGTTCAACCTCGCCGACCATCTCGAGTCGGGTGGCCTGCTGGTCGCCGGGTTCAGCCTCGAGCAGCGGCCCGACGCGGTCACGCTCGAGCAGTACGACGCCGACTGCAGCGTCGCCGGCCTGACCCTCGTGGAACGCTGGGCGACCTGGGAGCGCGATCCGTTCGACGACGGCGACTACGCCGTGTCGGTGCACCGCCTCGAGGACTGAGGCGGTCGCTCAGGCTCGGGTGGTGTCGCAGAGGCGGCGGGCGATGACCTTGAGGCACAGCGTTTCGTCGGCTCCCTCGAAGATGCTGAGGACTCGTGCGTCGACGAACAGTCGGGACACGGTGAACTCCTCTGCGTAACCCATGCCGCCGTGGATCTGCATCGCCTCACGGGTGACCCACTCGGCTGCCTTGCACACGTAGGCCTTCACCATCGCGGCCTCCATCGTGCCGTCGCCCTTGGCCATCATCCGAGACACGGAGTAGGCGAACTGGCGGCCGGCCTGGATCAGCACGGCCATCCGGCCGAGCTTCACCTGGGTGAGCTCGTAGTCGAGGATGTTGTTGCCGAACACGTTGCGGTTCTGGGCGTAGTCGAGGGCCGCCTCGTACGCAGCCTGCATCACGCCGACGGCACGGGCGGCGGTCTGCAGGCGGCCGTTCTCGAAGCCGGCCATCTGCATGAAGAACCCCTTGCCAAGCCCGTCCTCCTCGCCGACGAGATTGGCTGCGGGGACCCACCACTCGTCGAGCGCCACCTCGTAGCTGTGCATCCCTCGGTACCCGATCGTGTCGATCGCGCGGCCCTCCATCTTGCCGCCCGTGGGCTGCTCGAACTGGAAGCCGTGGCCCTCGCCGCGGGGCTTGGGGACGATGAACAGGCTCAGGCCTCGATAGGTCTTGGTCCGGTCGGGATCGGTCCGGGCGAGCAGGGCGAGCACGTCGGCGCGAGCGCCGAACGTGCACCACGTCTTCACACCGGTGATGTTGTAGCCCGGCGCACCGTCGAGCCCCTCGGCCGGCGTGGCAGTGACCTTGATGTTGGCCACGTCGCTGCCGTAGTCGGGCTCGGTGACGGCGACGGCCGGCATGACCTCCGCCGTGGCCAGCTTGGGCAGCCACTCCAGCTTCTGGGCTTCCGTGCCACCCTTCACGAGTGCTCGCGTGAGGATCTCGGGCCGGGTGATCAGCGAGCCGCCGATTCCCAGCGAACCGCGGCTGAGCTCCTCGGTGGCGACGACCATGCCGATGTACTCGCCGTCGCCGCCCTCGCTGTAGCCGCCGTACTCGGCGGGGACGCTGAGCCCGAATGCGCCCATCTCTGCCAGGCCCCGAACGATCTCCTCGGGGACGTCGTCGTTGTTGCGGTGCACGTGCTCGGCGTGGGGCTTGATGACCTTGTCGGCGAACGCCCGGAACGTGTCGGCGACCATCTCGAAGTCGGCGTCGAGGTGGCGCGGGCCCGGCGTCTGGGCCAGCGATGCGATGAACTCCGCCGAGCGGAACGTGTCGAGGAACGAGTGTGCGCTGCGCATCGGAGCCTGTTCGAGGCCCCACGAGGCCTCGCGTCCGATCAGGCGGGTGATCAGGTCGTGCGCCATGTCGGCGGTGAAGGCGCAGGTGATGCGGGCCTCGACGTCACCCTTGGCGCCGTAGTCGAGCAGGGCGCGGGCGGTCTCGACCTGCGCGGCGGCGTGGGCCAGGTCGTAGGCGAGCACCTGGTGCTGATCCGGCCCACCGTTGGCCGCGAGGTGGCGGACCGCCTTGCCGACCACGGACCCGGCGAGGTCGATCACCTCCGACGCGGCGGCGAGATCGGGGACAGGCAGGGAGGTGCTCATGCGGCCGACGTTACCCCTGGTCACCGGGGAGGAAGGAAACCGGCCGACGGATGTCACGCAGCGATGTGGCAGGCTGCACGGATGCCCACATCCAGCCGGTCCCGACTGTGCCTCTACTGCGGGTCGAACGCGGGCACCAGTTCCGCGTTCTCCGACGCGGCCCGCCAGTTCGGTGCAGCGCTCGCCAATCGCGACATCGGTCTCGTGTACGGCGGGGGCAGCGTCGGCCTGATGGGCATCGCTGCTGACGCGGCGATGGCCGCCGGTGGCGAGGTCATCGGCGTCATCACCGACCAACTGGTCCGCGCCGAGGTTGCCCACCGTGGGCTCACCCGTCTCGAGGTCGTCGAGACGATGCATGCTCGCAAGGCCCGCCTGAGCGAACTTGCCGACGGCTTCGTGGTGCTCCCTGGCGGGTTCGGCACCGTCGACGAGTGCGCCGAGATGCTCACCTGGAACCAGCTCGGTCTGGTCTCCAAGCCGGTCGTCCTGCTCGACATCGACGGCTTCTGGGGACCGCTGCTCGCGTGGATGGACCGCGCGGTCGACGCCGGCTTCGTGCGAGCGTCGCACCGCATGCTGGCCCAGCGTGCCCTCACGGTCGACGAAGCCATCGCGATGGCGACATCGCCGGCCGCCGACACCCCGCACAAGTGGCTCGACCGCGACGGCACCCCGGCGGGTGGCGTCACCGGTCAGATCCCGGTCCTGCGTTCCTGACGCCGGCACGAATCAACGGTCCTCGCGCCGACCGGCTTCGTCGAGCACCGCTCCGACAGCCCGCTGCGGAGGAGCCAGTCCAGGGGATTTCTACAGATCTCCGCACGTCGACTCGAGCGTCGGCGCTCGTCGAAGCTTCACGCTCCTCGTGGCGTGTCGTCGAGATGATCGCGTCGGGCACCACGGTCTGCGCAGCACCGGTCCGAGTGCCAGACGGTCGGTCCGAGTGCCAGACGGTCGGTCCGAGTGCCACACGGTCGGTCCGAGTGCCACAGTGCCGTGCGAGTGGGTACTCCTACCCCGGGGTGCGAGTGCTC
>JBBQTC010000059.1:0-26789 GCA_038234785.1 Acidimicrobiales bacterium
AAGAAGATGTGGAAGAGCCCGAACGGCACGATCCGCAACATCCTCGGCGGCGTCATCTTCCGTGAGCCGATCGTCATCTCGAACATCCCGCGGCTCGTGCCGGGTTGGACGAAGCCGATCGTCATCGGCCGTCACTCCCACGGCGATCAGTACAAGGCCACCGACTGGAAGGTGCCCGGGGCCGGAACCGTCACCATGACCTACGTCCCCGCCGACGGCAGTGCACCGGTGGAGATGAAGATCGCCGACTTCGGCGCCGACGGCGGCGTGACGATGGGGATGTACAACTACAACGACAGCATCCGCGACTTCGCCCGTGCCTCGCTTCGCTACGGCATCATCCGCAACTACCCGGTGTACCTCTCCACCAAGAACACGATCCTCAAGGCCTACGACGGCTCGTTCAAGGACATCTTCGAGGAGGTGTACCAGACCGAGTTCAAGACGGAGATGGACGCCCTCGGACTCACCTACGAGCACCGCCTCATCGACGACATGGTCGCCTGCGCGATGAAGTGGGAGGGCGGCTACGTGTGGGCCTGCAAGAACTACGACGGCGACGTCCAGAGCGACACCGTCGCCCAGGGCTACGGCTCGCTCGGGTTGATGACCAGTGTGCTGATGACCCCCGACGGCAAGACCGTCGAGGCCGAAGCCGCCCACGGCACGGTGACCCGCCACTACCGTGAGCACCAGAAGGGCAACAAGACCTCGACCAACCCGATCGCGTCCATCTACGCGTGGACGCAGGGCCTCACCTACCGCGGCCAGATGGACGGCACCCCCGAGGTGGTCAACTTCGCCAAGGCGCTGGAGACGGTGTGCGTGGAGGCGGTCGAGCAGGGCGAGATGACCAAGGATCTGGCGCTGTTGATCAGCAAGGACGCCCCGTGGCTGAGCACCGAGGATTTTCTCGACGCCCTCGATCGGCGCCTCCAGGCCAAGATGGCCTGAGCCGTCAGCGCTCGGCGGCGAGCGCGGCGTCGTAGTCGTCGTCGAGCCGTCGGCGCATCTCGGCGGCGTCCATGTCGGCGACCCGCTGACAGCTCAGGATCGCCGCACCGTCGGGCGTGTCGGCCAACTCGGCCCACACCTCAGCGTCCCACACGCCGCCGCGGCGGAACGCCTTCGCGCAGTGCACGTAGGTGGTCTCGACGGCCACCACGATCGCGCTCTTGGGCGTGTGCGGCAGCGTGAATCCGCAGAGGAGGTCGGGGTCGGCGCTCAGCCACGCCGCACCGTTGATGCGCACGGTCTCGCTCTGGCCGGGCACCACGAGCATGAGCGCGATCCGGCCGGTGGCGATGACGTTCTGGAGCGTGTCGAGGCGATTGTTGCCACCAAGGTCGGCGATCGCGACGTGGGCCGCGTCGAGCACCCGGATGAACCCACTCGCTCCGCCGCGCGGTGACACGTCGGCGTTGCCATCGGCGTCGAAGGTGCCCACCGAGACGAACCGGGCACGAGCCACGAAATGCTGTGAAGCCGTGTCGAGCTCCGGGCGCTCCTTGTTCGCCGTGAGCGCGCCGGGCAGGCGGTAGAAGGTGCGGAGCGCCTCGACGGTGTCGATCCGGTGTGCATCGTTGTGGGGATCGAACATGTCGCGACCCTATCGTTGGGCGCCCATGCGTCTGGACGATTTCGACTACGCGTTGCCCGACGAGCGCATCGCCCAATCCCCGATCGAGCCGCGCGATGCCGCGCGTCTGCTGGTCGACCAGGGAAGCTCCGATCCGTTGCATCGCCACGTGCGAGACCTGGTCGAGTTCCTCGGCGAAGGTGATCTGCTCGTGGTCAACGACAGCCGGGTCATCCCGGCACGACTGCGTCTCACCAGATCCACCGGCGGCGCTGCGGAGGCGCTGTTGCTCGACCCGCTCGACGGCGAACGGCGGGTGTGGGAGGCGATGATGCGTCCCGCACGAAAGCTGCGGGAGGGGGAGGACCTCCTCTGCGGTGACGTGCCGTTGGTGCGGGTGCTGCGACGCAGCGCCGCCGGCGACACGATGGTGATCGAGCTCCTCGGCGAGGGAGATCCGCTCTCGCTGTTGCAACGACACGGCGAGATGCCCTTGCCGCCCTACATCACCACCCATCTGGATCGCCCTGATCGCTATCAGACGGTGTACGCGAACGAGCCTGCATCGGCGGCCGCTCCGACGGCTGGGCTGCACTTCACGACTGAACTCCTGGAAGCGTTGGCGGCGCAGGGTGTGGAGACCGCCCGTGTCGAGCTGGTGGTCGGCCTCGACACCTTCAAGCCGGTCAGCGCCGACGATCCGCGTGACCACCAGATCCACAGCGAGCGGTACCGGGTCGATCCCGACGTGATGCGCCGCTGTCGCGACGCGAGGCGGGTCGTGGCCGTCGGCACCACGAGCGTCCGGGCACTGGAGAGTGCGGCCACCTCGGGCGTCGACGAGGGACGGACCCGACTGTTCATCCATCGCCCGTACGAGTGGCAGGTCGTCGACGTGTTGATGACCAACTTCCACATGCCGCGCACGACACTGTTGATGATGATCGACGCGTTCGTCGGCCCACGATGGCGGCGCCTCTACGAGGAGGCACTCGCCGAGGGATACCGCTTCCTGAGTTTCGGAGACGCCATGTTGCTGGATCGGAGTCTGAGCTGATGCACACGGTCCGATTCGAACCGGTGGCCACCGATGGGGCGGCTCGCACGGGGGTCGCGCACACGGCTCGAAGCACATATCGCACGCCTGCGTTCATGCCCGTGGGCACGCGCGGCGCGATCAAGTACCTCAGCGCGGCGGACTACGAGCGCCTCGGCGCCGAGATCGTCCTGGGGAACACGTATCACCTGATGCTGCGACCGGGTGCGGAGACGGTTGCCGAATTCGGCGGCCTCGGGGCGTTCGCCGGGTGGTCGGGACTCACGCTGACGGATTCGGGCGGCTTCCAGGTCTTCTCGCTCGAGCCGAAGGTCGACGACGACGGCGTGACATTCAAGAGCACGTACGACGGATCGATGTATCGGTTCACACCCGAGATCGCCGTCCACACGCAAGAACTGCTCGGCGCCGACATCCAGATGGTGCTCGACGTGTGCGCCTCGCTCCCGTCGTCGCCCGAGGTGATCCGTCAGGCGCTCGAACGCACTTCGGACTGGGCGGCACGGGCCAGAGCAGCGCATCGGCGACCGGATCAGGCATTGTTCGGGATCGTGCAGGGCGGCACCGACGAGTCCATGCGAGCCGAGAGTGCCCAGCGCACCGTCGAGATCGGTTTCGATGGCTACGGGATCGGCGGCCTCAGCGTGGGGGAGACCCGCGCCGAGATGCTGCCTGCCCTGGCAGCGGCGATCGCGCATCTACCGACGGATCGCCCACGCTACCTGATGGGCGTGGGGGACCCGGCCAGCCTGGTCGAGGCGGTGGCGCTCGGAGTCGACCAGTTCGACTGCGTCATGCAGACCCGCATCGGCCGCCATGGCACCGCGCTCACGGGTGAAGGGAAGCTGCACGTCAAGAACGCGAAGTACGCGCTGAGCGACGAACCGCTCGACGCGGCATGTCGGTGCGAGGTCTGCACCCGCCACAGCCGTGGCTACATCCGGCACCTGTTCCAGGTCGGGGAGCCCACCGCCGCACGTCTGCTCAGCATCCACAACATCTCCTGGACGCTGCAACTCATGGATCGGATGCGGCTCGCCATCAGTGCCGGGAGGTTCGACACACTGCGTCACGAGGTGCTCGCCGTCTGGGGATGACCCACTGATTGGACCGTCACGTGGCTAGAATCGCCGCTCGGTCCAGAGGGCCTTTCCCCTCCCATCGTCAACAGTTGGTCTCTCCCTATGCGTTCAGTCCACCTCACGTCAGCCACACTCGCCGCGAACAGCAGCGGGGGCGGCGCTGCCGCAGCCCAGTTGCTCATCTTCGCGCTCATCGGTTTGGCGATGTACTTCCTGCTCATCCGCCCTCAGCGCCGGCGCCAGCGCGATCAGGTCTCGCTGCAGAAGTCGGTCGAAGTCGGCGACGAAGTGATGACCACGTCGGGCATGTACGGGTTCGTCACCGGCTTCGAGGGCGACATCGCCTGGATCGAGATCGACGACAACGTGCAGATTCGCGTGGCGCGTCAGGCCATCCAACGCAAGGTCGACACCACCAAGGGTGAATCGGCAGTGCCCAGCGACGACGGCACCAAGTCCCGCCAGACCAAGATCGACGATCCGTCGTCGACGACCCCGACCGACGAGGCCTGATCCCACGTATGCGTAGGAAACTGATCATCTCGCTGGTCGGCATCTTCCTGGTGTCCTACGGAGCCTTGGCGATCGTCCTCATCACCGGCACGACGCCGGCGCTCGGGCTCGACCTGCAGGGCGGCATCTCCGTCACGCAGCAACCCAAGCCGGGCACGCCCTACAGCGACGCCAGCCTCGATCTCGCCGTCGAGAAGATCCGTGAGCGCGTCGACAGCCTCGGCGTCGCAGAACCGGAGATCCTGCGCCAGGGCAACACGATCGTCGTGAACCTGCCGGGCGTCCGCAACCAGCAGCAGGCGGTGGAGCTCGTCCAGGTGACCGGCCAGGTGTACCTTCGCCCGGTCCTCCAGCAGTGCCAGTTCCTGACGCCCAACGACACCACGTCGACGACCGTCTCGGGCGCCACGACCACCGTCGCCGGTGCCACGACCACCACACCGGCCAGCTCCACCACACCGGCCAGCTCCACCACGGCCGCCGGTGGCCCCGCCCGCCCGGTGAGCGCGGGCAACACCACGACGACCACGCCCGACGCCGCCTCGTCCACCACCGCTGCGCCCACCACGGTCTCGGCAGTGCCGATCAGCGCCTCCGACAGCACCACCAGCACCACCTCACCTCCACTCGACGAGAACGGGCTGCCGCTCCAGCAGAGCGACCCCAGCAACCCCCAGTACTTGCCGGTCCGCAACGCCGACCCGCCCGAGTACTGCTACGTCGGCCCGCAGCAGGGCACGGGTGAGGTCTTCCAGTCCAACGCCCAGGCGACCATCATCACGGGTGCCGGATGGGGTGTCGTTGTCGATCTGCAGGACGGAGCCAAGGGTTCGGACATCTGGAACAACCTGGCGTCGCAGTGCTACAACCAGGAATCCACCTGCCCCACGGGCCAACTGGCGATCGAACTCGACGGCAGCCTGCAATCGGTGGCCACCGTCCAGACCCCCGACTTCAACGGCAGCGTGCAGATCAGCGGCTCGTTCACCCAGGGCGAGGCCAAGAACCTCGCCCGGGTGATCAACAGCGGTTCGCTGCCGGTACAGCTAAAGCTGCAATCCGTGCAGAACGTCTCACCGAGCCTCGGCAAGGATTCACTGCGGGCCGCCTGGATCTCCGGCCTCGTCGGTGTGCTCCTCGTGCTGATCTTCATGATCGCCTACTACCGCACGCTCGGCCTCATCGTCGCCATCGGCATCACCGTGTCCGGCAGCCTGCTGTGGGGCATCGTTTCGTGGCTTTCCAAGACCAACGGCCTCGCCCTGTCGCTCTCCGGCATCGCCGGCATCATCGTGTCGGTCGGCGTCACCGTCGACTCGTACGTGGTGTTCTTCGAACGTCTGAAGGACGAGGTTCGGTCCGGGAAGACGTTGCGCAACAGCGCACAGCGGGGCTTTGCCGGCGCGTGGCGCACCATCGTCATCGCCGACCTCGTCTCGCTGATCGGCGCGTTCGTGCTGTGGTACCTCACGGTCGGCGCGGTGCGCGGCTTCGCCTTCTTCCTCGGCCTGTCCACCGCCTGCGACATGATCGTCGCCTACTTCTTCACCCGCCCGATCGTGTTGCTCCTGGCGCGCACCCAGTGGATGGAGCGTCGCAAGGTGATGGGCATCGAAGTCGTCCCCCATGGAGCGCCCGCATGACCGACACACTGATCCCCGACGACGAGAGCCAGCCGTCGATGCCCGTTCGGCGTGGGCCCGGCGGCCGCCTCTACCACGGCGAGACATCGATCGACTTCTACGGCAAGCGCTGGATCGGCCTCGGCATCTCCGCCGCGTTGCTGCTCATCAGCGTGTTCTCGCTGATCTTCAGCGGGTTGAACCTCAGCCTCGAGTTCAAGGGTGGCGTGCTGTGGGAGATCCCCTCGGAGACCCTCACCGAGGCCCAGGCCCGCGCCGTGCTCACCGACAACGGCCTCGACGGTTCGCAGGCGAAGGTCACGATCCTCACGTCGAAGGAGACCGGCCGCAGCATCGAGGTGCAGGTCGGCGACCAGCCCGACTCCGTGCGCGTCGCCGTCCAGCAGGCATATGCCGACAAGGTCGGTGTCTCGCTCGACGAGGTGGCCACGCAATCGGTCAGCTCCACCTGGGGCAAGAGCATCACCGAAAAGGCATTGCGTGCCCTCGTGGTCTTCCTCGTGCTGGTGGCGGCGTTCATCGCCTGGAGACTGGAGTGGCGAATGGCGCTGGCCGCGATCGCGGCCATGTTGCACGACGTGCTCCTCAGCGTGGGCGTCTACTCGGTCTTCAGATTCGAGGTCACGCCGGCAACCGTCGTTGCCTTCCTCACCATCCTCGGGTTCTCCCTGTACGACACCATCGTGGTGTTCGACAAGGTGCAGGAGAACCAGTCCCGATTCTTCGGGTCCCGCGTGCCGTACGCCGACGTGATCAACGTGTCGATGAACCAGGTGCTGATGCGGTCGCTCAACACCAGCCTCGCAGCGGTGCTCCCGGTGCTCTCCCTCCTCGTGTTGGGCTCGGGCATCCTCGGGGCTGCGACGCTGCGCGAGTTCGCGCTGGCGTTGCTCGTCGGTCTGATCACCGGTTCCTACTCGTCGATCTTCGTGGCTTCGCCGCTCGTGGCGATGCTCAAAGAGCGTGAGCCTCGCTATCACGCGCTGCGCGGACGTCACGCAACCGGCGTCGAACTCGAGCGCCTCGTGCACGGTGCAATGCCCACCAGTCGCCGCGAGTCCGCCCGCCGTCAGGTCAGTTCCAACGATCTGTTGTTGGCAGCCGCCGCACCATTGACCCCCGAGGAAGTGCTCTCGCACACCCCGCGCCCGCGCAAGAAGAAGCGTCGGGCGTAGGCGGTTCCCCGGATACCCTCTGCACATGACGTCGAACGGTCACTGGCTCACCGATCTGGTCCGCGATATCCCGGATTACCCCACGCCAGGCGTCACGTTCCGCGACATCACACCGCTGCTCGGTGACGCTGCCGGTTTCGGCCGCTCGATCTCCGAACTGGTCGACCGGTTCCGGAGCACAGCCGTCGATCGGGTCCTCGGGATGGAGGCACGTGGATTCATCGTCGCGGCCCCGGTCGCCTACGAGATGGGTGCCGGATTCATCCCCGTGCGCAAGGCCGGCAAGCTGCCGTGGGCGGTCGTGCGCGAGGAGTACCAACTGGAGTACGGCCACGACAAGCTCGAGATCCACCGCGATGCCATCCATCCCGGCGAGCGGATCCTGGTGATCGACGACGTGCTGGCCACCGGCGGTACCGCCGAGGCCACATGCCGGCTCGTGGAAGCGTTGGGTGGCAACATCGTCGGGCTCGGTTTCCTGCTCGAGCTGTCCGAACTGGGCGGCAGGTCACGGCTGCAGGGCCACCGCGTCGAGAGCCTGGCGTTGTACTGATGCCGGCGGTCGATCGCGTTCTGCCGTGGCGTCGCCATCAGAATGCCACGGCCGACGCGCTCACTCCCTTGCTCACGTCGTACCGGCGGCGTCATCCCAAGGCGTCCGTCGCCGTCATCAATCGTGCGTACGAGACGGCCAAAGAGGCGCACCGGCACCAGAACCGCAGCAGCGGCGAGAGCTACATCAACCACCCGATGGCGGTGGCGAGGATCGTCGCCGATCTCGGGCTCGACGAGATCTCGGTGGTCGCCGCGTTGCTGCACGACGCGGTCGAGGACACCGAGATCACGATCGCCGACGTCGAGGCGCTGTTCGGACCGGAGGTCGCACAGATCGTCGACGGGGTCACCAAGCTCGAGCGGTTGCAATTCGATTCGAAGGAGGCCCAGCAGGCGGCGACCATGCGCAAGATGCTGGTCGCCATGGCGCGCGACCTGCGCGTGCTCATCATCAAACTGGCCGACCGGCTGCACAACATGCGCACCATCGCTGCGATGCCGTCGGAGAAGCAGCAGCGGATCGCCCACGAGACGCTCGAGATCTACGCGCCGTTGGCCCACCGACTCGGCATGCAGGAGCTGAAGCAGCAACTCGAGGACCTCTCGTTCGCGGCGCTGTACCCGAAGCGTTACGCCGAGCTCGATCATCTCGTCTCGTCCCGTTCACCCGAGCGCGAGGTGTACCTGGCGAAGTCGATTGCGGAGGTCCAGGGTCGGCTACAGGAGCTCAACATCACCGCGGAGGTCACCGGGCGTGGCAAGCACCTGTGGAGCATCTACGAGAAGATGGTGCAGAAGGGTCGCGAGTTCGACGACATCTTCGACCTCATTGCGATTCGGGTCATCGTCGACTCCGTGAAGGACTGCTACGCCGCGCTGGGCTGTATCCACGGCCGCTACAAGCCGGTGGTGGGTCGCTTCAAGGACTACATCGCGATGCCCAAGTTCAACCTCTACCAGAGCTTGCACACCACGGTGATCGGGCCTGGCGGCAAGGTCGTCGAGATGCAGATCCGAACACGCGAGATGCATCAACGGGCCGAGTGGGGCGTGGCCGCACACTGGGCGTACAAGGACGGCGTGGGTGTCGGCCAGGACATCGATTGGCTGAACCGCATCATCGACTGGCAGGCCGAGGTCAGCGACCCCGCCACCTTCATGGAGAGCCTGAAGACCGACCTGGAGCAGGACGAGGTCTTCGTGTTCACCCCCAAGGGCAAGGTCGTCACGCTCCCGGTGGGCTCCACGGCGGTCGACTTCGCGTACGCCGTGCACACCGAGGTCGGCCACGCCTGCATCGGTGCGAAGGTCAATGGTCGCCTGGTGCCCCTGCATCACCAGATGAAGAGCGGCGACACCTGCGAGGTTTTCACCTCGAAGGTCGAATCAGCCGGCCCGACCCGGGACTGGCTGCAGTTCGTCGAGTCACCCCGCGCCCGCAACAAGATCAAGCAGTGGTTCTCCCGCGAGCGGCGCGACGACATGGTCGAGAACGGGCGCGAGGAACTCACCAAGGAGTTCCGCCGCGAGGCTCTGCCCGTCCAGCGCATCTGGGCGAGCGATGCCTTGGTCGAGGAGATCGAAGCCGCGTCGTACGCCGACCTCGACTCGCTGCTCGCCGCGATCGGCGAAGGTCACGTCTCGGCCCGGTCCATCGCGCAAAAGGTCGCCCGCAACCTTCGCTCCGATTCCGACGGCGAACAACTTCCGGCGACCGTCCTCCCCACGAGCGGACCGCGTCGCACGCGGAGCACGGTCGGGGTGCACGTCGAAGGTCTCGACGACGTGCTCGTCCGCCTGTCGCGGTGCTGCACGCCGGTACCTGGCGACGACATCATCGGCTTCGTCACCCGCGGCCGCGGTGTGTCGGTACACCGCACCGACTGCGCGAACGCAGAGAGCTTGATGACCGAACAGACGGCACGACTGATCGACGTCGAATGGGACGGCGATCAGTCGAAGGCGCTGTTCCGCGCAGCCGTCGAGGTGGTCGCGCTCGACCGTTCGAAGTTGCTGCGCGACGTCGCCAACTCGCTGAGCGAGCAGCACGTCAACATCGTCTCGTGCAGCACGCACACCGGCTCGGACCGCGTCGCCAAGATGCGGTTCGAGTTCGAGATGGGCGATCCTTCACATCTCGAATCCGTGCTGCGCACGATCAAGCAGATCGACGCGGTCTACGACGCCTATCGGTTGGTGCCTGGCAAGGGAAGTTGAGATGGTGCCGGCCGCTCGACATCTGCTCCGTGCGCGAGACCTGGTCGACGCGAGGTACTTCGAACCGTTGACGGTGGCCGACATGGCCCGAGAGGCCGGGCTGTCGCCGGCGCAGTTCAGCCGGGAGTTCCGCCGCACATTCGGTGAATCGCCGCACCAGTACTTGCTGACCCGCCGCCTCGAACGACTCCTTCGTGTCCGGGGCTGCGTGGCCATGGCATACGGCCGCCCGCAGAACCGCACGTTTCGAGAAGCGGGTGTCGCGAGTTGAACATGGCGACGCTGACGACCTTCGTCGATGTCCAACTGTCCCCGTCGGCTGCGCCAGTGGTGTCCACGAGCGTGGCGCGCATGAACGCAACAGGGATGTGACGGCGGCCTCTAGCCTGATATCTGAGCACTCTGGTAGATTTCCAGCATGAAGCTCCCCCGGGCGATGGCGTTGGCGTGCCTGTTCGCGCTTGTTGGTGCGGCGTGCGAGGTCGCCGATCCGCAACCCGGTGAGCGCCAGGTCTACCCGTCGGCCGGCATCGTCAAGACGCTCGACAACGTGCAGTACGGGCCTGCCGTGTCTCAGGTGCTCGACGTGTACACGCCGATGGTGCCCAACGGTGGTGCCGTGCTGTGGATCCACGGCGGCACGTGGGGCGACGCTGACAGCGACCCGCAGAGCCTGGCGACCGAGGAGCAGAACGGCATGCAGCCGGTGGTGCAGGACCTGTCCCGGCGGGGTTGGACGATCTTTTCCATGCGCTACGCGGGAACGGACGAGGCGATCTTCCCCCGGCAGATCCAGGATGTGAAGCTCGCGCTGCGGTGGGTGAAGAGCCGAGCGGCCGAGTTCTCCGTTTCGGCGAACGCGATCGTGGCCATGGGTTGGTCCTCGGGCGGACACCTCGCCGCACTGCTCGACGTGTCCTCGGGCTCGTTGGAACCGTCGGCGGTGTCCGCCGAACTCGCCGGCATCTCCTCGAGGCCGGCCGCAGCCGTCAGCATCTCCGGTGTGCTCGACCCGCCGACGTTTCCGTACCTGGTCGGCATCAACGGTGGCAACGCCCAGGGCATCGCCGACTTGATCGGCTGCCCCGACACGCCGAACCTCTGGCAGAGTTGCAATCCCGCCCTGCTCGACTCCACCCGCGTCGCGAACTACGCCGACGCCGCCGACCCGCCGCTGTACATCGCCCAGGGCGATCGCGACGGCATCGTCGATCCGTACTGGCAGTCCGAGGTGCCCTACAGCCAGTTGATGCCGGTGATGGGCGACGGTCACGTCTGGCTGGATCGGGTCGACACGGGGGAGCCATCCCTCTATGGGGGAGAGGATCCGCGCAACCACACCAAGGCGACGTCGTACGAGATCAACGAGGCGGCGCTGCTGCAGTTCATGAATCAATACCTGCCGGCGGTCGCCCCGACTCCGACGCTGTCGCAGTTCGTCTCGCTGACCCCCTGCCGTCTCGGCGACACCCGCACCACCCACCCGTTCGCCGGCGTCGCCGCAGGTACGTACCGAGTGCAGGTCGCCGGTACATGCGGTGTCCCCACCGGGGCCACCGCCGTCGCCGTCACGGTCACAGCCGTACGGCCCTCTCGGACGACCACGCTGTCGGCGTATCCGGCGGGCTCGCCGACGGGACTCACCCTGCTGACCGCGGCACCGTTGGAGGTGCGCGCCAACTCGGCGATGATCGCCCTGTCGCCCTCTGGCGCCATCGACATCAGCGGTGCGGCGACCGGGGGACTGGTGGTCGATATCACCGGAGCGTTCGTGCGGGTGGTCACGGCCACCAGCGGCCGCTACGCCCCCGTGACACCCAGCAGGGTGCTCGACAGTCGGGAGGGTTCGGCATCGCCGCTGCCGGCGCGCACCACCACCGAACTCGATGCGCGCCCGGCAGGGGTCCCGCGCTCCGCGTCGGCGGTTGCGGTCAACCTCACCATCACCCAGACCGGCGGGTCCGGATTCCTCACCGGAATGGCAGCAGGGTCGCCGCTGCCGCTCACCAGCGCACTCAACGTCGACGCGGCGGGGCAGACCCGCGCCGGGTTCGTTGTGCTGCCGCTCAACGACGGCGAGTTCTCCGTGTTCAACTCGGTCGGCGCGCACGTTGTCGTCGACGTCGTCGGGTATTTCACCGGTGCTGGTGCCGCTCGCTCCCAGATAGGCCTCTACCAGGTGCTTCGAGCGGGACGGGCGTTCGAAACGCTGTCCGGCGCACCGATGCAGGCGAGCGTGGCGCGCACGGCCCTGCTCGGCTCGTCACGGGCTTCGGCGGTGGCGGCGAACGTCACGATGATGTGGGCCGGCTCGGGCTACACCACCCTCTGGCCGACGGGCACGTCACGTACGATCACCGCCTCGGTCAACGCCGATCCGAGCGGACGCGCGGTGGCGAATCAGGCCTTCGTCGGGCTCTCCGGCGGCACGGCGCAGGTGCTCACCACCAGTTCTGCCCACCTGACGATCGACGTGAACGGCTGGTTCGTCGGGTCCTGAGCCGCGCCGACCGCTAGCCTTGGTCCCCGTGCCCGAGTTCCAGACCAGCCCCGGGATGCGCGACATCCTGCCTCCCGAGTCTGCTCGTTGGCGTCACTTCGTCGATGTGTTCGCGACGGTGGTGGAAGGCGCCGGCTACGGCCAGGTCATGTCGCCACTCCTCGAGGATCTCGGCGTCTTCCAGCGCATCGGCGCCGCCACCGATGTCGTCAGCAAGGAGATGTACGACTTCGTCGACAAGGGCGATCGGCACATTGCGCTGCGGCCCGAGCTGACGGCATCCATCTGCCGGGCGTTCGTGCAGCACCGCCCGCTGGCGCCGTGGAAGATCTGGTACGCCGGATCGATGTTTCGCTACGAGAAGCCCCAGCGCGGTCGCTACCGCCAGTTCGACCAGGTGGGCATCGAAGTGCTCGGTGCGGACGACCCGAACCTCGACGTCGAGATCATCGCCCTGGGATGGGAGTTCTACCGAGCACTCGGGTTGCAGCAGGTCACCGTGCTCGTCAACTCGCTCGGAGAGCCTGCCGACCGTGCCGCCTACGTCCTCGCGCTCGAGACGCACTTCCGGGCGAACCTCGACACGCTCAGCCCCGAGAGCCGCGTGACGCTGGAGAAGAACCCACTGCGCGTCCTCGATTCCAAGCGCGAACAGGACGCGTCGATCGTTGCGGCAGCACCTCGGATCGAGTCGTTCTACAGCCCTGCTGCTGCCGCCCACTTCGACGCGGTGCAGGCCGGGCTCACGGCGCTCGCGATTCCCTTCGTCGTCGATCCGAAGCTGGTCCGCGGCCTCGACTACTACCGCCACACGACGTTCGAATACCAGGGTGGCACGCTCGACTCGGCACAGAACGCCCTCGGAGGCGGCGGGCGCTACGACGGTCTCGTCGAGTCGCTCGGTGGTCCTGCGACTCCGGGTGTCGGCTTCGCGTTGGGTCTCGACCGAACACTGCTCGCCTGCGACGACGAGGGCGTGTTCGCAGCGCCGAACACCGACGTCGACGTCTTCGTGGTCGACACCACCGGCGGCCTCGAAGCCCTCATGATCACCACTCAGCTCCGCGCTGCCGGGCTTCGCGCCGATCGCGCCTACGAGAACCGCAGCATGAAGAGCCAGATGAAGGTTGCCGACCGCAGCGGGGCCGCGGTGGCAGTCATCGTCGGCAGTAATGAAGTCGATTCCGGCACCGTCGTCGTGCGACCGTTGCGGGCAGAGCGCACCGAAGGCGCCGGCCAGGTCACCATCCCCCGATCCGATCTCATCGAACATCTCATCGAACATCTCATCGAACACGACACGAAAGTCACCCCATGAGCTCCACGTCCATGCGAACCCACCAGTGCGGCGAACTCCGCACGGAGCAGATCGGGCAGACCGTCACGCTCGCCGGATGGGTTGCGACCCGTCGCGAGCACGGCGAGAAGCTCGCCTTCATCGATCTCCGCGATCACACCGGGCTCACGCAGTGCGTGGTCGACAACACCGTCGACGTGCGTGCGGAGTACGTGGTGCGAGTCACCGGCACGGTGGCCGCTCGTCCGGACGAGAACCTCAACACCAAGCTCGCCACCGGCGGCATCGAACTGCAGAACTGCACGGTCGAGATCCTCAACGCCGCCGAGCCGCCGCCGTTCCCGATCAGCGAGCGCGCCGATCAGGTCGCCGAGAACACGCGACTCCAGTACCGCTATCTCGACATCCGCCGCGAGCGCATGCAACGCAACCTCCGACTGCGGGCGGCGGTGAACTCGGCGATCCGCGCCTCGATGGAGTCACAGGGATTCGTCGAGGTCGAGACCCCGATGTTGGTCCCCAGCACGCCCGAAGGCGCCCGCGAGTTCATCGTGCCCAGTCGGCAGCAGCCCGGCTCGTTCTATGCGCTGCCACAGAGCCCGCAGCTGTTCAAGCAGTTGCTGATGGTGGCCGGGATCGACCGTTACTACCAGATCGCTCGCTGCTTGCGAGACGAAGACCTGCGCGCCGACCGCCAGTACGAGTTCATGCAGCTCGACGCGGAGATGAGCTTCGCTGACCAGGACGATGTGCATGCCGCCATCGGCGCAGCGGTGCTCGCCGCAGCGGAGGCCGCCGGGTCGCACACCGGCGTCATCGAGACCATCACGTGGCACGACGCGATGAACCGGTTCGGGATCGACAAGCCCGACCTTCGCTTCGGCATGGAGCTCCAGGAGCTCACCGACGTCTTCGCCGCGACCGAGTTCAAGGCGTTCGCCGGAGCCGACACCATCAAGGGCATCAACGCCGCAGGCAAGGCCGAGGAGTACGGCCGCAACAAGCTCGACGGGATGACCGACAAGGCGAAGAAGATGGGCGCCAAGGGGCTCGTGTGGTTGAAGGTGGCTGCCGACGGCACACTCGAATCACCGGTCGCCAAGTTCCTGAGCGAGACCGAGCAAGCTGTGCTGAAGGAGCGGCTCGGTGCCGCCCCGGGCGACTTGCTGCTCATCGTCGCCGACAACTGGACCACGGCCTGCGAAGTGCTCGGCACGTTGCGCAACGACATCGGTCGGCCGCCCGTGCACGAGGGTCCGTACCGGTTCGTGTGGGTCGTCGACTTCCCGCTGTTCGTGGGCGTCGACGAGGTGACCGGCCGTCCCAAGCCCGGTCACCACCCCTTCACCCAGCCCCACCCCGACGACCTCCATCTGCTCGAGTCCGCTCCGCTCGAGGTGCGCAGTCAGGCCTACGACCTGGTGTTCAACGGGTGGGAGCTCGGCTCGGGCTCGATTCGGATTCATCAACCCGATCTGCAGGCGCGCATCTTCGGGCTACTGGGCATCAGCCCCGAAGATGCCGATCGCCGCTTCGGGTTCTTCCTGAACCCGTTCCGCTACGGCGCCCCGCCCCACGGAGGCTTCGGGTTGGGCATCGACCGTCTGGTCGCGATCCTCGCCGGCGAGGAGAACATCCGTGAGGTCATCGCGTTCCCCAAGACGCAGTCGGGGCAGGACCCGATGACCAACGCCCCGACGCCGGTCGACCCCAAGCAGCTCACCGATCTCGGCATTCGAGTGCTGCCGCCGTCGGTCTGAGCGCACTCAAGAGGGAAGGAACCGGACCTCGCTGAGGAACCCGATGTTCGCGTCCCGCTCGGGATTGGTGAAGAAGAACCGGACGAACCGGATCGAAACGTTGACCTCCAGCTTCTGCCAGTGGTCGGCCTCGTCGGCGTTGGTCTCGGTGGAGATCGTCGTCCACATGTGGCCGTCGTCGCTCGTCTGGACGAGGAAGTTGTCGGCGTGGCCGATCTCGGAGAACTTCCACTTGATGAGGGCCACGGGCGTCACGTCACCGAGGTCGTACATCGTCCAACCGCTCGCCGGAGGCGTGGTGAGCGCCGTCTGCCAGACCGTGGCAGGGTCCCCGTCGAGGGGAAGCCGCGACGACTTGTCCGGCGCGTTCGACGAACGCGCGGACGACTGCACGACGTAGTGGTCGCCCTTGGTCGCCGGAGTGACCACGTCGTCGACCGTGCCGGTGGAGGACGTATGGGCCTCGGAGGCGGCGCCCGCTGCCGCGCGACGTTCGTCGACCTCGAAGCCGGGGGCGGCCAGGAAGCGGATCTCGGCGAGGTGACCGAGTTGGGGATCGAGGTTCGGGTTGCGCCACGAGAGACGGACCTGGCGGGCATCGCGCTCCAGCGTCACTCCGGTCCACTGTCCGGCAGGTGCGTCACCGGGCTGCGCGATCGTGCTCCACGAGCCGTCGGGGTTCGAGACCTCGACGGTGAACTGATCGGCTGCACCGGTCTCTGACCACGTCCACTCGATCCTGCGCAGGGGCACCTTCTCGCCGAGATCGGCGCGCAGCCACGCCCAAGTGGGCGGCGCCCAGTCGAGCATCTGGGTGACGAACTCGGTCGACGGGTCGCCGTCGGTGGCGTTCGCGGCCGTCAGCGAGTTGGCCGTGGACCACACCGAGGCGGGGGTGACCGGCACGAGTTCGTCGGTCGGCCCGGTCGTGCTGGGATCGGTCGTGCTGGGATCCGTCGTGCCCGTGACGGTCGTGCTGGGGGCGGTGGTGGTCGTCGTGGAGGGAATCGTGCACTCCGCACCGTTCTTGCCGGCGGTGCCACCGGTGCCCTTGTAGTCGAGCCCGTTCTCGTCGTGCCACTGCTTGGGCAGCCAGGAACCGTGCAGCCACCGATCTGAGGACTGCTCCTTGCCGTTCACGTGGGCCGGGACCGCCAGGTCCCAGATCACCTTGTACTTGGAGTTCGCCGGCACGACCAACGGGAAGATCGCCCGCAGTTCATCGCTGGCATTGCTGCCCAGCAGGTCGACCTGCTTGCCCTGGTCGGAGAGTTCGCTGGCAGTGATCGTCACCGGCAACGGGCTCTCGTTGAGGGCACCGATGCGCAGGTAGGAGTCGGTGCTGCAGAGCGTGACCAGTCCCGCCTTGTAGACCTGCGTGTCATCGCTGGTCGCGTGGGCGGCGGTCGGGAAGATCGAGAGCGTCGACGACAGGATGGCCATCGCGCCCGCAACCCATCGTGTTGAATGTCCGAGGTGCACGTCGACTTCTATCGGCGGCACAACGAGGGGGCGTGAGAGAAAGTTGATGATTCTCGGGAAACTGTCACGGAGAGTGCTGTGAGTTCGGTCTACTTTCGCGCTGGAGTGGTCATCGTGGTCCGGCACCCGGATCTGACGCGCCTCATGGCCTTCGAACGAGTGGACGCTCGGGGGAGCTGGCAACTCCCTCAGGGCGGCATGCAGGACGACGAACTGCCGATCGATGCCGCGTGGCGTGAGTTGCTGGAGGAGACCGGTCTCGGACCCGACCACGTGGACGTGCTGGCCGAGTTTCCGGACTGGGTGGCCTACGAATGGCCCGATGAGGTCCGCAGGGCCAAGAACGGACGCCGCGATCGGTTGGGTCAGGTGCAGAAGTGGTTCCTGTTCAACGCCTTGTCACCCGAGGTGGTGCCCACGCCCGACGGGTCGGAGTTCGTCGACTGGAAGTGGGTCGAGCCGTCGTGGCTCGTCGATCATGTTCCTGAATGGCGCCGCGAGGCGTACGAGCGGGTGCTGCGCACGCTCTGACGCGGGCTACCGTCGTCCGTGTGTCCGATCTGTTCAGCGCCGCCGCCGAGGACCGACTTCGCACCCAGGCGCCGCTGGCGGCGAGGTTGCGCCCTCGCACGCTCGACGACGTCGTCGGCCAGGCTCACCTCGTCGGGGAGGGCAAGGCATTGCGCCGGTTGGTCGAGCAGGACCGCCTCACCAGCGCGATCTTCTGGGGTCCTCCCGGGACCGGCAAGACCACGTTGGCGCTCGCCGTGGCCGGCAGCACGCAACGTGCGTTCGAGCAGCTGAGCGCCGTCACCGCCGGCGTCAAGGACGTGCGCGAGGTCATCGAACGTGCACGTCACCGGCTGGGTGAGCAGGGCCGGGGCACGATCTTGTTCCTGGACGAGATCCACCGATTCTCGAAGTCGCAGCAAGATGCGCTCTTGCCGGCGGTCGAGGACGGCACGCTCACCCTCATCGGCGCCACGACGGAGAATCCGTTCTTCGAGGTCAATCCGCCGCTGCGCAGCAGGAGCACGTTGTTCCGCCTCGACCCACTCGGGTACGACGACGTCGAGACCTTGATCCGGCGCGGGTTGCAGGCCGAGGGACGCGAGGCCGACGAGGATGCCGTCGCCTACCTGGCCGACCGCGCCGGTGGCGACGGGCGCCAGGTCCTCACTGCGCTCGAGGTCGCCTGCGCACTCGCCCATCCAGGTCGGGTCGAGTTGGCTCACGTGGAGGCGGCACTCGGCACGAGCGCCCTGCGATACGGCCGCGACGATCACTACGACGTCGTCAGCGCGTTCATCAAGAGCATGCGCGGCAGCGACCCCCAGGCTGCGGTCTACTACCTGGCCAGGATGCTGGAGGCCGGGGAGGACGCCCGCTTCATCGCCCGGCGGATGATCATCTTCGCCAGCGAGGACGTCGGAATGGCTGATCCACAGGCGCTCCTCGTGGCCGTCGCCGCCTCGCAAGCGCTCGACCATGTCGGTCTCCCCGAGGCCCAACTGAACCTGAGCCAGGCGGCCATCCACCTCGCCACCGCACCGAAGAGCAATCGCGCAGCACTCGCGATCTGGAACGCACGATCCGATGTGCAGGCCGGCGCCGTCGGCGAGGTGCCCGCTCATCTGCGCGACGCGCACTATCAGGGCGCGCAGTCCCTCGGCCACGGGGTCGGCTACGACTACCCTCATGATCACCCGAACGGTTGGGTGGCGCAGCAGTATCTGCCCACCGATCTGCTCGACAAGCGCTACTACGACCCGACGCACCACGGTGCCGAGGCGAAGGTGGCGGACCGGATGAACGAACGCACGGAGGGCTCATGACCGCAGGCGAACTTGCAGTGCTGTTGGCCGCAGTGTTGTGCTGCATCGGCTTCGCGGCGCTGGTCGTGGTGCTGATGCGGGTGCTCGACAGCCTGCATGCGCTTCGCTCCGAGGTCGAGTCGCTGCGATCGGAGACCCGCCCACTCCTCGTCGAGCTCCGTGCGTCCACCAGCGAGGCGCGGGCGGTCGTCGAGGAGGCCAGGGACGACCTGGACCGGTTCGATCGTGTGCTCGGCTCGGCCGAGGCAATCTCCGGAGCGGTGAGCGGCGGCAGCCGAGTCGCCCGGGCGGCGTTGTCGGCCCCGGTCATCAAGACCGTCGCCATCGGCACCGGGACATCGCGAGCCGTGAAGCGGCTTCGACGCAAGGAGAGCAAGAGCGCATGATGAAGCGACTCACATGGTTCCTCGGCGGCGCCGTGGCCGGAGTGGCCGGTGTCAGTGTGGCGAAGAAGAAGGTCAAGTCCGCGGCCGTCGAGTTCGCGCCGGCCAACGTCGCCCGCAAGACCACCGAGCGAGTGAAGGAGGCCGTGCAGGAGGGCCGCCGCGCGATGAGAGCCAAGGAAGCCGAGCTGCGGGGCCGTCTCGATGGGCGGGCGCATTCGCTGGCCGACGATCTCGACGACGGCGATGCGGTCATCGTCGACGGCATGCCGGTCGAGCCCGGCCAGGTGATCGTGCTCAAGCAGGTGCGCGACTCGCGCGACCATCCTGGCCGCCGCTCACGGGCATGACCGAGGCGCTCGCCGCCGATCTCCGCGCAGCCCTGGCCCCTGATCGAGTTCGGACCAACTCGACAGAACTGGGTCTGTACCGTCGCGATGCGTCGAACATCGAAGGAACCGCCGGCGTCGTCTGCTTTCCGCTCTCGGTCGCCGAGGTCCAGGCCGCGGTGCGGGCAGCCGTGCGTCATGGAGTGGCGTTCGTGGCGCGCGGCGCGGGTACGGGACTGGCCGGTGGCGCGACGCCGCTGGACCATGCGTTGGTGATCGCCACGACGAAGATGAATCGGGTGCTCTCGGTCGACGAGGTGAACAGGTCGGCGTGGGTCGAACCCGGCGTGTTGAACCTCGACCTCACCCGCCAGGTCACCCACCTCGGACTACATTTCGCTCCGGATCCGAGCAGCCAGCAGAGCTGTTCGATCGGTGGCAACGTCGCCAACAACTCCGGTGGGCCGCACTGCTTGTCCGACGGGGTGACCGCCTCGCACGTGCTCGCCCTCGAGGTGGTGCTCAGCGACGGCACGTTGGTGGAGTTGGGCGGCGATGAACTGGAGACCGTGGGACTCGACCTACGCGGTGCGTTCGTCGGCAGCGAAGGGATGTTCGGCATCGCCACCAAGGTGTGTGTTCGTCTCACCCAGAACCCACCCGCCGTCCGCACGATGCTGATGGACTTCACGTCGGTGGAGGACGGCGCCCAGACCGTCAGCGCGATCATCGCGGCCGGCATGGTGCCAGCTGCGCTCGAGATGATGGATCAACTGTGCGTGCAGGCGGTCGAGGCCTACATCCAGGCCGGTCTGCCGCTCGACGCGGCGGCCGTGCTGCTCGTGGAGGTCGCCGGATTGCCCCATGGGCTGGAGGCCGACGTCGAACGGATCGTCGCCATCGGGCGCGAGCACGGGGCGCGCACCGTGCGGATCGCGCAGGACGAGGCCGAGCGGGCGCTGTTGTGGAAGGGCCGCAAGACGGCCTTCGGTGCCATCGCCCGGATCAAGCCGAACTACTACCTGCACGACACCGTCGTGCCGCGGCGCAAGCTGCCCGAGGTGCTGCGCAAGGTGTACGAGATCACAGCTCGCCACGACCTGCTGGTCCTCAACGTGTTCCACGCAGGCGACGGCAACCTCCATCCGCTGCTGGTGTTCGACAAAGCGGAGCCCGGGGTGATGGAACGGGTCCACGCCGCAGGGGAGGAGATCGTGCGCGCGTCGGTCGAGGCCGGAGGAGTCCTCTCCGGCGAGCACGGCATCGGGTTGGAGAAGCGCGACTTCATGCCGCTGATGTTCTCCCCCGCCGACCTCGCGGCACAGGGTGCGATGCGCCGCGCCTTCGACCCGATCGGTCTCGCCAATCCGTTCAAGGTGCTGCCGAGCGCCGCTGCGTGCGGTGATGTGCAGCACGTACCCGATGGTGCGTGGGTGTGATCGATCTCGCCGCGTTCGCGGCATCGGTGGGAACGGACGACCCGGTGAGCATCAGCGGATTCGGGACGCGTGGTGGAGCCGTGCCGGGTGTCCGAATGGTCCATGCGCCGAGTGGGATCGAATGGGTGCAGGCCGACGAGATGATCGTGTGCTGCGGCGCGGGGACTCCGGTCGAGGAACTGGTGGCCGAGTTGGCAACCCATGGGCAGACGGTGGTGCTGCCGGCGGGCGGCACGGTCGGCGGCGCACTTGCGGTGGGAGTGAGTGATGTGCGTCGGCTCGGCCACGGCCCGGTCCGCGACGCACTGCTGCAAGCGAAGTACGTGTCGGCGCAGGGCGAGATCGTGAAGGCCGGTGGCCCGACGGTGAAGAACGTGAGTGGCTTCGATTTGTGTCGGCTGCTCGTCGGGTCACGCGGAACGCTCGGTTTCATGGGCGAGGTGATCCTTCGATCGCGGCCGCTGCCGGCGCGCTCGCAGTGGTGCTCCCGGGATTGCACGGACCCGTTCGACGTCTTCGGTCGGCTGTACCGACCGGCGAGCGTCCTGTGGAACGGCACCACGGTGTGGGTGCTGCTGGAGGGCCATCCCGTCGACGTCGAGGAGCAGGCCGCCCACGCTGCTCTGGTGCCGTGCGAGGGTCCACCCCGGCTGCCCACCGGCAGTCGTCGAAGCGTTGCACCCGCCGCGATCGGCACCGTCACCGGCGACTTCGTGGCGGAGGTGGGCGTCGGCGTCGTGCACCACGCCGACGCGTGGACGACGCCACCGCGTGCCGAACGTGTGCAGGCGTTGGAGGCATCGATCAAGCGCGAGTTCGACCCGACGGGCCGACTCAACCCCGGGGTCCATGTCTGACCCTGCTGCAGAGGCGGCGGCCGTGTGGGGTCTCCCTGCTCCGGTGCTCGTCCGCACCGGGATGAACTCGCTGTACACCGCCGGTGATGACGTCGTGCTGCGGGTGGGGCAGCCGTCGTTTCCGCCTGATGCGGAGATCGCATGGATGGATCTGATGCGTCGATCGGGGATTCGCGTGCCGCGGATGGTGCGCGGCCCACTCGCTCGCGACGGGGTCGTGGTGTTCGCCCTCGAGCGGATCCATCCGTCGGGAGACGTGGACTGGGCGCAGGTGGGCGAGGTGGTCGAGCGAGTGCACGGACTCGAGGTAGCGCTGCCGTTCTGTGGCGACTTCCCCCACTGGCAGATCGATGCCCTGTTCGACTCGGTGCAAGACCTCGTCGACCCGACGGCGGCAGCGGGTCTGCGAGCGGCGCTCGCTCGATGGCACGGATGGCGCGAGCGGGCCGCACTGGATCGCGTCGTGTGCCACGGGGATATTCATCCGGGCAACGTCATGCCCACCGACGACGGGCCGGTGCTGATCGATTGGGATCTGCGCTGCCTCGCGCCCGCCGGCTGGGATCACGCGGCGCTGATGACCTGGACCGAACGGTGGGGTGGTGTGACGGGACTGTACGAATCGTTCGCGGCGGGCTACGGCACCTCGTTCCGCGGCGACTGGATGGCTGAGGCGTTCGCGGAGCTTCGACTGGTCGTCGCGACGCTGATGCGCATCCGCCTCGGGCGCTCCGATCCTGCCGCGGCGGCCGAGGCTGAGGGGCGCCTACGCTTCTGGCGCGGTGACCCGGATGCTCCGCTGTGGAGGGCGATGTAGATGAGGGACGTTGTCGAAGTGTCGCCGGGGGCTCTCGTCAGTGCGAGCGCCCGGGCGTTGGGCGTCGACCACGTGCCACACATCGCACTCAGCGCGGCTGACAGGTTGGGCAGAAGTAGCACGCCCGGCCGCCGAGTTCCGTGATCTGGACGGGCGTAGCGCACCTCAGGCAGAGGTCGCGGTGGTACACGTAGGTGGTGTCACCGCGCCGCGGTGTGCCCGTGGGGATCGGGAACTCGCGCCGATCGATGGTGATGATCCGGTTGTCCTTGACCCCCTGACGCAGCATCGTCGAGATCGTCGACCAGAGGTGTTCGAGTTCGGCCTCGTCGCAGTCGCGGCTCTTGCGCTCGGGGTGGATGCCGTTGACGAAAAGGGCCTCGGCACGGAACACGTTGCCCACGCCGGCGAGGACCTTCTGGTCGAGCAGTAGGGCGCCGATGGGCTGCGCACTACGGCGCATCCGGTCGAGCGCCACAGCCGGCTTGGCGTCGCGCCGAAGTGGGTCGGGACCGAGTCGCGCCACCATCGCGTCACGATCGTCGGCGGATCCGATGCTGCAGTCGGTCGGCCCGGCGAGGTCGACCGTGTGGTGCTCGGTGGCCATGCGCATGCGCACCTGACCGATCGGTGCCGGGTGGTCGGCAGCGACGCGGAACTTGCCGAACAGCCCCAGATGCACATGACCGACGAGGCCGTTTTCCCACCAGTAGAAGAGGTGCTTGCCGTAGGGCTCGATGCGGTTCAGGACGACTCCGTCGACCATCTCGGCGTCGGCTGCGAACCGGCCCTGCGGCGACGACACCGCCACTTCGTGTCCCACGAGCAGCTTCGAGTGGTCCTTGGCGATGCGGTGGATCGTGTGGCCTTCAGGCATCCTGCGAGCCTACGGAGCGGATGACGAGCAGGTACGTTGCGAGCCCGCTCAGCACGTAGAGGCTCGCCTGGACGTTGAGCAGGAACTTGACGCCGACGGCATCGATCGTGAGGCCGACCAGTACGGCCCCGACGATCGCTCCGGCGGACGACATGGCGGAGATGACACCCTGGAAGCGTCCGAGCAGGACGGGTGGACACAACCGTTGGGCAGCGCCCACCGCCCCGACCTGTGAGGTGATGTTGGGCAGGCCGCTCAGCGCGAACAGCAGGTAGAAGATCCACAACGCCGTCGAGATGTTGCTGATGTTGACGAAGGTGAACGCGATTGCGCCGAGGCCGGTGTAGCCGAGCGTCATCAACATCGTCGCCGGGACGTCACGTGCATACCGACCCACGATTGCCGACGCCGCGAGTCCGCCGAACGCGGCCATGCCGCGGATCAGTCCGACCGTCGCTTCGTCTCCGTCGAGCACGTCGATCACGAAGGCGATGAACAGAACCGGGAACATGGCGAAGGTCAGGCTGGCCAGCGTCTGGACGACGAGGTAGCCGACCAGTGGGCGCCTGCCCCGGATCTCTCGCCATCCCTCGCGAACGCCACCGCCGGCCGGCTCTTCGAGGTCGCCACTGAGCAGCGACACGGTCGAGGTGCGAACGAACGAGGTGGCCACGGCGACGGCCAGAAAGGTGACACCATCCGCCACCACGACGGCCGGGAGACCGCCGGTGACCACGGCGATTCCACCGAGCGGCGAGCCGACGAGTCGGGCGATCGACCCGCTGGCGGCGTTGGCGGAATTGGCCTGGGTGAGCTGATCCACGTCCACGATCCGTGGGACGAGCGCGAACGACGCCGGATCGTTGACCTGCTGGAGCAGACCCTGCATCGCGGCCACGACGTAGGCCGGCCAGATGCGGTCAGCGGTGACGGCCAGGAGCGGGAGCAGGGCGACGGCCTGCAGGACATTGGTGCCGATGATGGTGCGCCGCAGATCCCAGCGGTCGGCAAGGCTTCCGCCATACGGGCCGACCGCAATGCCGACGATGAGCTGGATGACGACGATCACCGCCGTGTCGCGACCGGATCCGGTCTCGGTGTAGACGAAGGCCGGCAGGGCGACGGCCAGCAGCCAGTCGCCGATGTTGTTGATCAGTCCGCCGCCGAGCACGAGTCGGAAGTCGCGGTTGCGCCACACGCTCGGCGAGGACATCGAGAGAGTCTGGCACTCCCGCTACGGTGAGGCCGTTGTGAAATTCCATCTCGACGAACACGAACTGGCCAGCTGTGTGAGCTGCGGACTGTGTCTGCCGCATTGCCCCACGTTCCGCGTCACGGGTGAAGAGGCGCTGTCGCCACGGGGACGCATCGCGGCGATCCGGGCGGTGCACCTCGAGGACGCACCGGTGACCCCGGAGTTCGTCTCGTTCATGGAGACCTGCGTGCAGTGCCGAGGCTGCGAGCCCGCCTGTCCGTCGGGCGTGCCCTACGGCCATCTGCAGGAGGGCGTGCGTGAGTCGCTCGCCGAGCAACATCGAATCACTCCGCGATGGCAGCGGATGGCGCTGGCGGTCCTGCCGAGACACCGTACGCTGCTCGCCGGGTCGTCGCTGCTTGCCCTCGCCCAACGTCTCCACCTCGTGCCTCGCCGGCTCGGTGTCCCACCGCTCCCGTTGCGTCGCGTCCCAGCCGTCGAGACCACCGGCGACGACGTGTGGCTGTTCACCGGCTGCGTGATGGACGCGTGGATGCGCGACACGCACCGCAGCACGGCCAAGGTGCTCGACCATCTCGGGATCGGTCATCGCACACCCGAAGCGGGGGGTGGCTGCTGTGGCGCGTTGCACACGCATGCGGGGTTGACCTCGACGGCACGACGGCTGGCGGCCGACGTGATGGCCTCGATGCCCGGCGACAAGCCCATCGTCGTCAACTCCGCCGGTTGCGGGGCCGCGCTGAAGGAGTACGGACATCTGCTCGGCACGGCGGAGGCGTCGACGTTCAGCGCTCGAGTGCTGGACGTGAGCGAGTTCGTCGCACAGCACGTCGATCGGTTGCGACCCACTCGCGACCTCGGTCGGGTGATCGTGCAGGACCCTTGCCACCTGCGTCACGTGCAACGCGCCCAGGCCGGCGTCCGCACGATGCTCGCCGCGGTCGCCGAGCTCGTGGAGCTCGACGACGACGGGCTGTGCTGCGGGGCAGGAGGGGCGTACTCGGCGCTGCAGCCCGAGTTGGCAGGCGAGATCCGTGCCCGCAAGCTCGAGGCGATCGCAAGGGCCGGCGACGGCGTGGTGGCGAGTGCCAATCCCGGCTGTGCGATGCACCTGGCTGCCGCAGGTGTGATCGTGCGCCATCCGATCGACCTGCTGGCGGACGCGCTGTGAACGGCAAGTACGACCACCTCGCGGATCGGCTGGACGCGATCGCGGAGGAGCTCGACGAAGTGATGTTCGATCAGCTCCGTGAGGCAGCTGCCGAGCGCAGCGGCCGACCCCCCGACGACAGGCGGCTCACCCAAGCCCGACGAGCCATCGAGAAGGCGTCGCGACTACTCCGCGGCGACGCGATCGAAGGAGATTGACATCGACACGCGTGAATTGCTGGCGCACGCCGCCGGACGGGCGGCCGACCACCTCGCTCATGTCGCCGACGTCCCCGTGTTTCCCTCCGAAGATGCGCTCGATGTGCTCCGAACGGCGCTCGGCTCCCTGGACGACGACGGTGCGTCGGCGATCGACACCATCGATCAGCTCGCCGACGCGGTCGCACCCGCACTCGTCGCGTCGGCGGGGCCTCGGTACTTCGGATTCGTGATCGGGAGTGCACTCGATGCCACGGTGGCAGCCGACTTCCTCACTGCGGCGTGGGACCAGAACTCCTACAACCACGTGACCTCTCCCGCTGCCGCTGTCGTCGAGGAGATTGCCGGCGGATGGCTCGAGGAACTGCTCGGGATTCCGTCGACGGCGTCGTTCGGGTTCGTCACCGGCGCGCAGGGCGGCAACACGGTGTCGCTCGCCGCCGCGCGCCACCACGTGCTCGCCCAGGCCGGATGGGACGTGGAGCGGGACGGAGTCAACGGTGCACCCCGGGTCAGGGTCGTCGCCACAGCGGAACGACACGCCACCATCGACCGCGCGCTGCGGCTCCTCGGCCTCGGAGCTGCGGCGCTCGAGCCGGTGCCGACCGATGACCAAGGTCGCATACGTGTCGACGAGCTCGCCCGTGTGCTGAGTTCGGGGCCCAGCGGGCCGACCATCGTCTGCCTCCAGGCGGGCAACGTCAACAGCGGCGCGTTCGACAACTTCGCCGCGGCGTTTCCCGTGGCGCACCAACGAGGGGCCTGGGGGCACGTCGACGGAGCGTTCGGACTCCGGGCAGCGGCCAGT
>JBBQTC010000060.1:0-26400 GCA_038234785.1 Acidimicrobiales bacterium
AGCTATGACCGGTACGGAGACGTTGCTCACGACCAGGGGGAGCAACACCTTGGACGCGACGTCGCGGGGGTTCTTGAAGCCGCCGCCCTCGCCACCCTCCACCACGAGTCCGTCGACGCCGGCGGCGACCGCCTTGAGCGCGGCAGCCAACGTCGGTACGACGTGGAAGACGGTGAGTCCGGCTTGCTTGAGTTGGGCGGTGTACTTCGTCGGGTCGCCCGCCGACGTGGTCACGAACTTCACCTGTTGATCGACGACGAATTCGACGATCGCGGGATCGCGCACGAACGCCTGAGCGATGTTGACGCCGAAGGGACGGTCGGTGAGGTCACGCATCCTGCGGATCTCCTCGCGCACGACGTCGAGCTCGCCGCTGGAGGTCTCGATGATGCCGAGGCCCCCCGCATTGCTCACAGCGGAGGCGAGTCGACTCCGGGCGATCCATCCCATCGGGGCCTGCACGATGGGGTAGTCGACGCCGAGCAGTTCGCTCACTCGAGTGCGGACGGGGAGCGGACGGTCGGTCATGCGAGCACCGGATCGTAGAGGTGGTGGCAGTCGTTGGCGGTCACGATCGTCGGGCCTGATGCGCCGACACGCACCACGGTGAGGCTGGTGTTCTCGACCGTGAGCACCAGCGAGCGATGGATGCCGAGGAGATGTGCGAGGTAAGCATTGATCGAGCCACCGTGGGCCACGACGGCGATGGTCTGCCCCTGGTGATGGGCTGCGAGGGTGTCGATGACCTTCGACACACGGGAGCGGAAGGCGTCGTCGCCCTCGCCACCGGGAATGCCGTCCCATCGGCCGGTGCGGCTCCACTCGACCCACTCGGGGTCGCGTGTGGCCGCGCGACGGCGGAACTCGCCGTGCCCCCATTCGCCGAGGCGCACCTCTTCGAGGTCGGTGTGGATCTCGACGACGAGACTGCGCGACGCAGCGAGCGGGGCGGCCGTCTGGCGGGCACGGGCGAGGTGCGAGCTGTACACCGCATCGATGTGCTTGCCGCCGAGTCGGGCGGCCAGCAACTCCGCCTGCTGCACCCCGATGTCGTGCAGGGGGGGATCGGCGGATTCCGATGAGCCCGGCACCACGTCGGCCGAACGCCCGTGACGGATCAGCAGCACTTCGCACTCGTGAGGCTCGGGTGCGCGCAGCGTCGGTTGGGGGACTGCCTGCGTGGAGTCGCTCACCGCTCAGGCGCCACCGAGGTACGCCGCGCGCACCGCCGGGTCGTCGAGCAACTTGTGCGCATCGTCGGTCTTGACGACCAGGCCGGTCTCGAGCACGTACGCACGGTGGGCGCGACGCAGGGCCTGCGATGCGTTCTGCTCGACGAGCAGCACCGTGGTGCCCTGGCGGTTGATCTCGGTGATGATGTCGAAGATCTGGGTGATCAGCATCGGCGCCAGTCCCATGGAGGGCTCGTCGAGCAACAGCACCCGCGGCTGGCTCATCAGCGCCCGACCGATGGTGAGCATCTGCTGCTCGCCGCCCGACATCGAGCCACCTTCCTGGTCCTTGCGCTCGGCGAGGCGAGGAAAGAGCTCGAAGACGCGATCGAAGTCCTCGGAGCGCTGCTTGCTCTTGCGGTCCTTGCGGTCCTTTCGAGTCCAGCACCCCATGTCGAGGTTCTCCATCACGGTCATGCCGGGGAAGATGCCGCGCCCTTCGGGCGCCTGACAGATGCCGAGCTCGGTGCGCTTGTGGGCGGGCATCTTGGTGATGTCCTTGCCGTCGAAGATGATGGTGCCCTTGGTGACCGGCCGGACCCCGGAGACGGTCTTGAGCGTGGTGCTCTTCCCGGCTCCGTTGGCGCCGATGAGGGTGACGATCTCGCCCTCGCCGACGGTGAAGGAGATGCCCTTGATGGCCTGGATGCGGCCGTAGAAGACTTGGAGATCGTTGACCTCAAGCAGCATCGGAGGGCTCCCCGAGGTAGGCGGCGATGACCGCCGGGTTGGCTCGGACCTCGGCGGGAGTGCCTTCGGCGATCTTCTTGCCGAAGTCGAGCACGACGATGCGATCCGTGACCCCCATGACGAGGTTCATGTCGTGCTCGATGAGCAGCACGGTGTAGCCCCGGTCGCGGATGGTCCGGATGAGCCCCATCAGCTCGATCTTCTCGGCCGGGTTGAAGCCGGCGGCCGGCTCGTCGAGGCAGAGCAGCTTGGGTCCGGTGGCGAGTGCCCGGGCGATCTCGAGCCGCCGCTGATACCCGTAGGGCAGGTTCTTGGCGGCGTCGTCGGCGCGGTCGGCGATCCCCATGAACTTCAACAGCTCCATCGCCTTGGCCCGGAACTCCTTCTCTTCGTGCCGCTGTCGCGGCAAGCGAAGCAGCGCACTGATCACGCTGGTCCGGCTGTGTGCGTCGCATCCGACGATCACGTTCTCGAGCGCGGTCATCTCGGGGAAGAGGCGGATGTTCTGGAAGGTGCGGGCGATACCGAGCCGGGTGATCTTGTGACGGTCGAGCTGGGCGAGCTTGTTGCCCTGGTAGCGCACCTCGCCGTCGGTGGCCTGGTAGACGCCGGTGAGCACGTTGAAACATGTCGTCTTGCCGGCACCGTTGGGACCGATGAGGCCGAGGATCTCACCCGAATGGATCTGGATCGAGACATCGTTCAGCGCGACCAGACCACCGAACTGCATGGTGACGTGATCGAGCTCAAGCAAGGGCTGTTCCATGAGTGCCCCCTTCCAGATCCGGGTCGCCTTCGCGAACGTCTTCGAACGGTGGTGGGTCGCTGTCGGGTTGGCCGCGGCGACCGTGTTGACGGCGTGGCCAGAGACCCTGCGGGCGGAAGATCATCATCACCACGAGCGCCACACCGAACCAGAAGTAGCGGCTGGTGTCGAGGAAGCGGAAGCGCTCCGGCAGATAGCTGACCACGACCGCGCCGAGCACCACGCCGGGCATGTTGCCGGGACCGCCGAGCACGACGGCGGCGAGGAACAGGATCGACAGCTTCAACTGGAAGTTGTCGGGAGAGATGAATGCGGTCTTGGTGGCGTAGATCGTGCCGGCGAGGCCACCGACGGCTGCGCCGATCGCGAACGCCCACAGCTTGAACTTGAACGTGGGCACCCCCATCAACTCGGCGGCGTCCTCGTCCTCGCGAATCGCCGTCCAGGCCCTGCCGACTCGGCTGGTCTCCAACCGCTTGAGGAAGAAGTAGACGATGATCGCGATGGTGAGGCCGAGCCAGTAGAAGCTCTTGCTGTCGAGCGGGCCGAAGTGGATCGGTCCGATGTCGGGCGGCGGCGGGATGTTGCTGATGCCCGCCTTGGCGCCGAGCCAGTCGAGCCGCTCGGCCAGTAGGCGGATGATCTCGCCGAACCCGAGGGTGACGATGGCGAGGTAGTCGCCGCGGAGCCGTAGCGTCGGGGCGCCGAGCAGCACGCCCGACAGCATCGAGACGATGATCGCGGCCGGCACGCACAACAGCCAGGGAATGTTCCCGTGCTGCGACGCGAGGACACCCACCGTGTAGGCGCCCACGGCGTAGAAGCCCACGTAGCCCAGATCGAGGAGCCCAGCCATGCCGACCACGACGTTGAGGCCCAGGGCAACGATGACGAAGATGATCACCGAACCGGCGAGGATCGAGGCGAAGTCGGTGCCGGTGGTGGTGATGATCGGGATCTTCCACACCGGCAGCAGATACAGCACGGCGACGCCGCACAGGCCGATGAGGAGCCGGAGGGGCTTGGGGACGCGACGCCACGCGGAGCTCATCGCTCGGCGAGCATCGGCTGCTGCTGCGAAGCGTGGACCGAGTGCCTGCTTCGCAGCAGCGGTGGGCGGTGCGGTCTCGTTCATGCCCGACTCCTTCCCATGGATTCGCCGAGCAGCCCGTTGGGCCTGATCATCAGCACGAGCACGAGCACCACGAACGCCGTGACGGTGCCCATGTTCTGATTGGACTCGAACAGGCTCGCACCCCAGTTCTCGATGACGCCGAGCAGCAGCCCACCGAGCAGGGCGCCCTTGATGTTGCCGATGCCACCGAGCACGGCGGCAGTGAACGCCTTCACGCCGAGTTGGAAGCCGAGCGAGTAACGGGCCGAGCCGTTGTAGATCTCGAAGAAGAAGGCGGCCGCCCCGGACATCATGCCGCCGATGAGAAAGGTGACAAGGATGATCATGTCGACGTTGACGCCCATGAGACGAGACGTCTCCATGTCCTGGGCGACGGCGCGAATGCCGCGGCCGATGCGGCTGCGGTTGACGAACAGCAGCAGCCCTCCCATCATGACGAGCGAGCCGACGACGACGAGGATGTAGTCGTTGCGGACGTCGGCACCCATGATCGTGAAGAGCCGCTTCTTCTGGAAGACGCGGGCCAGGGCGTAGTCCTGACGCTGCTTGGGGCCCCACTCGCCGACGGCTTCGGACATCGCGAAGCTGGCGCCGATGGCGGAGATGAGGAACACGAGACGGGGTGCGTTCTTCTTGCGGAGCGGGCGATAGGCCACGCGCTCCAGCAGGACCGAGGACGCGCCGCCGATGATCACCGACACGAGCAGCATGAAGAGCAGGACACCGACGAGTGTCCACCCCGTCTTGTAGGGATCGTTGCCGTCGGCAAGTCGATCGGGGATCCCCAGCAGGTCGATGGCGATGAAACAACCGAACGCGGAGAGCATGAAGATCTCCGAGTTGGCGAAGTTGATGAGGCGCAGGACGCCGTACACCAACGTGTAACCCAGCGCGATGAGCGCATAGATCGAGCCGAGCACCAGTCCGTTGACGGTGGACGGCCAGAACTGATCAATGAGCGACTGAAAGCTCAACGCATCCCCCCCGGGACCCGCGACGGCCGCCGGGCACCGATCCGGTGCTCAGCGGGTGTAGCGAAGGGGCCGGAGCCGAAGCTCCGACCCCCTCACTTCATTGAATGTGACGTATCAGGAAACGAGGCCCTTGGCGACGATCTTGCCGCTCTCGACCACGTAGTAGTAGACCGCGTCGCCGACGGGCTCACCCGTGGGATCGAACTTGATCTGCTTGGTGATGCCGGGTGCGTCGTACGCCGACACGAACGCGGCGAGGCTCGCCCGGTCCATGTTGCCGGCGGCGATGCCGTAGAGGAACACCTTGGCGCAGTCGTACGCCTCGGGCGAGTACAGAGCCGGGTCCGTGCCGTATGCCTTGTTGAAGGCGGCCTGGAAGTCGGCGTTCACGTCGGCCGGAGCACCGGTCGCCGTGAGGTACGTGCCGTCGGCAGATGCACCGGCGTTGTCGACGAAGCCCACATCGAGGCTGCCGTCGCCGCTGACGAACGTGGCGTCGAGACCGGCGTCACGCATCTGCTTCACGAACTTGGCTGCCTCGGCGTAGTAGCCGCCGTAGAACACGGTGTCGACGCCGGCGGTCTTCAATGCCTCGATGGCTGCCGAGAAGTCGGCTGCCTTGACGTCGATCTGAGCGTCCTTGACGTCGGTTGCACCGAGGCCCTTGCGGACTGCATCGGCGAGGCCCTTGCCGTACTCGGAAGCGTCATCGATGACGCCGACCTTGGTGCCCTTGATCGTGTCGGTGATCAACTTGACGACACCAGGAGCCTGCTTGTCGTCGTTGGCCAGGATGCGGTGGAACATCTTCCAGCCGTTGGTCGACAGCAGTGCATTGGTGGCACCGGGGGTGATCATCGGCAGGCCTGCGGCCTCGAACTTGGGCATGGTTGCCTTGGTCTCACCCGAGAAGCCCGGGCCGATGAGCCCGATGATCGACGCGTCGTTCACGATCTTGTCGGCCAGCGGGGTTGCCTGGGCGGGGTCGCCCTGGGAGTCGTAAGCCGTGTCGAAACCGACCTGGCAGTCCGGGTTCGCAGCGTTGAACTCGTCGAGGGCGATCTGGGCACCGTTGACCATGTTGGTGCCGAGGTTGCCGTTGTCGCCCGAGAGCGCACCGATGAACGCCAGCTTGATGCCGTCGCACTTGACGCCGCCCATGGCGGTCGTGGTGTCCGGTGTCATGGCGGTGGTCGTGTTCGACCCCGCAGCCGTGGTGTCCGGCGACTTGGTCGTACTGTCGCTGCCGCAGGCCGCGACAACGAGTGCCACGCCGGCGAACAGTGCGCCGAGGCGGCGCACCTGGGATTTCTGCATGTGATTCTCCCCCTATGGAGCCGGATCGCGGTGTTGCGGTCCGGAGGTATGCGAGGCGCGCAGTGTAGGTCGTGTTTTCAGGATGCGACAAGCACCTGGCTCCGTATTTGCATGTCGGCTTGACTACGGTTCCGTGCATGCCCGAAGCCGCTGACGTCTCCGACGACGAGGTCCTCTACGAGGTCGCCGACCACATCGCCACGATCACCCTCAACGCACCTGGTCGAATGAACACGATCTCGGGCGAGATGCTCGACCAGCTCACGGAGCGGCTGCTCCAGGCTGATCGGGACCGAGACGTGCGGTGCATCGTGCTCACCGGCGCCGGAAAGGTGTTCTGCGCCGGTCTCGACATGGCCGCCCAGATGGGCGCGGCCAAGGGATCACTCGGGAACATGGGCGACGGCGAGGGGATTCCGGGCGAGATCGACCTCCGGGCCACACCACCCACGGTGCTGCACAACCTCGACACGCCCACGGTGTGCGCGCTCAATGGCGGAGCGGCCGGGTACGGACTCGACATCGCGCTCGGCTGCGACATCCGTGTCGCGTCGACCACGGCGAAGCTCAATCCGGGCTTTGCCAAGCGTGGCATCCTCCCCGAGAGCGGCGGCACGTGGTTGCTGCCCCGCATGGTCGGATATGCCAAGGCCGCCGAGATTGCGTTCACGGGCCGCACGCTCACTGCGCAGGAATCGCTCGACCTGGGGCTGGTCAATCACATCGTCGAGCCGGAGCACTTCCAGGATGCGGTTCGGGAGCTCGCCGGCGAGATCGCGGCCAACGCGCCGTTGGCAGTCCGGGCGATCAAGCGGATGATGCGCGCCGCCGAGACCGAGACGTTCGAGCAGAACGTGCACCACGTGTTCCTCCAGCTGCTGCCACTGTTGCGCACCGACGACTTCCGCGAGGGTGTGGCCGCCTACATGGAAAAGCGCAACCCGTCGTTCACCGGCCGATGACCGAGCGCGTCCCGGAACTGCTCGCCGGTCTCGCTTCGACTCGCACCATTCGTCGCTACACCGACGAGCCCATTCCCGATGCCGACCTCAGCGACATCCTGTGGCACGCCACTCGAGCGCCCAGCGGGAGCAACCGCCAACCCGTGCGCTACCTCGTGCTCCGTGACGGTCCCGACGCACTCGCCGCCCGAGCCCTGCTGGGTGAGGCATTTCGGAAGGGTTGGGCGACCAAGCGCCGCGCCGATGGGTATGCCGATGGGTACGACGGGGAAGTGACCGCCGAGCCGCTGACACCCAAGGAGCGCATGGCAGCCACGATGCAGCACTACGTGGACCACTTCGAGCAGGTGCCCGTGGTGGTGCTCGTGTGCCTCGAGCGCTACCGGGCGCCGCATCCCAGCGAGGGTGGATCGGTCTATCCCGCCTGCCAGAACCTGCTGCTCGCGGCACGCGCCCTCGGCTATGGCGGGGCACTGACGATGTGGCACGGCATGGTCGAGGCCGAACTCCGCGAGTTGCTGGGCATCCCCGATCAGGTCGCGCTGTCGGCGTGCATCACGCTCGGGCGACCGCTCGGTCGCCATGGTCCGGTGCGCCGACGGCCACTGACCGATGTCGTCTACGACGATCATTGGGGGACGACCGCGACATGGGCGGTCGATCCGCCCGACGCTCGACACACGCAATGGACCGGAAGGTGACCTCATGACCACCCGCGTCGTCCTGGGAGTCGACTCGTCGACTCAGAGCACCAAGGTGGAGGTACGAGATCTGGCCACCGGCGCCGTGCTCGGCCGCGGCTCGTCGCCGCACCCGTCCACGACTCCTCCCCGCTCCGAACAGGACCCCCTTGTGTGGTGGTCGGCGTTCGAGGTCGCCCATGCAGCGGCGATGGCGCAGGCCACCGCTGCCGCTCCGGGTGGCCTTGAGGTGGCCGGGATCAGCGTCGCCGGTCAACAGCACGGCATGGTGGTGCTCGATGCGGCGGGGGCCGTCGTCCGCCCGGCAAAGCTGTGGAACGACACCGAGAGTGCGCCTGATGCCGGCTGGCTGGCCAAGCAGCTTCCCGGCGGCACGGCGGACTGGGCAGCGGCCGTCGGCAGTGTGCCGCTCGCCGCGTTCACCGCGACAAAGCTCAGTTGGTTGCATCGCAGCGAGCCAGATGCGTGGGAGCGGATGGCGAACGTGCTGCTACCGCACGACTGGCTGACCTATCGCCTCACGGGGTCGATGGTCACGGATCGAGGCGACGCGAGCGGGACCGGTTACTGGTCGCCGATCTCGGGCGACTACCGATTCGACCTCCTCGCGATCATCGACGGCGACCGGGACTGGTCGACCGTGGTGCCCAGGGTCGGGGGACCATCCGAGACGGTGGGCGAGTGGCAGGGTGTCCCGGTCGCGTGCGGGACGGGCGACAACATGGCCGCCGCGCTCGGCCTCGCTGTCGAGGCAGGTACGGCGGTGGTGTCGCTCGGCACGTCGGGTACGGCCTTCACGGTCTCGACCGCGCCGACCGCGGACCCTTCGGGCGCTGTCGCCGGGTTCGCCGACGCGACCGGACGATTCCTTCCGCTCGTCTGCACGCTCAACGCGACCAAGGTCACCGACTCGGTCGCGCGATTGCTCGGCGTGGCTCGGGACGAATTCGAACGTCTCGTGATGGCTGCTTCGCCGGGGGCCGGCGGATTGACGCTGCTCCCGTACTTCGACGGCGAACGAACCCCCGATCTTCCGAGTGCGACGGGCTGGCTCTCAGGGCTCCGGACCGACGTCTCGCGGGCGCAGTTGGCCCGCGCCGGGGTGGAGGGTGTGTGTTGCTCGCTCCTGGACGCGCTCGACGCGTTGCGGTCGGTGACGCCGGTCGAACGAGTCGTCCTGACCGGTGGTGGTGCACGTTCCGAGGCGTACCGGAAGGTCTTCGCGTCGTTGTGTGATCTTCCCGTCGGCGTGGTCGATGCGCCCGAAGCCGTCGCGGCCGGCGCGTGCGTGCAGGCTGCCGTGGTCGCAACCGGTTCGTCCCACGCGGAGATCGCCGCCGCGTGGTCACTCGGCCATGCCGAGGCACTCCACGTCGACGGTCGGTCGCTCGATGTGCGCGACCGGTACGCCGCGCTTCGGGCGTCGGCGACGGGCACGTGAGCGAGGATCCATACCGGGTGCTCGGCGTCCAGCCCGACGCCACGTTGGAGGAACTCAGCGCTGCCCGCCGACGATTGGCGCTGGAACTGCATCCGGACGTGGGTGGGGACGCCGAGGCCATGCAGGCTGTGAACGGCGCGTTCGACCTCGCCGTGGCCCAACTGTCGTTTCGTCGAGAGAAGGCGCCGTCGCCGTCGCCGCGGCCGACACGACCGAGCCGAGAGATGCGCGGGGTGCAGTACGACGCACCGTCCTTCACGATCGACGTCCTTCCGGTCGAGGCCTACGAGGCCCTGCTCGTGGTGACGTCGTGGATGGGGGAGGTGCTGGTCGACGATCCGCCCTATGTGTTGGAAGCGTTTCTCCACGACCCTGCCCCGTGCTGGTGCCGGCTGGACCTGGTGCCCGATGCCGGCGCCACCACGGTCAGCCTCACCGTCGCCGGCGTCGACCCCGATCCCACTCCGGACCCCGAGTCGGTCCGCGACGAATGGGTCGCCAACCTGAACAAGCTCTGAGCGCGCCCGCCCCACCCACCCGCCGCCCTCTCTCGTTCGTTGACCCGCCCTGACCCCCAACCTTGGAGGTCAGGGCGGGACACAGAGACCCCTGGGGTGCGGAATTCGAGCGAGTCGTACTCGCGGTATGGTCCGGCAGTGATGGTGTACGTGGTCGTTGCGCTCGCTTTCGCCGCGGTGTGGCTGTTCGCACTCGTCGACGCGATCCGCGTCCGTGAGCTCGCGTGGGCCCAGTCCGGTCGCAACAAGACCGTGTGGGTGGTGCTGCTCGCAGTTTCTGTCGCCGCCACGTTCGTGTACCTCGCCCTGGTCCGTCGGAGCGTTCATGCCGCGGAACGGCACATCCAGAAGCAGGCAGATGCCGCGGAGCGCCGCGTCCAGCGGGTGAGAGGGGGCGGAGCCGCTCGCCCCTGAGGGCACGACGTCCTCAGCGATCTGCGGCGGCCTTGCCAAGGCGGTCGCGGATCGCGTGGCCGAGTCCGGACGCCGGCGGGAGCACGGCGACGACGACGCGCACTCCACGATCGTCGGCGTCGCGCAGATCGGCGTACAGCGACCGGGCGTAGTCGACGAGATCGCTCGTGCGGTCGAGGATCCACGAGCCGGCACGCTCCGATGCGATCGAGCGCGCCTCCTCGGCGTCAGCAGCCAGCACCACCCGTGCGGCAGGCGCATAGTGCGACGCGAGCATGCCGGATGCTCTGCTCGGCCCGGCGGCGGCCGCGAGGTCAACATCGAGCAGCGCACGCACCTGCTCGGCCGAAATGGCTCCCGGTCGCAGGATCTGCGGGGGCCCGACCGTGCAATCGACGATCGTGCTCTCCACGCCGATCGGGCACGGCCCGCCGTCGAGGACGTAGTCGACGCGATCACCCAGGTCGCTACGGACGTGATCGGCGGTGGTCGGGCTGACCATCCCGAACCGGTTGGCCGACGGGGCGGCGAGACCACCCTCGAACCGGGTCAACAGCTCGAGCGTGAGCGGGTGTGCCGGCACGCGGACGCCGACGGTCGAACGGCCGCCGGTGACGACGGGCAGCACGTGGTCGGCCTTGGGGACCAGTAGCGTCAACGGCCCCGGCCAGCACGTGGCGGCGAGCCGCGCGGCCGACGGCGGCACCGCAGATGCCCACGTCGGGAGCAGTTCGGGGGTGGCGATGTGGACGATGAGCGGATGGTCCGCCGGACGACCCTTCGCGGCGAAGATCCTTCGGACGGCCGCTTCGTTGCCGGCATCGGCGGCCAGGCCGTACACCGTCTCCGTGGGAATCGCGACGAGCCCGCCATCGCGCAGGATCTCCAGCGCGCGATCGACCGACGCGGTCATGCGGGGACGGCGTCGATGAACTCGAGTGCGGCGTCGATGAACCCGAACGACTCCGGGGTCGCGAAGTGATCCACGTTGCGCAGCACCTTCAACGTCGCGTCGGGCAGCGCCTCGACGAGCGGGTCGGCCGGACCGGCGAAGTCCTTGTCGCCGATGATCACCATCGTGTGGCAGGTGGCGCGGGCGATGTCGTCGGTGGTCAGCGGGATGCGTGGGCGGCGCATGATGGCGGCTAGCGCAACGGGGTCGTTGCCCGGTTGGTGGGCGTACTGCGAGAAGACGAGCGATGGCGTGTCCGAGTCGGGCGCCTTGCCCTCGATGGCGGTCGCGATCCGCTCGCCGGACGAATCATCCGGTTCGAGCACGTTCTTGCCGATGCCCGCCAGCACGAGGTTCCGGAAGCGTGAGGGCTCGTCGATCGCCAGTCGGAGAAGGGTCATCGCCCCGAGTGAGAACCCCACTGCGTCCACCGGCCCGTCCGGAAGTCGTTCGACGATTCGCCGGCCGAGGTCGGCGTACGCCTCAGGGTCGTGCGGCTTCGGAGCGCCGCCGTGCCCGAGCAAGTCGATGCCGATGACCTCCCTACCCGCGTCGCGCAGCAGTTCGGAGAAGCCGTTGCGCTGCCAGGTGGTCTCGAACGAGCCACCCCATCCGTGTACGAGGACCACCGGTGCTGTCACGCGACCACGGTAGCCTTGGTCGGCCCTCTCGCAGGGCTCCAGCACGGGTTCAGCAACACGGGTTCAGCAAAGGAAGCAAGCAGCATGAGATTCCTCGGGAGCACGCCGCCCTACGACCTCACCTACAGCGACGTCTTCATGGTTCCGAGCCTCTCCGACGTCCCGTCGAGGTTCACCGTCGACCTGTCCACCCCCGATCGGCTGGGCACCACCATCCCGGTCGTCGTATCGAACATGACCGCCGTCGCCGGCCGCCGGATGGCCGAGACCGTCGCCCGCCGCGGTGGGATCACCGTGCTGCCCCAGGACATCCCGCTCGACGTCACCGACACGGTGATCCAGTACGTGAAGACCCGGCACCTGGTCTACGACACGCCGATCACGCTCAGCTCCAGCCACACGGTGGGCGATGCACTCGGCCTGATCCACAAACGAGCCCACGGGGCGCTGGTCGTGGTCGACGACGACGGCCGCCCGGAGGGGATCTTCACCGAGCACGACGCCGCCGGGTTCGATCGCTTCACGCAGTTGCGCAACGTGATGAGCAGCGAGTTGGTGGTGATCGAAGCCGGTGCCGAGCCCACCGACATCTACGAACGGCTCAGCGACGCCCGCCTCTCGGTGGCACCGGTGGTCGACGGCGACGGCCGCCTGATCGGATGCGCCACCCGCAAGGGCGCGCTGCGCAGCACGATCTACCGGCCGGCGGTGGACCGCGACGGCCGGCTCATGGTCGCCGCTGCCGTCGGCATCAACGGCGATCCGGCCACCAAGGCCAAGGCGCTGTTGTCGTTCGGCGCCGACGTGTTGGTCATCGACACCGCACACGGCCACCAGCAGCGCACCCTGCGCGCCATCGAGGAAGTCCGCGCCGTCGCCCCCGACACACCCATCGTCGCCGGCAACGTGGTCACCACCGAGGGAACTCGTGACCTGATCAACGCCGGCGCCGACATCGTCAAGGTCGGGGTCGGTCCTGGCGCGATGTGTACGACACGGATGATGACCGGTGTCGGTCGCCCGCAGTTCAGCGCCGTGTACGAATGCGCCGCCGAAGCGGCGCGGCTGGGGAAGGTCATCTGGGCCGACGGCGGCGTGCGTCACCCGCGCGACGTCGCGCTGGCGCTGGCTGCTGGTGCGGCCAACGTGATGTTCGGCTCCTGGTTGGCGGGCACGTACGAGTCCGCCGCGGACACACTGCGCGGTCCCGACGGTCGCCTCTACAAGGAGAGCTTCGGCATGGCCAGCAACCGGGCCGTGAAGAGCCGCAACCGCAGTGAGACACCGTTCGAACGGGCTCGCAAGGAGCTGTTCGAGGAGGGCATCAGCACGTCACGGATGTATCTCGACCCCGACCGCCCCGGCGTCGAGGACATCATCGACGACATCGTCGCCGGTGTCCGCTCGTCGTGCACATATGCGGGCGCGGCGAGCATCGCCGAGTTCCACGAGCGAGCCGTGGTGGGCGTGCAGAGCGCCGCCGGGTACAGCGAAGGCATGCCGGTAGGAACGAGCTGGTAGTGCGGGTCATCGCCATCGATGGCCCGGCAGGCGCCGGGAAGAGCACCATCGCGCGTGCGCTCGCCGCTCGTCTCGGGTTGCAGTACCTCGACACCGGCGCCATGTATCGCGCGGTCACGTACGCGGCGATGCGGCGCGACATGTCGCTCGATGACGTCGAGGCGATCGCAGAGTTCGCTCGCGGCATCGACCTCGACGTCAGCGAAGCGGCCGTGCTGGTCGACGGCCATGACGCCACCGCGGACATTCGCACTCCGCAGGTCACCGTGGCGGTCAGCAAGGTGGCCGCCAACAGCGGCGTCCGTTCCGAGATGCGTGAGCGTCAGCAGCGCTGGGCGGCCGAGCGCGACGGGGGAGTGATCGAGGGGCGCGACATCGGGTCGGTGGTGTTTCCCGACGCCGACCTCAAGCTCTATCTCACGGCCTCGCCGCGAGTGCGGGCCGAACGCCGCGTCGCCGAACTCGGCGAAGCGGGCGCAGGCGGCGACGTCGACGAGATCGAGCGTGCCATCGCCGCACGGGATCACCTCGACTCCACGCGCGTCGACAGCCCGCTCACCGAGGCAGCGGGTTCCACGTTCGTGGACACCACGGGCCGTACCATCTCCGAGGTGCTCGACCACATCCTTCTCCTGCTGGAGCCCGAATGACCAAGATCGCCACGACGCTGGCCGACAAGGACAAGCTCTCGCACAAGATCGGCTACTTCACGGTGCGCACCATCGTCACGGTGTTCTGCCGCGTCTGGTGCCGGATGAGCATCGAGGGGATGGAGCACGTCCCGTCGTCGGGGATCTTCATCCTGGCGCCGACGCACCGGAGCATCCTCGACACGCCGATCTCGTCGAGTGTGACCCGCCGCCGGATGCGCTTCATGGGCGCCGACAAGTGGTGGAGCAACGAGTCGTTCGGCAAGCTGCTGTCGTTGCTCGGTGGGTTCCCGGTCACCCGAGGCACCGCGGACCGCGAAGCACTCAAGCGGTGCATCTCGCTGCTCGAGGGTGGCGAGCCGCTGGTGCTGTTCCCCGAAGGTGAACGCAAGAGCGGCCCCCTCGTGCAACCGCTGTTCGACGGCGCCGCCTACATCGCGATGAAGACCGGGGCACCGATCGTCCCGGTCGGCATCGGCGGTTCCGAGCGAGCGATGCCGAAGGGTGCCAAGTTCATCTACCCCCGCAAGCTCCAGGTGATCGTGGGCGAGCCGATCTTCATGCCGGTCCTCGACACGCCGAAGCTGCAGCGCGAGGCGACGCGCCAGATCACGGTGCAGTTGCACGACGAGCTGCAGCGCCTGTTCGACATCGCCCAGGCCCGCGTCGGGCGCTGATCAGGCGATCGCGAAGTAGGTCTGCAGCGCCTCGGCCAGCCAGACGGGATCCTTCGTGCCGCACAGCTCGCGGGCCGAGTGCATGCTCAGCTGCGGGATCCCGACGTCGACCGTCTCGATACCGAGCCGGGTGGCGGTGATCGGACCGATGGTGCTGCCGCAGGGCATGTTGTTGCGGCTGACGAAGGTCTGCCATGGAACGCTTGCGGCCTCGAACACCCGCTGGACCATCGCCGCGGTCGTCGGAGACGTGGCGTAGCGCTGGTTGTGGTTCAGTTTGATCGCCGGCCCCTGGTTGACCAGCGGTCGATGGCCGGGCTCGTGCCGTTCGGGATAGTTCGGATGCACGCTGTGTGCGTTGTCGGCCGAGATGCACGAACTGTTGGCCAGTTGGGCGAGGTACTGCCCTCGATCCGCTCCGTTGGCGACCGCCAGGCGCTCCAGGACCTGCTCCAGGAGCGGCCCTGCCGCGCCGGTGGTGCTCGCCGAACCCACCTCCTCGTGGTCGAACAGTGCGATGACCGCGGTGGCGACGGGCGACACAGCGGCCGAGCAGAGCGCGGCAGTGGCCGCCCAGCACGAAGCCTGGTTGTCGAGGCGACCCGATGCGAGCAGGTCGCCGGCGGGGCCGATCAGGGACGCTGGTGTGCGGTCGAACAGACACAGATCCCAACTCACCAGATCGGTGCCGACCAGCCCAGCCCGCTGTGCGATCCACTCGCGGAACTCTCCCTCGCGTGTCGTGCCGACGCCCCACACGGGTGAGAGGTGTTGCTGTTTGTCGAGCACGACGCCGCGCTCGTTGACGTCCCGGTCGAGGTGAATCGCGAGCTGCGGCACGCGAGCAACGGCGTCGTGCACGGCGACGAGGTGGCTGGTGCCGTCCCGAGTCGTGAGCATCCCGGCGACACCGAGGTCGCGGTCGAGCCACGAGTTCAGCAGTGCACCGCCGTACACCTCCACGCCGAGTTGCTTCCATCCGACACCGCCCGCATCGGGGTGGGGCTTGACTCGCAGACAGGGCGAATCGGTGTGCGCGCCGACGATGTGGAGCGGCGACACGCGCGTCGCGTCGGCTCCGCGATGCCACGCCACGAGGGCAGCGCCTCGCTGGACGAAACCTCTGGCCGGCGCGTCGCTCCACTCGGTCTCGAATTCGACTCGGGTGAAGCCTGCGTCGGTGAGGCGCTGCGCGGCACTCGCAGCAGCGTGCCACGGCGACGGAGAGGCGTCGAGGTATGCAATGAGGTCGGAGAGTTCGGGTGCGTTCATGACTGTTGCAGCAATCCCATCGGGAGCCCGGTTCCTCGCAGATGAGCCGTCTCGTTGACGGTGACGATGCTGCGGTGCCCGCCGCGAGATGCGGCGATGCGGTGGATGCTCGTGTAGTTCGGATAGAAGAAGCCCTGCCCGACAGGGAGCGACAGTACGTGTGCGAGGTAGGCATTGATGACCCCACCGTGGCACGAGATCGCGATCCGTTGCCCGGGATGGGCATCGATGAGGCCGTCGACATCGCGTACGACCCGTTCGCGGAACTGCTCCTGGGTCTCGTCCTCGACAGTCCACTCGCCGCGCACCATCGCCTGCCAACGAGGGTCGTTGGTCGCCTTGAGTTCCTCGACGGGGACGTATTCGGGTGAGTTGCGGTCCCACTCGGCGACGCCGTCGACCACGCCAATCGGGAGACCGCGACGAGATGCAATGGGCTCGGCCGTCTGGTAGGCCCGACGCAGCGGGCTCGCGTAGACGGCGTCGATTGGTTCGCTGGCGAGGTAGTCGGCGAGGTGCTCGGCCTGGGCGAGTCCGGCCTCGGACAGCTCCGGATCGGCGATGCCCTCGGTGAGCTCTCTGCGGACTGGTAGACCATGGCGTATCAACAGCAACTCCATCCCGACTAGATAAGCAGCTATGGACACCCGAACGAAGATCGTGGCCACGCTCGGCCCAGCGAGCGAATCTCCGGAGCTGCTCGACGAGCTGTTGCTCGCGGGTGTCGACGTGGTCCGGCTGAACCTCAGCCACGGCTCACTGGAGACCCATCTGGCCACGATGCACGCCGTCCGCGAGGCGTCCGTTCGTACCGGCAAGGTGGTCGCGGTGCTGGCCGATCTGCCCGGTCCGAAGGTCCGTGCGGGCTCGTTCCCCGAGGGCGGAGCGGAGCTGCTCGCCGGGACCGACCTGACGATGGCGCCGGGCGAGGGTCCGAGTTCGTCCACCCATCTCACGGTCGACTATCCGACCCTGCTGTTCGACCTGCAGCCGGGAGATCGCGTCGTGCTCGGCGATGGCGCGATCGCGTTGCTGGTGGTCGAGGTCACCGACGTCGCCGCCCATTGCCGAGTGCTGGCCGGCGGACCCGTCCAGGGCCGACCCGGCGTCCATCTTCCGTCGGAGCGACTGCGGCTCTCCACGCCCACCGATGACGATCTCCGCCTCGGGCCGGCGATGGCCGAAGCGGGCGCCGACTTCATCGCCGTCTCCTTCGTGCGGACCGCGCACGACCTGCGCGTGATGCGTGAGGCGATCCAGCCCCACCGGGCGCTGCTCGTCGCCAAGATCGAGACGATGGGCGCCGTGGCCGATCTCGACGACATTGTCACCGAGGCCGATGCGGTGATGGTGGCCCGCGGTGACCTCGGGATCGAATGCCCGCTCGAGGACGTTCCCCATCTCCAGAAGCGAATCGTGCGGCAATGTGTGGAGGCCGGCGTTCCGGTCATCACCGCGACGCAGATGATGGAGAGCATGATCACGTCGCCGTCGCCGACCCGGGCAGAGGTCAGCGACATCGCCAACGCGGTGTTCGACGGCACCGACGCGCTCATGCTCTCGGCGGAGACGGCCGTCGGCGCCGATCCGGCGTCGGTGGTACGGATGATGAACAAGATCGCCGGGCGAGCCGAGGCGGAGGCGAGCTACCGGCACTGGGCGGAGCGTCTTGGACGCGTGCAGCGGCTGCAGTGGCCCGAGGGTCCGGATCGCATCACCCTGGCGATCACCCATGCGGCATGCATGGCCGCCGAAGATGCCGGGGCCGGTGCCATCATCTGCTGCACGCGCAGTGGCCGAACGGCGCGGGCGATGGCTCGGTTCCGGCCGGAGGCGGTGCTCATCGGGCTCTCGCCCGACCCGGCGACCGTACGAGCGATGGCCCTGTCATGGGGCGTCATCCCGATGGAGGTCGGTACCTACGACACCACCGACGACCTCGTCTGGTACGCCGTCGAACGCGTGGTCCAGGCCGGTCTGGTCGAGTCGGGCGAGTCCGTGCTCGTGCTCGCCGGCGCCCCGGATCGTCCGAGCGGCGCCAGCACCGATGTTCTGCGCATCGTGGTCGTCTCGTAACGATGACGATCTGGAGCGAGGAGGCCGGGGACCCGGGCCATCCACTGATCGCGATCGTTCACGGCGCGATGGATCGGTCATCGGGCATGCTGCGTCTGAGTCGGCGCCTCGACGACCGTTTCCGCGTGTTGCGCTACGACCGCCGCGGCTACGGGCGGTCCACACCCCACGACGGCCCGTTCGACATGCCGTCCCAGGTCGATGACCTGATGGGCTTGCTCGCAGGTCGCCGCGCCGTCGTCATCGGGCACAGTTACGGCGGCAACGTCGCGCTCGCGGCAGCCGGCAGCCATCCGGACCTCGTCGCCGGCATCGTCGTGTACGAGACGCCCATGTCCTGGCAACCCTGGTGGCCGGGCACCACCGCAGGGGCCGTCGCCGTGGCGGCCGAGGGCGGCACGGAGGACGCCGCCGAGGCGTTCATGCGGCGACTGATCGGGAACGCGAGGTGGGAGTCGCTGCCCGAGCGCACTCGCCTCACCCGTCGTGCCGAGGGCGCCGCACTGGTGGGCGAGCTCGCCGATCTCCGCGCCAACGCGCCATGGGATCCGGCGGACGTCACGGTTCCGGCCATGGTCGGCTACGGCACCGACGGCCGGTCGCATCATCGGACCGGGATGGCTCGCATGGCAGCAGCACTGCACGGTGCGACGCTGGTGGGGCTCGAAGGTTGCCGCCACGACGCGCCCACGAGTCATCCTGCGGACTTCTGCCACCACCTCGTCGAGCCGTTGCTGCAGCGGCTGGGACCGCCCTGGGCCTAGCCCCGGCTACGGCGTCGGAACGTTCACATCGGTGCCGAAGAACGTGCACGTGACGGGCGTCGTGCTGCCGGAGTCGAACCCGTCCCTGGCCTTGCTCGCGCAGTCCTGGAGGCTGGTCCGCTGCGTCCATGCGCCGAGCGCGAGGCCGCCCATGAGCACGATCATGATCAGCTTCGTGACGATGTTCTTGATCAGCCAAGCGGATGCCACGGTGAGCACCAAGAACACGAGAGCGACGACGATCGCGATGTTCTTGGCCGAATCCAACGACAGAGCAGTCATGCGCGAACTGTACGTCCTAGGGTGAGCGCGTGAGCGACCATCCGATTCAACTGACCCCGCAGGGCCCGCCCCGCACGGTGCTGCCCATGGAGTCCGCGGAGATTCGTCACGCGCTGGCCCAGGCACTCGTGGCGCCTGCCGCTGCACGACGCGACCTCGTCGCCGGTGTCGCGGCCGAGCACCCTCGGTCGCTGATCGCGTGGCAGGCGCTCGGCGACAACGGCCGTGACACGATCGAGCGGTACATGGCATATCGAGTGGGCTACCACCGGGGACTCGACACGCTGCGGGCCAACGGCTGGCGCGGGTCTGGCTACGTCCGCTGGGCCGACGAGACCAACCGCGGGTTCCTCGGGTGCCTTCGGGGGCTGGGTGAGATGGCGACCGTGATCGGCGAGACCGACGAGGCCGAGCGCATCGCGCTGTTCGTCGCCCAACTCGATCCGTCGTCGGCCGGGGACCAGGTCTGACCAAGCGGTCGTTCTCCCGCGTCGCCGGGGCGGTGCTCTGCGGCGGCGGCAGCAGGCGGATGGGCCGCGACAAGGCGCTCGTGCCGTATCTCGGCATCCCGATGGCGCAACGGGTGGAGGCGGCGCTCTCCGAGGCCGGATGCGTGCCAGTGGTCGCGGTCGGCGGAGATGCGGTCGCACTCTCTGCACTCGGGCTCACGACGACGGCCGACCGCTGGCCGGGGCAAGGCCCGGTCGGCGGCATCATCAGCGCGCTGGAACGAATCGAGTCGGTCGACGTGGTCGTCGTGGTGGCATGCGACCTGCCCCTGCTCACCTCTCGCACGGTCCGTGCGCTGGTCGATGCACTCGACGCGCACCCGTCGGCGCAGGCGGCTGCCGCCGTGACGGATCGGATCCAGCCACTCTGCGTGGCGTGGCGTCCGGCGGCGGCCGTCGAACTCGAACGATGCTTCGCGACGGGGGAGCGCCGCGTGCAGGTAGCGCTGCAATCCGTCGAATACATCGAAGTGTCTGCAGATCCTCAAGATCTCCAGAACGTGAACGCCGCACGTGATATCCGCCACTAGCGTCGTCGCCATGGCGATCAAGGAAATCACCGTGGCCGAGCTGGCGTCGGAACTCCAGGCCGGAGCCCGGGTCATCGACGTACGCGAGACCGACGAGTACACGAGTGGCCACGTGCCGGGGGCGACGCACATCGCGCTGGGAACCGTGCCCGACCACGTGGATGCGTTCCGCGGCGACGGTCCCACGTACATCGTGTGTCGCAGCGGTGCTCGGAGCATGCGGGCGTGCGAGTTCCTGGCTGAGCAGGGTGTCGAGACGGTCAACGTGGCCGGTGGCACGCTCGACTGGGTGGCTGGGGGTCGCGAGGTCGTCATGGGAAGCAACGCCTTGTGACGTATCGCTGGATCGAGACCACTCCGGAACTCGCCGACTACGTCGGTCGGCTCCTCGGCGAACCCCGCTATGCGATGGACACCGAGTTCCACCGCGAGCGCACGTACTTCCCGAAGCTCGCCCTCGTGCAGATCGCGGGTGCCGGCGAGATCGTGCTGATCGATCCGCTGGCGTGCGATCTCAGCCCGTTGGTCGACCTGTTCCACTCCGACGTGCTCTCGGTCTTCCACGCGGCACAGCAGGACCTCGACGTGCTCACCCACGCGGTCCGCGCCGTGCCTCGACGCCTCTACGACACGCAACTCGCTGCTGGCTTCCTGGGCTACAGCACGCCGTCGCTGGTGTCGCTCCTGCAGAGCGAACTGAAGGTCACCGCGGCGAAGGGCGACCGACTCACCGATTGGCTGCGACGCCCGCTCAGCGACGACCAGCGCGACTACGCGGCGAGCGATGTGGCCCACCTGCTCCAACTGCAGGACGTGATGGACGCCAAGCTCGCCGAACTGGGACGCGCCGACTGGGTGGCCGACGCGTGCGTCGAGCTGCTCAACAAGCCGGTCAGTGGTACCGAGCCGGAAATGGCCTGGACCCGACTCAAGGATGTCCGTGTCCTCAAGCCCCGCGCCCGCGGTGTCGCCCGTGCAGTCGCCGCGTGGCGCGAGCGTCGGGCCATGTCGCTCGACTCGCCGGTTCGGCAGGTGTTGCCCGACCTGGCGATCCTCGGCATCGCCCAGAAGCAGCCGAAGACCGTGCAGGAGCTGTCGCACGCCCGCGGGGTCGACGACCGACACACGCGAGGCAAGATCGCCGAGGAGTTGCTCGAAGCGGTCGCCGTGGGTGCGGCCAACGAGGTCCCGATCGCAACGCCCGACGGCGACGACCTCGATCGCAGCATGCGGCCCGCGGTCGCGCTCGTCTCGGCGTGGGTCAGCGAGGTTGCCCGTGAGGAGCGCATCGACACGTCGCTGCTCGCCACCCGGAGCGACCTGGTGGCGTTCCTACGCGGCGACACCGACGCTCGGCTCGCCTCCGGATGGCGTCACGATCTGCTCGGAGACGGGATCCGCCGGCTCGTCGCCGGAAAGGCTGCCCTCACCTTCGACGGTCGCGGCGGCCTCAACCTGATCGACGTGCCGTGACGCTCACGACGTGACGATCACGACTTGGTGACGCGACGAAGCTTCGCCCAGAGGCGGTCGAACACCTCGGAGACCTCGGCACTGCGAGCACCGTAGGTGTGCAACGGCCGTCGTTCTCCGATGGCTTGATTGATGATGACCCGATGGGGGATCACGGGTTGCCAGATCGCCCGCTTGCCCACGATGCGGGTGAGCTCGTCGTAGCGGCGGTCGGCCTCGGTGCTGATCGCCGGCACCTTGTTGACGATCACGCCGGTGAGCTCGAGACCGGGGTTGTGGGCATCCCACACCTCGTCGACGAGATCCGCCACCGCGCCGATCCCGCGCAGGCCGAGTGCCGACGGTTCGACGACGATGACCGCGTGATCGGCAGCGGTGAGGCCGCTGGCGGACAGCGCGCCGAGCGACGGCGGGCAGTCGATGAGCACCGCGTGGAACTGATCGCTGACAGCGGCGAGCGCTTCGCGAAGTCGCAGTGGCGAGCCGCCGTGATCCTTGGCCAGCAATCTGGGCGAGGCGGGAATCACCCACACCTCGCCTCCCCACGCCGACGGCACCATCGCCTTCGTCGCTGCCAAGCGGCCCATGACCTCGGCGCTCGAGAACTCGACCTCGGCGGGGTCGATGCCCAGCACCCACGTGCTGGATCCCTGAGGATCGAGGTCGACCACGAGCACCCGGTGACCGGCCGCAGCAGCAGCGGAGGCGAGCCCGAGCGTGACGGTGGTCTTGCCGACTCCGCCTTTCTGGTTCAGTACTGCGACAACACGACCCATGCGGTCATGTTCTCACGCGCGCTGCGCGACGACGGCGACCAGCGGCGACAAGTTCCTGATCACCGTGCCGTCGAGCGCGTCGTCGGACGCGAGCAGGACCGCGTGGTCGTGGGGGAGCGGCACCGTGGTGTCGCCCAGGTTGGCGATCACGACGAGGTCGCCGCGCCGATATGCGACGACGTCGTCGCCCAATGGGATCAGTTCGAAGTCGAGCGCGTGCAGTGGGCCGGCTGAACGCCGGAACGCGAGCAGGCGTCGATACAGGTGGAGGATCGAATGCTCGTCCTCGCGCAGGGTGGCCACGTTGCGGCGGTCGACCTCCGGAGCGAACGGGAGCCAGGGGTCGGCGTGCCAGCCGTGCAGTGGCTCGGCCGTCCACGGGATCGGAGCGCGGCATCCGTCGCGGCCGCCCGGGTCGACCACCCTGTCCGGTGGTACGTCGGCGTCGAGCAGCCCGAGCTCCTCGCCCTGGTACACGAACGGCGTACCGGGCAATGTGAGCAACATGACCGCCGCCACCCTGGCTGCGGCCTCGTCGCCCCCGTAGCGCTGGCGGTGCCGGGGTACGTCGTGGTTGGACAGCACCCACGTCGGCCATGCGCCGCGAGCGGCGAGCACCTCCAGCGTGCGGGCGATCCTGCTGGTGAGCTCCTCGGCGACGAACGGCGCCCAGACGAAGCGGAAGTTGAAGCTGAGCTGCAGTTCGTCGCCATGGCCGTAGTACTCGGCCATGCGTTCCTCGTCGAGCAGGTAGACCTCGCCGACACTCGTGCGGTCGCCGGGATAGGAGTCCAGGATTCGACGGATGGCCCGCAGCCGCTCGTGGGTGACCGGTTGGTCGTTGAACGGCACGTGTCCGAAGCCGCGTGCCACGGCAGAGGGCGGGTCGTCGATGCTCAGGTCCTTGCCGATCAGGTGCACCACGTCCATCCGGAACCCGTCCACCCCACGATCCAGCCAGAAGCGCAGCGTCTCGTGCATCGCAGCCTCGACGTCGGGGTGATCCCAGTCGAGGTCGGGCTGCTGGGAGAGGAAGCAGCGCAGGTAGTACTGCCCCCGCACGTCGTCGAAGTGCCACGCGGACTCGCCCGCGGGGAACGACGCCAACCAGTTGTTCTCCGGCTGGTCGCGCCACACGTACCAGTCGGCCTTGGGATTCGTTCGGTCCTGTCGGCTCTCCAGGAACCAGGGGTGCTGATCGCTGGTGTGGTTCGGCACCCAGTCGAGCAGGACCTTGAGGTCGCGGGCGTGCGCCTCGGAGATGAGCCGGTCCATGTCGGCGAGCGACCCGAAGACCGGGTCGATGTCGCAGTAGTCGCTGACGTCGTACCCGAAGTCGGCCATCGGCGACGTGAAGACGGGGGAGAGCCAGAGCGCATCGACGCCCAACCACTGCAGGTGGTCGAGGTGCTCGATGAGCCCGGCGAGGTTGCCGACGCCGGGGACCGGATTGGCGGAAGTGCTTGCATCGGCGAAGGATCGGGGGTACACCTGGTACACCACAGCGGTCTTCCACCACTCCTCGGCGTTCGCGTTCGGGGCGTGCACGTTGGGCATGGCGGCACCTTAGGGCGTCGACCAGGGGTGTTCTCGCGGTCCGAGGTCCGTTTCGGCTCGTGCCATCCCGCCCATTCCCGACACGAGGGGATAGAGTGGCACCCAATGTCAACTCTCTAGGTTCGGGAGCCCTACCGTGAAGAAGGGTCGTCACCGCCGCTTCGAAGAGGCGCGGAAACTCAAACAAGCCGGTCCCAGCGCCTTTGATCTGGGACTCGGCGGGAACGATCATCGTCAGTCCACCGAAGAAGACGAGTACGCCGCTCTGGCGGAAAAGTACGGTGTGACCTTCGACGATGACGATGATGAAGAGTCCGACGACTGACTTCTGCACAGCGAGGCTTGCCGCGCCCGGTCCCAACCCCCTCGGCAGCCATGAACTCGCAGATCCCCACCTCCCACATCCGTAACGTCGCCCTGGTCGCTCACGTCGACCACGGAAAGACCACCCTCGTCGACGCGCTCCTGCGGGCGACGGGGACCTTCGCCGCCCACCAGGCGGTGGTGGACCGGGTGATGGACTCCAACGACCAAGAGCGCGAGCGCGGCATCACCATCCTCGCCAAGGCGGCGTCGATCCAGTGGAAGGGCGTCAAGATCAACCTGGTCGACACGCCCGGCCACGCCGACTTCGGTGGCGAGGTCGAGCGGGCGCTCACGATGGTCGACGGCGTGCTCTTGCTGGTCGACGCGGCAGAAGGCCCGTTGCCCCAGACCCGCTACGTGCTCCAGAAGGCACTGGCCCGCGACCTGCCGGCCATCGTCATCATCAACAAGGTCGACCGCCAGGATGCCCGTGCCGACGAGGTGCTCGACGAGGTCTACCAGCTGTTCATCGACCTCGACGCCGACGACGAGCACATCGACTTCGAGATCATCTCCGCCGTGGCCCGCGAGGGCCGGGCGATGAAGGGGATCGGCATGCCCGAGGAGGGCACTGACCTGTCGGCGCTGCTCGACACCATCCTCGAAGCCATTCCCGCCCCGGTCGGCGACGCCGAGGCCCCCCTGCAGGCGATGGTCACCCAGCTCGACGCGAGCGACTACCTCGGCCGGCTGGCCATCGGTCGCGTGGTGAACGGCGTGATGCGCCGTGGCGAGACCGTTGCCCTCCTCGAGGCCGAGTTCGCCGAAGGGCAGCCGCCGTTGAAGCGGCGCCTCAGTCAGCTGATGTCGTTCCACGGTGTGAGCCGCGACGAGGTCGACGAGCTCAGTGCCGGCGACCTGTTCGTGATGGCCGGATTCCCCGAAGTCGAGATCGGCGACACGATCGCCTCGGTCGAGACGCCCGTCGCATTGCCTCGCCTCGTCGTCGACGAACCCGTGCTGCGGATGACGTTCGGCGTCAACACCTCGCCGCTCGCCGGCAAGGACGGCAAGTTCCTCACCAGTCGTCACCTCATCGACCGGCTCAATCGCGAGCTGCTCGGCAACGTGTCGATCAAGCTGTTCGAGACCGGTTCACCCGATGTCATCGAGGTCGCCGGCCGCGGCGAGCTGCAACTGGCCGTGCTCATCGAGAGCATGCGCCGGGAGGGCTACGAGCTGCAGGTCAGTCGGCCCGAGGTCATCACCAAGGAAGTCAACGGCAAGCGCTTCGAGCCCCAGGAGCGCGGCGTGTGCGACGTCCCCGACGAGCACGTCGGCACGGTCACCCAGGAACTGGCGCCCCGCAAGGGTCGGCTCACCGACCTGCGCACCGGCGATGCCGGCCGCACGATCGTCACCTTCGAGTGCCCGAGTCGCGGGCTGATCGGGTTCCGGTCGCTCTTGATGACCGCCACTCGCGGTACCGCCTTGCTGCACCAGCATCACCTCGGCTGGATGCCGTGGGCGGGCGACATGCCCGACACACGCGGCGGAGCCATGGTGTCGGACCGCCTCGGCGTCACCACCGCCTACGCGCTCGACAAGCTCCAGCTGAGCGGCCAGTTCTTCGTCAACCCGCAGGAGCAGGTGTACGAGGGCATGGTCGTGGGCGAGTGCTCACGTGAGGACGAGATGGTGGTCAATGCGGTGCGTGCGAAGGAGAAGAACAACATCCGTACGCACAGCCACGACGACGCCGTGAAACTGCCGGCCCCCAAGATCCACACCCTCGAGACCGCGATCGAATGGATCGCCGGCGACGAGCTCGTCGAGGTCACGCCGAAGGCGATTCGGATCCGCAAGCGCCAGCTCGGCCTCGAAGAGCGTCGGAAGGCCAACAAGAAGGTGAGCTGACCCCACCCACCGGCTAACCTGTACAAGTCTGATACAAGTGAACGCCGAAGAAGGGTGCAGGAGATGTCGAAGATCAAGGTCGTGAAGCCGGTCGTCGAGATGGACGGCGACGAGATGACACGGATCATCTGGCAGTTCATCAAGGAACAGCTGATCCTGCCGTACCTCGACCTCGAGCTCGACTACTACGACCTCGGCATCGAACACCGCGACGCCACCGACGACCAGGTCACGATCGACTCCGCGAACGCCACGAAGGTGCACGGTGTGGCCGTCAAGTGCGCCACGATCACCCCCGACGAGGCGCGCGTCGAGGAATTCGGATTGAAGAAGATGTGGAAGAGCCC
>JBBQTC010000061.1:0-26188 GCA_038234785.1 Acidimicrobiales bacterium
GCGCACATACGCGTAGCATCCGTTTCCAAGCAGGGGCTCCTCGAGACTCGACGACTTCAGACATCGCTGAGAATCGCAGAGCCCCTGTGCCGCGCCCGGGACCCTCCCGTCAGATCACCCAACCCTCAAACGCGGAGCGCCACTATTCCCCCACAACGCCCCAAATAGCCATCTACCAGGGCTTATGCGGGGGTAGAAATCCAACATCGCCGCAGTGGCCCGGTCAGCGGGTCCCTCACGAGGACAAACGCCAGATCGATGGACGGGGGAATCTGGGTTGCCCTTCCCCCCAGCATTCGAGCAGAGACCGCAAAGTGCCAGGTCAGCGAGGATCGACGGTCCGCGAGGGCGGCCAAGGGGCGGCGGACAACGAGTCCCCGGTTGGACTGATTTCTCAGAGACCGAAGTTGTCACCGATCGCGTGTCCGAGAAGATCGATGTGATCGAGCGTGGCCCGGCACGACCGACGAGCGCGTGGAAGGTCCGACTCGAGCGCCCACCACCCGAGCTCTCATACCGGGTGCTCCTACTACGGACGCGATCCAGCATTCGCTCGGGCGGAGGCGGGTCGGTCAGCTCACCGTGAGTTGGGCATACATGCCGGCCGCGGTACTCCTCCTCGTCGATCCCCCGCGTGCAAAGCGCTCGTGCAGGATCCACCCGTACCTGTCAGGCATCATCGCGCGACCTCCACCCCACACCATGGCCTCCTGCCCGCCCAACGAGGCAGAGGACAAGGTCGGATGAGAATGTGCTCAGGTGGCCTGAGAGTCGATTTCGGCGAGTACCTGACCGATGATCTTCGTCGCCGTGTGCGGCGGCAATTCGTCGCCTCCCTCGGCCTCGACGACCTCGGATGCGAATGCTTTCACCGACGGGGTGCCGCCGATCAGCACGTGACGCAGCGCCTCGGCGCCTGCCTCGGCGTCGTCCAACGCTTCGACGGCTTCGGCGACCTGGCCCGGGTCCTCGGCGATCGCGTGGACCACGTGCATGGCCTGTTCACGACCCGACGCCGTGGAAACGACGTGGTGATCGGGGTTCTGTGCGGCGTCCCACTCGGCGAGGGCCTCGATGTAGCCGCCCTCTCCGGGTCGAATGACCTTGGTGGTCTCCACCGGTTCGATGTCGGCCCCTTCGTCGTTGTCGTTGTCGTGACGCCCCGCAGTGACGGGTACGGTCAGCGAGCCATCTTCGTGCCGAATGATTTCCATGCGGTGGCTCTACCCAGCCTGCGGCCGCTTCAGCCAATTTTCTTTCACGCCAATCAAGTTGGTCGAACGGTCTCCAGGAATCCGACGGTCGCTGAGACGTTCGCGGTGCTGTTCACGAACACGCGGCCCGGATGGAGCGTCGAATGAGCGTCAAGTGCAGGCCATTCCAGGTCACTAGCGGTCACTGGCAGACACCCGAAAACATCTCCTGGCCAGGCACGATAGCCCTTGACCAGGTACGATGCCCGCACCCGCGGAGGGGTTCGATTCCCCCAGCTCCACAACGCCCTCAATGCCCATCTACCAGGGTGTTTGCGGGGGGTAGAAATCCAACATTGCCGAAGCGGACTCGCTCCCCGGGTCGCTCACCAGGGCCAACGTCAGATCGATGGACGGGGAAATGTGGGGTGCCGCTCCCCAGCACCAGATTCCAGGTCGCGGAGGCCCACTTCACGCACCGTCGACGCGGGCCGAGGGCGGACAAAGGGCGGATGCCGACGCGTGGATCGCATCGCCGGGCGAGCTGCGACAAGGGTCGCGTTCCAATTTGTGATGGGGCTCTCCCTGAACGCGACTGGCTCGGGAAGCCCTCCCCTGCCAAGCGAGATGCGCCAACCTACGGTCGGGTGACCGGCAGCACGGTCGGGCCACGGATCGACAGCGATCGCTTCCAATGAGTCGTTGCCGGATCGAGCTGGTAGTCGCCGAACGCTTCCATGAAGGCCGGGATCGCAACGCGGAGCTCGAGGCGGGCGAGTGAAGCGCCCAGGCAGTGGTGAATGCCATGGCCGAACGACAGCGGCTTTGGGTCGGGGCGATCGAGTCGGAGCTTGTCGGCGTCGAGCCAGCGTCGTACGTCCCGGTTGACGAGGCCCCACAGGATGGTCACTTGTTGGCCGGCGGGGATCGTCGTGTCGCCCACTCGGATCGGAGCCGTCGTGGCCCGAGGGGTCGCTTGCACGGAGGTATCGAAGCGGACCAGTTCCTCGACCGCATTGTCGATCAGGTCAGGGCGGTCGCGCAGGAGTGCCCGCTGTTCGGGATGTTGCGCGAGGGCGACCAGGCTGTTGCCGATCAGGCCGGTCGTCGTCTCGTGGCCGGCGAACAGCAGGAATCCGAGCATGGCGAGCAGCTCGTCGTTGTCCAGCCGCTCACCGTCATCGGCTGCAGTGACAAGGACCGAAATCAGATCGTTGCGAGGCTCGACGCGTCGCTCCTCCATCACCTCGGCGAAGTAGATGTTCAGTTCGGCGATGCGAGTGTTGACGATCTTGGCGTCGAAACCGTGGAGTGGATCGACAAGCCCAGCGATGTCGTCGGACACGGTCTTGAGCCACGACCATCGCTCCGCCGGCAGACCGAGGAGCTCGCCGATCGCATAGATCGGGAACGGTGAAGTGAACCCGTGGACGACATCGGGAGCGTTCTCACTCGCAATCTTGCCGAGGAGCTCATCGGCAATCGCCCGTAGCCGTGGCTCGGACGCCTTGATCCTGTTCGGCGTGAAGGCGCGCTGGACCAGGCTGCGTAGGCGGGTGTGGTCAGGCGGGTCGATGAACAACAACCAGCGCACAAAACTGGCCTTTGCCTCATCGGACAGTTGAGAATAGGGCCGGACGTCCATCAAGACGTTCACCGCTGAGCTGACCGACAACGCTGGCGAACGAAGCAGTTCGAGCGCCTCGTCATACCCGACGACGAACCACTGGCGAAACACCTTGCGGTAGTAGACCTGGCCGTACTTGCGGCGGACCGCCTCGAGCGATCGATACGGATCGACATAGTAATCGGGGTCGAACGGACTCTCATCGTGCGTCAGCCGGAACAGCGCGTGTGCGAGCCGGGGGCGATTGGCCAAGAACCGAACCGCAGGGATGGCGACCTGTTCGATGCGCATCTCGATCTCCCCTTGCTGCGTCGCAGCGTTGCGTCCGCGGCATCCTCGCCGAACCAGCCACGAACGAGCCGACGTGCCAACCGTAGCCCACTGCCGCGAGAGTCGACCCTGCTGTCGAGAGCTGGAGGAATCGAACCCCTCCGCATGCGTGTCACGTTCCGCCGAGTGTGGGGCCCGCTTGGGGGCTTCATGCGAGGGGGAATGCGATGTCGCAGATCAGGTCGTCGTCGCCGATGGCCTCGGGTTCGGCGAGGTAGACCTCTCGACACGACAGCGTGCTCCCCGGCCGTGTGGTTGCTTCTGGTGAGCAGGCGACAGCGTCGTAGGCCGCCAGAATCGCGGGGAAGTCCCACTGGGCCTTGGTGATGGTCGTGAAGGCCTCATCGTGTGCTGGCTCGGTGCGAATTCCGATGATTTCGGTTGGTTGGATGCTGTCGGGGCAGCCGAGCATCGCCTCGATCGGTCCGTCGTTGTCGTCGTCGACGACGCCGTGGAAGACGAGGATGAACGGCCCGATCGGTTCGACGCCGTCGAGGTGCGCGGTGAACGCCGCCTTGGCTTCTCGGACGAAGGCGTCGGTCTCGGAGCCGTGGAGGCGGCGTTGGATCGACATCACCCGTTGGGCGTCGACGGAGCGGGTTCGGGTCTCGAACATGATGTGGTGTTCCTTTCGCAGGATGCTGTGGATGTGGCGGACCAGGAGTCGTCGTGCGCTGTGGTGCGACTCGAGATCTCCGAGGTGCTGGTCGAGGACGTCAATGGCTGCTCGGCGGTCCGTGGTGGCTGCGTCGAGTAGACGGCTGATGTCGTGGAGGCTCATGTCGGTGCCGCGGAGAAGCCCGATGAGGCGCGCGGTGTCGAGCTGATCGATGTCGTAGTAGCGGTACTTGTTGGACGAGTCGGTCGTTGCTGGGCGAAGCAGGCCGAGGTCGTCGTAGATGCGCAGCGCCTTGGTCGTGAGCCGCGCGCGGCGACCGAACTCGCCGATGGTGAGCAGCTGATTTGTTGAGTCCTGAGGTGTCACGTTGTCGATACTGCCGCTTGCCCCAGGGTCAAGGTCAACAACCGGCGACGATTCATGGCAGCGCGGCCGGGGCCCGAGCCCGACGGCGGGCTTGCCGACAGCGGTCGCGCCGGACAGAACGAATGATCGTTCGGTCATCCATTCGGCCGACCGGTCGACTTCAGAGAGTTGTTCCGCCCATGTCCTTCACGCTCGACAACATCCCCGACCTCAGCGGCCGTGTCGCGGTCGTCACTGGGGCCAACGGCGGCCTGGGTCTCGTCACAGCTCGAGCTCTGGCCAGTGCCGGCCTTCGGCGCTGCGGCGCGTCGTCCGATTCTGCGCCGCTTGGGCTTGTCGAAGGCGATCGAAACCCTGTGGGCGGTGTCCGAAGCCGAGACCGGCGTTGCGATGAATCTGTCGCCGACCGCGGCCTGAGAGAATCGCCCTGATGGCTCCGAACCCGACCACCGACCGCGCCGCCGCGCCCCGACAGGCGCTGCGCACGCTCGTGGCCCGACACGGATTGCACGGCGCCTCGATGAGCGCGATCGCCAAGGAGGCCGGCGTCGCGCAGGGCACCGCCTACGTGCACTACGAATCGAAGGAGCAACTGTTGGTGGCGGCCTACCTCGAACTCAAGCGAGAGATGGGCAACACGTCGTGCGCCGATCTCGATCCCGCGGCATCGCCGCATGATCGCTTCATCCAACTCTGGCTCGGGATCCACCGCTTCCTCGCCGAGGAGCCCGAGCGCGCTCAGTTCATGTTGCAGCTCGAGAGCTCTCCCTACGCACGCGTGGCACACGAGATGGGAATGGCCGTGCCCGACGATCCGATCATGGCCGAGGCGGCGGCACTCGCTGCCGCCGACGTCCTCGCGCCGCTCGATCTCCACGCGCTGTACGACCTCGCCTTCTGGCCCGCGATTCGACGCGCCGCGACACACGGCACCGTCGACGAGCCGGCCGCGCGCGCGATCGCCGAAGCATGCTGGCGGGCGATCACGACCGGGTGAGTCCAGCCGCGGACGGGTGGCGGGCCACCGACGGCTTCACCGCGTCCAGCATCTGGAAGAACTCCACGGCCGAGATCGTCGTGATTCTCGAGCGCGAGGTCACTCACTGAACTCAGCGTCGCGGACCACAGGTGTTTGCGTCCGCTCGCGTACGGGTAGTCGCGACCCACACAACCGAGAGACGCCTGGTTCGGGCTCGATGACCGTTGGTCGTCGCCCGTTCGGGCTCGACGCCTCCCGCACGAGGAGGAACGTCATGACAACACTCGCCCCGCCGATTCCGGCACCCGCCGCGCCCGCCACCGCGACCTCATCCCTGATGCACGCGTTGGTGTACCACGGCCCGGACAAGAAGGCCTGGGAAGAAGTCCCGATGCCCGTCATCGTCGACGACACCGACGCGATCGTCCGTGTCGACGCCACCACGATCTGCGGATCGGACCTCCACATTCTCAAGGGTGACGTCCCCGAGGTCACCGACGGTCGCATTCTGGGCCACGAGGCTGTAGGCACCGTGGAGTCCGTCGGCGCCGGCGTGAAGAACGTCAAGGTCGGCGACCGCGTCCTGGTGTCGTGCATCACTGCCTGTGGCACCTGCCGCTTCTGTCGCGAGGCCCGCTACGGCCAATGCATCGGTGGAGGCGGCTGGATTCTCGGACACCTCATCGACGGCACCCAGGCCGAATACGTGCGAGTCCCCTTCGCCGACACCTCCACCTACCCCGTACCGGAAGGGTCGTCCGACGAAGAGATCCTGATGCTCTCCGACATCCTGCCCACTGGCTACGAGATCGGCGTCCTCAATGGCCACGTCCAACCCGGTGACGTCGTCGCGATCGTCGGCGCCGGCCCGATCGGGCTCTCGGCCATCATGGGCGCTCGACTGTTCAGCCCCAGCCACATCATCTCCATCGACCTCGCCGACAGCCGCCTCGACGCGGCCAAGCGTTTCGGCGCAGACGTGGTCGTCAACAACAGCCGCGAGGATGCACTCGCAGCGGTGATGGAACTCACCGGCGGTCTGGGTGCCGACGTCGCCATCGAAGCGGTTGGCGTTCCGGCCACGTTCGAGCTCGCCACGACGCTCATCAGGCCATGTGGCCATGTCGCCAACATCGGTGTCCACGGCAAGCCGGCAACCCTTCACCTCGAGACGCTGTGGACCCGCGATGTCACGATCACCACAGGACTCGTCGATACGTACTCCACCCCGACGCTGCTCCGTCTCGCGACCGGTGGACACCTCGATGCCGGCCAGTTCGCGACACACCACTTCGAGATGGATGACATGATCGACGCGTACGACACGTTCAGTCGTGCCGCCGAGACGGGGGCCTTGAAGGTCGTCATCACGCCGAGCGACCACACAGCCTCCTGACGGCTCGAGCCGGCCGCGCAGCGTTGGAGCGGCGCGGTCGGCTCTCGATCCGGCGTGCGGTGGTTTGGACTTGCGAGCGCTCGGGTATCCCTCGCCCGTCCAAGGAGCGTCCGCATGTCGAGAACACAAGTGCTACCCACCAACCCCGTCGGCCAACTGGCGAACGACCACCCCGGAATCGTCAAGTTCGGCCGCGTGGGCTGGTTCGCCAAAGGTGTCGTGTATCTGGTGGCAGGAGTGCTCGCCATCGTGATTGCGGCCAAAGCGTCCGGATGGTCGAGCGCCGCCTCGGGTGCCAACTCGGAGGCGAGCCCGACGGGCGCTCTCAAGACAGTCGCCCAGATGTCCGGCGGAGCGTTGCTCATGTGGGTCCTCGCGATCGGCATGTTCGTCTACGCCGCCTGGCGTGTCGTGACAGCGCTGCTGCCCGGCGGCACTGATGCCAAGGCTTGGGTGATGCGCATCGGCTACGTGGTCAGTGCGGTGATCTACACCACGTTCGCCTTCACCGCCATCAAGCTCGCCTCCAGCTCACGCGCCAACACCGATGGCAACAGCAAGGTGAGCACCATGACCGGCGATCTCATGGCGCACACGGGTGGACGTGTGCTCATCGGCCTCGTCGGAGTGATCGTCATCGCCGCCGGCCTCTACCGCATCAAGAAGGGCTTCGAGACCGACGTCTCCGACGAACTCGATCTCTCAACGATGTCACCGCAACGACGCCGTTTGGTCAAGCGGCTCGGCGCCGCCGGCGAAATCGGCCGAGGTCTCGGTATGGGCCTCATCGGCTTCTTCCTCCTCCGCGCGGCTGTGACCTACAACGCTGGGGAAGCCACCGGGCTGGACGGGGCACTGCGACGTCTCGCCACCCGCCCGTGGGGGTTGGTCGTCGTGCTGATCATCGGCGTCGGCTTCGCCGCCTACGGGGTCTTCTGCGTCTCCACGTTCGCCCATCGTGAATTGCAGGCGCCGTGAACGCCCACGGGATCACCGACCACGACACCGATGCGCGCAACCATCGCCTCAGCGCGACGTGGCCGCTGCATCGCCGCCAGAGCGTGCAACTGCTCGCCGGGTGGGCGCTGCTGACGATCGTGTGGATCGGCCTCGGGAAGCTCATCACCGGGCCACTCGATGGCGGGGCGATCGTTCGCACCGACGAACGGGTCGCGAGGTGGATGGTCGCCCAGCGCACGCCCACCCTCAACCATCTGAGCTCATGGGGTTCCTTCCTCGCCGAGACCACCACCAAGGTCGCCGTGACCGCCGTTCTCGCCCTCGTCTTCCTCGCCGTGTGGCGACGTTGGTTCGAGGCGCTTGTTCTCGCCGTCTCGCTCATCGTCGAGGCGTCCGCCTTCATCGTCGTCACCACCGTCGTCGGGCGCAACCGACCCGACGTTCCGCACCTCGACAACTCACCCGTCGGCTCGAGCTTTCCCAGCGGGCACACGGCGGCGGCAGCGGCCTACGCCGCCATCGCCGTCATCGTCTTCTGGCACACGCGCAAGCAGTGGGCACGAGTCCTCGTCAGCGTCGTCGCCATCGCCATCCCGATCATCGTCGCCCTCGCCCGGATGTACCGCGGCATGCACTACCTCACCGACACCGTGGCCGGCACCATCTTGGGCGCGTCCTCGGTCGCGCTGACCGCATACGTCCTCGCCCGGTCGCCCGAAGGTGCCATCGCACTCGAGGAGTACCAGGCGATCGACGATTCCGACGCCGCCTCCGCGCCAGAACGCGATTGGATCGTGGCATGAGCTCTCGCCCGCATCCAGGGAGACGGCCATGCCGATTCTGATCGCCGTGGCAGTCGCCTCCCTCGTCGTGACCATCGTGCTCACGCTGGTGGCACGGCAGGGACGTCGAGCCGACCCTGCCGACGTACGCACCGGAGCCGACGGACTCGTTGCCGAGGCCCAGCGCCATCCGATGTTCCGCCAGTTCCTGCGGGATCGACGTGACACCACCAAAGCCACCGGCTGGCTCCTCACCATCGCGCTCCTCGCGATCACCGCCCTCACCCTGGCGGTCGGCCTGGTGCTGGAGATGGTGCAGACGCACGCAGGGTTCGCGCGATGGGACGACGCCGCCGCCCGCTGGGGTGCCGCCCACACCACTGGCGCCGCCGAGGCCACCTTGCGCAACGTCACCGGGCTGGGCAGCACGCCCGTCGTCATCGCGGTCTGCCTCATCGTGGCCCTCGTGGAGTACCGCCGCACCCCCACGCGAGCGGTGCCGGCCTTCCTCGCGACCGTCGTCGCCAGCCAACTGCTCATCACCAACCTGATCAAGGTCGCCGTCGGGCGCGAACGGCCCGACGTCGCCCGACTGGTCGCCGCCTCGGGATTCTCGTTCCCCTCCGGTCACACGGCGTCGACCGCAGCTGCGTATGCCGCGATCGCACTCGTCGTCGGCCGCCGCCGCAGCCGGGGAACCAAGGCGATCCTCGCCGGACTCGCCGGTGGGATCACCGTCGCCGTGGCGACCAGTCGAGTCCTGCTCGGGGCCCACTGGCTCACCGACGTGATCGCCGGGGCCGCCCTCGGGTGGGCCTGTTTCGCACTGTGCTCGATCGCATACGGCGGCCGACTGCTGCACTTCGGCGCACCCGTCGAGCACGCCGAGGCCGTCCTGGATGCCGAAGCACCCGTGGCCCACAGAGCCGCCGAAGCGCACCACACCAGCCCCAACTCGAGGAGTCGTTCATGACATCCGTTGCCGTCATCGCCCACAGTGGAAAAGTGCTCGGAGGCGGCCTCGGCCGGCTGCGCGACACGCTGACCGAACGGGGCGTCACCGACCCGATCTGGCTCGAGGTGCCCAAGAGTCGCAAGATGCCTGCCCGCGTCAAGGAAGCCATCAAGAAGGGCGCCGACCTCATCTTCGTGTGGGGCGGCGACGGAAGCGTCCAACGCTGCATCGACGCCGCGGCCGGCTCTGCGGTCACCCTTGCGATCCTGCCGGCCGGAACGGCGAACCTCCTGGCCAACAACCTCGGCATCCCGATCGACCTCGAAGAGGCCGTCGATGTCGGCCTACACGGCAGCGACCACACGATCGACGTCGGCACGATCAACGGCGAGCACTTCGCGGTCATGGCCGGCACCGGCCTCGACGCACTCATGATCCGCGACGCCGACGGCGGAATGAAGGACCGCTTCGGGCGCGCCGCGTACATCTGGACCGGCGCTCGCCACATCAGGTCCGAGCCGGTGCGCACCAAGGTGCGCGTCGACGGGCACACCTGGTTCGACGGCACGGCAAGTTGTGTCTTGGTGGCCAACGTCGGCTCCATCGGAGGAGGCGTCACCGCGTTCGACCATGCGTCGCCCGACGACGGCAAGCTCGACCTCGCCGTGATCACGGCCGACGGCGCCTGGCAGTGGATGCGCGCACTCACCCGCGCCTCGGTGGGCCACGCCGAGAAGTCACCGCTGGTGCAGATGACCCAGGCGACCAAGATCAAGGTGGAGACCGGCAGGCGCCTGCCGTACGAGCTCGACGGCGGCGACCGCAAGAAGACCGACACGCTGCGCATCCGCGTCGTTCCACATGCGGTGACCATCCGCGTGCCCTCCCCCGCGAGCGCCGACGCCACCTCGAGATGACCGCGACCTCCGAGGCAACCAGCCCGGCACCACACCCGCGCGCGCTGCGCAGGAGAAGTGCGTTCCCCGCGTTCGTCTGCGTGATCCTCGCCGGCGTGCTGGTGGTCGCGCTCCCGTTCGTGGCCCGCCACTTGGACGGATCGGCCGACGAGTTCAGCACCCGGACCGTCCCGGTGCTCCCGGCGATCGGTTGGGTGATCTGCGCTGCGCTCGCCGCAATCGTGATCACCCACCGATTGCAGCTCTGGTTCACGATCGACGAGGGCCCGGTCCTCGCTGTCGCCTACGACGTCCTTCCCCTGCTGCTGTTCGTGGCTCCGCCGATCGCGATCGCCGCGCTGGTGAGCGGTCACACGCTCCTCGCCGCGGCAGCGGCGGGACTCGTGGGGTACCACGGGCTCCTCGTGATTCCGCGTCTGATCTCCCAACGACCACCTGCGTGGACGCGCACCGCACCGACGGTCCGACTCGCGGTCGCCAACGTTTTCGTCGACAACCCGACACCCGAGGCTGCTGCCCGGCAGCTCACCCAGATGGACGCCGACATCATCGTGATCGCGGAAGCCACACCGGACTTCATGCGCACGTTCGACGAGGCCGGGGGCATCACCTCGCACCCTCACCGAGTGTCGGACCCGTCGGACACGAGCGACTACGCGGTCGCGATCGCTTCCCGCCTCCCCCTCGGACCTGGGTCCGCCGTCAGAGACCTGGGTCCGCTCCGCATCGCACTGGCCGAGATCGAGGTAGGTGGTGTGGCGACCGCAATCGTCGGAATGAATCCCAGAGCGACGTTCGACGAGGATGGCCAGGAGATCTGGAAGGAACAGATGGCCGGACTGATGGAGTTCGTCCCGCAGGTCACGACCCCGCTGGTCGTCGCAGGCGATCTCAACAGCACCAAGTTCCGCCCGGAGTTCGAGGAGCTGCTCGCCATCGGGCTGAGCGACGCCATCGACTCCCTCGGCCAGGCATGGAAGCCGTCGTTCTCGCTGAGCTCGGTGTGGCCGCTCGGTGCGCTCGGCGTCATCGCCCGACTCGACCAGGCACTCGTCGGCGACGACGTGAGGGCGCTGCACGTGCACAACCTCAAGGCCTGTGGCAGCGACCACCTCCCGTTCGTGATCACGCTCGCGGTGCGCCCGCCGACCTGACGACGCAGCCGAGGGCTCAGGAAGGTGCTTGGACCGCGGCGACGAGCAGTGGGAGGAAGTGAGCCCACCCGGCCGCATGAAGTTCGGAGAAGCTACCCGGGAGGCCGCTGTGTCGCAGTGTGAGGATCGTGTCGCCCGAATCGTCGATCAGCGACACTTCGACCCTGCTCTCGCCCGGCCCGATCTCAGGGGCACCATCCGACGTCTCCCAGCCGAACGTGAACACCAGTCGCTCGAACGGAACGAGTTCCACGAACTCGCCGCGCATCACGTTCCCACCGCCCATCTCGATTCGGCAGACACCTCCGGGTTGCGGATCGAGCTGGGCTGCGCTCCCCCACCACTCGCAGATCCGCTGGGGATCCGTCCAGTACTTCCACACGGTCTCGGGACGTGCCTTGATCCGCAGCGACTGTTCGACCACGTTCTTGTCGGCACCGGTCACGACGGGGTCTCCTTCTCGGCTCGGCGACGAATCGCCTGCACGGCCCGCGTTCGATCGGGCCACTCCTCACGCTCGGCCGCGACCTTGAGTCGCTCGAGTTGCTCGGACCACATCTCGTCGAGGAACGCTGCAGCGTCCCTGAGCCCGTCGCGTCGCCAGCGATACAGGCGCCTGTTCCCCTCCGGGCGGACGTCGACCAGACCGGCATCGGTCAGCACTCGCAGATGTTGCGACACGGCCGGACGGCTGATCTCGGGAAAGTGGTCGGCGATCTCGCCGGCCGGCAGCTCCTCCGTCTGCACGAGACGCAGAATGGCGCGGCGCGTCGGATCCGCCACTGCTCGCAACGCTGCATCCACGGATCCCACCTCCTCGTTCCGACGGTGACGATTCTGCCCTTGCATCATGGCACGTTCTTCGCGAGAGTGTAAGCACTCACTTACATAGATCGGAACACCATGGACATCATCGATGCGCTCGACCAGACGTTTCAGCACACTCATCGCGCGATCGGCAACGTGAGCGCCGACCAGCTCGACGACCCCACCCCCTGTGCGGACTGGAAGGTTCGCGATCTGCTCGCCCACACCATCGGCGTGGTCGCCGGCCTCGGCGCGGCGGCCGCCGGGACGCCGCCGACGCCATTCGAGCTCGGCGCGGATCCGGCGGCCCAGTTCCACGAGGCAGCGACGATGGCGCTGGCGGCATGGCGGATGCCCGGCATCATGGACCGGGTCGTCGACGGCGGTCCCGGGCCGATGCCAGGCCGCGCACTCGCCTCGATCAACCTGCTCGACACCGCAACACACTTCTGGGACATCGCCACCGCGAGCGGACAGCCGACTGCGCTCCCCGACGACGTCGCGCTCGCGGCCCTCGACGCCAGCCGGGCGACGATCACGCCGGAGATCCGACCCGGCCGATTCGGCACGGAGGTCGCGGTGGCAGCAGACGCCGACCCCACGTCGCGACTGGTCGCGTTTCTCGGCCGGCAACCCTGATCAGGCGGCGACAGTCGCTGCCGCCGTCACGTCTTCGATCGAGCGCCGGTCGAGCACCGCCGCCGCACAGACCAGCGCGGCGAGCCCGCCGAGCGCGAACGGCACCCGCGGCGACGAGATCTGGACGACCCAGCCCATGAGGACTGCTCCGATCGGCGTACTGCCGAACACCGCCATCTGGTGCAGCGCCATGACCCGTCCCTGTACTGCGGGATCGGTGGCTTGCTGCAGCACGACCGTGTTGACCGACTGGAACGCGGCCGACGCGAACCCCAGTACGACACTCATGGCGACGAACGGCCAGAAGCCCGGCATCACGGCAAGTGCCACACACGCGGTGGCGAACCCGGTCAACGCGATCGAGAGCGTGCGGCGAGGATCGGGCTTGATCCCGGCGATGTAGATGCCTCCGAGGATCGACCCGATGGCACTGACACTCATCGCGATGCCCACGGCCCCCGCCCCACGATGGAAGCCGAAGCGCACCATCGAGGGGAACGTCGTCGGGAAGTTGAGCGCGACGATGCCCACGACCGTCATCACCAACAGCGGACGAGCGACATCGGGCGTGCGTCGCACGTAGGCGAACCCCTCGCGCAGCCGCCCCTTCGCTCGTCCGACGCGCGGCCGAGCCACCAGTTCGCTGGAGCGCAGTCCGAGCAGGGCACCGACGACGACCACGTACGTCGCGGCGTTGATGTAGAAGCACGCTTCGACACCGACGGTCGCGATCAGGGCCCCGGCCAGGGCCGGGCCGAACAGGCGCGACACCGAGTTGATCGTGCTGTTCGCTGCCACCCCGCTCGGGAGTAGTTCCGGCCCGACGAGCTCGAAGAGGATGGCCTGCATCGTCGGTCGCTCGACGGCCAGAACGAGTCCGAACATCAGCGCGAGACCGTAGATCCACCAGATGGTGACGTGGCCGGTCGCAACCACCACCCCGAAGGTCAACGCCAGCAGCCCCGACGTGGTGGAGGTGATGACGAGCAGGCGACGGTTGTCGACCTTGTCCGCCAGGACGCCGGCAGGTGCGCCGAGCAGCAGGAGGGGCAGGAACTGCAGCGCCATCGCCACACCGAGCCGGTCGCTGCGGTTGGTGAGCTCGAGCACCAGCCAGATCACGGCGAGCGACTGTGTCCACGAGCCGATGCTCGAGACGGTCTGACCGACGAAGTAGCGGCGGAAGTTCCGATTGCCGAACGCCGCGAAGCGAGGCCGGTGTGGGTGGCGAGTGTTCATGGCGGCAGTGTGAAGGGGACTCGAAATTCTGGCAACATGTCTTGCCATGGAGGCAAATCACCCCGACGACACGATCGATGCGCGAGTCCGCCGACGTCTCCGCCAACTGCGCACCGAACAAGGTCTGACGCTGCAGCAGGTCGGCGAACGGGCGAACATCGACATCTCCACCCTGAGCAGACTCGAATCCGGCAAACGACGCCTCGCCCTCGACCACATCCCAGGTCTGGCGGCGGCACTCGGCGTGACCGCCGACGACCTGCTCGGCCGGTCTGCCCCGGCGGATCCACGGGTTCGAAGTCAGCCAGTGACCCGCGGTGGACTCACGATGTGGCCTCTCACGAACCGTGCCCAGTCCGGCGGTCTCCACACGTTCAAGGTCCAGATCGATGCCCGCCGACGCACTCCGCCCGACACCCTGCGCACCCATGACGGACACGACTGGATGTATGTCATGAGTGGTCGCCTGCGCCTCCTCCTCGGGGAGCAGGACCTGGTCATCGAATCCGGCGAGGCGGTGGAGTTCAGCACGTTGACGCCTCACTGGTTCGGGGCGGTCGAGGGACCGGTCGAGCTCCTCGCGATCTTCGGCCCGCAGGGAGAACAGACGCATCTCCACGCCTGAGAGTGGCTCAGTCGGCCAAGCGATCCTCGGCGCGATGGTCCATGAAGCGTTCGACCGGCGAATGGCCATCCCACTCGGCGTCGTACGACCAGTCGGGCTGTTTGTCGGCGTGGCGTTCGTCCCACACGGCCTCGTCGCCCTCGATGTCGCGGAGTTCGGCGATCAACGCGGGCGCCGTCGGCGCCGCCGACGCGTCGAGATGGGCGACGACCTCGTGGGCGAACACCTCGAGGATGCTGCCCACCGTCGTGACCTGCTGGCCGGCGAGTGCACAGCGAGCACCGTCACCGACCGTGCCCAGTCGCCGTTCGATCTGTTCCCAATCGGTCGTCGACGCCTCGTTGCGACACAGTGCGGCGAGTCGGTTCGCCAGCTCGAGCCCGTCGGTCTTGCACGGCGTGCACTGTCCGCAGGACTCCACCGCGAGGAACCGGGCGACACCGGCGGCGACGGCGACCATGTCGGCGGTCTCGTCGAAGACGATGAATCCGGCCGAGCCAGGACCGATGCCGAGGACCTGCATCGTCTCGTACGCCACGGGTGTGTCGAGCAGATCCGGGGTGATCACCCGGTTCGCGACGCCGGAGAGGACCGCCTTGATGGTGTGACCCTCGGGCACCCCGCCCCCAATGAGATCGATCACCTCGCGCAGCGTCGTCCCGCAGGCCACCTCGTCCACGCCGGCCCGCTTGGTGGCGCCGGTCACCGTGCAGACGAACGTTCCCGGTGACTCGGCAGTGCCGAGCGAGCGGAACCAGTCGGGGTCGCGCGCCAGGATGTGGCTGACGTTGGCGAGCGTTTCGACGTTGTTGACGAGCGTCGGGGGCGCGCTGCCCGACCCGACCATCACCACGTGCGCGCTCAACCCGCTGCCGGACTCGATGTCGGCGTCGGTCATCACGACCTCGGTCGCGCCACGCCGGTACGGCGGCGCGATCCGCGGGAACGGGTTGCGTCCGTCGACGACCTCCAACAGCGCACTCTCCTCACCGAAGAGGTACTCGTCCGGTCCCTCCGCGACCCGCAGGACGCATCCTTGCGCCCAGCCCGCGGCAACGACCTCGGCGATCGCCCGCGCCAGCACGCCGCGGTGCTGCTCGTTGATGCGCTTGACGGCGAAGATCACCTCTGCCGCACCGACCGCCCGGGCAGCGATGAGCGCACCCTCGACCACCTGATAGGGATCGATGGCCAACAGGTGACGGTCCTTGAACGTGCCCGGTTCGCCCTCGGCTCCGTTCACGACGACGGTGGTGGTCAGCGTCGCGGCGTGGGCATCGGCCACCGTGCGCCACTTGCGCCCGGTAGGGAAGCCGGCGCCACCCCGCCCTCGCAGCCCGGCCGAGGTAACCGCCTCGATGATCTGGTCGGGCGACATCTCGCGCGCATGCTCCAACCCTCGTCCGCCCCGGGTGCGTATGTACTCGGCGAGCGACTCGATGGGCGTCGGATAGTTGACACGATGAACGATGGACATATGAGCTCCTTCGACGCCATGGTCACGCGTCGAGTAGCTCGGCTCCGTCGACCGATGACGGTCATCCCACAGGGTAGGCCCACCGTCGGAAACCGTCGTGTCAGCCAATCACGAATAGATCCAATCCTTGACTCAGTCCAGAATATGTGGTGGGATGGAGTACATGACAACCCCGACCGACGGCCTCGTGCAGCTGCTTCGCCTCCACGGGGTCCAGGTCACCGCCCAGCGTCTCGCCATCTTGCGGGCGCTGTCGGCGCACCCCCACGCCACCGCCGACGAGCTGGCCGACGAGGTCCGCGCCGAGATCGGGTCCATCTCCCGCCAAGCGGTCTACGACGCGCTCGGCGTCCTCGCCGACAAGCATCTCGTCCGCCGCATCCAGCCCGCCGGCTCGGCCGCCCGCTTCGAAGATCGAGTCGGCGACAACCACCACCACCTCATCTGCCGCTCGTGCGGCGCGACGGTCGACATCAACTGCGCCGTCGGCGTCGTCCCGTGCCTCACTGCCGAGGACGATCACGGCTTCGAGATCGACGAAGCCGAGGTCGTCTACTGGGGCCGCTGCCCCGGATGTCGCCTCACCGAACCCACCATCCCGCAACCGCACCTCACTGCCAAGGAGTAGCAATGTCCGACCACGACGCATTCGACCAGATCAACGACAGCCAACAACAGTGCCCCGTGATGCACGGCCCCCATGCCGGCCACACCGCGGTGGGCTCGGCAGCGAACGAGCACTGGTGGCCCAACCAGCTGAGCCTGCGCATGCTGCACCAGAACTCGCCGATGGCCGACCCGATGGGTGACGACTTCGACTACGCGGAGGAGTTCAAGACGCTCGACCTCGCAGCGGTCAAGCAGGACCTGACGACGCTGATGACCTCGTCACAGGAATGGTGGCCGGCCGACTACGGCCACTACGGCCCGTTCTTCATCCGCATGGCCTGGCACAGCGCCGGCACCTACCGCATCAAGGACGGCCGCGGGGGAGCATCGAGCGGCACCCAGCGCTTCGCACCACTCAACAGCTGGCCCGACAACGGCAACCTCGACAAGGCGCGACGGCTCCTGCAGCCGATCAAGCAGAAGTACGGACGCAAGATCTCTTGGGCCGACCTGATGATCCTCACCGGCAACGTCGCACTCGAATCGATGGGGTTCCAGACGTTCGGCTTCGGCGGCGGCCGCGAGGACGTGTGGGCACCCGAGGAGGACATCTACTGGGGTCCGGAGACCACGTGGCTCGGCGACGAGCGCTACCACGGCGACCGCGAGCTGATGAACCCACTCGGCGCCGTCCAGATGGGTCTCATCTACGTCAACCCGGAGGGCCCGAACGGCAACCCCGATCCGCTCGGGTCCGCCCGCGACATCCGCGAGACGTTCGCGCGGATGGCGATGGACGACGAAGAGACGGTGGCGCTCTTCGCCGGTGGCCACACGTTCGGAAAGACACACGGCGCCGGCGACCCTGCGCTGGTCGGGCCCGAGCCCGAGGGCGCCCCGATCGAGCTCCTCGGCCTCGGCTGGATCAACCAGTTCGGTACGGGCAGAGGCGTCGATACCACCACCAGCGGCCTGGAGGGCGCGTGGACCGCCACCCCCATCACCTGGGACAACAGCTACTTCGACACGCTCTTCGGGAACGAGTGGGTGCTCACGGAGAGCCCCGCCGGCGCCAAGCAGTGGACGCCGTCGAATCCGGAGGCGCAGGGCACGGTGCCCGACGCACACGACTCCAACCGTCGACATGCGCCGATGATGTCCACCGCCGACATGGCGTTGCGAATGGACCCGGTCTATGAGCCGATCTCGCGCCGCTTCCACGAGAACCCCGCAGAGTTCGCCGATGCGTTCGCCCGGGCGTGGTTCAAGTTGACGCACCGCGACATGGGTCCCGTCGCACGGTACCTCGGCCCCGAGGTGCCGTCCGAGGAGCTCATCTGGCAGGACCCCGTGCCCGCAGTCGACCACGAGCTGATCGACGCCGACGACGTCGCCTCGTTGAAGGCGAGCATCATGTCGTCGGGACTCACCATCGCCGACCTGGTGTCGACGGCGTGGGCATCGGCCTCCACGTTCCGTAACAGCGACAAGCGCGGCGGGGCCAACGGCGCTCGCATCCGACTCGCGCCGCAGAACGACTGGGAAGTCAACGACCCGGCGGAGCTGCGCCGAATCCTGGAGTCCCTCGAGTCCATCCGGGGCGCGTTCAACGGCTCGGGTAGGCAGGTGTCGATGGCCGACTTGATCGTGCTCGGCGGCTGCGCCGCCATCGAGGCTGCCGCCAAGACGGCAGGACACGCGATGATGGTTCCCTTCGTTTCCGGGCGCACCGATGCGTCGCAGGAGCAGACGGACATCGAAGCTTTCGCCGTGCTCGAGCCCACCGCCGACGGGTTCCGCAACCACCTCGGCAAGGGACACAGCCTCCCCGCCGAGGAACTGTTGGTCGATCGGGCGCAACTGCTCGGCCTCAGCGCTCCGGAGATGACCGTTCTGATCGGCGGCCTGCGCGTGCTCGGCGCGAACACTGGCGGTTCGACGAACGGCGTCTTCACCGATCGTCCAGGAACGCTCTCCAACGACTTCTTCGTGAACCTGCTCGACATCAACACCGAGTGGCAGCCAAGCGCTCACTCCGACGAGATCTTCGAGGGTCGTGACCGAGTCAACGGTGGCGTGAAGTGGACCGGGACCCGCTGCGATCTCATCTTCGGATCGAACTCCCAGTTGCGAGCGATCTCGGAGGTGTACGGATCCGACGACGCCCCGAGGAAGTTCGTCACCGATTTCGTGGCGGCCTGGAGCAAGGTGATGAACGCCGACAGGTTCGACGTCGCCTGACGACCGACTGCCCGTGTGGCGAGCCCCTCAGGGAGATTTGACTCAATAATTGCTGAGTCACTATTCTGCCCCTCCATGGAACCAACCGTGGAGAAGAGGGCGGCTCGCCATGCCGCACTCGGCGATCCGGCGCGACTCGGGATCATCGACGAGCTGGCCAGATCGGATCGGGCCCCCATCGAGCTTCGTCGACTCGTCGGGCTCGAATCCAACCTTCTCGCCCATCATCTCGACGTCCTCGAGTCGGTCGGCCTGATCACTCGCACCCGCTCGAGCGGCGACGGGCGTCGCCGCTACGTCCGCCTGCAACGCGCGGCGCTCGAGTCGCTCTCCTGCGGTCCCTCGTTCGTCCCCGGTCCGGCGTTGTTCGTGTGCACCAGAAACTCGGCCCGCAGCCAGATCGCTGCCGCGTTGTGGAGATCGATCACCGGCGCCCCCGCCGAGTCCGCCGGCACCCATCCTGCCGATCGGGTCCACCCGGGCGCGCTGGCTGCCGCCCTGCGGGCCGGTCTCGACATGAGCGGGGCCAGGCCGAAGACGATCGACCAGCTTCGCTCCATACCCGATCTCGTCGTCACGGTGTGCGACCAGGCCCACGAGGAGATCGACCCAGCCGACACCTGGTGGCACTGGTCAGTGCCCGACCCGGTCGCCAAGGGTGGGAGCAATGCATTCGACAGGGCCCTCGACGAGCTTCGGCAACGGATCGACTCGCTGCTCGCCGATCCGAAGGTGGCCGCGTGACCGATCCGTTCCATCCCACCGATGCGCAACTGGCCCTCCAACCCGAGACCGGTACTGGCCAACTCCGCCTCGACCTGGCGCGTCGACTCGTTGCGGAGGCGTTCGGGACGGCCTTGCTGATCATCGCCGTGATCGGGTCGGGGATCATGGCCAGTCGCCTCTCCCCCACCGACCTCGGGCTGCAGCTGCTCGAGAACGCGGCAGCGACGGCGGGTGCACTGATCGGCCTGATCCTCATGTTCGGCGCCGTCTCGGGTGCGCACTTCAATCCGGTCGTGACGCTGGTCGACCGTCTGCTCGGCACCATCAGCAGTCGTGACGCCGGCCTGTACGTCGTCGCGCAGACGATCGGTGGTTGCATCGGGGCCGTCATCGCCAACCTGATGTTCTCGCTGCCCGCCATCGAGTGGTCGACCCACATGCGCTCGTCGGGCGCGCTGTGGCTGTCCGAGGTCGTCGCCACCGTCGGCCTGCTGCTCGTCATCCACGGCTGCGTCCGCACCGGCCGTGCCAACGCGGTGCCGTACGCCGTCGGCGTGTGGATCGGCGGCGCGTACTGGTTCACCTCGTCGACGAGCTTCGCCAACCCTGCGGTCACCGTCGCCCGGATGCTCTCGGACTCGTTCGCCGGCATCGAACCTTCGTCGGCCCCGATGTTCATCGTCATGCAGCTGGTCGGCGCGTTCGTCGCGTTCGGGCTCATCCGCTTCCTCTATCCCCACAACGCTTCTGAGTCCCGCGATGACTGACGCCCCGACCGACGACCGTCTCGAAGTGCTCTTCGTGTGCATTCACAACGCGGGCCGCTCACAGATGGCAGCGGCGCTCCTCGCACACCACGCAGGCGACCGCGTCGTGGTGCGCTCTGCGGGGACTGCCCCTGCCGACACGATCAACCCTGCGGTCGTCGCCGCGATGTCGGAGATCGGGATCGACCTCCTCGCGGGAGGCGCTCATCCGAAGCGGCTCGATGACGCAGCCGTGCAGGTATCGGACGTGGTGATCACGATGGGCTGCGGCGACGAATGCCCGTTCTACCCCGGCAAGCAGTACCTCGACTGGGCGCTCGTCGATCCGGCCGGCCAAGGGGTGGACGCCGTGCGTCCGATCCGCGACGAGATCGATCGGCTGGTGCGGGAACTGCTGGCGACGCTGATCACTTCCTGACCGCGGCCGGCGACACCGCCTTCGTGCCGCCCACCCGCGGCGCCCACCCCCGGCGCCCACCCCCGGCGCGAGGCGCGGCAGCGACACGCAGCGCTAGACAGCGGCGCTCAACTCGGGCTCCTGTGAAGGACCCGAGGAGTGCGACCCACGATCGACCGTCCGAGCGAGGTCCGCCAAGCGGGCCTGTTCGAGTCCGATCCAGGGGATGTCGACCCCACCGAGCAGCGGCAGGCCGAGATCGTGCACCAGTCGCCGGCGTGCCATCGCGTCGAGCGAGGACTCTCGGAGGTCAGCCTGGGCGAGGTGCAGCGCGTCGCGGACGTCGCATTCACCAGGCAGGAGGTCCAGCGACAGGCCGAACCTCGTCCGCTGCAGTCGCGAGGTCGGTGCCAGGCGGCGTCGCAATCCGGAGACCACGTTGTCCACCCGATGCGCGACCCGCCGCGCCTCGTCGTCGGGCCACAGCCGATCTCCGATCTGCAGCGGGCTCAGGCCCGACGGGCACAGGCTCAGCATGGCGAGCAGCTCCATCTCGGCGCGCGTCTCGGTGCGAACCACATGACCGTCGACACGGGCCTCGCACCGGCCGAGAAACCGCAGGACGATCTCCCCCGGACCACGCAGCACTCGTCCCCACGCAGGATCCGTCAACTCTCGACCGGCACCGCGAATGGCGCGACGACGGTGGAACTCGCGACGACGTGAATCCAAACGAGACAACGCCATGTCGGCTTCAGCCGCCCAGTAGAAGGCCCCAGTGGCCCCGAGTGCGGCCGCCGCGTGGCGGGCGAGATCGGTGGCGGCCGCCTCACCACGACGTGCGGCGACTCCGCTCGCCAGCAGCAGGCTTCGTCCGTGGGTGACGGCCGGAAGGTCAGCAGCCGCAAGCCGCTCGCACACACTCGCCGCCGCACCGAGATTGCCCGCCTCGAGATGCGCGGCCCCCAACCCGATCAGTGCGACCGCACGCCATTCCTCGCACAACGCCGAGTCGATGACGGCACGTCGGGAGTCTTCGAACGCTCGATCCGCGTCCCAGTCTGCGGTGACCGAAGCGCGCATCGCTCGCACTCGCTGCTCGGTCGCAAGGTCGCCTCGCGCCTCGACAAGCGCCGCGTTGAACGCAGCCTCTGCAGGGGGCCGCCAGCCGCGAAGTGCATGCAGCACGGCTTCGGTCGCCAGCAACGTCGCAAGGTGGCCGCATCGACGCGACGGCGGTCGTTCCATCGCCTCGAGGCCGCTTCGCAGATGCTCCTCGGCAGCGCGGAACCGACCGCCGAGCATGTGCAGACCCGCCAGTTCGATCGCGGCGCCCACTTCCGCCCCGACGTCGCCCCCGCGCTGAGCAGCAAAGAGCTCTCGATTCGAGGCCGCGGTCGCCGACGCCACGTTGCCTCGTACCGTCAACCACGCCATGCAGCCGACGGTAGGAGCACCAGCGCCGCGCTGTCATCCCCAATGTGGGACACGTTCCCTGCCCTGGGCCGGTTGCATCGCTCCTAGACTCCCGAAATGGCGCCGACGGGAGAGCCCAGGATCACGTCTCTGGTGGCTCGCGAGCGAGAACTGGCCGCTGTAACCCGATGCCTCTGCTCGGACACGTCGGTCCTCATCCGCGGCGAGCCGGGAATGGGGAAGTCGGCGCTGCTCCACACCGCGTTGCGCGACCGAACGCACACAACCGTGCTGCGGGGTGTCCGTGCTCTGGCCGACGTTCCCTACCTCCCGCTTCGTATGGCGTTCTCGGAGCTACCCGAGACGCTCCAACCCTCCGAGATCGCAGCGAGGCTCGACGTGCTCCTCGGACGCCAACGTGTCCTCGTCGTCGACGACCTGCACTGGTGCGACAACGCGACCCTCGCCGTCATCGCGGAGCTTGCGATGCGCCGCCCGTTGGTGGTCACGACTCGTCCCAACGCGGGCGCGGCGGAAGCGGTGATCGACGTCCTCGTCGCCGTGGGCGAGGTCGTCGAGGTGCATCCGCTCAACGACGAGGACGCGGCCACGCTCGTCCGGCGACGACGCCCGGGCGCGCCTGTCGTCGATGTCGATCGGTGCGTTCGGCAGGGCCACGGTCGACCCCTCGATCTCGAGCTGCTGGCGACGCACACCGGGCACGCGGGCGATGCGCTCGGAAACCTGGCCATCGGCGCGCTCGCAGTGCTCAGCGACGACGAGCTGACGGCCTTCGCCCGGCTTGCGATCGCCGGCCACCCCGTCGAACTGGAGCCGCTGATGCGCAAGACGCTCGCCGAGAACGGGTTCCTCACCGTCCTCGACGACGGACGCTGCGAGCCCCGCCACGACATGCTCGCCGAGGCCGCACTCGACCTGTTGCCACTCCCGCGGCGCCGGCAACTGCACGCAGAGGCGGCCGACGGCTGCAGCGACGCCGCGGCCGCGGCCGTCCACCTCGTCGCGGCGGGTCTGCCCGCTCAGGCGGTGGCAGCCGCGACCGAAGCGATGACCGTGGCACCCACCGTCTGGAGTCGCGCCGAGTTCGCCGGGATCATCGCCGATCACACCGACCCTCCCAACGCGCACGCGCACCTCGCCGCTGCAGACGCGATGGCGCTCGCCGGTCGTTATCCGGAGGCGACTAGACACCTCAACTGTCTCGATGAGTTGCTCGCGGAGATCGGGAACCCTGTTGTGCGGGACCAACTCCGTCCGACCGCGCTCCTCGCCCGGGCGCGCGTCACGTGGGCGGTCACCGACATCGACTCGGCCCGGGTCTCGATCGCGGCAGCGCTGGAACTGGACGGACTCCCACCTTCGATCGCCGCGGAGCTGCTCGCGCTTCGCTCGCGAATCCGTTGTCGGGTCGACTGGGATGTTGCGGGAGGGATCGACGACGGTCGGCGCAGCGTCGAGCTGGCAGAGCGCGCCGGGACATCGGCCATGTCGGCACACAGCGCTCTCGGCCTCGCGCTCCTGATGGCAGGGGATCCCGCGTGGCAGGACGAGCTGTTGTCCGCCGGCCGGCTTGCGGCCGCATCTGACGACCTCCACAACGCCTCCACCGTCTACGACACCATGTTCTTCGGGCACCTGCTCGCAGGCGATCCGGCCCGTTGCGCTCCGTTGGCCGAGGAGATGATCGCGTTCACCGAACAGGTGTCGGCCGCGTGGAACGGATACTTTCGAGCCATCTCGCTCATCACGCGACTCCACGTCGACGGCGACCATCTCTTGGTGTGCCAAGAGGCCGAGCACCTCGCGACACGGCGGCTGACGGTGAAGGCAGCCGAGGCGCGGCGCTCGGCGCACGCGATGGCGATGGTGGACAGCGGCAACGACCTCGATGCGGTGCAACTGGCCACCCGCGCCCTCGCAGTCGCGAGCGATGACTCTTCCCGTTCGACGGCGTCGTGGGCTCTCGCCGAAGCACTGTGGCTGTCGGGCGACCTGGCGCGAGCGGTGGAGGTTGCGGATGCGTCCCTCGAGCTCACGGCCGGCGGATTCCCAGGAGCGGTGAACGCAGCGCTCGCCGGACTCTGGGCGAAACGCGAACTTGGTCTGCCGCTCGACGAGGTCAGTCGGGCGGCAACCCGCTCGGGGTTCCCCAACCTGGCTGCGGCGGCCACGGAAGCCGACGCCCTGTCCGAGACCGATCCGGCCACTGCCTGCCAGTTGTTCGAGCTCGCCGCCGAGGCGTGGAGAGGGGTCAGCCTCCGCTCTGAGCTGCGTGCCAGGTGGGCAGCCGGTGTCGCCGCATTGGAGGCAGGCGACGAGCCGGGCGCGATCGCCCGTCTCCGCGCGGTCGAACACGATGCCGCAGAAGTGGGTGTCGTCTGGCTCACCAGACGGGTGGCGAGCACGCTCCGTGCTGCCGCGCGTCGACCTCTGCCGAACCCGTCGCACCAACCACCCACCGGCCACGAGGTGATGTTGCGCGTCGCCCGCGGCCAGACATCCGCGATGATCGCCCATGCGCTCGCGGTGAAGCCCTCCACCGTCGAGAGCCACATCCGCCACGCAATGGTGCGAACAGGGGCCCGTACCCGGTTGCAAGCAGCATCGAGGGTCGTGCTGCCGTGCACCGACAGCCCACGTGCCTTTCGGGCGTGTTGGTGTCCCGACGGAACGGTGTCATTGCAGACCGTGACGTCGCACAGGCTCGACGAGCGCCCACTCGCAGAGGTCGCGATGGCGCCATGGTCACTGAGCACCACGCTGGTGACCGGGACGGTACGCACCCACGAGGAGGCGGCGTCGGCGTTGCTGTGCGTTCTTCGCGGCGCCAGCATCGCGGTCGCGGTACCGGCCGCTCGGCGAGTGGTGGCGTCGACCCTGCTCGACGAGCTGCGCCGCATCGGTGAGGTGGAGATCGTGGAGAACGGCGGAACGTCCACGAAGCTCCTCGCCGTGAACGAGCTCGACAACCGCCTCGTCGCGCTGCTCGCCGCAGGTGTCACCATGACCGAAGCCGCCGCTCAGCTCGGGTATTCACGACGGACGCTCCAGCGTCGACTGATCCGTTTGCGAGACAGGAGCGAAAGCGCCACCACAGCGGAAACGGTTGTCGCAATGACGCGGGCGCTCCAAGAACGCGAGACGTGACGAGCGGTGCTACTCGGGCAGCTCCTCGTCGAGAGGCCGCTCCCGTCGCTCCTTCAGCCGATCACGAGCCTCGTCGATCGTGTGGTCGGCCGCCCGGTCGACGATCTTGTTGCGCATGGTCTCGCCGGCCGTCGTGACCGTGCTCGTCACTGTGTCCCCGACCATCGACACCGTCCGGGCCGCCACGTCTTCGACCACGAGTCCTCCGGCCGACCCCGCCAGCGCGCCCATTGCCACGTCCGCTGCGTTTCCCTTCTCCGCCACCGCTCCATCCCTTCTTTCACGTCGATCGGCCGAGGCCGCGCGGCTCAGTGGAACCACCATCACCTCACACGAACCTCAAAGTGCTGCTCCTGGGGTGCGCTGGGCCGCGCTCTGATCTGCCACGGCGATCAGACCGGCGTGATCCTGATCAACTTTGCGTCGTAGGTGACCTCGCGCAGCGTGCCCTGCGCCAAATCCAGGGGCGGGGAGGACCGTGTCTCGGTGCCAACCAGCGCCGTTGGGATCCGGATCCCGCGAACGGTCGCGAACGCGGTCGCCTTCAGGTCGATCACCGTCGTGAAGGTCGATTGACCGAGCTGATGTTGTTCCTCCCAGTGCCAGCTCGTCAGGCCGCGTACGTGCTCCGGTGTCGTACCGGCAAGGACCGGAGGATCGAACACGCATCCGTCTGCATCGCAGGTCAGGATGACAGAGCTGACGTAGTCGCCGGTGAAGTTGAGTGCCTTCGTCACGGTCGCTCCGTTGAGAACGACGATCAGCTGGTCGACGATCGCAGGCAGCGTCGGCGGCGTGG
>JBBQTC010000062.1:0-23080 GCA_038234785.1 Acidimicrobiales bacterium
GGTGCCGCTCACCGGCATCACGCTGCCGTTCGTGAGCTACGGCGGCTCGAGCCTGCTCGCCAACTACATCCTGCTGGCGCTGCTCATGCGGATCAGCGACTCGAGTGCCCGTCGCCTCGGCGAGGTGCCCGACGACCTCACGATCGGTGAGCGGTACGAGGCCCGCCAGGCCGCACGCCAAGCACGCCGAGAGGCGAAACGTGCCGCTCGCGACGGACGAACCGGTCGGGTCGACGTCACCCGATGAACACGCGGATCCGACGACTCGCGATCGGGATGCTGGTCTGCTACTTCGCGCTCTTCGTGCAGCTCAACATCCTGCAGGTCGGCCGCGAGGAGGAGCTGACCGCCGATCCACGCAACGATCGTCAGACGATCCGCGACTTCAACCGGCCCCGTGGCGAGATCTTCTCCGCCGACGGCGTGGTGCTCGCCTACAGCGAACCCGTGCTCGACGCGAACGCCGAGCTCGAGTACCGGCGGGTCTACCCCACGGGCTCGCTGTTCGGGAACATCACCGGATACTCCACGTTCAACTTCGGCAGCACCCAGATCGAACGCACCCAGAGCGACGTGCTGACCGGCACCACCTCGGCCCAGCAGATCAAGGCGCTCGGCGACCTGTTCAGCGGCGGCGACGTGAGTGGTTCGGTGGTGCTCAACCTGCGTGCCGACGCACAGGAAGTGGCGCGCGACGCGCTGAAGGACCCGGCCACCGGGCTCGAGCGCGAAGGCACCGTGGTGGTGATCGAGCCGAGCACCGGCGATGTGATCGCGATGTACAGCTCGCCGACCTTCGACCCGAACCAGGTGGTGGTGCCCGGCAGCCAAGAAGCCGCCGACGTGTTCGACTTCCTCAACGCCTACCCCGGCAAACCGTTGCTCGCGAACGCGTATCAGGAGCGGTACATGCCGGGCTCGAGCTTCAAAGTGATCACCACCGGCATCGCACTCGAGAACGCGATCGTCTCCAACGAGCGCGTGTGGCCGAGCGAACGCGAGTGGACACCGCCGCAGACGACCGACCCGATCCAGAACTACGGTGGCACGTCGTGCGGTGGCACGCTGGTCGAGGTCTTCTTCCGCAGCTGCAACATCCCGTTCGCACAGATGGCCGTCGAGCTGGGCCCAGAGCGGATGGTGGCCGGCACGCAGGCGTGGGGCATCGGTGAGCGGATCCCGATCGACCTTCCCGGCTCGGTGGCCAGCTCGTTCGGCGAGGTCGACGACTTCATCGACCGGCTGCCATTGCTGGCCATCGGCGGATTCGGGCAGGGCAGCGACGTGATGGTGCCCATTCACATGGCGATGGTGGCCGCCACCATCGCCAATGGCGGACGGATGATGGCTCCGCATGTGGTCGACGTCACCCGCTACCACGACGGCACCGTGCTCGAGCGCACCGACCCCGATGTGTGGAAGACGCCGATCTCGCCTGCCACGGCGGCGACATTGAACTCGCTGATGGTGGGCGTGGTGAACCAGGGCACCGGCCGCAGCATGCAGCTCGCCAACGGCATCCAAGCCGCGGCCAAGACCGGCACCGCCCAACTCAACAACACCGGCGAGCCCGAACGCTCGCACGCGTGGATCATCGGTTTCGCCCCCGCCGCCGCCCCGCGCTACGCGATCGCCGTGATGCTGAAGGGCACCAACGACGAGATCAGCGCGAGCACTGGCGGCAGGCTCGCAGGCCCCATCGCCAAGCAGGTGCTCGACTACCTGTTCGCGACCGACGCCGCCGCAGCCGCACCCTCCATCACTCCACCGGCCGCCCCACCGGCCGCCCCACCGGCCGCCCCACCGGAAACCGTCGCCACACCGTGACCACCCCGGACAATCCCAGCTGGATATCCTCGCAACACTGCTTCGAGTGCGTCTTCACGCGCTCGTGCATCTCCGCCGAGTAGGACACACGTGACCAACAGCAACGAGCGCATCGTCCTCAATGACCGCTACGAGATCCAGAACCGCATCGGCCGTGGCGGCATGGCCGACGTGTTCCTCGCGCGCGATGTGCTGCTCGATCGCCCGGTGGCCATCAAGGTGCTGTTCCCCGAGTTCGCCACCGATCCCAACTTCGTCGAACGTTTCCGCCGCGAGGCCCAGTCGGCCGCCAACCTCAACCACCCCAACATCGTCAGCGTGTACGACTGGGGCAAGTACTCGAACACCTCCTTCATGGCGATGGAGTACGTGCAGGGCCGCACCCTCGCCGACATCTTGAAAGCCAACGGCCATGTCAGCTCGCAACAGGCCGCGGAGATCGCCGGCGAGGTCGCGGCCGCGCTCGGGTTCGCCCATCGCAACGGCGTGGTCCACCGCGACATCAAGCCGGCCAACATCCTCATCGGCGCCAACGGTCAGGTGAAGGTCGCCGACTTCGGCATCGCCCGGGCGATGAACGCGCCCACCGAGAGCAACCTCACCCAGGCCGGCTCGGTGATGGGCACCGCCACCTACTTCTCGCCCGAACAGGCCCAGGGCGCGCAACCCGACCCGCGCAGCGACCTGTACTCACTCGGGATCGTGCTGTACGAGGCGGTCGCCGGCAAGCCGCCCTTCGCCGGCGATAACCCGGTGAGCATCGCTTACAAGCAGGTCCATGAGAACCCGCAGCCACTGAACCAACTCGTGGCCGACGTGCCCAAGCCGTTCGAGGCCATCGTCGCCAAGTTGCTGTCGAAGAAACCCGAGATTCGTTATCAGACGGCAGAGGCAGTGCGCGACGACCTTCGACGCTTCCGCGCCGGAGAGCCCGTCCAAGCGCTGAGCGCGGTGATCGGCAACGGCGCGGCGATGGGTGTCGGCGCGGCCGCGGCCGTCGGCGCCACCACGGCCATGCCGCGCACCGCGGCACCGCCGCCCGTGGCACCCACCGGCACGATGCCGCGCACTGCCATGCAACCTCAGCAGCAGCCGGTCCGCCAGCAGAGCGGTGGCGGTCGTGGCGGCATGTTCGCGGTCGTGGGGTTCCTCGCCCTGATCGCGCTGATCGCCGGCGGCGTGGTGCTGTTCAACGCGCTCGCCAAGGACAAGTCACCGAGCGAGTTCCCGATGCCCAACGTCGTGGGCATGATGCTCGACGAGGGCGTCAAGGTGTTGCAGGACGCGGGCGTCATGCCCACGTTGGTGGAGGAGGCCGATCCCACCGTGGCCGCCGGCACCATCGGCCGTACCGACCCGCTCGCCGACACGATCGTCAAGCGCGACCAGGAAGTGTTCGTCTACTTCACCGCCGCGGTCGCACCGTTCTCTCTCGCCGACATGAAGGGCAAGACCCAGCAGGAAGCGATCGACGCCCTGACGGTGGCGGGCCTCACCGTCGACGCGACGATCACCACCGAGAACGATCCCACCGTGGGCACCGGTCTGGTCATCCGCACCGACCCGCCCGCCGGGTCCACGGTGAACCAGGGTGACGTGGTCAAGCTCATCGTGTCGGCCGGGCCCAACAAGGTCGCGGTGCCGCCAGTGGAGGGCCTGTCGCAGGCCAACGCCGAGGCCACGCTGACGAGCGAGGCCTACGGGTTCATCGTCACAGCCACCCCGGAGGCCAGCCCTGACGTCCCATCGGGCACGGCCATCCGTACCGATCCTGCGGCGGGCACCCTGGCCGACAAGGGGAGCGCCATCGTGCTCTACGTCTCCAGCGGGCCGGCCAAGGTGAAGGTGCCACCGCTGCTCGGCACCACCGAGGCCCAGGCCACCGCCAAGCTCACCGATCTCGGGTTGGTCCCCGACGTCAGCTACCAGTCGGTGCCCTTCGGTGACGCCAGCGACGGCCGGGTGCTGGCCCAGACGCCCAGTCAGGGTGTCGAGGTCGACGCCAACAGCACGGTGAAGTTGAAGGTCGCCAAGGCGCTGCCGCCGCCGAGCACGACCGTCGCCCCGACCACGACGCTTGCGCCGACCACGACGACCGCCGCCCCGATCACGACGTAGCCCAGACTGCGGACCGGTACGCGTCAGGCGGCGCGGCGGAGGAAGTTGCGCAACAGGTCGTGCCCGGCGCCGGTGAGGATGCTCTCCGGATGGAACTGCACACCTTCGATGGGTAGGTCGCGATGGCGTACGCCCATCACGATCCCGTCGCACGTCGCCGTGACCTCGAGACAGTCCGGCATGGTGTCGGGGTCGATCACCAGGCTGTGGTAGCGGGTGGCGGTGAGCGGCGCGGGGAGTCCTTCGAACAGGCCGATGCCCTCGTGGTCGATCGGCGAGGTCTTGCCGTGCATCAGCGTCGGCGCCCGCACCACGGACCCGCCGTACACATGGCCGATCGCCTGATGCCCGAGGCACACGCCCAGGACCGGGGTGCCCGCGGCGGCGAAGGCGGGGATGGCGTCGCAGATGATGCCGGCGTCCTCGGGGCGCCCGGGCCCCGGTGACAGCAGCACGAGATCGGGCTCCATCGCGAGTGCTTCGTCGACCGTCAACTGGTCGTTGCGCACGACGACCGGCTCCGCGCCGAGCTCTCCGAGGTACTGCACGAGGTTGTAGACGAAGCTGTCGTAGCTGTCGATCACGAGGACGCGGGGCACCTGCACAGCCTGCCCGTTGGCGCTGTTCGTTGTCGAATGGGTTGTGGCGCGTACACTGTCCGGCCGTGGCACCCCCCAAACGCAAGACGACCGGCCGAGTGACCCCGAAGGGCACCAAGCCCGGGCAGATCACTGCCATGGCGAAAGAAGCGCACCACCACGACAGCGAAGTGGGACAGTCGTCGCGCTACACCCCGCCGGCGCGCAAGGACCTCTACGAGAGTCCGAAGTGGGTGCCGATCCTGATGCTCTCGCTGATCGGCATCGGAGTGCTCTGCATCATCTCCCGCTACATCGTGCCGTCGTTCGAGAACACCAACACCCCGGTGCTTGTCGGTCTGGTCTTCATGCTCGCCGGCTTGTTCACCGCCACGAAGTGGAAGTAGCGCCCGCCTCGGGCCGACTTACACGCGTGTAACTTCCGCACAGATTTATCCACAGACTGTGTGGAACCTCACTCGAAGAGTGGTGCCACCAGATCCATGTCCTCGAGGCAGTGGCGCGGCGGTGGCGGGTCCTCATCGGGGGCCATCGTCATCTTCAACTCCAGCCCACACACGCTGCAGCGGTACTTCACGTTGATCTTTCGCAGCTCGCCGGTGGGTGGAGGACCCGGTAGCGGAGTGGTGAAACCACGGAGCATGGCAATTCCACTTTTCCACAGGACGTAGCCGCCCAGTACCCCGACACCGGCCCAGATGATGGTGGAGAACGCGGGCATGTGGCCAGGCTACAAGCGCTGAGGCTGCGCTGGAGCTTGAGGGTCCGCGCCGCGCTGATGCGGCCGCGCTGGTTCAGCCCAGGCGTTCGATGATCGTGGCGTTGGCCATGCCGCCGCCTTCGCACATCGTCTGCAACCCGTAGCGGCCGCCCGTGCGCTCCAACTCGTAGAGCAACGTGGTCATCAGCCGGGCACCCGAGGCACCGAGCGGGTGCCCGAGAGCGATAGCGCCGCCGTTGACGTTCACCTTCGACATGTCGGGGTGGAGTTCCTTCTCCCAGGCAAGCACCACGGAGGCGAACGCCTCGTTGATCTCGGTGATGTCGATGTCGTCCATCGTCAGGCCGGCCTTGGCCAGCGCCTTGATGGTGGCCGGGATCGGAGCGGTGAGCATCAGGCGCGGGTCGTCGCCGGCCAGCGCGAAGCTCACGAACCTGGCGCGAGGACGCAGGCCCATGCGACGGGCCTTCTCCTCGCTCATGATCAGCATCGCCGAGGCGCCGTCGGTGATCTGCGACGAGTTGCCGGCCGTGACCCGGCCGCCTTCCTCCTCGGTGCGGAACGCAGGCTTCAGCGCGGCGAGCGACTCGGGTGTGGTGTCGCGCAGACCTTCGTCGATCGTCATGTACTCGCCGTCGGCGCCGATCACCGGGATGATCTGGCCCATGAACCGACCCTCGTCGGTGGCGCGACGGGCGTACTCCTGCGAACGCGCGCCGAATGCGTCCATGTCGTCGCGGGTGATGCCCCACTTGTCGGCGATCAACTCCGCCGAAATGCCCTGGGGCACGAGGCCGCCCTCGGGTGCGTAACGGGCGCTGATCGCCGGCCCGAACGGGAAACCGAACTTGCCGTCAGCCATCGCCGACCCCATCGGGACGCGGGTCATCACTTCGACGCCGGCTGCGACCACGATGTCGTAGGCATCGGCCATCACGCCCTGGGCGGCGAAGTGGGCGGCCTGCTGACTGGAACCGCACTGGCGATCGATCGTGGTGCCGGGCACGTGGTCCGGCCAACCGGCTGCGAGCACCGCGTTCCGGCCGATGTTGAACGCCTGCTCGCCCACCTGCATGACGCAACCCATCACGACGTCGTCGACGAGCCCGGGATCGATGTTGTTGCGGGTCTGTAGCGCCTTCAGGGTCTCGGCGGCGAGATCGACCGGATGCCAGTCCTTGAGCTTGCCGTTGCGGCGACCGAGTGGGGTGCGAACAGCGTCGACGATGACAGCGGTGGTCATGAGCGGACTCCTTGATGTGCCGGATCAGACGGACAGAGTGTTGGGGTCAGTCTGCCCCTCGAGGAAGGAGGGGCCGAAATCGGAGCGGTCAGAGCCGGTCGCGGTAGCCGGCGGCGAGCTCGGCGCGAGACCGGACGCTGAGTTTGCGATAGATGCGAGTCAGGTGGGACTCGACCGTCCGCAAGCTGACGACGAGCTCGGCAGCGACCTCCGCGTTGCTGCGACCCATCGCCACCAGGGCGGCTACCTTCGATTCGGTGGCGGTCAGCTCGTTCGGAGCCGCACGCTGGCCCAAGCGATCGATTTCCGCATCGGCACGAGCCTTGAAGGGCGCGGCACCGAGCGATTCGAAGATCTTCGACGCGCCGGTGAGCGCGACCGCGGCGTCCTGCCGGCGGCCCGCTCGCCGCAGCGCCGTGCCGAGCAGCAGATACAGCCGACCCTGTTCGAAGGGGACGTCGAGGCCGCGGTGGAGGTCGAGCCCTCGCTGGGCCTCCTCGATCGCCTCCGGAACGTGGCCCTCGCCGAGCAACGCGGACACGAGTGCCCGATGCCCCTGCGACAGCGCGCCGGAGAGGCCGGAACGGCGAGCGAGGGACATCACGACGTCCGCCCGCTCGCGAGCCTCGCGGGCTCGACCGAGGGACACCAGCGCCTCGACGAGGTCGGCGCGGAATGGCATCGCCGTGAGGTCACCCATCCCGACCTTGTCGGCGGCCGCCCATGCCTGGGTCAGCAGGTCGACCGCCGCGTCGTGGTTCCCGGCACAGAGTTGGACGAACCCGTGGCACGAACAGTGCGACATGCGGAACAGTGGTGTCTCGTCGGACGCCTCCACCGCCCGGTACTTCCCGATGCTCGCCGTCGACTCGTCGATGCGGCCCATCGCGCCGAGGATCCACGCGAGACCGTTGTGAGCCATGGCCCCGGGCAGATCGGACAGCTCGGCAGCGTCGACGGCCTTGCGCATCTCAATTTCGCCGACCGCCCACTGCCCCTGGCGGATGGCGTGGTTGGCGCGGAAGTCGTACACCTTCGCCAGCGCCATCAGGTCGCCCTTGGCAGCTGCGGCGCGTTCGAACAGGTCGAGTGCGTGCGTCGCGGCGTCCGGTTGGTCGCCGCACCACACGAGCAGTTCCAGTGCCAGCCATGCGGCACCGAGGATGTCGCTCGTGTCGACGCTGGCTTTCGACAGCTCCCAGACCCGCATCGGGTCCGTGGGCTCGCCGACGCCGAATCGACAGTTCTCGACGACGACCTCGAACTCATCAGCGAGTGGCTGGAGTCCGCTTGCCGACATCTCGTCGCGGAACTGCAGTGCCATCTCCAACGCGTGAGGCATGCTGAGGACCTGTTCCGCCCGGACGCGGGCGCGTCCGAGGAACGAGCGGAGCATCGGTTGGCCCTGGAGGCGATCGAGCACCTCGTCGAGGAAGTCGAGCGTCGCCAGGAAGTCGCGGCCCGCCATCACCTGCGCCAGGACACCGCCGGCGATGGCGACCTCGAACGGGTTCTCGGCCATGTCGTAGGCGCGCCGGCCGACGACGAGTCCACGATCCACTGCCCCCGCGGCGAGGTACGCGTTGCCGGCGGCGACGGCGCGACGGAAGACGTCGCTTCGCTCGTGCCCAGGCGTCAGCTGGAGCGCACGCTCGAACCGCTCACCCGCGACCTGCGATGCGCCCCTCGCCAGTGACAGCTGCGCTGCCCGATCGAGCGCAGCAGCGACGTCGGCGTCCGTGCCGGTCGTCGCGGCCGCGAGGTGGACACTGCGCAGTTCGTCGTTCGACACGGCGGCGAGCGTCCTGTGCATCTCGGCGGTGGCCAGCGTGCCGAGCCGTTGCAGGATCGCCGCGGTGACCATGGGATGGGCGAACGTCGGTCCGTCGCCGTCCTCGGTGACGAGGCCGGCCCGCTCGGCCGTGATGAGCGCCTGGGCGATGGCGTCGTTGTCGGCCCCGGTCGCCGCCAGTGCCGCGACGAGTACGTGCGGGTCGGGCCGGCCGTGCACGGCCGCAAGTTCGAGCACCTGGACGGTGAACGGATCGAGTCGATCGACGAGCTCCCGGTAGCTGCGCAGGATCGACGGCGGGAGCGGTGAGCCGGAGGACTCGGGTGCGAGAAGGTGCTCGGCGAGGAGGGCGACGTGCAGCGGATTCCCGCCGCTGAGCTCGCGGATCCGCAGCAGCACGTCCGGGCCGGGGAGCATGCCCCGCTGGCGAAGGACCTCGCTCACCTCCGGTCCGGTGAGTGGGGCGAGCTGGAGACGCCGGTGGAGGTCGGGTGCCAGGCGGGCGAGGTCGAGCACCGGTTCGGCCACGGGTCGCGACGTGGCCACGACGACGACGGGCTGGGCCCCGATCGATCGCAGCGCGACCGAGATCGCACCAGCGCTCGCCGCATCCATCCAGTGGGCGTCGTCGATCGCCAGCAGCACCGCTCCGAGCGATGCGGTCGACTGCAACAGAGAACGTAGCGCGGCGGCCACGAACGGACCCATCGAGTGCTGCTCGGCGTGTGCCTCGCCGAGTGCTGCGGCGATGGCGTTGCGCTGCACGTCGGGGAGTTCGTCGCGCAGACTGTGAGGCACGCCCTGCACGAAACCAATGATGGCCGACCAGGGGACGCCGGACTCGACCTCGGTGGTGCCCATTCTGATGACCCGCAGACCGATCGCGTGTGCGTGTGCGACGGCGACGTTGAGGAGTGCGGTCTTCCCGTAGCCGGGTTCGGCGATCACCTCGATCACGGCCGGCGAGCGCCGGTCGATCGCCTCGCGGATCAGCCGTGTCTCCCGCCTGCGTCCTACGAGGTCGATATCGACGGAATCCATTCTCGGGCGAGAGTAGCCGGGTGCCCACGCCGCGTTCCTTTTGTGGTCCCGCCGGAAGTGGTCAGCGGAGCTTGCTGAAGACCCGCTGCAGCGCACCGATGTCAGTGTCGGTGAGACGAAGTGCGAAGTGCTGCTGCACCATGCGCCGGAAGGTGATGTTCGCATCGCGCCAGGCGCTCCTGCCGGCGGCCGTCAGCGAGACCGAGACGGCACGTCGATCGTCGGGCCGAGGCGTGTGCTTGCGTCGCACGAAACCCGCTTCCTCGAGGCGGTCGAGGCGACGTGAGAGGCTGCTCGGCAGCTCTTCGAGCGCTTCGCACAGCTCATGCACCCGGGTGACGCCACCCGCGTCGCGGATCGCGGTCAGGCATTCGAACCATGCCAGGGGTAGGTCGTGCTCCTCGTTCAGTTGTTGGTCGACCTGCCGCTGCAATGCCACCGACGTGCGACAGAACTCACGCCAGAGCGCGATCCGCTCGGCGTCGAGGCGGGGCATCTCAGGCCGTTGCTTTGAGCGCGGCGCCGAAGGCGGCCAGCGCGAGATCGACCTCGCGCTCGTTGACCACGAGCGGCGGCATCCAACGCAGGACCTTGCCGTAGGTGCCCGCGTTCATCAGGATCAGGTGCCCCTCTTCGAGGCAGTGCTTGGTGATGGCCGACACGCGAGCCGCGTCGCTGAACTCGGTGCCGATCATCAGACCGAGGCCGCGCACCTGGGTGATCACGGGGTGTTCCTGTTGCAGCTCGCGGATTCCCGCCTGCAACTGCGCGCCGCGGACGTTGACGTTCTCCAGAAACGCCGGGTCCTCCATGATGTCGATGGTGGCGAGTGCCGCCGCGCAGCCCATGGCGTTGCCTCCGTAGGTGCCGCCGTGGCTGCCGGTGGGCCAGCGGTCGTCGAGCTCGCGACGCGTGCCGAGTGCCGCGAACGGGAAGCCGGAGGCGATGCCCTTGGCCATGCAGATCACGTCGGGCTCGATGCCGTAGTGCTCGACGGCGAACATCTTGCCGGTGCGACCGAACCCGCTCTGCACTTCGTCGGCGATGAACAGGATGCCGTGCTGGCGACACCGGTCGACGATGCCGTGGATGAACGCGGGCGGCGCGGGGATGTAGCCACCTTCTCCGAGCACGGGCTCCAGGATCACCGCCGCGGTCTCGTCCGGCGCGGTCATCGACTTCAACAGATGGTCGAAGCCGAACAACGCGTCGGCGACCGCCGCGTCCTGATCCGGCGCCATCGGGTCCGGGTATGGCGCGACGAACACTCCGGAGGGGAGTGGCGCGTGACCGGCGCGGTACCCGGTCTTGGAGGTGGTCATCGCCATCGCCATGTGGGTGCGCCCGTGGAAGCTGCCGCTGAACACGATCGTGTGCGGGCGCTTGGTGACCTGCTTGGCGAGCTTGATCGCCCCCTCGGTGATCTCCGCGCCGGAGTTGGCGAAGAAGAACGTGTCGATCGCGCCGGGGGCGAGCTCGGCGAGCTTTGCCGCGAGCGGTTCGAGCAGGTCGTGCTTGAACACGTTGACCTGCGCGTGGATGAATCGCTGCGCCTGTTCACCGATGGCTGCGGCCACCTTCGGGTGAGCGTGGCCGGTGGAGTTGACCGCGATGCCGGCGGCGAAGTCGAGGTACTCCTCGCCGGCCGTGGTGGTGACCCAGCACCCCTTGCCGTGGGAGACCTCGAGCGGGGTCACCGAGAACCAGACGTTGGAGAGATGCGACGACGCTGTCATGGCGGAAGCTTAGAACCTCGGTGATCTGCGGCCGACGGGCCGCGCCTCAGGCAAAGGCGGCGGCGAGGACGTCGTCGTAGGTGTCGGCGAGGTGGAAGGTCATCTCGCTACGTACCCGCTCGGGCACGTCCTCCAGATCGGGCCCGTTGCGCTTCGGCAGCACCACTTCGGTGAGTCCGGCACGATGCGCGGCGAGGACCTTCTGCTTGACGCCGCCGATTGGCAGCACCTTGCCCTGGAGCGTGATCTCGCCGGTCATCCCGACCGTCGGCTTCACGACTTTGCCGGTGAGCAGGCTGACGAGGGCGGTGGTCATGGTGACCCCGGCCGACGGGCCATCCTTGGGCACTGCTCCGGCCGGTACGTGCACGTGCACGCGCTTGGCCAGTGCGGCGGGGTCGATGCCGAGTTGGTCCGCGTGCGAGCGCACGTAGCTGAGCGCGATGTGCGCGCTCTCCTTCATGACGTCGCCGAGCTGACCGGTGAGCGTGAGCGTCGGTTCGCCGTCCTGGGCGAGCGGGAACGCGGTCGTCTCGATGAACAACACATCGCCGCCCATGCCGGTGACGGCGAGCCCGGTGGCAATGCCGGGCACGTTGGTGCGCTCGGGCACGGAGTCGTCGACCTTCTGGCGGCCGAGCCATTCGCGCACCGATTCCGGGCGCACTGCGACCGGGGGTCGGAGGGCTCCGGTCGCCACTTTGGCGGCGACCTTGCGCGCCATCTTGCCGAGCTCGCGCTCGAGGCTGCGCACACCGGCTTCGCGGGTGTACCCGGCGATCACGGCGCGCAGTGCGTCGTCGTCGACGGTGACTTCATCGCCGTTCAGTCCAGCGCGACCGATCTGTCGCGGCAGGAGGTATCGCTGGGCGATGAAGACCTTCTCGTCCTCGGTGTAGCCGTCGAGGCGGGTGAGCTCCATCCGGTCGAGCAGTGGTGCTGGGATGGTGTCGGCCACGTTGGCGGTGGCGATGAACACGACCTGGCTGAGGTCGAGTTCGACCTCGAGGTAGTGGTCGCGGAACGTGTGGTTCTGCGCCGGGTCGAGCACTTCGAGCAGGGCGGCAGTGGGGTCACCGCTCCACCCTCCGGAACCGAGCTTGTCGACCTCGTCGAGGAGGACGACCGGATTGATCGAGCCGGACTCGATGATGGCTCGTACGATGCGGCCGGGCTGGCTTCCCACGTAGGTGCGCCGATGCCCGCGGATCTCCGCCTCGTCGCGGACGCCGCCGAGCGCAACTCGCACGAAGTTGCGGCCCATTGCCGTGGCGATGGACTCGCCGAGGCTGGTCTTGCCGACGCCTGGGGGCCCGACGAGGGTGAGCACGGATCCGTTGCCGCGGGTGTCGGTGTCGGGGAGCTTGCGCTCGGCGCGCAGCTTGCGCACGGCGAGGAACTCGACGATGCGATCCTTCACGTCATCGAGGCCGTAGTGGTCGGAATCGAGCTGAGCGCGCGCGGCGTCGAGATCGAGTCGGTCCTCGGTGCGGGTGTTCCACGGCACCTCGAGCACGCGGTCGAGCCACGTGCGAACCCACCCGTGTTCGGGCGATTGGGCGCTCATCCGCTCCAGCCGGTCGATCTCCTTCTCGACGAACGTACGGGTCTTGGGCGACATGGTGAGCTCGGCGACCTTGGTGCGGTACTCGCCGACCACGTCGTCGTCGCCCTCGCCGAGTTCCTTGCGGATGGCGGCCATCTGCTGGCGGAGGAGGTACTCGCGCTGCTGCTTGTCGACGCCCTCGGTGACGTCGGCGCGGATCTGGGCGGACACCTGCAACTCGGCGATGTGCTTCCGTGCCCATTCGGTGACGAGCGTGATGCGGTCGTGGACGTCGATCGCGCGCAGGATGTCGGCGCGGCGATCGCTCGGAGCCTCGCTCCAGGCGGTGACGGCGTCGGCCAGTGCACCCGGCTCGGTGACCGTGCGCAGGATCTCGGGCAGTCGCCGACTCTGGCGCAGCTTGGCGATCTCTTCGAGCACGACGCGCAGTTCGCGGGTGGCGGCCTCGATGCGGGGAGTGGGGCGGGGCTCGACGATGACCTCGACCTCGGCGTGGTCGGCACCTCGCTCGGCGACGTGGGTGGCGAGAACGCGAGCTCGCTGCTCGGCCTGCAGGATCGCCGCCTGTTCGCCGTTGGGCAGCGTGGCGGTGTTGGGGACTCGGGCGATGACGCCCAGCGCGTCGCCGGTGCCGGTGCCGGTGCCGGTGCCAGTGTCATCGTTGGTGCCGTCGTTGGTGCCGTCGTCGGTGACGAGCAGCACTCGCCCGTCGCCGGCTGCGGCGGCCTGGACGGCGAGCAGGACGGACTCGTGGTCGAGGGCGACCGTGACGACGGTGCCCGGGAGCACCACGCCGGGCAAGCGAAGCAGGGGGAGGGTGACGGTGCGGGTGGGGGTGGTGACAGCGTCGGACATGGAGACAACGTAGCGTCAGAAAACTTGATTGCAACCCACTCAAGTTTTCTACCCACAACCAATGCGAGTGTCAGCCCGTCGGTGCGGGTCGTTGCGGGTCGGTGCGGGGCGGAGGAGGGCGGCCGGGGCGGCCGGGTCAGGCGGGAGGTTGCCAGGGCTGGGGCTGGGTGGCACCCCGATCGATCGTCACGAACTGGTCGGCGTCGACGGTCATCCACGGCCCGACGTCGCCGTTGGGCCACTGCACTCGCACCTGAGCGCTGGTCGCCCCGCCGAGGCCGAGGTGGATCCAGCCCGCCTTGCCGCCGGCGTGCCCTCCCCCGACGGTGATCTCCCGGGTGACCGAGCGATCGCCGATCTTCACGTCCAGCCACGCACCGATGGCATCGACATTGGGTGCCGACTGCGTCAGATCGATCGCCAGCCAGTGGCCCATCGGAGCCGGACGCGTCGCGTCGCCCGATCCGACGTTGCGGAACAGGCCGATGTTCGTCTGACGATTGACCACGACCAGATCCAGCATCCCGTCCAGATTGAGATCGACCAGCGCTGCGCCGCGCGCCCGGTCGTAGGCGACGATCCCCGCCTGCTCCGCCCCTTCCACGAACGTTCCGTCGGACTGGCCGATCAGCAGGTTGTTGGGGTCGCGCATCGCGTTGTCGACCTGACCTTCGACGTTGCCTTTGCTGATGAACAGATCGGTGAACCCGTCGTTGTTGACGTCCTCGAACTCGGGATGCCACGCGGTCGACGGGAGGATGTCGCCACCCGTGTACGGCCGCTGCGCCGTCACGCCGTGGGCGACGGCGATGTCGTGGTACGAAGGCTGCGCTGGACCGTTCTCCAACGACTGCAGCTTGTTGTCCCCTTGGCTGGTGATGAACACCTCGGGGTAACCGTCCCCCGTCAGATCCTGGCTGGCGATGCCCATGCCCCAGATCTGCAACGAGCGCCAACCGTCGGCCTCGGTGTAGAGGCGCGGCGCGTCGCCGGGAGCGATTCGCCACAGTTGTTCCTCGCCGTCGACGTAGTAGTGGCGATCGTTGGCGACGCGAAGATCGCGGCGTCCGGACCGGTCCCAGTCACTGAACAGCACCGAGAGCGTGCAAAAGCCGGGGGAGAGGGCGAGGGGCGGCGAGTAGGTGGTTCCCGAACTGTCGGGACGCACCAAGCGGCTGTCGGCGCAGGCAGTGCTGTCGGGTACGAGATAGCTGCCGAATGCCAACGTCGGCAGGCTGTTCGTACCCTCCCACGACGCGCTGAACCCGACGGTCCAGTCCGAGCCGGGATCGACCCCCAGCGCGGTCGTTGCGTCCTCGAATCGACAGTCGCCCAGCCCCCGGAGCACGACGTTGCTGCCGCGGCGGAGCACGACGAGGTCGATCTGCCCGTCGCTGTCGACATCGAGGGGATACGCCCCGGTCACGTCCGACAGGTCGGTGACCGGTGACGGCGACTGTTGGAATCGGAGCGCTCCACCAGCAGGGCTCTGGTTGATGTACAGCGCCGCGGGGCTGCTCCCTCCGGCGAAGTACAGCTCGTCTCGCCCGTCGCCGTTGCAGTCGAACGCGGCGACGCCCCCGCCGACGAAGAAGTCGAAGTCGCCGGTGTACGAGTGGTCGATCCCAGCGGCGACGGCCTCCTCGACGAAGTGCGGCGCGGCGGCCGCCGACCCCTTGCCCGACGAAGCACCGCAGGCGACGGTCAACGGCAGCACGGCTCCGGCCAGCACCGCCAGCGCGCCGAGCGTGCTCCGTCGCGGACGCGAGGTCAATCGTGCGACACGCATCGGCGGCTCAGGAGCCGGCGACGAGTGGCAGTTCGTCCACGTTGAGCCAGCGACCGCCGGTCGCGCGGCGCAACACGAACGTCGTCGCGAACGGGGACGAGGTGCTCGACGTGACGTGTCCCGCCGAGTCGTAGGTCTCGGTGACCATCGTGCCGGTCGACTGCATCCCCAGGCTGAGCCCGTCCTGTCGCCCGAAGGGCACGAGCAGGGTCACGTGCACGTCGTCGATCCGGTACCGGTTGATCTCGAACGGGCCGGACGCGGCGGTCGTGAGACGGGAACGCATGGCGTCGAGGCGGTCGCCGTGGTCGACGGCCTCCAGGATGGTCGGGTCCTTGCGGAGCAACGCCTGGTTCTCGAGTTCGAGGTTCTCGGCCAGGGTGAGCACGATCTGCTGCGCGCCGGCGCCGGAGATCTGGTGGTCCCAGTCGAGCACGCCCTGTTCGATGGAGATCGATGGGAACGTGGCCGGATTCACGTCGTGCGGCACACGCCCGATGATGCCTTCGGTGTCGGTGCCCAACAGCCCACGTGCCGAGGTGCCCGCGGCGACCACGCCGACACCGACGATCACTGCGGCGACGCCGATCGCCCCGACGCGCACGAAGCGTCCGCCGACGCCGGAGTGCGACTCGCCGCCCGCGATCAGCCGGCGCACGAAGTGGCCGACCCGATCGCCGTCGGAGCCGGGCTCCGGCACCAGCCGATCGAGCAGCGGCCGCGCTGCGCACATGATCGTGAGGCCGCCGAGCAGCGCGACCTTGGAACCGAACTCGGTCGTCTGGGGTGCCATCAACAGCGTGCAGGTGACGGCGACCAACACGGCGAAGACGAAGCGTCCGACGCGACCCGCCGGGACGGTCTTCGGGTCGGTGATCATGAAGAACAGGAAGATCAGGACTTCGGGAGACGTGACGATGACGCGCCAGAAGTCGAAACCGCATACGGGGGTGAATGCCCACCGCGCGGTGATGCAGTGGCCGGAGGCGGCGAGCAGCCCCATGCCGGCGGCGAACACCACCCAGAACGTGCCCGCCGCAGCGAGAAGCCGCAAACGTCGCGTGATGAGCGAGCCGCCGACGAGGATCACCGCGTAGGCCGCGATCATCCACCGGTTGAGCGGAGCCCACCAGAAGTCGAGCGGCTCCACTCGGGTGCTGCCGAGTATCAGGAACGCGAGGACCAGGCCGAGGTTCGACGGGTTGAACAGGTGCGACCCGCGGTACTGGATGGCGTACTTGGTGAGCAGCGACAGGCCCGCCACGCCGGCGAACATGTACCACGCGTGGAAGGTCCAGTGGTCACCGACCGGGGTGGTCGGCACGCGCAGGATCAGCGCGACGCCGCTGCCGGTGAGCATTGCGCTCGCCGGCCAGACGAACGACCGCGTCGATCGGAAGGTGATCGCCACCTCGAGGATCGCCGTCGTCAGGATCGCGGTGAGGATCTGCGGGACACTGACCTGGAAGTGCAAGCCGACCTGGCCGAGCACGTGGAGGGAGATGACGACCGACGCCACGTGCAGCCGAGGGTCGCGGATCTTGGGCAGGATCACCGGGTAGGAGCGACCGCGAACCCGGATGGCGCGCCCTGTGAAGGGCGGCGGGGGCGCGTCGGCGAGCGTGGTCGCTGCCCGCTGCGTCAGGATCGCCGCATCGCCCATGGTCGGGAACACTACTGCTGCACTGGTCGGAGCGTTCAGGCAGCAGTCGGCGTTGTCAAGTGGCCGGCGTCAAGTGGTGACGTCAGGTGTTCGTGGCGTTGCGGTAGGCCGCTTCGACCTCGGGCCGAAGCCGACCCTTTGCCGATACCTCGAGTCCGGCGGCGATGGCCCACGCGCGGATCTCCGCCACGGTCGGCGCGGCTGAGACGAGCTGCGGCGCGGCCTGGAGCCGTTGCTCCAACTCCGCCGCGCTGGCGTGCTCGGCGTGGTGGGCGGCGGCGGCGCCGAGGAAGCGGTAGGTCCACTCCTGGGCCAGGGGACGGTTCTCGCAGAACACGATCGGAACCGTCGGGAACCGGACCTGCGCCTCCGCCAGCCCGTCAGCGACGACGGATGGACGGACTCGGTCGAGCTTGAACACGGAGGACCATCGGTCCTCCACCACGACCGCCGCCCGCGGCATCGCGGCCAGGGCGGCAAGCATGTAACGAAGCTTGCCGGTGGTCAGCGTGGCCACGAGGTCGGTGAGGCTCTTGCGTTCCACGGTGGCGACGAGTTGACCGTCCACGGTGACGGCGTAGTCGCCGGCGACGAGCGCGTGCCGCCGGACGACGGCCTGCTGCTTGCTGAACGCCCATGCGTACCGCTCGTGGCTGTCGACCAGGATCTCCAACACCTGACCAGCCGCCCGAGCGGTCGGGAGGGTGGCTGCTGGGCGCGCCTGCTTGGCCGTGCGGGCGCTCTGCCAGAAGATCACTTCCCGACCTCGTGCGTGGGCGAACACGAACTGCGAGCGGTTCTCGCGCCCGCGGTCGAGCACGAGGTCGATGGCGGCCCCGCGCCGAACGCACGAGCGCACCGGCACGCGCTCGATGATGTCGGGGACCTCGGGCCAGTGGTCGGCACGATGGCAGTAGACCTTGGCCGTGCGTGGCCAGGTGTCTCGAACCTTGAGCATCACGCCGTTGGGTCCCAGAGGGAGCAGCACCAGGAACGGGAGCGACGAGCTCTCGTCCGGATTGCGGGCGATGACGAACTCCACTCGCCAAGTCTTGCGCACCGGGCTCGTCCGGCTCGACGCGGGTCGTGATCGACGTCGGCTTCGGAAGGTGCCCTCGCCGGCTCCAGCCGCGCCAACACCCGGCCGCGCGAGAGCGCCGACGACCGCGGATCGACGTTGCAGCCCAGCCGCAGCCACGCCAACTCCGAACTCGTTGCCACCTTGAAGTCTCGACCCGTTTGGCCGAACATCTCCTCGCCGACGGCTGCCCGCTGATCGACAACGAACTGCCACTCCGGTGCGAGTAGGTCATAGCCAATCTCAGCCCACACCACGGCATCGTGTTCGCCGAGGCGGACAGCGCGACATCGGCACCGTGACGGTCAACGAGCCGTCTCCGACAACGACAACAGGCCCCCGAAGGGGCCTGTGACTTGGGTATTCACCCAGCGCGCTCGAAGGGACTCGAACCCCCAACCTTCTGATCCGTAGAAGAAACTCGCTGTGTTCGTGTGGTTCCGTCTCGTGTCGGATCATGCCGTTGAACTGCACTTAAGTCACCGTCTGTGGACGAGACGATACGAGCGAACACAGGGATGTATCGGATGGTTTGATACATTTGTGATACTCGTCGAAGTCGTGACGCTTTCGGATCTCGCCGATTGAAGTGTCAGATGGCGGTAGCCGCCGACGGTCGGATGCCCTACAGGCGGCCGCCTGGCGTGTGGCGGCGACGAGTGCGACCAGGGTGAGTCCCATCACGTGGTGTAGGAGCGGGCCAGCATCCTCGGGGTGATGGTAGTCATCGTGCGATTCTCGAAAGCGACCAAGCAACCGAGAAGGACGCACGATGACCGCGTACGAGTTTGCCCTATCCGACCTTGCCGCGCGCCTGACCGGCACCGACGCCAGTCTCTCGACGGCGCTGCGTGACATCCTGACCGTGGCGTTGCAGGAGTTGATCGAAGCAGAACTCACCGCAACGATCGGGGCCGCTCCGGGCGAACGCAGCCTGGACCGTGTGACGCAACGCAACGGGCACCGCCCGAAGGTGGTGTCCACACCTGCGGGTGATGTCGAGCTGGGCATCCCCAAGCTCCGCCAGGGCAGCTTCTTCCCCGAGTTGTTGGAGCCGCGCCGGCGGATCGACAAGGCGCTATGGGCAGTGATCATGACCGCGTACATCACCGGCACCTCGACCAGGAAAGTCGACGACCTCGTGAAAGCACTCGGGTGCGAGTCGGGGATCTCGAAGTCGACGGTGTCCCCCCCTGCTTCCAGAACGCCAGCTGGCAACGCTGCCGTGTGCACGCGATGCGCAACCTGCTCGCCGCCGCGAACCACCGCCACCGGCAAGTGATCGCCGCGCTGATCCGCACGATCTTCGTCCAGCCCGACACCAAGACCGCCACCACCCAACTGCGTGCCGTCGTCGAACAGCTCCGCCCCTACGCCCCGGGTGTCGCCGAGCGGCTCGAGCACATGGAAACCGACCTGCTCGCCTACACCGGGTTCCCTGTCGCCCACTGGTCGAAGATCTGGTCGAACAACCCGATCGAACGTCTGAACCGCGAGCTCAAGCGGCGCACCGACGTCGTTGGGATCTTCCCCGACAAGGCCTCCGTGATCCGACTCGTCGGCGCGCTGCTCGTCGAGATCAACGACGAAATGATCGCTGCCGAACGCCGCTACATCGCCGCCGCCAGCGTCGCCGACCTCACCAACCAACCCGTCGAACTATCCTTGCCCGCAGCACCCCGAACCTGACCAACAGCTTCGAGGAGAACACGAGCTCCTACACCACGAGCCGGGACGCCATCTGCGACCACGCAGTAGACTGGCGCGTCAACACACTCGTTGAGGGCGGGCTTGCGGATCGCGTGCTGCATGGTGAGCACCAGAACTTCAACTCGCGCGACTGCCTCGACAAGCGGGGCCGGGTCGCCTCCTCCGTTGTACCACTTAGATTAAAGCTGCTTGACCATGTGATGATGCGGTGGCGCCAAGAACTCATCGTCCGGAGCCGTAAGTGATGGTCACGAAAGGTCAATCGTGAGCCTTCTCATCTCGGCTCTTGCGAGCCGCAGGCTTCCGGCGCATGCGTCAGAATGTGGCTCATCTCGCGTTCCCCGCATCGTCCGGCCCTTTCGGCGGTCTTCATGCCCGAACTGCGATGCTTTACTGGCCCGCCGAAGCGGCGCAGGCTGGGGACACACAACTGATCCCATGGGCGACTTGTGCGGGCCGACGCAGCCGCAGCACACGCCGCCTATAGATAGCTCCAGACGGACTCACACCGCCCAACCTGAAAGAAGTAGATCGAGCCAGTAGCGAACGTAGCGCTTGGTCTGTTCGCCGGAATCACACCGATCGTCGGCGCGACACGTTCGCGCCACGTCTGCGACGTGTCAGGAGCTGAGGGCACGAGCGACGACCTCCTCGCTGAGTTCAGTCCATCGCTCGAGCAGGCCGGCGTTGTTCTCCAGCTTGAGATTGGCAATCCGATTTACGATCGCGTCGGCGGAGTTCGTGTACGACGTGGATTGCTTGCACTGGATGTCTGCCTGTGCTGCGGCAATCTCGTCAGGAGTTGGACCTGATGGCCACGCAAAGTCCCACGCTGCCAGCGGATTGTCGAACGAGAAACCCGCGTTGGTCATGCACGCCGCCCACGATGCGTTGAGCTGCAACATTTCCGGTGCACCTTGGGCCTCGACCGCAGCGGCGATACCGAGGTCCTGAAGCATGTGAAAGGCGGTCATGGTCTCGAAGTATGGCTCGGCACCGCCAAAGATGGCTTCACGTGAGGCGCCGAGGCAACCTCCATCGAGGACTACTTCGGCTGCCTCGCCGGATGGGAGTGTGATCGAACGAACCTCCCAGGCGTCTGGATTCGAGAGGGCCTCTTGGGCTTGGGCAGACAGCGGTGGTTCTTCGACGGGCGTGTCGCCGGCGGGCTGGGCGAGGTGGAAGCCTCGTGACGCGTCACCGTCTTCTGGGAGACCGTACGGCAAGCTGGGCTGCGCTGCTACCGGCTGGCGCAGCGGGAGCTGAAAGCCTTGCGATTCCATGCAGCTCCGCGCCCCGTTCCACACTGCGACGTCAACGAGCGAGAGGAAATCTTCCTTGGAACTCAGGAATCCCGCCAGATCTCCGGATTCTGTGTCCAGCGGTGTGGTGGATTCGGCGCTTGGCGCAATTTCGGAACCCGTCTGCTCTCGTTCGCTGTTGCTACAGCCAACCAGAGCAGACACGGCAGCAAGGGCAGCCAACAGTCGAGTGGTGTTGCGGCCTAAGCCCGGCACGTAGCGGTGAAGGTTGACGTCGAGATTGATCGATCCGCAGTACCCGTCGAGGTCGTTCCCGGGTATGGCACGGATGTCGGTGTTCCCCCGCACTTGCTAAGGCTATACACGGTATAGCTCCACCCGCTAATGTGGCTATTGTGCCACTTCTGTGCAGATACGACGCTCGGAGTGATTCCAGTTCCGGGCTCTGTGGTAAATGAATCTGTTGAGAGGTCAGTGTCGTAGGCTGACGTGGTGCTATTCGTCCAGCAGTTGTTGCCCGGGCTACCGTCGTAATAGATCGCGCTGATGTATCCAGCCCGCTTTCCAAATGAATTCAAACAATCCGTGGAACTTGTTGCACCCCAGATATTCTTGAAGTTCCACGTCATTGCCTCGGCGCTGCCCGCGCCGAGGGCGCCAAATGCGACTAGACCTGCAACGACAGCCCGCCACCCCAGTTTCCTCAACACTTTGACATCACCCCTTGTCTGATAGCTCACCTCTGAGCGTGAAGGTATCAGTTATGAACGGGAACAGTCAAGGTATCTATCTTCAAAGCATGGGCTAGCTCTAGCCGATATCCACCGCTGGTGCCGTTCCGGCCTCAGCTACGAAGGGTGCTGTCGTGACGGCTGCGACGTCATGGCGACGGCTTCCTGGTTGAAATGCTCCCGTATCTGTTGGAACATCCCGACTCGCCAGGCCTGACATACCTCTACATTCTCCGAAATGGTTTGGAGCGCCATCCTCAGTTCTGGGGTGGCTCCATCTCTGAGATGCATCGCTCCACGTGCCGCTCCGGGCCGTTCAGCTCCGGAGTGTTTCGGCGGGTGGGGTGTTGCTGGCGCGGATGGCGGGGATGAGGCCGGCGATGGCGCCTGTGGTGAGTCCGATGAGTGGTGCGGCGAGGATGGTGGTGGGGTTGATGGTGGTGGTCCATCCGCGTGTGGCGCTGGTGGCGGCGACGCCGAGGAGGCCGATGCTGGCGCCGGTGATGCCGGCGATGGTGCCGATGAGGGCGGCCTCGATGGTGATCTGGCGCCGGATGTGGGCTCGCTTCGCGCCGAGGGCTCGGCGGAGTCCGATCTCGTGGCGGCGTTCGATGATGTTGAGCAGTGTCGCGTTCGCGATTGCGACGGTGCCGATGAGGAGAGCGAGGCCGGACAGGGCGAGGAACAGCGAGGTGATGTCGCTGGAGACTTGGTTGCGGAGTTGTTTGGGGTCGGGGGGGACGAGGGCTTGGAGACGTTCGGGATGGTCGGGGCGTAGGGCGAGGGGTGCTTGGCGGCCGGCGAGTTGGGCGGCCCCGGGGGCGGTGTCGATGAGGACTTGGTAGCTGGCACCGTTGACGGGGAGGTCGTGGGCGGCGGTGGTGGTGGGGATGATGATGGAGAGGAGTAGGTCGGGGTTGCGTTGGACGTCGTCGAGGATCCCGATGATGGTGTAGGCGGTGTTGCCGATGAACACGGCGGGCTGGTTGTCGACGCGGGCGATCCCCAACTGTGTCGCGGCGGCACGGCCGACGAGTGCGACACGCTCGGCGCGCGTTTGGTGGAAGCCGTCGTAGATCCGACCGGTTTGCAGGGTGGGGAGTGCGGCGGCGATGGCGCCGGGGTCGGCGGCGATGACTGGGATCGCGGTGGACTGGTTGGTGGGGCGGGTGGCGGTGGTGCGCGGTTGGAGGGTGCCGTTGTCTGCGACGGTGTAGTAGAGGCCGGCATGGTTGATCCCGTTCAATGCTTCGAGGCGTTGGGTGACGTCGTCGGGGAACGGGTTCGTGCCGTCCGGGATGGCGTCCTGGATGCGGACTTCGGTGGCTTTGAGCGCATCGAACCGTGA
>JBBQTC010000063.1:0-23026 GCA_038234785.1 Acidimicrobiales bacterium
TGGGTACTCCTACCCCGGGGTGCGAGTGCTCAATCGCACGGATGGCAGACACTCGGACCGACGGCGTGAAACACGGACCGACGGCGTGACACTCGGACCGACGGCGTGACACTCGGACCGACGGTGTGACACTCGGACCGACGGTGTGGCACTCGGACCGGGGACGTTGGTGGGGTGGTTGTGGTGCCGTGTCACCCTCCTCGGCGACGTCATCAAATTCGCGACGGGCCACTAGGTCTGGTCTGGCTCGAACCGATAGCCGATCCCCGGTTCGGTGACGAAGTACCGCGGCCGACCCGGTTCGGGCTCGAGCTTCTTGCGGATCGCGGCGAGATGTACACGCAGATAGTTCGTCTCTCGCTCATACTGCGGTCCCCAGACCTGTTGCAGCAGCTGGCGTTGGGTGATCAGCCTCCCCGGATGTCGTATCAGCGCCTCAACGATCGCCCATTCGGTGGGGGTCAGATGCACGCTCGTCCCGTCCGAGAGGGTGGCGTTCCGTTGGGCGAGATCGACGACGAACCAGTCGGTGGTCACCACCGCCTCCTCCGGCGCCGGTTGGTACCTGCGCAGCGCGGCCCGCAGGCGGGCGAGGACCTCGTTCATCCCGAAGGGCTTGGTGACGTAGTCGTCGGCTCCGGCATCCAACGCCCGGACCTTGTCGGCTTCGCTGTCGCGCACCGACAGCATGATGATCGGCACCTTCGTCCACCCTCGCAGCCCGTCGACCACAGCTACCCCGTCGATGCCCGGCAGGCCGATGTCGAGCAGCACCAGATCGGGATGTCGCGCCGCCGCCTTCGCGAGTGCTTCCTCGCCCGTGGCGGCGGTGTCGACCTCGTAGCCGCGGGCGGTGAGGTTGACGCTCAACGCCTTGCGGATCTGCAGTTCGTCGTCGACGACGAGGATGCGGGTCATCGGGGCACCGGTCCGGTCGTGGCCACGGGCAGGTGGATCGAGAAGGTGCAACCGCCGCCAGGGGTGTCGTCGAGTTCGAGGACTGCACCGCTCAGCTCGACGAACCCCTTGGCGATCGCAAGCCCGAGCCCGACGCCAGCGTCGCTGGAGCGGTCACCCAACCGCTGGAACGGTTGGAAGACCCGCTCCTGTTCGGCAACAGGAATGCCCGGGCCACGATCGATGATCCGCAGGTGGACCTGGCCCGCTATTGCGGCACCCTCGATCCGCACCGGCTGATCGGGTGGCGACCAGGCGAGAGCGTTGGACACCAGATTCGCCACGGCTCTCTCGAGGAGAACTGGATCCGTGAGCACCAGCGGGAGCTCCTCGCTGACATCGAGCCGAACCCGTTCGCTGGTGGGGGCAAGGGTCGACAGCGCCGCCGCGACGACTTCCTCGAGTGGGGTCGCTGTGACGACGGCGCTCGTCGCGCCCGCCTGCAGCCGGCCCATGTCGAGCAGGTTGGCGACCACTCTGTCGAGCCGATCGGCGGAGGCGTCGATCGTGTCGAGCAGGCTCGCCCGTTCGGATGCCGTGAACCCGACGTCGTCTGCCATCAGGCCGGTGACCGAGGCCTTGATCGACGCCAGCGGTGTGCGCAGGTCATGGGACACAGCTTGCAGCAACGCGGTTCGCACCGCGTTGGTCTCCGAGAGCGTCTCCATCGCGACCGCATCGAGCCGAAGCTGGCGAGCCTCGAGCCCGAGGGCGAGCTGGTCGGCGAACGCCCGCAGCACACCGAGGTCGTCACCTGTGATCGTCGGTCCGCGCATCACGAGCTGCACGCTCCCGTCGTCGTCGAGGCTGATCGCCGTGCCACCGGCGGGATCCGTGGGCGGATCGATCCCCGAGGAGGTGTTGACGGCCCACCCGTCGCCGGACCGATCGAGCACGGCCACCGCATCGAGCTCGAACAAGGTGCGCAACTGATCGACGAGGTCCGGGAGCGGGTCCGCGGCGGCGATGATCGAGCCGGTCGATCTGGCGAGGGCGGTGGCGTCGGCGCGAGCACGGCGAGCCTCGCGAGCCTGACGGGCGGTGTGGTCCACGAGCAGGCTCACACCGATCGCGACCGCGATGAACACACCGAGTGCGATGACGTTGTCAGCCTTCGCGATCGTCCATGTGTGCAAGGGTGGTGTGAGGAACCAGTTGGTGAGTGCCGAGGCGGCGATCGACGCGAAGACACCAGGGCGGATCCCGCCGACGGCCGCGATCACGAGCACCAGCGCGAGGTTCACGAGCAGCGCGCTACTGAGATTGAGGTGTTGCCGCAATGAGACGAGCAACACGGTGAGCAATGGCAGCAGCACGAGTGCCATGACCCACGCAACCATCTCGCGTCGCCGTGGTACGGCGCTGATTCGGCGTCGTCTGCGGGGGAGTGCAACGCGGGAGCGGTCGTCGCCGTTCTCGGCGGAGATGATGTGCAGGTCGGTACGGGGCAGTCGTCGTTGCACCTCGTTGGCGAGCGAGCCGCGAACGAGCTCGGTCCATCGAGAACGCTGGGTGGAGCCCAGCACCACCTGCGTGGCCTGCTCGGCCTCGGCGAACGCGGCCAACGCGGCGGCGACATCGTCGCCGACCACCTCGCGGTAGGTGCCACCGAGCTCGACCAGTAGTGCGCGGTGGCGTTCGAGATCGTTCCCCGTCCCCGTCGACAGTCCGTCGGCGCTGGCGACGTGCACACCCAGCAGTTCGCCGCGCAGCCGCCCGGCCATCCGCGCACCGCGTCGTACCAAGTGGTCACCACCGGTCGACCCGGTGAGCGCGACCACCACCCTTTCGCGGGTCTCCCACGTCTCGTTGATACCGTTGGCGGCGAGGTACACCTGGAGTGTGTCCTCGACGCGGTCGGCGACCCACAGCAGCGCAAGTTCCCGCAACGCTCCGAGGTTGCCCGGACGGAAGTAGTTGCTCAGCGCAGTGTCGACCTTCTCTGCGGGGTAGATGTTGCCGTGCGCCATCCGGCGACGGAGAGCCTCCGGGCTCATGTCCACCAACTCGATCTGATCGGCATGCCGCACGAACTCGTCCGGGACGGTCTCGCGCTGGGTGATGCCCGTGATCCTCTCCACGACGTCGTTGAGCGACTCGAGATGCTGCACGTTGACGGTCGAGATGACATCGATGCCGGCGGCCAGGAGGTCGTCCACGTCCTGCCAGCGCTTCAGGTGACGCATGCCCGGCGCGTTCGTGTGTGCGAGTTCGTCGACGAGCACCATGGACGGTCGGCGAGCGAGCGCGGCATCGAGGTCGAACTCCTCCAGCCTCGTTCCGCGGTACTCCACGGTGTGCCGCGGCATCACTGGCAGATCGCCGATCTGCTGGTGGGTCTTCGACCGGCCATGGGTCTCGACGTAGCCGACGACGACATCGGTGCCCCGCTCGGCTCGTCGACGACCTTCGTTGAGCATGGCGTACGTCTTGCCAACGCCCGGCGCGGCGCCGAGGTAGATGCGCAGTGTGCCACGGGCCACGCGCACAGTCTGCCGCACCTGTCGCCGGCCCGGGATGTGACCGGCGTTAGGACGGCATCAAGATTTCGCTCGGCGACCGTGCTCCGGTGGCTGCCGGAGCAACTCCTCGAAGCGGGCGGCCGCAGCATCGACGCCCGCGCGGTCCTCCGTGGCGACCAGGTCGAGCAGCAGGCCGCGGGTGACCGCAAGGAAGAGTCGCGCCGTCGCCGGGTCAGCCCTCCCGTCGGTCGCCTCGTCGACAGCCGCGAGCCATTCGTCGACGGCCGCCGGAACCATCGCTGCGAACGGCACCTCGCCCTGTGCGGCACGGGCGTAGCACTCGAAGAACAGTCGCTCGAACGGCCACATCTCCGGTCGCCGGACATCGGCCCACGTGGCTGCGAACGATTGGTCCGCCGATGGCGGCAGGTCGACGATCCTCGCTGCCTGCCGGCGCTCGACCTCGTCGACGATCGCCACCAGCATCGCGTCCCTGGTACCGAAGTGATGGATGAGCATGCGGTGGCTGGTGCCGACGGTCTCGGCGACATCGCGAAGCGACCGGCCGCCGATGCCGCCGGTCGAGAACGCCTCGATCAGGCCATCGAGGAGCTCCGCTCGCCGCCGGTGATCAGTTGGCGGCGCCATCGTGGCGGCACCGCGCCTCGCTACGAGTCTTCAGTCCCTGGCCCTCCATGTCGAGGTAGCGCCGGGTGAGCCGCCGCATCAGCCGGCCCACGATCACCCCGATCGGGCCGCGTTGCTCGATCCGTTGGTGGACGACCGTGCGACCGTCGCTGAGCGGTGTCACGACATGGGTGGCGGTCGTGATGCCGCCCGGCGCCGTCTGTCGCCATGTCCACGAGCGACCCGCGTCGACCTCGGTGACCTTCCACACGAGCGTCGGCATCCGCGGCTGGCTGATCTCGTACCCGCGGCCGATCTCTAGGTCGGCGCCGTCCAGCGCGACGAGTCGGGTCACGGAATCGGTCCACTCTGGCCACCGCTCGACGTCGACGAAGACGTCCCAGACGACGGTGGCAGGAGCCTCGATCTCGATGCTGCTGTCAGTGATCATGTACCAAATGGTACACCATTGCCAACGGCATCGTCCATCGCGATGTTCAGTTCGAGCACGTTCACCCCCGGGTCGCCGAGGATCAGCAGCGAACGGCGGTCGGTGTGCTGGTCGATGAGCCCCAGCACGACCGTCGGGTCGATGCCGCGAGCGGCGGCGACCCGGCGGACCTGGAGGCGGGCGTTGGCGACGCTGATGTGCGGGTCGAGTCCGCTGGCGGAGGTGGTGACCGCGTCGACCGGTACGAGCACGTCGTCGCTGAGCCCGTTCTCGGCTCGATAGTCGGCGACCCGCTGTGCAACGGCGCTGAGCAGTTCGGGTGCATCGGGGCCGAGGTTCGATCCCGACGACGCCGCCGCGTCGTAGCCGTCGCCGGCTGCGGATGGCCGAGGATGGAAGTATCCGGCGGACTCGAAGCGCTGGCCGATGAGGCTCGACCCGACGATGACACCGTTGCGACGAACGAGCGAACCGTTGGCTCGGTCATGGAAGGCGACCTGCCCCGCAGCGGTCACCGCCAATGGATAGAGCACCCCGCACACCACGGTCAACACCGCGAGAGCGACGAGCGCGGGCCGGATCTGCCGCATGAACGCCCGCATCACTTCACCCCCGCTGCCGAGACGATGAGGTCGATGACCTTGATGCCAACGAAGGGGGTGACGATGCCGCCGAGTCCGAAGACCAGGAGGTTGCGGCGCAGCACCGCCGCGGCCGACTCGGAGCGGAACCGAACCCCTCGGAGCGCGAGTGGGATCAGGCCGACGATGACCAGCGCGTTGAAGATGACCGCCGAGAGGATCGCCGAGCGAGGTGTGGCCAGGCCCATCACGTTCAACGAGCCCAGCGCCGGCAGTACGGCGGAGAACATCGCCGGGATGATCGCGAAGTACTTGGCGACGTCGTTGGCGATGGAGAAGGTGGTGAGTGAACCTCGGGTGATCAACAGCTGTTTGCCGATCTCGACGATCTCGATGAGCTTCGTGGGGTTGCTGTCGAGGTCGACCATGTTGCCGGCCTCCTTGGCGGCCTGGGTTCCGGTGTTCATCGCCACCCCGACGTCGGCCTGGGCAAGCGCCGGAGCATCGTTCGTTCCGTCACCGGTCATCGCGACGAGGTTCCCCCCGGCCTGCTCGCGGCGGATGAGCGCCATCTTGTCCTCCGGCGTCGCCTCCGCGAGGAAGTCGTCGACGCCTGCCTCGGTCGCGATCGCTGCGGCGGTGAGGGGGTTGTCGCCGGTGATCATCACGGTCCGGATCCCCATCGATCGGAGCTGCTCGAAGCGTTCGGTCATGCCCGGCTTGACGGTGTCCTTGAGGCGGATGACCCCCAGCACTCGCAACCCGTCGATGACGACGAGAGGTGTCGCCCCGTCTCTGGAGACACCGTCCACGATCGGCCCGAGTTCCAACGGCACCTCGCCGCCGTGTTCGATGACGAAACGTCGGACGGAATCGCCCGCGCCCTTGCGGACCGAGCGGGCCGCACGGCCATCGCGCGCCGGGAAGTCCATGCCGCTCATCCGGGTCTGGGCGGTGAAAGGCACCAATTCGGCCGCGTCCTCGTCCGGCGGCGTGAGGCCGAACGCGTCGATTGCGAGCGTCACGATCGAACGACCCTCCGGGGTCTCGTCGGCGAGACTCGACGCGAGCGCCGCTTCCGCCACCTCCAACTCGGTGACGTCGTGCACCGGGATGAACTCGGCGGCCTGGCGAGAGCCGTACGTGATCGTTCCCGTCTTGTCGAGCAGCAGCGTGCTCACGTCTCCGGCGGCTTCCACGGCCCGCCCGCTCATCGCCAGCACGTTGCGTTGCACCAGGCGATCCATCCCGGCAATTCCGATCGCCGACAACAGCCCGCCGATGGTGGTCGGGATCAGGCACACCAGCAGTGCGACCAGCACGATGATGGATTGCTTTGCGCCGGAGTACATCGCGAACGGCTGCAGGCTCACCACAGCGAGGAGGAAGATGATCGTCAGGCCCGCGAGGAGAATGCTGAGGGCGATCTCGTTGGGAGTCTTCTGCCGGTCCGCCCCTTCGACGAGTGAGATCATCCGGTCGAGGAAGCTCTCCCCGGGGCGAGCGGTGATGCACACGACGATCTCGTCGCTCAGTACCCGTGTTCCGCCGGTGACGGCACTACGGTCCCCGCCCGACTCGCGCACCACCGGTGCACTCTCGCCGGTGATGGCGCTCTCGTCGACGGTGGCAATGCCCTCGACCACGTCGCCGTCGCCGGGGATCACCTCTCCGGCAACCACCACGCACAGGTCGCCGAGGTCGAGGAGCGCGGAGGCCTTCTCGACGATCGCACCGTCGTCGAGCCGGACTCTGGCGGTGGTCTCGGCGCGGGTTGCCCGCAGCGACGCCGCCTGGGCCTTGCCTCGCCCCTCGGCCATCGCCTCGGCGAAGTTCGCGAACAGGACGGTGAACCAGAGCCAGGCTGCGACAAGACCGGCGAACCAGTTCTCGACCCGCGTCGAGGATCCGAGATCGCGCAGGAAGAGCACGGTGGTGAGGAGGGATCCGACCTCCACCACGAACATCACCGGGTTCCGTGCGAGCGAGCGCGGGTCGAGCTTGCGCACGCTGTCGGCGAGTGCGCCGCGGACGATCGCCGGGTCGAACAGGGCGCCCGCCGGTCGAGTTCGGACCTTGGGCGGCCGCAGTGCGGGTGCGATGGTGCTCATCGGGTCAGGTGCTCCATGATCGGCCCGAGCGCGAGCGCGGGGAAGAACGTCAGTCCGGCGATGATCGCGACGACGCCGACGAGCAGTCCCGCGAAGAGTGGGGTGTCGGTCGGAAAGGTGCCGGCGGTCGCGGGTACTCGTTGTTTGCGGACGAGCGACCCGCCGATTGCCAGCGCGGGGATGATCAGGAAGAAGCGGCCGATGAGCATGGCGATGCCCTGTGTGGTCGTGTACCAGTCGGTTCCTGCGTTCATCGATGCGAACGCCGAGCCGTTGTTGTTCGCTGCGGACGAGTAGTTGTAGAGCAGGGTGCTCAGGCCGTGCGGACCCTGGCTGGCAAGGCTGTTCTTGGCAGTTGCGAGCAGGGTGCTGGCCGCGGCCAGGCCGAGCAGCGCGACCGGCATGGCGATCAGGTAGAGCACGACGAGTTTCATCTCGGCGGCCTGGATCTTCTTGCCGAGGTACTCGGGTGTGCGGCCCACCATCAGTCCGGCGATGAACACGGCCAACAGCGCGTACATCAACACTCCCATGAGCCCGACGCCCACCCCTCCGGGCGACACCTCTCCGAGCATCATGTGCAGCATCGGCACCATGCCGCCGAGTGGCGTGAAGCTGTCGTGCATGCAGTCGACCGAGCCGTTCGACGTACCGGTCGTGCTTCCGGCCCACAGCCCGCACGTCGATGGTCCGAACCGGATGTCCTTGCCTTCGGTGTTGCCGCCCGTCTGCGTGCTCGACACGGACTGATCGACGCCGACCGAGTCGAGTCGTGAGTTGCCGCTCTGCTCGGCGAAGACAGTCAGGACCGAGAACGCCAGCCAGATGGCCGCCATGACCATGAGCAGCGTTCGCGCCTGTCGTCGTGATCCCACGAGGTGGCCGTAGGCGACCGCCATGGCGAACGGGAGCGCCAGGATCGCCCACAGTTCCACGAACCCGGAGATGCCGTTCGGGTTCTCGAACGGGTGCGACGAGTTGGCGTTGAAGAATCCGCCGCCGTTGCTCCCCAGTTGTTTGATCGCCGCTTGCGACGCCACAGGCCCACCGGGGATCTCCTGGGTCACCTGCTGTGTGGCCGCGGCGTCGAGCGGCTTCACCGACGTCGAACCGTGCAGGTTCTGGATCACTCCCTGGGACACGAGGGCAATGGCCATCACGAACGAGAGCGGCAGCAGCACGCGGGTGACGGTGCGGAGCAGATCGACCCAGAAGTTGCCCAGGGTGCGGACGTTGCGGCGGGCGATGCCGCGGATCAGCGCGACGGCGATCGCCATGCCTGCCGCTGCGGAGACGAAGTTCTGCACCGTGAGGGCGAGCATCTGAGTGAGGTGGCTCATCGTCAACTCGCCCGAGTACCACTGCCAGTTGGTATTGGTGACGAAGCTGACGGCGACGTTGAACGCTCCCTGCGGGGAGACCGCATGCACCCCGGTCGGGTTCATCGGCAGGTGACCTTGCAGGCGCTGGATGGCGTACACGGCGATGAAGCTGACGACGCTGAACGCGAGCAGCGACGATGCATACACGTTCCACCGCTGCTCCTTCTGGGGGTCGACGCGGCACCAGCGGTAGAAGGCTCGTTCGACCCGGCTGTGCGTCGTGCCGGAGTACACGGCGGCGAGGTACTTCCCCAGCGGCGGCACCGTGACCGCGAGCGCCACGATCAGCAAGATCAGTTGCAACCATCCTGCAACGGTCATCAGAACTTCTCCGGCGAGACGAGCACGACGACGAGAAACACGGCGAGGGCGATGGCGAGTGCGAGCCCGATGACGTTGTCGACCCCCGCGGCGATCACTCCGTCACCTCCGAGCTCGTGACGCTCAGTTCGACCTCGAGGGGGTCGGGCCCGATGATCCGATCACAGAGCGAGATGTAGGCGATGCACGCGCCGAAGCACGCTGCGGAGACGGCGAGGATGACGAGGTCGTTCACGCCGATCCCCGCGGACGCTTGGGGGCGACGAGCGAGAGGATGGTGTAGGCGAGGAGCGCGAGGAGCGCGATCGTTGCGATGAGTGCGAGGAGCGGCATGAGGCAGTCATACGACTGCGTCAGCCGTTCGGCGAGGGCCTTGATGCGTTCTTAGCGCGGGCGTCGGCAAGCTTGACGCGCCGGCAGCACGCGCGGCTCAATCGGCCGCCGACACGTCCTCGACGACCCACTGCACGAGCGCGGCTGCAGCGGCCATCATCGGCATCGACACCTCGCCGATCTCGCCCGCGGCCCGCATCGCCAAGGCCTCCAGCAGCATCGGGTGAAACCGCTCCGCAGCAACGCCGAGCCCGTATTCGCCGGCGCCGCGCTTGGAGGTGACGCCGCCGGTGAACGCCGTGTAGTGGAGTCGGAGCGCCCCGAGCGCGCACCACACGAACGAGGGTGCGTCGAACGCTCGATCGGGCTGCAGTTCGCAGGCGGCGGCGACGTCGCTGGCGACCTCTGCCCAGTACGACTGGAGGTTGTCGACCACGAACCTGATCCGAGCCTCGATGTCGGTGGGGATGCCGAGCGTCGACGTCGCCGGGCCCCGCACGGCAACGCCATGCGCAGCCAGGGTGTACCAGGTGATCGGGCTGATCTCGAAGCAATCCGCATCGTGGTGCAACTCGCCGTTGAGCGTCCAGGGCCGATGAAGTCCCGTCGCCGGTTCCACGACGAGGTCGCCCCAGGCGACGTACGGACCGTCGACGAAGGGCCGCGGTTGCACATCGGTGAGCAGGGCGTGGATCGTGCGGAGGCTCCCGTAGTCCTCGTCGATCGCAGGCTCGGCGGTTACCACGACCACATCGATGTCGCTCGCGCCGTCGACCCAGTCGCTGAGGGCGCCGGACCCGACGACGTAGAGCCCTTCGATGAGACCGGGTTGGGTCGAGTCGGCGATCTCGAGGTAGGTGGCGAGTGCATCGTGCATGCGATCGGGCAGTTGGGTGGTTCGGTCGGCCATCGGGGGTGACGGTACCGCGACGGGTGTTACCTTCGGGCCTCATGCCCACCCTGGATCGCTCTGCCGTCGGCGCCGTCGCCGACACCCTCTTCGCCCCCGGCGCCGCACACGGACTCAGCCTCGCGCTGGTCGTGATGCAGGGGGGTGAAGTGATGTTCGAGCGCTACGGCATGCAACCCGACACCGTGTTCGGTCCCGGGGGGCCCGTCACCGCCGACACGACGCTCATCTCGTGGAGCATGGCCAAGAGCATCACCCACGCTGCCGTCGGCATTCTCGTCGGCGACGGCAGACTCCAGCTCGACGCGCCGGCTCCGGTGCCGGAATGGATGGGAACCGACAAGGCCGGTATCACGCTGCAGCACCTGCTCGACATGCGTCCCGGGCTGCTGTTCGTCGAGGACTACGTCGACGATTCGGTGAGCAACTGCATCGAGATGCTCTACGGCGCAGGCGGCGACGACATGGCCGGGTACGCGGCGTCGTTGCCGCTCGTCCACCAGCCAGGTGCAGTGTGGAACTACTCCAGCGGCACCACCAACATCATCGCCAGGATCGTCGGCAACGAGGTCGGTGGAGGGCGCGAGGGGATGGAGGCGTTCCTCGCCGAGCGGCTTTTCGGGCCGAGCGGGATGACGTCGGCCATCGCGAAGTTCGACACGGCGGGCACCTTCGTCGGCTCCAGTTATGTGTATGCCACCGCACGCGACTTCGCCCGGTTCGCAGAGCTCTACCGCAACGACGGCGTCGCCGCGGATGGAGTGCGAGTTCTCCCCGCCGGATGGCGCGACCACGCGCGCACGTTCACCGCGCACGACCCCGACGGCGGCTTCGACTACGGCGCGCACTGGTGGCTGTGGCCCGACCTGCCCGGCAGCTTCGCCTGCCACGGCTACGAAGGGCAGTACACCGTCGTCGTCCCCGACCGTGAGTTGGTGGTGGTACACCTCGGCAAGTGCGGGGCCGACGACCGGGGCATCCTCAACGACCAGCTGAGGGCGCTCTTCGCCGCGGCCGCGGCATGAACTGAGCGTGCAGAGGCGCACGCCGTCCGGTCGTATCGACTAGCAATATGGGGTGGCATTGGAACCCGTGGGACCCCTCACCGGCGAGCTGCCCCGTGTGTCGCTCGACGACACGGGCGGCCCGCCGCGACCTCGCCGGGTGCGGCCGCTCCGTCTCACGCTGAAGGTCCTCGCCGTCGCGGTGGTCCTGTGGTTCTTCGTACTGCCGCTCATTCCCGGGATGCGCAAGGCCGCTTCGGAGCTGAGCAGTGTGAACCCGGCGCTGCTCGGTGCCGGTCTGGTGTTGCAGCTCGCCGCGCTCTTCGCCTACACGATGCTGACGATGGCGGCGCTGGGCGACGGCCGCAAGTTCATCTCCAAGATGCGCCTGTTCCGCATCCAGATGAGCACCAAGGCGCTGAGCAGCATCGTGCCCGGCGGGAGCGCCGCAGGCTCGGCGCTGGGCTATCGACTGATGACGCTGTCGGGCGTCGCCGGGGCCGATGCGGGGTTCGCGCTCGCCACGGCCGGGCTCGGCTCGGCGGTGATGCTCAACGTCATCCTCTGGGTCGGCCTCATCGTCTCCATCCCCATCCGTGGCGTCAACAAGCTCTACGGCACGGCCGCGATCTTCGGCATCATCATCATGGGCACGGCCGCGGCGCTCGTGTTCGGTCTGATGGAGGGACAGGGTCGCGCCGAGCGAGTGCTCCGCTGGATCGCCCGCAAGTTCGGGCTCAGCGAGGATCGCGCGGGTGCGGCGGTCCGGCAGGTCGGAGGGCGGCTGGAGGACCTCGCAGCAGATCGCCAACTGATGCTGCGCGTGGCGGCGTGGGCCGCAGCAAACTGGCTGCTCGACGCCGCGTCGCTCTGGGTGTTCCTCCGAGCGTTCGGTTCTTCGGTGGACCCCGACGCGCTCATCATCGCCTTCGGTCTCGCCAACGTGTTCGCGGTGATACCCGTGACACCGGGCGGACTCGGCATCGTCGAAGGTATCTACATTCCCACCTTGGTCGGATTCGGACTCACCCGCGCCAACGCCACCCTCGGCGTGTTGACGTACCGAATCGCGCAGTACTGGTTCCCGATCCTGTTCGGCGGTGCGCTCTATGCGACACTGCGCGTCGGGCCGTGGAGCATCAAGAAGCGCGATCGACTGCAGGGCTTGCGCGAGCTTGCGGCAGAGACCGAGACCAACCGGGAGAGTGCGCTCGACTTCGCCGCGCGGTTCGGGCGCCGACGGCGACTTCCCGGTGACGAGCTTCCGGGATACCCCGACGACATTCCTGCAGACCTCCCTTCCGGCGCGACCGATCCGACGGTGGAAGCCCCTGTCGATCCGCGAGCCGGCGAAGATGCCGACGACCCCGATGGCTGACTAGCGTTCGGCTCATGACCACCTACGAGCGTCCCTTCGGTCGTTACCTCGAGGACTTCGTCGTCGGCGACGTGTACAAGCACTGGCCCGGCAAGACGATCACTGAGTACGACGACCACTTGTTCTGCATGATCACGATGAACCACCACCCGCTGCACACCAACGACTGGTTCGCGGCGCAGAGCGTGCAGGGTCGCAACGTGGTCGTGGGCAACCTCGTGTACTCGCTGGTGCTCGGGATGAGCGTGCCCGATGTGAGTGGCGCCGCGATAGCCAACCTCGAGGTGGAGACGCTGCAGCACAAGTTCCCGACGTTCCACGGCGACACGATCCATGCCGAGACGCGGGTGCTCGACGTGCAGGAGAGCAAGAGCAAGCCGGATCGAGGCATCGTGACGGTGGAGACCAAGGGCTTCAACCAGGACGGCAAGGAAGTGTGCTACTTCCGTCGTCGAGTGATGGTCTGGAAGCGGGAGTTTGCGCCGAGCCGAGCGCGTCCCTACGACGGCGACACCGCCTGGGACTGACTTCGGAACCGGTGCTCGCCTGGGGCTGGCCGCGCCTTCGCGACCTTCCCTGGCGCACCACACGCGATCCGTGGCATGTGCTGGTCAGCGAGGTCATGCTCCAACAGACCCAGGTCGCCCGGGTGATCCCGAAGTGGCTCGCGTTCCTCGAGGCGTTTCCCACCACTCGCGCATGTGCCGCGGCGTCCGTCGGTGACGTCCTGCGCCTGTGGCAGGGGCTCGGGTATCCGCGCCGGGCGCGAAACCTGCACGACACTGCGGTCGAGGTGGAACGTCTCGGAGCGTTTCCGTCGACGCTGGACTCGCTGCTCGCCCTCCCCGGAGTCGGTCCGTACACGGCGCGGGCGGTGATGGCCTTCGCGTTCGAACTCGACGTGGCGGTGGTCGATACGAACATCGCCCGAGTCCACGCTCGTGTCGCCGGTCGAGCGCTCACGTTGAAGGAGGTGCAGCGTCTCGCCGACGACGCCCTGCCCGCCGGTCGGGCGTGGGAGTGGAACCAGTGCCTGATGGATCTCGGTGCGGTGCTCTGTCGTCCGACGTCCCCGGGGTGCGACGACTGTCCGCTGCGCGAACAGTGTGCCTGGGCCGGGAAGGGCGACGACCCGGCCGTCGGTTCGGCGGGCGTCAGCCGGGCACAATCACGTTTCGACGGGAGCGATCGTCAGGCGCGCGGTCGGTTGATGAAGGCCCTCGGCGCACGGGGGGTCGTCATCGCGGAGGCCGCCGAGGTGATGATCGTCGACACGGCGCGGGCCGAACGTCTCGTCCAGACGCTCGTCGACGATCGCCTGGTCGTGCGCCGCGGGGATCGTCTCACCCTGCCCTGAGCCTGAGGACCCTGCGCGCGGCTCGTCTCGGCGGGACCGCCGCCCGATTCGCCCTCGTTCTGGGGAGGGATCTTCCCGGAGTCCGGGAAGATCCCTCCCCAGAAACCGCTGCGGGAAGATCCCGGCCCAGAAGCCGAGGTGCCCAGGGGAGCGTCAGGTGGGGGTCGGGTCGAAGGTGCCCGTGACGTCGATCGCGAAGTGGCCGGCGACCGACGGGCTGATGCAGACCTGTCCGCCGGCGCCCGGGGCCACCGCGCCGATGTTCGCCACGTTCTCGGCCGGCGCCGTGTTCAGGAGTGCGCTCAGATCGCTGGCCCCGCACGGCTTGGCGCTGACGAAACCGAAGCCCGTGCTGCCGATGGCGGCGACGTTGTAGACGGTCGTCGAAACAGCGCCGACGGGGGTGATGGAGCCGGCTGCCGGTTGCGCGCCGCCCCGGGTGTCCATGAGCCGCGTCGGCGCGATGCCGTGGAAGGTGAGCCCACCCGGTGCGCTGCCGCCGAACCAGCCGGCGACGTCGATCACCACGAACGCGGAACTCCCGAATGCTCGCACGCACACGCCGCCGGTGCTGCCCAGTCCGACCAGCGCGGCAGTGGACGCCGACCTGCCGGGGAACGCGATCACGGTGGCGGCGAGCGGTGGGCTCGCACCACACGGGCCGGGGTACGCGAGCAGCCCGGCGCCGACCGCGTTCGGGGCGATCGCGGTGACGTTCAACCATGCAGCGGTTGCATCCGATGGCACGCCACCGCGACCGGCGACCGGGACATCCATCTGCGTTCCGCCCGACAGCGGGCCGACGATCGGCAACAGCGCGGCGTTGCCGCGTGCGTCGACCCAGCGGCTCGGGGTGATCGGGTGGAAGAGGCTTCCGGTTGGGGTGAAGGCTCCGACGACGTCGACGACGACGTCGACTGCGGACGACGAATACACACAGATCTGACGTGAGGACAACAGGCTGATGGCCATCCCGGTCGTCGTTCGCCCCGCGGCGAAGTTGACGTTCGCGGTGTTGGGCCGCACGCCACACGCGAAGACGCTCAGGAAGCCCGGACCGCACGGGCTGACCGCGGCAACGCTGACCGCCGCGGCCTGTGCGGCCGGGGGCAGTACGAACGACAGATCGATCGTGACGGTCCGGCCGGCGCCGAGTTTGCCGTGGCCGCCACCGAGGGTCTCGTCCCGAGTGTCGAGGACACGCGTGGGAGTCAGGGGAGCGAACCCTGTGTCGCCGGTGGGGGGCGTGGCCGGGGTGCCGCTGCCGGGGTCGGGCGCGCCGGCGATCGCGTTGGCCGCCACGCACGCGCGGATGTCGGCGGCATCGATCGCCGTCTTCAGGTACTGGGCGAGTGCGGTGCCCCCGGTCCTGGTCATGTGGATCCCGTCGGACTCGAACCACGAGCTCTGGGTGGCGGCCGACTGTTGGTGCGTGTAGGTGTTCCAGTCCAGCACGACGAGATTCGGATGCTGCGCCCGCGCCGCGAGCAGCGCTGCGTTGTGGGCGTTGTAGTACCCGCCGTACCCGTACGAGCTCGTGGTTCGGTAGGTGAGCCAGAACACCTTCGCCACACGCTGCGCCTTGGCCTCGGCCATGATCTGGGGGATGGCGCTCGTGATCGAGGTGTCGTCGTAGCCCGCCATGATCACCAAGGCCTGGCCGAGACGCCCGGAGAGGGTGGTGCGCATCAGCGGGAGCACACTGACCGGCCGCCACTGATGGCCGGTGCCCGGATCGACCCGGCCGACGCAGCTCGTGTTCACCAGCCGCCGACAGCTCTCGATCGACCACTGCAGGTCGTACGAAGTGCCCATCACGTCGTAGATCGTCGACACGTTGTTGGCCTCGTCGTACCAGCGCATCGCGGCCGACGTCGAGTCGCCGATGACCGTCACCTTGGCGGTGCCCGGTCCGGTCGGCAGGGGTCCCCGAACTCCGAGTTGGCGTCCGGTGACCGAGGTGACGATGCCGTCGGGGTAGAGCCCTCGCGTCTGCTGGAAGTAGGCGACCGCGGTGATCGATGCCCCGCTGTACACCGTGTCGGGTGTCCCGATGCCGGCGAAGCCGAGCTCGACCAATCGCTGTTCGAGGCACTCGACCTGGGGGCTGACCGCACCCGGCGAGAGTCGAGTGGTGACGGTGCACGACACGGCGGCGGCCGTCGGCGCTCCCGCCAGCGGAACGAGCGGCACAGCAGTGGCCACCGAGAGGGTGAGGGAAGCCAGCAGTTGTCGCTTCATCGGGGGAAGGTACGGCGGTCAGAGGGTGATCGACGCGACGATGGCATCGTAGGCCGCATCGGCGTACGAGCGCATCTCATCGTCGGTGCGGTCCTGGATGGGGTGCGGGGTGAACACCCGCGCCACGTCCGGGAACCCGAGCGCCGTGGATTGCGCCACGGCGGCGTCGACGAACTCCGTCGACGCGACGAACACGCCGGGAATGCCCCGACGTTCCAGATCGACGATGTCGTGCACACTGCACGACGTGCAACTGCCTCAATCGGCGAGGGCCTCGATGACGAGCGTGCACTGGGTGGCGATCTCCTGGCGCAAGTCGACGGGCGCCGGCTTGGTGAAGGTCGGCTTCTTGTACCGACGGACGGTGGCGCCGCTCTCCTGGAGGCGCGCCTCGAGCCGATCGAGGAAGACGTCGCCGCGGGGCTTGCTGATGTCGAGCAGACCGATGACCTGGCCATCGAGCCCGCCAGGGCGGGGAAGTCGCTCGCGATGCGGCACCGACCGCTCACCGGTGGGATCGAGCAGGATCTTGGTCATCGTGTTACCCCCGTGTCGGCGTGCAGGTTGACGGGCTGGGTGACGGGCTGTGAGCCGATGGCGCCGTTCGCCCACCCCCCGATCATCGCGGAGAACAGGCCGGCGCCGCCACCGGCGTGGACGAGCAGGATGCCGTCCGGTCGAAACTTGGGCAGCGTGGTGTCGCGCAGGTGCTCCGGCACCCCATCGGCGATACCGCCGGCGCCGTAGACCAACTCGCTCCCGGGCAACAGCAGACGGGAATGGATCTCGGCCAGGATCCGGTCGCGATCCCAACCGTCGTCGTGAAACACGCGTGCGTGCTCGGGGCCGAGGACCAGCACCGTGTCGAAGCCGAGGACCAGCTTCGGGTTGTGGAGGGTCCGCAGGCAAGCAGCCATCGTGTTGGCGAGCTCGGCGGCGGTGCGGGCCTTCTGATCGACGATGCATCGCGGGCCTTCGCCGGCGAAGACCGTGACCGTGTTCTGGGTCGATTCGAACCCACGGCTGACGGACAGCGAGGTGAACGGCGAATCCTGCTCGCGCTCGGCGAAGCAGAAGCTGATCTTTCCGGGGTTGCCGTGCGTCGCCCGATCGACCTCCCCCGGTCGTCCGCCACCCACGTTGCGCACGACGAGTTGCACCGCACGTCCGATGGTGAGGTTGGCCCGGGTGCCCTGACCGAGTGCGTTGCCGTCGCTGTTCATCCCGATCGCCCGAGTGCCGGGGCCGTTGCAGATGATGACCGGCCCGACCGGCATGGTCGTGGCCAGCACCCCGTGGATGTTGAACTCGTCAGTGCAGACCGCCTCGACGGCGGCGAGGACCCACGGCAGGTACTCGGGGAGGCACCCGGCCATGACCGCGTTGATCGCGACCTTCTCGACGGTGACGGGCACGAGGTCTGGCGGCACGACGGCCACGATCTCGTCGGGCGCTCGATGCGTGCCCTCCAACATGCGCAGCACCCGCGCCTCGGTGGGGGGCACGACGGGGAGCCCATCGGTGAAGCCTCGGTCGAACATCGCCTCCATCTCGTCGTCGAGTTCGGCCAGCTCGAGTCGCCGTGACGTCAACAGGTGGCCCTCGAACGTTGCCGCCAGTCGGTCGGCGCGATCGGGGTCGACCGACATCGATCCGCATCCCGGTCGCATCACAGGAAGGTCGGCGCCCAGGGCTTCATCGCCGACGAGGCGCTGCCAGTCGCTGCGCAACCAACCCACCGTGCGCTCGACCTCGACGCCGTCGATCACTCGGATCAACGTGGGCACCGTCTCGATCTCGTGATACCAGCTCATCGAGAGGTCTGCGTCGTGCGTGGCCTCGACCGACCCGGGGAAGGCCGGGTCGTCCTGGGTGTAGACCGCGACGGGGAACTCCGACAACAGCGGCGCCACCATCCGGCAGCACTCGCACTCGCGTTTGACGAACACCACCAGGCCATCGGGGAGGACCGGAGCGTTCGCTCGGGTCACGCCAGGAACTCCATGATTCGGGCGTTGACCTGCGCCGGCTGTTCGAGTTGGAGGAAGTGACCGGCGTGGTCGATGATCGCCGTCGACACGTTCGGGGGCGCCATCGAAGCGGCCAGCTCGGCCACCTCGGCACCGATGCCGCCGTCGTCGCGGCCGTGGAGGTAGAGCGTCGGTTGCGTGGGGACCTCGCCGGCGGCGGCCTGCGCCGCGTCGAGCGCAGGATCCTTGTATCCGTCGCCGAGTGCGGCTCGGTAGTAGCCGAGCGCAGCCGTGAGGTTCGCCGGATCGGCGAGCGCGGCCTTGACCAGCGACAGGTCGGTGGTCGCATCGAAGCCCGGTGACCAGTCCTCCCACAGCATGTCGATGTAGGCCATGTCGTTGGCCGGCACGATCATGTCGGAGAACGGGGATTGGAAGAAGAACATGTACCAGCTGCGCTTGAGCTGGACGAGGTTGGACATCAGCGACAGCACGAACGCCGGACCGGGTGGCACGGCCAGCCCCACCACCTTGCTCCAGCGGTCCGGCGCCAGGACCGCAGCGCCGTAGGTGGCCGGCGCCCCCCAGTCGTGTCCGATGATGACGGCCCGCTCGTCGCCCTCGAGCGCGGCGTGCAGTTCGTGGAGGTCGGTGGCCAGCGCGCCGGTCTGGTAACGCCCATCGGCAGGAACCGACGTGGGTGCATATCCACGTTGGAACGGGGCCACCGCCCGATATCCGGCCGCAGCGAGCTCGGGCATCAGGTGACGCCAGGTGTGGGGCGTGTCGGGGAATCCGTGCACACAGAGCGCCAGAGGGCCCTCGCCGACTTCGAGGAAGGCGAAGTCCACACCGTTCGCCGACACCCTGCCCTCGGTGAATCCGTTCATGACGGCAAGGTACTCGGCCGTGCCGATGGTCACGTACACGAGGTGTTTGCCCGTCCGCTGTTTTACCCGTAACGTGACCCGCATCGGGGAAGACAGCGCGATGCAGGTCACGTTCTACGGTGTGCGTGGTTCCACGCCATGCCACGGCGAAGACACCAACAGGTACGGCGGGAACACGTCGTGCGTTGCTGTTCGCGTTCCCGGCGAGGACCCGTTGTTCTTCGATCTGGGCACCGGTGCCCGGTACTTCGGCAAGACCCTGCCGCACGACGGATCGTTCCGTGGCACCTGCTTGCTGAGCCACCTGCACTGGGATCACACGCAGGGCCTGCCCTTCTTCACCCCGTTGCTGCGGCCCGGCTCCGAGCTCGACATCTACGCGCCCCGTCAGGACGACGGTCGGCCGCTCGCACAGGTGTTCGAGGAGATGATCTGCCCGCCGGTGTTCCCCGTCACGGTCGAGCAGTTCGCCGGCACCGTGCGCTACCACGATCTGGCCGACGACGACTTCAAGGTGGGCGGCATCAACGTGCGGTCACGCCTCGTTCCGCACCTGGGACCCACGCTCGGCTTTCGCGTCGAGTGGCAGGGTTTCTCGGTGGCGTACCTCAGCGATCACCAGCAGCCACACGATGGGTCGTTCGCACTCACGGCGGGCGCGCGAGACCTGGTGCAGGGTGTGGACCTGTTGATCCACGACTCGCAGTACACGACGCACGAGTTCCCGTTGAAGAACAACTGGGGTCACTGCACCATCGACTACGCGGTCTGGTTGGCCAAGCACTGCGATGTGGGCACGCTCGCCCTGTTCCACCACGACCCGACACGGTCCGACGATGCGATCGACGAGCTGCATCGCTGCGCCATGACGTTCGGTGACGAGTCGAAACTCGAGGTGGTGGCCGCGTACGAAGGCCTCACCATCGAGCTCGGCTGAGCATGTCGAGCGGGACCGTCGGCGTCGTCGCGGCGGTGGTGGTCGGAGGCGTACTGGTCGTGTCCGGCGTCGCCAAACTCGCCGCGCCCGGTCGCTGGCGCACTCAGGCCGGCGACCTCGGGGTCGGCTGGGCGGCCGGCCCGTTGCCGTACGTAGAGATCGTGCTCGCCGCCCTACTCGTGGCGCAGTACCACCGCCACGTCGTCGCATGGTGCGCCGTCGCACTCCTCGGGTCCTTCACGACGCTGCTCGTCGTTCGCCTCGCTCAGGGTCGCCGCCCACCGTGTGCGTGCTTCGGATCGTTGAGCGCGAAGCCCATCGGCCCCCTCGATCTGGTGCGCAATGCCCTGCTCATCGGCCTCGCAGTGCTGGCTGCGGTGCTCTGAGTCAGGACAGCTCTTCGAGCAGGAACGTGAGGATGCGGGCCTCGTCGCGCCAGGTCTCGTAACGGCCGCTGGGGCCACCGTGACCTGCGCCCATCTCGCAGCGCATGATCAACGTGGCGTCGTTGGTGCGGACCGCCCGCATCTTGGCGATCCACTTCGCCGGCTCGTGGTAGCTCACTCGCGGATCGTTGAGACCGGCGGTGATGTAGAGCGCTGGATAGTCGGCGGCGACCGTGTGGTCGTAGGGAGAGTAACCGAGCATGTAGCTGGCCATCGGCTCCTCGCGCGGGTCGCCCCACTCCTCCCACTCGGTGATGGTGAGCGGGAGGGAGGGGTCCGCCATCGTCGTGACGACGTCGACGAACGGGACCTCCGCGACCGCGGCACGGAAGAGGTCGGGCCGCATCGTGATGCAGGCGCCGACGAGCAGCCCGCCGGCGCTCCCGCCGCGGATGGACACCCGGTCTGGGTGCGCCCACCCATGGGCGACGAGGTGTTCGATGGACGCGATCGTGTCGGTGAACGTGTTGCGCTTGTGATCCAACTTGCCCTGGAGGTACCACTCGCGCCCGAGCTCGCCGCCGCCGCGGGGGTGGACGAGCGCCCACACCGCGCCGCGGTCGAGTGCCGACACACGGGCCACGCTGAACCACGGGGGCATCGACGACTCGTAACTGCCGTAGCCGTAGACCAACAGTGGCGCGGTTCCGTCGGGTTGGAGATCGCGGCGATGGACGACGTCGACCGGCACCTGCGTGCCGTCCTCGGCCGTTGCCCACAGGCGCTGGGTGGTGTAATCGGAGAGCTCGACGCCCGGCACGGGCGTCTGCTTGAGCAGCCGTCTCTCCCCGGTGCGAACATCCTCCTCCCAGACCGACGGCGGTGAGACCAACGACTGGGTCACGTACCGGACGGTCGTGGCCGTCCACTCCGGGTTCGCGTCGAGCTCGACGTCGTGGGGGTCGTCGCTGATGTGCACCACGCGCTCGGTACCGTCGCGGAACAGCACCCGCAGACGACGCTGCGCATCGCTCCACTCGTGGAGCAGGAGGTGGTCGGCGAACGCCTCGACCGACGTGATCCGGCGTCCGGGCAGGTGCGGCACCAGCTCGGTCCACTCGCCGGGCCGGTCGATGGGAGCGGTGAGCACCCGGAAGTCGGTGGCATCGAGGTTGGTGAGCACCACCCAGCGGTCACCCCAGTGCTCGAGGGTGTACTCGTGGTCGAGCTCTCGGGCCCGGATCAGGGCGGCCTCGGTGGTGGGAGCGGAGGCCGGTACCAGCCGGACCTCGCTGCTGATCTTGCTGGCAGTGTCGATGATGATCCACTCGCCGCTGCGGCTGAGATCGACGTAGACGTAGAAGCGCTCGTCGTCCTCCTGGTACACCTTCACGTCCTCGGCCTGGGAGGTGCCCATGTGGTGACGCCAGACGCAGAACGGGCGCATCTGTTCGTCGGCGGTCACGTAGAACAGCGTCTCGCCGTCGGCAGCCCAGGCGGTGCCGCCCCACGTGGTGCCCTCGAGCCGGTCGGGGAGGTCGCCGCCGCCGTCGAGATCTCGGAACCGCATGGTGTACTGCTCGCTGCCGTCGATGTCGCTGCTCCAGGCCAGCACGGTGTGCTGCGGGTTGACGTCGAACGCGTTCACCGAGAAGTACTCCAGGTCGCCCGCTTCGGCGTTCTCGTCGAGCAGCACCTGCTCCGTCGCAGTCTCGGCCGAGCGGCCGCGACAGTGGATCGGGTAGCTCGCCCCCTCGATCGTCCGGGTCACGTACCACCACCCGTCCTTGGACACCGGCGCCGAAAGGTCGGTCTCCTGCACACGAGCCTTGATCTCGCCGAAGATGGTCTCGACAAGTCGACCGTGTTCGGCGAACCATGCGTCGGACCAGTGGTTCTCCGCATCGAGGTAGGCCACGGTGTCCGGGTCGTCCCGGTCGCGCAACCAGGCCCATGGATCATTGGCGGGACCGGTGGGGCGCGACCAGACGTGAGGGACCTGCTTGGCTTCGGGGGGCTGCACGGAGCATGAGAGTACCGGCACGACCGAGCGCGTCCGACAGGGGGCCGGTAGCGTCGCCCTCATGCGCGTGTGGATCGATCAGGATCTGTGCACGGGAGACGGACTGTGCATCGACCACTGCCACGACGTGTTCGTGCAGTTGGAGGACGGCATCGCGTACGTCGCCCAGGATGGTGCGGTCCTCAACGATCCAGGCGGCCCCGGCAGCCTCGCCGCAGTCGACCCGCGCCACCAGCAGGCGGTCATCGACGCGGCACTCGCCTGCCCCGGGGAGTGCATATTCATCGAACTCGGGCGGGCCAACGCTGCCTAGTGTCTGCCGGTGCGCCGACCGGAACACGTCTATGTCCAACTCGCCGCCACCGCGGCGTTCGCCGGCACGCTCGCGTTCACCATCACCAACATCTACCGGTTCACGATCGCCGGGTTGACACCGTTCCAGCTCGTCTTCGTCGGTACCGCGATGGAAGCGGCCGTCTTCGTGTCCGAGATCCCCACCGGCGCGGTGGCGGACCTCTTCAGCCGGCGGGTGTCGGTCATCGTCGGGCACGCCGGCATGGGGATGGCGTTCGTCGTCGAGGCTGCGTTCGCATCGTTCGTCGGGGTTCTGGTCGCGCAGGTGCTGTGGGGTGTCGCGTACACGTTCACGAGCGGGGCCACCGAGGCATGGATGGCCGGCGAGATGGGCGACCCCGACGAAGCGAT
>JBBQTC010000064.1:0-23017 GCA_038234785.1 Acidimicrobiales bacterium
ATCCCCACGAGATCGTCTCGCTCGGTGATTCCGTCGAAGCACTGGTCCTCACCAAGGAGGACAAGGAAGGCCGTCTCGTCCTGTCCAAGAAGCGTGCGCAGTACGAGCGCGCCTGGGGCACGATCGAGAAGATCAAGGAAGCCGACGGAATGGTCGAGGGTCCGGTGATCGAGGTCGTCAAGGGCGGTCTCATCGTCGACATCGGTCTGCGTGGCTTCCTTCCTGCCTCGCTCGTCGAGTTGCGCCGCGTTCGCGACCTGCAGCCCTACGTCGGCAAGACCGTGCAGGCCAAGATCATCGAGCTCGACAAGAACCGCAACAACGTGGTGCTCAGCCGTCGCGCCTTCCTCGAGGAGACGCAGAAGGAGAGCCGCGACAGCTTCCTCACGAACCTCAAGCCGGGCGAAGTCCGCGAGGGTGTCGTCAGCAGCGTCGTGTCCTTCGGTGCGTTCGTCGACCTCGGCGGCATGGACGGGCTCATCCACGTCAGCGAGCTGTCCTGGAAGCACGTCGACCACCCGGGCGCCGTCGTGGCCGTGGGCGACAAGGTCACCGTACAGGTCCTCGATGTCGACTTCGACCGGGAGCGCATCAGCCTCTCGCTGAAGGCGACCCAGCAGGATCCGTGGCAGGAGTTCGCCGGTACCCACGAGATCGGCCAGCTGGTCTACGGCCGTGTCACCAAGCTCGTTCCCTTCGGTGGGTTCGTGCAGGTGGGCGACGGCATCGAAGGCCTCGTGCACATCTCCGAGATGAGCACCCACCACGTCGACGCTCCCGAGCAGGTCGTCACACCGGGTGAGGAACTGTGGGTCAAGATCATCGACCTGGACCTCGCCCGTCGCCGGATCAGCCTGTCCATCAAGCAGGCCGCCGAGGGTGGCGAGCTCGCCGAGGAGTACCGTCAGCACTTCGAGATCGACGAGCACGGCAACTGGACTGCTGGTCAGGACGACGCCGAGCGCGAAGCCGCGTGGGCCGAGTACTACGAGGAGAACCCGGAGGCTGCGGAAGCCGCTGCTGCCGAGGCCGCTGCCGCCGCTGCGGCGGCCGCCCCTGCCGAGGTGGAGCCCGTGGCCGAGGTGGAGCCCGTGGCCGAGGCGGAGCCGGTGGCCGAGGCGGAGCCCGTGGCCGAGGCGGAGCCGGTGGCCGAGGAGCCGACCGAAGAAGCCTGACCCGTCTGGTCACACGAACGCGCATGGCACGGCCACAAGGCCGTGCCATCGTTCGTTGTCAGGTGAGTTTGACGATGCCCATCCGCACGGCCATCAGGACGGCCTGGGTTCGGTCTCGAGCATCGAGCTTGTCGTAGATCGACGCGAGGTGGTTCTTCACGGTCTTCTGACTGATGAACAGCTTGTCGGCGATCTCGGTCGTACCGAATCCGTCGGCGACCAGTTGCAGCACTTCCTCCTCGCGGGCCGAGATGATGCCGTCGGTTTCCTTGTGGGCTTCGGTGAGCATCGCCTCGGCCAGGCGCGGGGACATCACCTTGTCGCCGTTGGCTGCGATGCGAATGGCCTCGACGACCTCGCTGATGGACGCGTCCTTGGTCAGGTACCCGACAGCACCGGCCTTGATCGCACGATCGATGACGTCGCGGTCGATGTGCATCGTGAGCATGACGACGCGGATTCGATTGTCGGCGCCGACGAGTTGGCGCGTCGCGTCGATGCCGTCCATGGTCGGCATCGAGACGTCCATGAGCACCACGTCGGGTCGGGCGGCGAGCGCTACACGCACGCCCTCCTCGCCGTCGGAGGCTTCCCCGACGACTTTGACGCCTTCGCTCTCGAGTGCGCGGCGGAGCCCCTGGCGGAGCATGGTGTGATCGTCGACCAGGACGACGGTGACTGCCATCAGTGAGGTGATCCTTCCGGGAGATCGATGCGCATCTCCGTGCCGCCCTCGACGGGAGAACGGACGGTGAGTTCTGCATCCATACGGTGAGCACGCTCTCGCATACCCATGAGACCGTAACTGTCGGGGCGGGCATCCGTCGCGTCGAGTCCCACCCCGTCGTCACGGACGACGAGTGTGATGGTCGAGCCCATCCGTCGTGCGGACACGATGAGGTGGGTGGCACGCGAGTGCCGTTCAGCGTTGACGATTGCCTCTCGGACGATCTGCCACATCTCCCGTTCGACGAGCAACGGCAGGCGGGTGCCGATCTGGATGTCGCACTTGGTCTTGATACCGCTGCGCTGCTGGACGCGCCCGAGGAACTCGGTGACGGTGGTGTTGAGGTCGCGCACGTCGCTGACGTCGGTCCGCAAGTCGTAGAGGGTGTCGCGCACATCGGTGACCACTGCCGACACCTGCTGGCGCAGCTCTCGAAGGACCGGTTCGACGTCGTCGTCGGTTGCTGCCAACGAGATCGCGCGATCGACCTCGAACCCGATCATCGCCAGCGACGACCCGACGTGATCGTGGAGATCGCGGGCGATGCGGGTGCGCTCCTCGTCGGCAGCAAGGGTTCGGATGCGCAGGAACATGCGGGCGTTGTCGATCGCAATGCCGAACGGCTCTGTGAGGCCGTGGACGACCTCCGCTTGCTGTTGGCCGAAGCCCGCTCGGCCGTTCGACTCGACGGCGATCATCCCCACGAGCGTGCCTCGCGTGCGGAGCGCCGCGTACAGACCCGAATGCGTCAACGGGGCGACGCCTTCGCCGTCACCGAGGTCGTCGATGCGCACCGTCTTGGGGGAGTCGATCGCGAGTTGCAGCCCACGCGGAAGGCGGTCGAGCGAGTGGGCGCGGGTCTGGATCAGACCGATCGTTCGAGCCGGGACCATTCGCTGAGTGGTGCTGTCGAGCAGGTAGACCGCGAGTGCATCGTGGTCGACCATGGTGCGCAACCGTCCCACCGTGGAGTCGAGCACCTCGTCGAGGTCGAGTGATGCAGGAAGGGTCTGCGCAACTCGTTGCAACGCGAACAACAGTGAGTTCGCCTCGGCGAGCCTGCTCACCCGATCGAGCGCAGCGCGTTGTTCGCGGGCGGCATCGAGCGCAGCACGGTGAGCGAGGCCGGAGGTGAAGGCGACGAGGCCGAGCAACCCGGTCCACAACGCGCCGTCTTGCAGCCCCTGGCGGGCGCCCACTTCGTCGACGTACCGCAACGTGGTCACGCCCACGGCGACGGCGGCCACGTACGCGCTGTACATCGTCCCTGCGGCGAAGCCGGCGAGCATCCCCGTGGGGATGAAGAACAGCACGAACGGCGAGCTCCACGCACCGCTCAGGACGACGGCGACGGTGTTGAGGGTCTGCTCGATCACGATCCGGCGGCGGACGCTCGGATCGTTGCGGTACAGGGCCGGTTTCCAGCAGGTGAGCGCGGTGTACACGACGGCGAGCCCGGTGATCACCGCCAGGCTCCAGTTGTCCCGCGAGATGTCGGGAATGGCTCGAACGAGCGCCCCGACGAGCGCGGCGATGCGGAACGGCCAGAGCGCCGCCGCCGAGAGGGTGGGGGTGACAGGACCGGACTCGACCGTGCGGGGAGCGCGCCGCTCGACGCCCCCGGGAGGTGGGCGGCTCACGTTGCGCCGTTCGACCAAGGGCCAGCTGACGCTGGTGGCGTCGGCGGGGGACGCCCTGCGCGGCACCTCCGCTCGGTCGGTCTCTTCGGCCACGTGGTGATGCTAGTGACGGCGGTCGCGGCTGCCCGCGACCCGGGCCTGACGGATACGGTGGCACCATGATCCTGGTGGGGCTCACAGGCGGCATCGGCTCCGGCAAGTCGACGGTCAGCGCCGCGCTCGCGGCGCGCGGTGCGGTGGTCATCGACGCCGACGCCATCGTCCGCGAAGTGCAGCAGCCCGGGTCGCCGTTGTTGCAACAGCTCGCCGATCGTTTCGGCCCGCAGGTGCTGGCGGTCGATGGCTCGCTCGACCGCGCCGCGGTGGCCGAGATCGTGTTCCACGATTCCGATGCGCTCAAGGACCTCAACGACATCGTCCACCCGGCGGTCGGAGCGGAGATGAACCGTCGCGTGGCGGCGCTGCGATCGACCGACCGCGTCGTGGTCCTCGACATCCCGCTGCTCACCGAGAACCCACGCGAGGGGCTGCAGGGCAAGATCGTCGTCGACGTCCCGGTCGAGACCCAGGTGCAACGACTGGTCCGGTTCCGCGGCTTTGCCGAAGACGACGCGAAGGCGCGCATCGCCCGCCAGGCCACGCGCGAGCAGCGGCTCGAGGGCGCCGGATTCGTGATCGACAACAGCGGTGATCTCGCCTCACTCGACGTGCAGATCGACGCGTTGTGGCGGTGGCTGACCGCGTTGCCCCAGTTGCCGTCGGACGACTCGCCTGCGTGATGCTCAGAGGCTCAGCCGAGCCTCGATCTCTCCGTCGACGACTCGTCCCGTCGGGATGAATCCAAGTCCGAGGTAGAACGGCTCCGGGCTGCCCCGCCCCTGCCCCCAACTGGTGAGGAGTGTGGTGTGGCCCTCGGCGCGGAGGCGATCGGTGAGCATCGCCAGGACACGGCTGCCGACGCCCCGACGTTGGTGCATCCGGTCGACCAGCAGGCGCCACAGGTACGGCTCTGGATGATGCTCGGTCACCTCGGCGATCATCACGAACGCGACTCGGTCGCCATCGGCGAGCACGCCCCGCATCCACGGCACCACCGTCGCCCCGTCGATCGCCTCCGGGAACAACGCGTCGCGGAATGTCAGGGCCATCGGGGAGACGAACCCTTCCTGCGAATGATGAGTGCGCAGCCTGCCCCACAGGTGGGCGTCGTCGGGAGTGACCTCGGCGAACTCGAGCGACGAAGGGGGAGTGCGCGGCCGCGCCAGCCAGGCGGCACGATCGTCGCGCAACATCGCAAAGCGAAGGTCGTCGTCCCATCTCCCGCGTAAGGCGTAGCTCTGCCGCGCGAAGCTCTCGAAGGTCATGCCGATCGCTTCGAGGACTCGCATGGACGCGATGTTGCGAGGATCGAGACTGGCCCCGATGCGGTGCACCTCGGTGGTGGCCAGGATGTGGTCGACCAACGCCCCGGCACCCTCGGAGGCGAACCCGTGGCCATGGAACTCGGCGCGGAGGGTGTAGCCGATCTCGGCGACGTGCCCGGTCTCGTCGACGTGGCAAGCCAGGTCGCCGATCAGTTCGCCGTCGAGCTCCATCGCCAGGTTCATCCATCCGCCGGGGATGATGGTGTCGAATCCGGCCTGCTCGGCGAGACGCTTGGTCGCTCGTTCGAGCGTGTACGGCAGGTCCCAGTCCTGAAACACGTTGATGGCCGGGTCGTCGCGGTACGCGGCGACGATCGGGGCGTCGGCCTCGCGCATCATGCGGACAACGAGTCGTGGGGTCGAGAACAGCACGACGCGGATCGTATCCCACTGCGAACATGCGTTCGGATCGCTAATATGGCTGCCGTGCCCGACTTCAAGGTGGTGTCCGACTTCGCGCCCGCCGGCGATCAACCGACGGCGGTCGCGCAACTCGCCGACGGTGTGCAGCGGGGCGACCGGTTCCAGACGTTGTTGGGCATCACGGGTTCCGGCAAGAGCGCCACCATCGCCTGGACGATCGAGGCCACCCAGAAGCCCACGTTGATCCTTGCGCCCAACAAGTCGCTCGCTGCCCAGCTCACTCAGGAGATGCGTGAGTTCTTCCCCGCCAACCGGGTGGAGTACTTCGTCAGCTACTACGACTACTACCAGCCCGAGGCCTACATCGCGTCGAGCGACACCTACATCGAGAAGGACTCGTCCATCAACGACGAGATCGATCGGCTCCGACACTCGGCCACCGCAGCGTTGCTCACTCGTCGCGACACCATCGTCGTCGCATCGGTCAGTTGCATCTACGGCATGGGCGACCCGGCGGAGTACAAGGGCCAACTGCTCGAACTGCACACCGGGGTCGACTACGACATGCGCAGCATCCTGCGTCGCCTGGTCGACCTCCAGTTCGACCGCAACGACCTCACCCTCGGCCGCGGCAAGTTCCGTGTTCGTGGCGACACCATCGAGGTGCACCCGGCGTACGAGGAGTCGGTCGTGCGCATCGAGATGTTCGGCGACACGGTCGACCGCATCACCGTGGTCGACCCGCTCACCGGCGAGACCCTGCAGGAGCACAGCGAGATCCTCATCTTCCCCGCCACCCACTACGTGGCCGGCGACGAGCGCATGCGCCGCGCCGTCATCGGCATCGAAGCCGAACTGCAGGAGCGGCTCGCCTGGTTCGAGGCGAACGGGAAGCTGCTGGAGGCGCAACGTCTTCGAATGCGCACCCAGTACGACCTCGAGATGATCCAAGAGGTCGGGTACTGCAACGGCATCGAGAACTACTCCATGCACATCGACGGCCGCTCCACGGGCGAGCCTCCGTTCACGCTGCTCGACTACTTCCCCTCCGACTTCCTGCTCGTCATCGACGAGAGCCACGTCGCCGTGCCCCAGTTGCACGGCCAGTACCTCGGCGACCTTCGTCGCAAGGACGAACTCGTCGACCACGGGTTCCGCCTGCCGAGCGCACGCGACAACCGGCCGCTGCGGTTCGAGGAAGTCATCGCACGCATCAACCAGTGCGTGTTCATGTCCGCCACGCCGAGCAACTACGAGATCCAGCACAGCACGCAGGTGGTCGAGCAGATCGTGCGCCCTACCGGGCTCGTCGACCCCGAGGTCATCGTCAAGCCGACGAAGGGTCAGATCGACGACTTGATCGAACTGGTCACCGACCGCATCACCCGTGGCGACCGCATCCTCGTCACCACCCTGACGAAGAAGATGGCCGAAGATCTCACCGACTACCTCCTCGAACAGGGCCTACGCGTCCGCTACCTCCACAGCAACATCGACACGATCCAACGCATCGAGATCCTTCGCGCGCTCCGGCTCGGCGAGTTCGATGTGCTCGTCGGGATCAACCTCCTGCGTGAAGGACTCGACCTGCCCGAGGTGAGCCTGGTGTGCATCCTCGACGCCGACAAGGAGGGATTCCTCCGCAGCGAGACGTCCTTGATCCAGATGATCGGGCGCGCCGCACGCAACGTCGACGGGCAGGTCGTGATGTACGCCGACAAGATCACCAACTCGATGGCGCGAGCCATTGGGGTCACGCAGGAGCGGCGGCAGCGGCAGTTGGCGTTCAACCTGGAGCACGGCATCAACCCGCAGACCATTCGCAAGGCCGTCGGCGACATCCTGTCCCTGCTCCGTCCCGACGCCTCTTCGCCCGTGCCCGGGAAGGGTCAGCGTCGCAACCGCGAGCGCGAAAAGGTGCAGCGCGAACTGAAGACGCTCCCGCAGCAGGAGCTCGCCCGCCTCATCCAGACCTTGGAAGAGGAGATGCACGAGGCCGCTGCGGAGCTCAAGTTCGAGTACGCGGCGCGTCTGCGCGACGAGGTCAACGAACTCCGTCGCGAGCTGCGCGACGCCGGTTGATCAACGAGTCGTGATCAACGAGTCGTGATCAGAACGTGCTGACGAGCGGCGCGCTGAGCACGGCCGACAGCGAGTCGGCAGGCTGCGGCAGCGCGAACAGGTAGCCCTGGCCCAGTCGACAGCCCATCCGCACGAGGCGATCGCACTGCAACTGCGTCTCGATGCCTTCGGCGATGACGGTGAGCCCCGCCTCGGCGGCCATTGCGATCATGGCCTTCACCACGACCGGCTCACGATCCCCGTTGACGACCTGACCGGTGAACCGGCGATCGAGCTTGACGCCGCTGATGGGCAACGACGTCAGCGTCTCGAGGGAGGCGAACCCGGTACCGAAGTCGTCGAGCACCAGGTGCACGCCCATGTCGGCGACGTCGGCCAGATCGCGGCGGATCGCTGAGGGCAACTCGAAGGTCTGGCGCTCGCTGAGCTCGATGGAGAGCGCACTCGCCGGCACATGGTGCTTGGCGAGCAGCGTGCTCACCGAATCGAGCAGCGAGTTGTCCATCTTGCTGTCGAACTCGAAGTTCACCGCGAGTTGCAGGTTGGGGACGATGTGGCGGAACTCGGCGAGGTTCTCGAGTCCGTCGTCGAGGATGCGGTCGAACAAGGCACCGAGCAATCCTGACTGCTGGACGAGCGGCAGGAACTGGTCGGGCTCGCGCACGCCATCGCGCGAGTGCCAACGGGCAAGCGCCTCGATGGCGACGACGGCTCCGGTGCGCAACTCGACGATGGGCTGGAAGTACGCCTTGATCGCACCCTGCTCGATCGCTTGCATCAGAGCAGCGGCCTCGGTCGCGTCGGCGGTGGGTGCCTGACGAGTGGTGTGCGTGTGCTCCAGCTGTGCCTCGGCCTCGATGATCGCTCCGTCGAGGCCCCGCTCGGGATGACGGCGACCATGACCGATGGCGACCGAGATGTCCGACGAGGCGAACGCCTGGCGGAGCTGGCGGTCGATCTCCTCGACCTCGTGATCGTGGACGCCGACCATGAGGACGCCGACGCGGTCACCGCTGATGCGTGCGCCGTAGTGCTCGTCGCCGATGATGTCCCGGATGATCCCACCCGCCACGCGCAGTTGCTCGTCGCCGGCGGAGTGGCCGTGCAGTTCGTTGTTGCGCTTCAGGTCGTCGAGCTCGATCACGAACGCAGCGGCGGCTTCGCCGAACTCGGCGCAGTAGTGCTCGTCCTGACGGAGACGATGCTCCCATCCCTGCCGGGTGGCAAGGCTCGTCAACGGGTCTGCGGACGCCTCGACGATCGCGGGTGCTCGCCGGTCGGCGTCGCGGCGCTCGTTGGCGAGCGCACGCTCGCTGCCCGCGAGGGCGCCGAGCACGCTGGCGTAGACGTCGGCCTGCGACCGGAGTGCTTCGATGGAATGGTGCGAGGGCGGCACGTTGCCGAACCCGATGAGCTCGCCGAAGATCTCGCCGTTGGGGAGCATGACGGGAACCGCCAGCCGACTCCCGGCGTGCTCGCCGACGTCCTTGGTCACCACCTGATGGGAACGGATCCCGCCACTGGGGTCGATCGATGCGAGCGCCTGGCTCATGCCGTCACTCGTCCTGGTCAGCAGCCACGTGGGGAGTCCAGAAGAGGCTGAGAGGTGTTCGAGGACGCCGAGCGACGTACGCAGGAACGTCGTATCGTTGCTGGATCCATTCGTCATGCCAACAACATCGGCACGAACGGCTCTGAACTTGAACACAGGTACGTCGCCAGGAATTGACGTTGACCTGCGAAGATATGAATTTTCCACAGGGGAACACACGTTCGTTTTGACATGGTAGTGTCCGCACCATGACCCTCTCCGTCACACCTGGCCTTCCCGGTCCTGTCCATCGGTAGCCTCGCCCCATGCCCGCGGCTCCCGAAGCGAAGATCGTCGTGCGCGGTGCGCGCGAGCACAACCTCAAGAACATCAACATCGAGATCCCGCGCGACCGCCTCGTGGTGTTCACCGGCCTGTCCGGTTCGGGTAAGAGCAGCCTCGCCTTCGACACGATCTACGCAGAGGGTCAGCGTCGCTACGTCGAGTCGCTCTCCGCGTACGCGCGTCAGTTCCTCGGGCAGATGGACAAGCCCGACGTCGATGTCATCGAGGGCCTGTCCCCGGCCATCTCGATCGACCAGAAGAGCGCCAGCAAGAACCCGCGTTCCACGGTGGGCACGATCACCGAGGTCTACGACTACCTACGACTTCTCTACGCTCGCATCGGGGTCCAGCACTGTCCGAACGACGGCACTCGCCTGCAGCGCCAGACCCCCCAGCAGATCGTCGATCGGATCCTGCTGCTCCCCGACGGCACCCGGTTCCAGGTGCTGGCCCCGGTGGTTCGTGGCCGAAAGGGCGAGTACGACACCCTGTTGCAGGACCTTGCGTCACAGGGCTTCGTCCGTGCTCGCATCGACCACGAGGTGGTCGACATCACCGAGTTCTTGAATCGCGACGAGAAGCTCGCCCGCTACGAGCAGCACACGATCGAGATCGTCGTCGACCGCCTCGTGCGGCGCGACGGCATCGAGCGTCGACTCACCGATTCGTTGGAGACCGCGCTGAAGCTCGCCGATGGTGTCGCCGAGGTCGAACTCGTCGCTCGCGACGGTGAGGTCGACGGCGAGACGCTCACGTTCAGTCAGCACCTCGCCTGCCCCAAGTGCGGGACGAGCTACGACGAACCGGCGCCGCGCAACTTCTCGTTCAACTCTCCCTACGGCGCCTGCGAGGCGTGCGACGGGCTCGGCACCACCTTCGAGGTCGACCCCGACCTCATCATCCCCGACACCGACGTCTCGGTGAACGGCGGAGCGATCGCTCCCTGGCGCACCAGCAACACGCAGTACTTCACGCGCATGCTCGAGGCGGTCGCAGAGGCGTACGGCATCGACCTCGACAAGCCCTACAAGTCGCTCACGGCCAAGCAGCAGAAGGTGATCCTGTACGGCGTCGAAGGCAACATGAAGGTCAAGTACAAGAACCGATATGGCCGCACGCGCGAGTACTCCACTGCATACGAGGGTGTCATCCCATGGCTCAACCGTCGCCGCGAGGGCGCGGAGAGCGACTGGGCGCGCGAGCAGTACGAGGGCTACATGCGTGAGGTGCCGTGTCGTTCCTGCGGCGGCGCCCGCCTGAAGCCGGCGACCTTGGCAGTCACCATCAACGACAAGAACATCTCCGAAGTGTGCGAGATGGCGATCGGCGAATCGTCGAAGTTCCTCGCCGGCCTCGAGCTCGGCGAGCGTGATCGCATGATCGCCGAGCGGGTCACGAAGGAGATCAACGCCCGACTCGGATTCCTGCTCGACGTGGGGCTCGATTACCTCTCGCTGTCGCGGTCGGCCGGCACGCTCGCCGGTGGCGAGGCACAGCGAATCCGCCTCGCGAGCCAGATCGGTAGCGGCCTCGTCGGCACGCTCTACGTGCTCGATGAGCCCTCGGTGGGGTTGCATCAGCGCGACAACCGGCGGCTCATCGACACCTTGCTGCGGCTGCGCGACCTTGGCAACACCGTCCTGGTCGTGGAGCACGACGAAGACACCATCCGAGAAGCGGACTGGATCGTCGACATCGGTCCGGGGGCCGGCGAGCACGGCGGCGCCGTGGTCTACAGCGGTCCGGTCAAGGGCATTCTCAAGGCCAAGGAATCGATCACGGGCCAGTACCTGAGTGGGAAGCGGAGCATTCCGGTTCCCGAGGTTCGTCGTTCCCCTGGGCTCGAGTGGGTCGAGGTCGTGGGGGCTCGCGAGCACAACCTGCGCAACATCGACGTGCGGATCCCGCTCGGCTGCTTCGTCGCCGTCACCGGCGTCAGCGGCAGCGGTAAGAGCACCCTCGTGCGCGACATCCTGCTGCCGGTGCTGATGCAGAAGATCTACAAGTCCAAGGACGCTGCCGGTCGGCACAAGACCATCCGCAACGTCGAGTTGCTCGACAAGGTCATCGACATGGACCAGTCGCCCATCGGCCGCACCCCGCGGAGCAACCCCGCCACCTACACGGGAGTGTTCGACAACATCCGCAAGCTGTTCGCCACCACCGCGGAGTCCAAGGTGCGCGGCTACATGCCCGGTCGGTTCAGTTTCAACGTGCAGGGTGGCCGGTGCGAGGCGTGCTCGGGCGACGGCACGATCAAGATCGAGATGCACTTCCTGCCCGATGTGTACGTGCCCTGCGAGGTGTGCAAGGGCGCCCGCTACAACCGTGACACCCTCGACATCCAGTTCAAGGGCAAGAACATCGCCGACGTGCTCGACATGCCGGTCGCCGAGGCCGTGCACTTCTTCGCCAACCAGCCCGCCATCGGTAGGTACATGCAGACGCTGCTCGACGTCGGACTCGGGTACGTCCGGCTCGGGCAGTCGGCTCCCACGTTGTCGGGCGGCGAGGCGCAGCGCGTCAAGCTCGCCACCGAGTTGGCGAAGCGCAGCACCGGTCACACGATCTACCTGCTCGACGAGCCGACCACCGGCCTCCACTTCGAGGACGTTCGCCGTCTCCTGACGGTGCTGTCGCGTCTCGTCGATCAGGGCAACACGGTGCTCGTCATCGAACACAACCTCGACGTCATCAAGACCGCCGACTGGCTGATCGACCTCGGCCCCGAGGGTGGCAGCGGTGGGGGACTCGTCGTCGCGGAGGGCACTCCCGAGGACGTCGCCAAGGTCGATGGCAGCCACACGGGCCGCTTCTTGCGGCCGCTCGTGGGCATGGAATGAGCAGCGCCGACCTCGTCGATCACACCGAGCTGCAATCCCGCACGCTGTTCACGCTGCGGTTCGCACAGGTACCGGGCCAGGCGGCGATCGCCGGCGTGGTCGCGGTCGCCGCGTTGCTCGCGAAGGACCTGCTCCACGGGAACGATCGGTTCGGAGGCGCCGGCGGTGCAGCCTTCACGTTCGGCTCCGCCTTCCTGGTGGTGCCGCTGTCGGCCTACATGCGTCGTAACGGTCGCCGTCCCGGGCTGATGATCGCACTCGGTCTGGGAACCATCGGTGCGCTCGTCGCCGGCACCGGCGGCCAGCTGCACTGGTTCCCGCTCTTCCTGGTGGGGATGATGTGCTTCGGCGGCGCGCAGGGTGCAACGCTCCAGGCCCGATACGTCGCCATGGATCTGGCGCCCGAGCACGACCGTGCCCGGGCAATGGCGAGTGTCGTGGTCGTGGGCACCCTGGGTGCGATCTTCGGTCCGATCCTCACGCCCTGGGAGCGGCGCGTCGGCGTCTTCTTCGGGCTCGACGAATTCATCGGTCCGTTCTTCTTCGCCGCACTGCTGCTGATGGTCGCCTGGCTGATCATCGCTCGCCGTTTGCGCCCCGATCCGTTGGCGGTGAACGGTGAACTCGACCCCCACGCCGAACGCATCCGGCCGACCCGCCAGGTACGGATCTCGTCCGCTGTCATCGCCGGGAGCAGAACGGCATCGCTCGGGCTGCTGGCGATGGTCGTCTCGCAGACGGCGATGGTCGCAGTGATGACGATGACGCCATCGCACATGAAGGATCACGGCCAACCTGACCTGTCCGCGTACGTCATCGCCCTGCACATCGCCGGGATGTACGCCTTCGCGCCGTTCGTCGGCCGGTTCGTGGGACGAGTCGGTCAGGTTCGCTCGGTGATGGTGGGCTCGGTGGTGCTCGGTATGGGCACGATTGTCTCGGTGATCGCCGGCTACGTGCCGGCGCTGATCTTCGCCGGGCTGTTCCTGCTGGGCGTGGGGTGGAACATCGGACTGATCGCCGGGTCGAGCCTGCTCACCGGTGGCGTTCCGGCCACATCCAGAGTCGAGGTCCAGGGCACCGCCGACCTGACGATGAGTTTCTGCGGCGGTCTTGCCGCGTTCGCGTCCGGGTTCGTGAAACAGGCGTGGGGATTTCATCTGCTCGCCAACGGGGCCACGCTGCTGGCCGGGCTCCTGATGGTCGCCGCCTACACCCACGCCCTGCGAACCCGGCGCACCCTCCCCGCATAGGCAGCACGTACAGGTCGACCGGGTTGCGGAAACCCGGGCGGGTCACCCCGTCCACTTTTCCAACCCATGGGCGCGGAACGATGTCAATGGTGCCCTTTTTCGCGCCCATGGGCGCGAAAAAGGGCAGGATTGGCACGGATTCGCGCCCATGGGTACAAACGGCTGGGCGGGTACAAACGGCTGGGCGGGTACAAACGGCTGGCCGTGCGATCGGCCGGCCGGGCGGGTGCGAACGGGCGGGTGCGAACGGGCTGGGTGGCCGCTCGGGCGGATCAGTGGCCGCGGAGCTTCTTGCTGAGCTCGTTGAGGCGGGCCTTCTCGGTGCGCGAGAGCGCGTCCATGCCGTCGGCGCTGATCTTGTCGAGCAGTCCGTTGAGCTCGTATTCGTCTTCGAGCGAGTGCGGCTCGGCTCCCGCCCACGGGCCGGCGACCACGGTGGAGCCGGAGGACTTGCCCTTGGACCGCGGCCGGGACCGCGACCGAGCCGGCCGCGCCGGCTTTGCGTCGCCTGGGGCGAAGGAGGGGATGAACCGCATCTGGGACACCATGCCGTACTGGCGGGCGCCGACGAGGCCGACGACGATGACCAACAGTTCCAGCGTGAGCGGCTCGTAGCGTCGGTCGCCGAGGTAGCGCAGCACGTCGATCCCCACGTAGACCGCGGCGAGCACCCACGCGGGGATGCCGAAGAAGAACAGCGCGCCAGGGTTGTCGAGGGCGAACACGGCGAGGAGGGCGATGCCGAGCACGCCGAGTCCGAACGTGTACGAGAACTCCTGGAACTGGAGCAGCGTGGTGACGATCGCGGGCAGGATGGTCATGGTGACGATCAGTACGGTGAATCGTGAGCGGCCGACGCGGTCCTCGATGGCGTGGCCGACGAACCAGAAGAACGCCAGGGTGAGGACCACCCAGATCTCGGTGGGCGGGTTCACGATCGGCCAGGTGACCACGCGCCAGACGTCGCCCTGGCGGACCAACTGGCCGTTGTAGGCCAGGTTGAGCAGCGATGACTTGTCGACCGCGTACCAGAACATCGACAGCACCCCGAGCAGCACCATGAGTGCCGTGGTGGTGATGTCGAGCCCGCCGAGCCGGAACCAGCCGTCGCGATTTCGTCGTTGGGGAAGCGAGAACTGGTAGCGACCTGGCACGCGCTCAACCCTATCCTGGCGAGGTGGTAGCCCGCCCTCCCACCGGGACGATCCCAGAGTCGCCCGGCTCCTATCAGTTCAAGGACAAAGAGGGTCGCGTCATCTATGTCGGCAAGGCATCCAGCCTCCGTCAGCGCCTCAGCAACTACTTCCAGGATCCCCGGAACATGCACCCGAGGACGGCTCAGATGGTGGCCACCGCGGCCACGGTCGAGTGGATCGAGGTGCGCAACGAGGTCGAGGCCTTGATGCTGGAGTACAGCCTCATCAAGCAGCATCGGCCCCGCTTCAACGTGCGGCTCCGCGACGACAAGAGCTACCCGTTCCTGGCGGTCACGCTCGACGAGCAGTTCCCGCGGGCGATGGTGATGCGTGGCCGCAAGCGCAAGGGCACCCGTTACTTCGGCCCGTACGCGCACGCCTACGCCATCCGAGACACGCTCGACCTCCTCCTGCGCAGCTTCCCCATCCGCACGTGCAGCCCGGGCAAGTTCAACGAGCACCATCGCCTCGGTCGTCCGTGTCTGTTGTTCCACATCGAGAAGTGCAGCGGTCCGTGCGTGGGAGAGATCGAGGAGATGCCGTACCGGCAACTCGTGCAGGAACTGTGCGACTTCCTCGACGGCGACACCGACGACATCGTGCGCCGCCTCGAAGCCGAGATGGCGGCGGCCGCGCAGGGCCTCGAGTACGAGCGAGCGGCCCGGGTCCGCGACCGGCTGCTGGCCGTTCGCAAGGCGATCGAGAAGCAACAGATGGTCGCCGAACGCAGCGAGGACATCGACATCGTCGGTATCGCCGACGACGAGTTGGAGGCGGCGGTCCAGGTCTTCTTCGTGCGCAAGGGCCGCGTGGTCGGGCGCAAGGGCTTCATCCTCGACAAGGTCGAGGAACTGACGCCGGGCGGACTGGTGGACCGCATCCTCGAGTCGCTCTACGGCGATGATCCTCCGGCGGGAGTTCCCAAGCAGGTGCTCGTACCGGTCGACCCCGATGATGTGGCCACGTACGAGGAATGGCTCACCCACCTGCGCGGCAGCAGGGTGCAGATCCGCATCCCCCAACGCGGCGACAAGCGCAACCTCCACGAGACCGTTACCCGCAACGCACAGGAGGAGTTCATCCGGCACCGCCTGCGCAGAGCGGGCGACCACAACGCCCGCAGCCGAGCGCTCACCGAACTGCAGGACCTGCTGGGCCTTCCGGAGGCGCCCTTGCGCATCGAGTGCTACGACATGGCACACCTGCAGGGCACCGACTACGTCGGCAGCATGGTCGTGCTCGAGGACGGGCTTCCCAACAAGCGCGAGTATCGCCGCTTCAAGGTGAAGGACGTTCCCGGCAACGACGACTACGCAGCGATGGAGGAAGTCCTCACCCGGCGGCTGCAGGCGTACCTCAACGAACGCGATCAGCCACTCGACGACGAGCTCGCCGAGCCAGGAGCGAGGGGTCGACCGCGCAAGTTCGCCTACCCGCCGCAACTGCTCCTCGTCGACGGTGGCAAGGGGCAGTTGGCGGTCGCCGACCGCGTGGTGCGCAAGCTGGGTTTGCAGGACGAGATCCCGATCGCGTCGCTCGCCAAGAGGTTCGAGGAGGTCTACGTTCCCGGTCGCAGTGATCCGGTAGAGGTGCCGCGGGGGAGCGACGGCCTGTTCATGCTGCAGCGCATCCGCGACGAGGCACACCGCTTCGCCAACACCTTTCACCGCGAGCTGCGCGGCAAGCGGATGACCTCGAGTGCGCTCGATGGCATTGCCGGACTCGGCGACGCGCGCAAGAAGCGACTCACGCAGGTGATGGGTGGGGTCAACGCGGTGAAGAGGGCGTCGCTCGACGATCTGAAGGCGCTCTCGTTCCTGCCCGACGCCGTCGCAGAGGCCGTGTATGAGAAGTTCCACGCCGATTGATCGGGTGACGTTGCGCCCGCTGCGCGACCACGACGACGACTACTCGTCGATGGTGCGGTGGCTGAGCGATCCGGCACTGCTGGAGTGGGTCTTCGGACGTGACCAGCACTATCCGATCGAGCGTGTCCGCACCGAGTGGCACCCCGAGGCGCTGACCGCGGAGCACGTCCATCCGCACCTCATCGAGCTCGACGGGGAACCGATCGGCTATCTGCAGTTGGTCTGGGTGCTGCCCAACGCCGAGGGCTACCACGCCGACGGTGACGTCACCAACGCGTGGGCGTTCGATCTGTGGATCGGCGAACCGCGGTGCTGGGACGGCGGGTTCGGGACCGCTGCGTGCGAGCGAGCGATCGACGCGTTACTGGCCCGTGGCGCGCAGCGCATCTTCATCGACCCACGCGTGGTCAACGAGCGTGCCGTGCACGTCTACGAAAAGGTCGGCTTCCGCAAGGTGAAAGTGCTCCTGGCGAACGAGTTCCACGAGGGTCGTGGGTGGGACTGCTGGCTGATGGAACTCGACCGCTGAGGGCCGGTCGCGTCAGCCGACGTGGGGGAGCACCTCGTCGTGCAGACGTGCGTAGGCGTCGGCCCGCTCCTGGGGCGACTCGCCCAGCGTGAAGTCAGGGATCGCGAATTCGTCGACGCCGAGTTCGACGTACCGGTTCAGTTGGTCGACGAGTGCGGCGGGGCTTCCCACCAACGACCGGCCGTGAACGACCTCCTCGGTGGGCTCACCGAGGAACACCATCGCCTGCGCCGACCGACGGACCGTGGCCGGGTCGCGATCGACCGCTTCGCACGCCGCCATGAACCGTTCGGTGCGCCGACCGACCTCGTCGGGATCGCCCCACGTGTTCCATTCGTCGGCCCAGCGGGCCGTGATCCGCGACATCCGGGGGCTGCCGGTACCGACCAGCAACGGCAGCGCGCCGACGGGCTTCGGGGAGAACGGCGCGTCCACCAGGTGATAGGTGTCGCCGTCGAACGACACGCTGTCCTCGCGCAGCAGTCGATGCACGATCTCGAGCGCTTCGGCGAAACGACTCACCCGGGGCCCGGGTTCGGGGAGGTCGAAGCCGTAAGCGGCATGCTCGTTGACCTGCCAGCCGGCGCCGAGGCCGAGCACCGCGCGCCCACCGGACACGTGGTCGACCGTGGTGGCGCGCTTGGCCAGCACGATCGGGTGGTGGATGGTGACGGGGGAGACCATCGACACCAGCCGCACCCGGGGAACGAGGGCGCCCACCGCGGCGAGCACGGTCCAGCACTCGAGCGCGTCGCCCGGATCGGGGGTGCCGTCCGCACGGTGGGGCATCAGGTGATCGGCATACCAGAACCCGTCGAATCCGCTCGACTCGGCCCATCTCGCCAGATCCAGCGTTTCCTGCCAGGAGCGGTCGTACGAGGGCCAGACGGAGAACTTCATCGCGGGGAGCCTACGCTCTCGGTCATGTCGGACAACTTGTGGGAGACGCACGCCGAGTGGTGGATCGACGGCTTCACCGCAGGAGCCGATCCCGAGTACGAAGAACAGATCCTTCCCCTCGCTGCGCGTGAACTGTCCGGCGCGACCCACGTGCTCGACGTCGGCTGCGGCGATGGCCAGGTGAGCCGGCTGGCGGCGAAGTTGGGTGCCGAAGTGATCGGCATCGACCCGACCTGGAACTGCGTCAGCGTCGCCCAGCAACGTGGATCCGCGTCGTTCGCCCGTGCCGGCGCCGCTGCGCTGCCCTTCGCCGATGCGAGCTTCGATGCCGTCGTCGCCTGCCTCGTCTTCGAGCACATCCGCGACGTCGACGACGCGATTGCCGAAGTCGCCCGCGTCCTGCAGCCGGGTGGTCGCTTCTGCTTCTTCCTCAACCACCCGTTGCTGCAGACGCCCAACAGCGGCTGGATCGACGACCAGTTCCTCGATCCTCCTGAGCAGTACTGGCGCATCGGCCCCTACCTCGTCGAGGACGAGACGATCGAGGAGGTGGAGAAGGATGTGTTCATCCCGTTCATCCACCGGCCGCTCAGTCGGTACGTGAACGCCCTCGCCGCGAACGGCCTCCTGCTGGAGCGCATGGAAGAGCCTGCTCCGCCGCCGGGGTTCATCGCCAAGGCCGAGGAGTACGCCGCCGCCGCCACGATTCCTCGCCTGCTCTATCTGCGCACGCGCAAGGTCTGAGTACAGTTCGAGGCGATGGCCGACATCCTCCTCATCACCGGCATGTCGGGCGCGGGACGTTCCGGCGCGGCGGCGGTGCTCGAGGACCTGGGCTGGTACGTCATCGACAACCTGCCCACGTCGTTGGTCGACACGATCGTCGAGCTGGTCAGCAAGCCGGGCAGCGACATCGAGAGGTTGGCGCTGGTGGCCGGCCGGCAGCACGTCGAGTTGTTGCCGAAGGTGTCGGCCTTACGCGCCGAAGGCCATCGGGTCCGGTTGCTCTTCCTCGACGCGTCGGACACGGCGCTCGTCAAGCGCTACGACGCGACCCGCCGCCTGCACCCGCTCGCCGGCGAAGCCCCCGGCCTCGTAGAAGCGATCCAGCTCGAGCGGCAACTGGTCGAGCCGGTCAAGACTGCTGCCGATCTCGTCATCGACACCACCGAGCTCAACGTGCATCAGCTGAAGGCGAAGCTGCTCTCCGCGTTCGACGACGTCGGTGAGGGCACCCGCCTCCAGATCGCGGTCGAGAGCTTCGGCTACAAGCACGGACTCCCCATCGACGCCGACATCATCATGGACGTGCGCTTCCTTCCGAACCCGCACTGGGAGGAAGCACTCCGCCCGCTCACCGGTCACGATCCGGCGGTCCGCGACTTCGTGCTCGAGCGCGCGCAGGCGAGTGACTTCCTCGATCGCTTCGAGGGGTTGATGCTCACGCTGCTGCCGTCCTACGAGACGGAGGGCAAGAGCTACCTCACGGTCGCGATCGGGTGCACCGGTGGCCGCCATCGCAGCGTCGCGGTCGCCGAGGAGTTGGCCCGTCGACTTCGAGATCACGGCTACGCCGTCCGCACCGGCCATCGCGACCTCGCTCGCTGAGGGACTGGGTCCCCCACCTGCGGGGTTGGGTAGGATCAGGACGGAATCACATTCCCTGATCGAAAGGAACGCAACCATGACGGTTCGCGTCGGTATCAACGGTTTTGGACGCATTGGGCGCAACTTCTTCCGCGCCGCCAAGCAGCGGGGCGCCGACATCGACTTCGTCGCCGTCAACGACCTCGGGTCGCTGGAGACGATGGCTCACCTGCTCAAGTACGACTCGGTCCTCGGCGTACTTCCGAACACGATCAAGGCCACCAAGAACGGCATCTCCGTCGACGGTGACGAGCTGCGCGTCCTGCAGGAGCGCGACCCGAAGCAACTCCCGTGGGGCGAGCTCGGCGTCGATGTCGTCATCGAGAGCACGGGCATCTTCACCAAGCGCGACACGGCTGCCTATCACCTCGAGGGTGGTGCCCCGCTGGTGATCGTGTCGGCTCCGTGTGACGGCGCCGATGGCACGTTCGTCTATGGCGTCAACCACAGGGAATTCGACTTCGCCACGCAGAAGGTCATCTCCAACGCGAGCTGCACGACCAACTGCTTCGTGCCCGTCGTCAAGGTGCTCGACGACGCGTTCGGCGTCGAGCAGGGCCTGATGCAGACGGTGCACGCCTACACCGGCGATCAACAGCTCGTCGACGGCCCGCACAAGGACCTTCGCCGGGCCCGCGGTGCGGCGATCAACATCGTCCCCACCAGCACCGGCGCTGCCCGTGCAACGGCACTCGTGTTGAGCTCGATGAAGGGCAAGCTCGACGGCACCTCCCTTCGCGTCCCCGTTCCGACCGGGTCGATCGTCGACTTCACGGCCAACCTCAAGACGGCCGCCACCGTCGCTCAGATCAATGCGGCGTTCAAGAAGGCAGCCACCTCCGGCCCACTCAAGGGCATCTTGCGTTACACCGAGGACCCGATCGTCTCCAGCGACATCCAGGGTGATCCGCACAGCGCCATCTTCGACTCCGGGCTCACGATGAGCATGGGCAAGATGGTGAAGGTGCTCGCCTGGTACGACAACGAGTGGGGTTACAGCAACCGTCTGATCGACACGACGCTCTATGCCGGCTCGAAGGTCTCGAAGCGGAAGAAGTGATGGCCGGTCACATCCCCACGCTCGACGACCTCGGCGACGTGAAGGGCAAGCGAGTGCTCGTCCGCACGGACTTCAACGTCCCCATGGAGAACGGGGTCATCACCGACGACTTCCGGATTCGGGCCTCGCTGCCCACCATCAACTGGCTCACCGAACGAGGTGCGCACGTGGTCGCCGCGTCGCACCTCGGACGGCCCAAGGGTCAGCCCAATCCGAAGTACTCCATGGACGCCGTGCGGGCACGCCTCGCGGAGCTCGCACCCGGTGTCGAGCTGATGGAGAACCTTCGGTTCGACCCGGGCGAGGAAGGCAACGACCCGGCATTCGTCGCAATGCTCGTCGAGGGCATCGACGCGTACGTCGACGATGCCTTCGGTGCCTGCCACCGTGCCCACGCCAGCATCGTCGGTCCGCCCCGCACACTGCCGTCGGCGATGGGACTGCTCCTGCAGAAGGAGGTCGAGGTGCTCCTCGGCCTCCGCGACCACCCCAAGCATCCGTTCGTCGCGGTGCTCGGCGGATCGAAGATCAGCGACAAGCTCGGTGTGGTCGAGGCGTTGCTCGGGGTCGTCGACTCGCTCGTCGTCGGCGGCGCGATGTGCTTCACGTTCCTCGCGGCACTCGGCAATCCCATCGGCGACTCGCTGTTCGAGGCGGATCAGGTCCCCACCTGCAAGCGTCTCCTCGACGAGTCCGCCGCGAGCGGCAAGACGATCCATCTGCCCGAGGACATCGTCGGCGTCGATGCCGGCGGCAACTACGCGACGTTCGGCACGCGCCTCCCCGACGGGGCGAAGGGATTCGACATCGGCCCTGGCACCGCAGCGGCGTTCAGCGACGTCATCATGGATGCCCGGACGGTGTTCTGGAACGGACCGATGGGCATGTTCGAGGACCCGCGGTTCGCGGCCGGCACGCGCACCGTCGCCCAGGCGATGGCCGACACCAAGGCGTTCACGGTCGTCGGCGGCGGCGACAGCGCTGCGGCGCTCGCTCAGTTCCACCTCGACGACGAAGTCGATCACGTGAGCACCGGCGGCGGCGCGTCGCTGGAGCTCCTCGAGCTCGGCGACCTGCCCGGTCTCGAAGCACTCAGGAAGGCCCCCAACGCATGAGCCGCATGCCGCTCATCTCCGGAAACTGGAAGATGAACCTCAACCACTTCGAGGCCATCCAAACGGTCCAGAAGCTGGCGTACCTCGTCGGCAAGGACGACCTCGAACGCTGCTAGGTCAGCATCCACCCGCCGTTCACCGACATCCGGTCGGTGCAGACGGTGATCGAGGGTGACAAGCTCGGGTACGCCCTCGGCGCACAGCACTGCCACTGGGAGGACAAGGGCGCGTACACCGGCGAGGTGTCGCCGGTGTTCCTCGCCAAGCTCGGTGTCCAGTACGTGATCTGTGGTCACAGCGAACGGCGCGAGCTGTTCGGCGAGACCGACGAGATGGTCAACAGGAAGGTCGCCGCGATCCAGCAACACGGAATGACGCCGATCATGTGCGTGGGGGAGACCCTGGAGGAACGCGAGGCGGGTGACACCGAGGCCAAGGTCCTCGGTCAGGTCACCGCCGGACTCGCCGGCCGGTCGGCGCAACAGGTCGGCACACTCGTGATCGCATACGAGCCGATCTGGGCGATCGGTACCGGTCGTACCGCCACCGCCGACGACGCGCAGACGATGTGTGCGGCCATCCGGGGCTGCGTGTCCGACGCGTTCGGTGCAGATGCCGCAGTGACCCTGCGGGTGCAGTACGGCGGCAGCGTGAAGGCGGGAACGATCGCGGAACTCATGTCGCAGCCCGACGTCGACGGCGCACTGGTGGGCGGGGCGAGCCTCGACGCCGACGAGTTCGCACGTATCTGCAAACTCGGTGTCTGACAACGTCCTCGTGTGAACCAACTGGAACGTTTGCACCAACTTTTCGGACAAAGTGAAATGGAGGTGCTATCGCTCGGTAACGGACCGTGGTAGCTTTGCCCCGCTCATACGGATCGGGGAGGACTGTATGGGCATGATGAGCCTCCTGAGGCTCATCGAACTACCTCCCTCCGACTCACAACAGGAGGACCATTCACGTGAGGACCACGAAGCGCAGCAAGATCGCTGCTCTCGCGGTGGGTCTCTCGCTGGTCGTCGCCGCATGCGGCAGCGACAGCTCGAGCAACACCACTGCAGCACCCGACACCACCGCTGGTGGCGACACCACCATGGCACCGGACACCACCCAGGGATCCGACACCACGGGCGGCGGCGACACGGCGGCAATGAAGATCACCTACGACATCGCTGATGCAGCGGTGTGGGACGATGGTTCGCCCATCGTCGCCGATGACTTCATCTGCACCTACAACGCCATCATGAACACCACCGGCTCGCTGAGCACGGTCGGTTACGACCAGATCATGGGCATCGAGGCGGGCGACTCCGACA